>CAXSGJ010000001.1:0-12613 GCA_964236865.1 uncultured Polyangiaceae bacterium
TTGCTGGCTTGCTGCGTGGGCGGCATCACGCTGCTGCTGCCGCAACGAGTGGGTTATGTGCCCGCCCGCGACGCAAAGCAGCGACCCATGCGCTGGATGCAGTCCAGTATCGAGCTCCACCTTTCCCCGCCGCCACCCAGCTGGGAGCTTTCGATGGCAGAAGCGCTGGGCGCGGCCCGGCGTGCGGCGCACAGTTGGGCAGCTGCCGGTGTTTGCTCGATCCGCGTCGAGCCCGCCAAAGCGACCCGGTACGTCTCCGAGGATGGTGAGAGCGTCATCGCCTTCCGCCCGGACGGCTGGTGCTCCCAGAGCAACCCGGATGATTGCTATGATCCGGCACAGGTGGCGATCACGCACGCCCGCGCGCGCGTCTCGAACCCGAGCGACACGACGGCCGAAATCCTGGAGGCCGACGTCGAGCTCAACTTGCGAAACCCGTACTTTAACCAGGCCGACCGAAATATCGTACCGCGCTTGCAGGCAGCGCTCACGCACGAGCTCGGTCACGTGCTCGGCCTCGACCACAATTGCCGCGCCACGTCGCTATCGCTCGCGCGCGACGACCGTGGCGCGGAACTCCCCGCGTGCTCGATCCGCGAGGCCAGCGTCCGCGGGGCCGCGATGTATCCGGGGTTGACCGAGCCGGATCGTCAAGCGGTGTTGCTCGCGACCGCGACAGAGGTCGCCGGACTGGCGACTTACTACCGAAGCGCGAAGCTCGAACGGCTGAGTGATCCGTGGCCGCTCGCGGCGCGCGCCGGCTTCGTCGCTCTCATCGGTTTGCTCGTCTGGGCAGGTCGAGCGGTTGCCGCTCGGCGGGGGCCGGCGATTCAAAAATAGAGACCGAGGTCTAGGCTTGCGGTTCCGTAAAATGAGCTTTTGTCGTCGACGCGATAGCCGCTGGCCGCGGTCCCTCCCGAAAGGTCTTCGACGCTGCTCGCGACGCGCCACGCATAGCCCAGCCCTCCCGACGCGTCCGTGTACCACTGCCCAAACAGAATGCGGTAGCCCACTTGCCCTTCCGGTGTGGCCTGGTGTTTACGTCGGGCCCGGCGCTGTGACTCACACGCGGCCAAAGCCGTGCACTGCTCGGAGCAGCAACGGCGTACCCGCCCGCACGGTGCACAGACCAGAAATTCCCGGCCGCACCAGCCACAAACTGATTGCCACAGGTCCTGCACCACGCCGCGCGCTCCGCTCGCGGATGCAGAAAACTTGCGCGGCTCGTGCGGTCATGCGAAACGGCGTCAATCGAGCGCGCTCCGCAAGTACGCCCGATGTGAGGCTTGGGCGGCTACCCAGGCCTTCCGCTTTTTGTCGGCTGCACTCCGCTGAACCACGTTTGTTTAGCCAAGCTTGCCCCCTTTTGTCGACTTTTCGGCCTACCAGACTGGCCCCGACCACGCCGCTGCCGGATGGATCAATGGATCACCGCTGCGCCGCTGGAAGTGGCTCTCAAACTGACCGCCGGCCACACTAGTTGCCCGGACACGGCTGACGACGTCGGTATCGAGCACGTACTTCACTTCAGATTTGGGGCCTGGCGATTGCCTAACTGCCGCTTAAAGAGGGCATCGAGCTCGGCGCCAGTCTCACCCTCCCAGCGACCGATCTCGCGAAACACGTCCGCGCTGTCTCCTTCTTCTCGGCAACGAGCGCCGACGGCCCATCGCTGGCGGCGGGCAGCGCTTGCACCTCGAGGCTCAAGCCCTCGTCGACCTTTACGAGCACCGAACGCGTCGGGTCACGTCTGAGGGCCTGGATCGCCTCGTCGAGGGGTAGCGGCTGGCTTACCCGGTAAACATAGCAGCGTCCGAACCCGTTTTTCGCGGTTACCCAACACCCCGTGAGCCGGCGTCACCGAGCGTCTCATTCCGTCGGGAGGCCAACTCGAAACCGCGGTTTTCGTGTGGATCGCGCATGAGCAGCGCCCTCTGCAATGGCAGCTGTCGAATCTGCCCGCCCCCACTCAAACACAGACTGCAGAGCAGCCGAGATCCCGGGCAACCCGAATGCCGGGCTTTTGTTTGGATGGTCACGCGGTACGGCGCGCTCGGCGGCCTTCGGCGTCGCGCACGGCTGCTCGCAATTCGCGGCTTGAGCGCCACGCAAGCCCCAGGGCGGCTTCGGTCTCTCGCAACATCAGTGGTGCATCCAACCGAAGGCGACGGTACCCGGCGCGGCGGGCACCGCAGACGGCGACAATCCGCACGAGGTTCGGCGTCGCGGACGGTGCGTACGCTAGCCGTGGATCTTTTCGCCGCGTTCCAACATCGCCACGAGCTCGGCGATCTTTCTTAGGCGGGTCTCCGACTTTTTGTAGCGAAGCGGCTGGACGCGGAACAGTACGGAATAGCGGTTGGCGCCGTCGAGTGCTTCGAAGAATTTTTCCGCGCGCGGGGACTTAGCGAGCGCGGCGCGAAAATCCGGCGGCGAATCGATGTTTTTGGCGGAGGCGTAAGCGGCCTCCCAGCGACCATCTTGCTGCGCCCGTTGCACCTCGGCCAAGCCCGGAGCCTGCATCTCGCCATTCGCGATCAGCTCCAACGCCTTGGCGCGATTGATCTTGGACCACATACTGCTCGCGCGACGCGGGACGAACTTTCGAAGCCAAGAGTCCTGATCATGGCTTTTTGTTTGACCATCGATCCAACCCCATGCGAGCGCGACGGCCAAAGCCTCATGGTAAGTGAGCGTCTTGAGCGCGCCGCTCTTCTTTCCCAGTCTCAGCCACAAGCCAGGCGACCCAGCGGGCTGCGCTTTAAGCCAACCCGCAAACTTGCCGGAAGTCGCAAACGAGAGCACCGGTAGCTCGGGCTTCGTTTTCGCAACTGCGGGCTGCTTGGCGGAGCGTTTAGCGGGCTTCTCGAGAGTTTTCTGGGTGGCCTTCCTGGCGGGCATGGCGTGGCGTCTATCATAGTTCCTTGCCCGACAAACGCGATCCTTCACCAAAGGAAGCCGCTCCGCTAAGGCTACTTTCTGTTCGCCTTGGCAACGCCGACTGGCTCGATGGAGCGTTCAGCGCGGGTGACTTGATGATGGTGTCGGTGTTGCTCCGGTTGAAAGCGTCGGGCATTCTGGACGAATACGCGAATCTCGCCGCCTATGTCACCCGCGGCGGAAGCGCGGCCCGCCTATATACGGGCCTTCCAAGCGCAATTGGCAGTGAACACAGGCAAGCCGTCGACCGGCACGACCTGAGCGCAAGCAACGAAGACGACGCGCTTCGTGTGCCACTGCGTCAGTTGGCAAACGGCCCTGGCCATCAGGGTCGCCGAGACCGTCACGGCGCCTCCGAAGTAGCTCCCGTTAGGCCTCGAGTGCAGGCCGGCGGTAGCGCCAAAACGCTGGCAAAACCGGCACGCAAGCGAGTACACACACCACGCACACCAGGCCCCCGATACGGATAGAACGGCCGAGACCTAGGCGCTCGGCCATGAAGCCCGCGCGAGCGTTGCCGAGTAGAGGGCCCGTCATGTACGACAGCTGTTCGATGCCTGCCATGCGGCCGCGAAGTTCCGAGGGTATGGTCTCGTTCCAAATGGTCATGCGAAACAAGCCACTCACCATGTCGGCGGCACCAGCCAACGCCAAACACAGCAGCGCGACGGGCAGTGACGCGGCGTAACCCAGCCCCACGATCGCCACGCCCCACAACGTGGCTGCAACGATCACCGCTGCCCCCCGATGGCTCACGTTCCGGGTCCAGCCGCTGAACAACGTGACGAGTAGGCCGCCGACGCTCATCGCAGAATACAGATAGCCGGTCGCCCCGGCGTCGCCCCACTGCGCGGCGAGCGCTGGAAAAACTGCCATCGGCATAGCGAAGGTCATGGCCACGATGTCCACCACGTAGGTGCCGATCAGCTCGGGCCGGCTTGCGGCGTAGCGCAGCCCTACGAGGACGCTCGAGAGGCTGGCGTGGGGCGCATTCTCGGCGGGCGGCATGGCGTGAATCATGGACACGGCGATCAACGACACGGCAAAGGTCAGCGCATCAGCACCGAACGTATAAGGCAGACCCAGCACGGCGATGCACAGGCCGGCGAGCGCGGGCCCAGCGATGGCTGCGCCAGTATTGCGCAGCGAGCTGAGCGCAGACACCGCCGGCAAATCCGCGACCGGCACCAGTTTCTGCGTCAGCGATTCGAGCGCAGGCCGATGAAAGCCGTTGGCCGCCGACGCGACCGCTGCGACCACGAAGAGCACGGCCACGCTCGGGTGCTGGAACGCCGAATTCACGACCAACGCCAATGAACAGCCCATGAGCAGCGCCTCCGACCACAACAAGAGCCGACGGCGGTCGATGGCATCCGCCACCGCCCCACCCCAGAGCGCTGTCACGGCCAATGGCACGAGCTGCACGGTCCCCACCACCCCGACCGCCCACGAGGATTTCGTGAGCTCGTAAATCTGCACGGGCAGCGCGACGTAGGTGAGGAAACTGCCGAACGCACTCACCAGCTGACCGATGAAGAGCAAGCGAAAATCGCGGTGCCTGCGCAGCGGAGATAAGTCGAGGAGCATGAATGTAGCGAACATACGCTACGCCCAAGTCCGCTGTCAGCCGGCTTTGAGCATTGTTGACTCTACTCCGACGCGTCGTGGCGCCTGCGCTGTTCGACGCTTAGTCTCAGCTTGAGTATCGGGCATGGCCTCCGGTTACGTCAGGCGGGCAACGCCTTCTGCCCCATCAGCCGTGCGCCCATCTCGGCAGACTGCGGCTGAGGCGCGGGGCTCTTTTGTATCGAGGCGAGCCCGACGATTCGAATTTTTGCGTTTGTCGGCGCCCCATGGCCGCGAGAGACGGGCTTGGCTTGGCTTTTCGTCCGCGACGCCGAAGGCTTTGACGAGCCGCGACGCGCTCAACGACCACCAACCTTCAAATCCACGATGGCCACCGGACGGCTCAGCCAGTTCAGCGCTTGGGTCCGTTCGCTAGGGCCCATACAGAGATTGGACGACCGTCGTGAAATCAATCCGCTCAGTAAAACCCTCGTGACCCTCGTTGGAACTTGGTCTGCCTTTGGGTCTGACGTGTTCGACTGGAATCGCACGCACATCTATAGTCCGCGTTGGCCACCGCATGCCAAGTTCCACAACGCACAAACGATGCTCCTCGGCTCCTTGCTCCGTTGCTCGAGGACGCGGTGCGCTCTTCTCGGTGGCGCGGGTTCAGCGATCAGCTAGCGTGCGGCCATGGATGCACGTCCGCTGATCCGAGACTCGAAGAAGTGGCGAAGGCGATGAGCTCGACACAGGAGATCGTGTTGCGCTGCGAGGCCGGCGACATTTCGCCGGCCATCGCGCTGATGGAGCTACTCATGGCGACTCAGGACGCCGATGCGGTGGCCGTGGCCGTGCATGAGCTTGGCGATCGCTCGAGCACAGGTGGCGCGCTTCGCGAGTTGTTTGTGCAGCACGAGATCGGCTGCCGTCGTGTGGCCAAGATGCTGCAGGCAGGCGTCGATAGCCCACCGCAAGGCGGGTCGGTCGAACAAGGGGTGGCCTTCTGCCGAACGCTCTTTGATTGGTCGGTCCAACAATCGGAGGCTGCGAGCGTCGCTCTGTATTGTCTGGGCAGCCCGGAGCTGCTCCTGGCCGCTACGACCGAAATTGCCGAACTCTTGCGGAATTATGGCCTGCTCGATGGCAGACACGCCGTCCTCGACCTGGGCTGCGGTACGGGGCGCATCGAAGTCGCGTTAGCCCGAGAAGTACAATGTATCGTGGGCATTGATGTGTCCGAGGAAATGGTCAAGACAGCGCGGCGCCACACCGCCGCGCTGCCGAACGTGAGCATCGGGCTCGCGTCCGGTCTGGGGCTAGAGGCGTTGGCTGACTCTTCCTTTGACCTAATGCTCGCGGTGGACAGCTTTCCTTACATCGTTCAAGCGGGCTTCGAGCTTGCCGTGCGCATGTTCAGCGAGGCTCATCGCGTGCTGCGTCCCGGGGGAGAATTCGTGATCTTGAACTTTTCCTATCGGGGCGACCGCGAGCGCGATCGGAAGGACGCACGAGCCCTCGCGGAGCAGCACGGCTTCGAGGTGCTGGTTGACGGCGCAACTCCATTTCAGCTCTGGAACGGGGACGCTTATCGCCTGCGAAAACAAAGGGCAGCGAGCTAGCGCAGCGCTGGTCAGCGGAGCTCAACGTCGGTGCGTGCGCCGTCGGAGCCAGCGCGCCGAGCCCTCCTCTGACAGTGGCGAAATGCGTGTGTTGGGCGCGCGGGGCCTGCGTGACGTTCGATCCTGAGTAAGACGGAAGGTGCCTTGACGAGGTCCGGGCTTGCCGGGTGGCATCGGGGGCGGCGGTGCGGGCGGGGGGATCGGCTTATCGGATTGCATGGCGGGAAAGCCCGATTCGTGGTTTCGCAGGTCGGGATTACGAACGATGCGGGCGCTATTCTGCCGCTTCCATCTGTGAGCGGTCCGCGGCGGTTTCCTCGAAATTGTGGGGCAATAGTCTCTCGTAGCCGAGGGCCAAGACTTCATCGAAGCGCTTTTCCATTGTGGCGCCCAGCGTTTCGAGAGCCGCACTGTCGAGCTCCTCCTCCATCTCGACGAACAGCTCGCCTTCCTCCTCTTCGACGTGATGCGCGATGAGCTCCTTCAGAACGCTGACGCGAGCGTCGAATGACTCGTCTTCGGGGTCTACCGCCAGCGCACGCTTCAAGGCGAACTCCGCGACCGAGTGCTCTTCGAATGCTTCAAGGACCAGGTCTTCGTCTACCTCCCTGCTTTCTGGGTAGAAGAACTCGTGTTCAATGGTCATGTGAGCCGCCAGCGCAGTCGCGAGCTCCTTCAGTGCCTCTGGCTCGCCGCCTTCGATTTTAGCGAAGAGCGCTTCAACGGCGCGGTGTTGTTGCTTGAGTAGGTCGGTGGCTTTCATGCAGGCCAGCGGTGCAAGTGTCGCGCCGCCAAGTACAGCTCTTTTCCCCACCGCGAACCGTCGAGTTACTTCTACAAGAGACGCGTGAGCATCCGCCTAGGCCGCGCGCGAGGGCGCGCAGTGGGCTGCATAGGCGAGACGGCTCGGCTGAGTCCACCAGCCCGACTCCGTATCGTGAAGCTCACCCCGAGCCAGGCCCCGAATGAAGGGGGCGAGAGCGGTCTCCTGCGGTGCGCCACGCGATAAGTCGAAGGCGCCTGCTTCGTAGGCGCCACGCTCATCGGTCACGAGCTGGTCCCAACCTAGAGCGCCCAGCAACGCCCAGGCCGTCACCGCGCGCACGTCAGCGCCCTGATCTCGCGCGGCGAGCGCCGCGCGCCACACGAAGGAGAGCCAGCTCATTTGTTGAGCTGCGTGGCAGCCCAAGTGTGCTTCGGTGATCACCACCGGCCGGTGGTAGCGCTCGTGAGCGGCCACCAGGATCTTCGTGGGGCCAAGCAGGCCCTCAGCGCAGACCCGAACGGCCTCCACATCCGCATATGCTTGGCGCCCATTGCCGCCGACCAGGCTGCGCGGATAAAGCTCCACTCGGCTATCCAAAAACCGCTCACTCGTCACATAGTAATTGACGCCCACGATGTCGGCAGGGCACGGGTGCTCGCTGAAGTAGCCGAGCTCTCGCGGGGATGCGCCCGCGCGCACCAAGTACCGAAACAGTGGATGCTGCGACGTCACCCGGCCGGCAAGCAAGTCGAAGCTCAGCCAGCGGCGTTCGTTCTCGAAGTCTGCCTGGTAACGCACGGCATCCGTACTGCGCGTAAACCCCATGTCCTCTGTCTGCACCAAGAGGGCTTGCGGGATCACCTCACGAATTGCGGCCATCGACAACGCAATGCCCCTGCACTCCGTGATCAACGCCCGTACGAAGGTCCGGTCATCGCGCCCATGGGGATACCAATGGCCGTACAGGCCGCTGAAGCGAGCCGTGGTCAGCGGCTCGTTTACGGGCGTGAAGCGGGTGAGCCAAGGATAACGGCGCGCGACTGCAGCCGCGTAACCCGCGAGCTTTTCCGGTAAACACGGGCTGACGATAGAGGTATGCAACGGACCGCTGCCATGATGCATGAGCCCGACGATGGGCTCGATGGCGAGCTTGCGCAGTCGGGCCAAGCGCGCGTCCGACCATGAAAAATCCAGCGCCCCGCCCACGCCCTCGAGCCTTTCCCAAAGCACCGGCTGGCGAACGGCGGAGACGCCGAGGCTCGCGATTAGGTCAATATCTTCGATGCGTTGACTGTGCCCTGAGAGCTCGAGCTGATCGATGTAGCGATCTCCGACACGATTGACGGTGCATTCAACGCCCCCCCATAGCTCGACCGATCTGCTCCCGTTACCCATCCGCCGCCTCCAAGCCGCTTCGCCGGCCGCTGCTCTTTGATCCGCTTGAACAGGGTGAGCGCCTGCGCCACCACCTGATCCATGTTGTAATACTTGTACGTCGCCAGCCTGCCGACGAAGTGCACGCCGGGGGTGTCGTCCGCCAACTGCTTGTACTTCGTGTAGAGCTCGTCATTGGCGGCCTGCGGTATCGGGTAATAAGGGTCGCCTTCAGCTCTCGGGAATTCGTACACCACGCTGGTGTGGTCGTGCTTCTGACCCGTCAAATGCTTGAACTCGGTAACGCGTGTATAGGCATTGTCATTGGGGAAGTTCATAGTCCCCACGGGTTGAAATTGCTGTTGCTTGAGAGTCTCGTGTTTGAACTCGATGGATCGGTAAGGTAACTTACCGTAACGATAGTCGAAGAAGGCATCGACGGGCCCGCTGTACACCGTCTCCTTGCACGGAATGACGCCGGCAATTTCACGATAATCCGTATTGAGCATCACCTTGATGTTCGGGTGATCGAGCATGCGCTCGAACATGCGCGTGTAACCGCGAAGCGGCATCGCTTGGTAGGTATCGGTGAAGTAGCGATCATCGCGGTTCGTCCGGGTTGGGATGCGCGCGGCGACGGAGCTATGTAGCTCGGACGGGTCCAAACCCCACTGCTTCCGTGTGTAATTTTTGAAGAACTTTTCGTACAGTTCTTGCCCCACCTTGTTCACCACCACGTCCTCGGACGTGCGCACGGGGTGGCGCTTTTCGGCAACGCGCTCGTAGAAGGTTTCGAGCTCGTGCGAGCTCATCTGCAGCCCGTACAGCGTGTTGATGGTCGTCAGATTGATCGGGATCGGCACCAGCTGGCCGTCCACGCTGGCGAGTACCCGATGTTGGTAGGGGCGCCACTCCGTGAATCGCCCCAGGTAGTCGAAAATGTCTCGCGAGTTCGTATGAAAAATGTGCGGACCGTACTTATGGACCAAGATGCCATGGTCGTCGTAGTGGTCGAACGCGTTACCTCCGACGTGTGAGCGCTTGTCGACCAGAAGCACCTTCTTGTCCAACTCGCTGGCCAAGCGCTCCGCCAACACGCTACCTGCGAACCCAGCGCCCACTACCAAATAGTCGAACACGCTAGACCCCTCCTGTAGTGGCACTCATTGTTTTGTTCGGCAAGCCAACCACGTGCAGTTTTTTCCGGTTTTCTTGAACGGCAGCGTCGACGAGAAGCCGCATCTCACGCCACGTCTTGTCCCACGATTGCTGAGAAAGAAGGGCATCGGCTTTTTTCAAGCGTTCGCTCGAGAGCTCTCGCACCGCCGCTTCGCAGCCCGCGACGAACTCAACGACCGTGTCGGCGATGTGCACGAGCCCAAGCTCCTGGTAGGGGCGCACTACGTCCTGAATCGAGGTAGAGACGACCGGCTTGCCCGCGGCCAGGTACTCAGGAGTCTTGGTCGGGCTGATGAAACGCGTCGAATCGTTGAGCGCGAACGGGAGCAGCGCGACGTCCCAGCCGGCAATGTAGGCAGGCAACGCGGCGTAGGACTTGCTGCCGAGGTAGTGGATGTTCGCCGGTCTAGGCAAGTCCGCTTCCGCGATTTTAACGACCGGGCCGAGAATCACGATCTGCCAGCTGGGCCGCGCGGCCGCGACCCCAGCAAGAAGCTCCAGATTCATCCGCTCGTCCACCACTCCGAAAAAGCCCAAGCGGGGCCGAGCGATGGACTGCTGGTCATCCGGTTCCGCTTGCGCATTTCTTGCGCGCGCGAAATGCGCGAAGTCGACGCTGCTCGGGAAAGCATGGATGTTGGAGTGCTGTCCTCGCTTTTCCTCAAACAACGCGCGACCACCAGTAAAGACGACATCTGCGCGGCTCATCAGTTGGCGCTCCAAAGGCACTAGGCTCGCCGGCGCATTCATGAATGCCGCAAGTTGATCCATGCAGTCGTAAACGACGGCGAGCGGCTTCAGATCTGCCGTGAGCGGCAGCGCCATGGGCGTGTAATACCAAAGGATGTAGTCTTCGATCTGCTGAGCGCTGAAGAAAAATCGGAGTAGCTCGGCTTGAACCAGCTCCGGCCCCTGCGTGCCTTCAGTGAGGTGGGGGGTGACGACGTGAACACCCTCAGGGCTGACGGCGACGTCGAGGCGGCTGGGACCGTCGACGTAGATGGCCTCTTCAACGAAGAATACGCGGCGCTCGCGCGCATAACGGCTGAGTAAATGTTGGGGCCGTTGAAAAACGAACGACCAGCGGAGATGAGACAGACACACGATGTCGTAAGCGAATTCCACGTGTTGAGCCTCGTGTTAGGCGACGGCCCGTCGGCCGTCACGCGATTTGCTGTTTGGCGAAGCAGCTTCCGTGCCCAGCGATAAATGGTGTATTCCGAGCCGGTCCTCGTAGTCGCCGCTTTGCCGGAAGGGACAATCGGACACATCCGAGACAAACACGTCCTCATGCATGTCGCAGCTGCGCAGAAGATGCCACGCTGGGCTCGGGCAGCAAGCGCCCCCTGCGCTTGCTGAAATTGTTAGATCTTCGGCATAACCTCAAAACGCAGCTCGTCGCACCGACAACTCGGACCTTAGTGCGCGCCGTTCACCCGGACAACGGTGCAATTTCGGCGGGTACGTTGCGTGCAACCTCAAATGAAACTCTCGGACGCTGGCATGCTTCGACGACACCTTTCTCAAATTGGGCTTCAATCATCCGAGCCGCCTCCCCCCGAAAAACAAGAGCCGGACGCAGACGCCCTGGGCTACCCACGTCCACAGTTGAGACGCGCGGAGTGGACCAGCCTCAACGGCCGATGGCAATTCGCGATCGACCAGGAAGGTCGGCTGGAGCACCCGAGCGAGGTGAACTGGACGAGCGAAATCGTGGTGCCCTTCGCACCCGAGACCGCGCAGAGCGGCGTGGCCGACACTGGCCTCTACCAAGCGTGCTGGTACCGGCGCACGTTCCAAGCCCCGCACTCCGCCGATGGAGAGCGGCTGATCTTGCACTTCGGTGCGGTTGACTTTCAGGCCACGGTTTGGGTCGACGGCACTCTGGTGGCGCGGCACGAGGGCGGATACACCCCGTTCGAAGTCGATATCAGCGAATTGTTGTCGGAAGCCGAGCCAGAGCACGTGATCGTAGTCTGGGCCGCTGACGATCCGGCGGATCTGGCGAAGCCCCGCGGGAAGCAGGATTGGCAGCTCGAACCGCATTCCATTTGGTACCCGCGCACAACGGGGATTTGGCAGAGCGTATGGCTCGAGCGCGTGCCGGCAACACGCATCGAAAGTCTACAATGGACGGCCAACTTGGAGCGCTGGGAAATCGCTTTGGATGCGACGGTTCGTGGTGATCGAACCGAAAAGTTACTGCTCAGCGTTCGGCTCAAAGTGCATGACCTGACACTGGCGCATGACCGCTACTTGGTGGTCGCAGGCGAGGTGCATCGTCGCATCGCGCTCTCCGACCCAGGCGTGGACGACTTTCGCAACGAGCTCCTTTGGAGTCCCGAGCGGCCGACGATCATCGAGGCGGATGTGGAGCTCTTGAACGCCGCCGGCGAGCACCTGGACCGTGTGCAAAGCTACACGGCACTCCGCTCCTTCTCAGTGTCCGGAGATCGGTTCTTGCTCAACGGGCGGCCGTACCCGCTGCGCCTCGTGTTGGACCAAGGCTACTGGGACCGCACTGGGATGACACCGCCCGACGACGCCGCCGTTCGCCTAGACGTGGTCCTGGCCAAAGCCATGGGCTTCAATGGCGTGCGTAAACACCAGAAGATAGAGGTGCCTCGCTACCTCTACTGGGCTGATCAGCTCGGCTTGCTGGTTTGGGAAGAGATGCCGAGCGCGTACCGCTTCACGAAGGATTCTGTGGAGCGGCTGACGCGGGAGTGGTTGGCGGTGCTGCGTCGGGATGTCAGCCACCCGTGCATCATGGCTTGGGTTCCGTTCAACGAATCTTGGGGCGTACCGAACTTGCCCGACAGCCTTCCCGAACGGAACTACGTGCGCGCGCTTTACTACCTGACCAAGACTCAAGATCCAAGTCGGCCCGTCATCGGCAATGACGGTTGGGAAAGCGTCGCGACCGACATCATGGGAATACATGATTACGACGACAACCCGGGCCGGATCGCGCGACGCTATCTCGCTCACACCGTGCTGCCCAACCTGTTCAAGCGCGAACGCCCCGGCGGTCGCAGTCTAGTGCTCGAGGGCGAGGGCGGAACGGAGCACCCGCTCGTGCTCTCGGAATTCGGCGGCATCGCCTTCAGTAGCGACCCGCGCCACTGGGGGTACTCTCGCAGCGACAGCGCGCAGGCGTTCGAGG
>CAXSGJ010000001.1:12623-31997 GCA_964236865.1 uncultured Polyangiaceae bacterium
AAACTTTGGCGGGCTTTTGTTACACCCAGTTCGCCGACACCTATCAAGAAGCCAATGGGCTGTTGCGGAGCGATCGCACGCCTAAAATCCCGTTGGATCGCATTGCCGCTGCCACCCGTGGCCCGCGTCCCGGCGACCCACCGGCCGCGACGACCGGCGGCACGGGAACGCAATCGGAAGGATGAAGCGTGCCCATCATGGATCGAGAAGAGCGCAGCTACGCGCAGTCCCGCGGGCTTGCCGAGCGGGCGCAGCAGCTGATCCCGGGAGGACATCACCTGTCCGGTCGACCCCTGCTCATCGGGGAAGACTCCCCTCAATACATGGTGCGCGGTAAGGGTGCGCGCTGCTGGGACGTCGATGGCAACGATTACTTGGACTACATCGGTGCGTACGGACCTTTTCTGCTCGGCTATGCCAATGAAGAGGTCGATGCGGCGGCCTGTGCCCAGCTGCGGCGTGGCAACCTGCTGTCTTTGAATCACCCGCTACACGTGGAATTTGCCGAGCGATTGCTCAGCCGCTTTCCGGGCGCCGAGATGACGGTGTTCATGAAAACGGGCTCGGAAGCGACCACCGCCGCCCTGCGAATTGCGCGTCAGCTCACCGGCCGTCGGCGAGTGGTTCGCTGCGGTTACCATGGCTGGCATGACTGGTGTCTGCCGCTGGAGCCCTTCGTTCCGGCAGGCTTGGCCGAGCAAGTCCTCGAGCTCAATGTCTCGGACCCTGACTCACTGGAGGCGCGGCTGAGCTCTGCGCCGAACGAATTCGCTGCCGTCATCGTCGCTCCGGAAATGATTTTGCCGACCCAGGCGAGCGTATTTCACGACTTACTGGCCACGACGCGCAGGCACGGCGCGGTGTTTATCTTAGATGAAGTCAAGACGGCCTTACGCATCAAGCCGGGCTCCTTCCAGCGCCACGTGGGCATTGTGCCCGACATGACGACCCTCAGTAAGGCGCTCGGTAATGGCTGGCCCATCGCGGCCGTTGTGGGGAAGCGCGAAGTCATGAGTTGCGCGGCGGATCTGCACCTATCGGGGACCTACCACGGAGAGACAGCCGGTATGGCCGCGGCCCTCGCCACGTTGGACTTCGTCGACGAGCATCCAGTGGCGGAGCGAGTCTGGGCGCTAGGCGAGCGCCTGATCGACGGCTTGAATGCGGCCGCCGCCCACCACCAGATCCCCGCCGTCGCGTTCGGCGAGCCACTACCGCCAATGCCGTTCTTGAAATTCACCGTTGCTGACGCGAACGTGAACGAGCGCGTGAAGGCAGCGTTTTATCGGGAAATGTTCCAGCGCGGCGTATTGCTGCATCCGCGCCACCTGTGGTTTATCAGCTACGCACACACGACTGAGGACATTGATTTTACGGTGCGCACGGCCGAGCGTGCCTTCGGCGTGGCCCGCCGTGAGCTGGAAGCGCACCCGGCGTGATGCCGTCACCTGAGCTCTGGGCAAAGCTCGCGAGCCACTTCCGCCAGCCGCCCAGGCTGTTCTCGGCGCCGGGTCGAATCAATCTGATCGGCGAACACACCGACTACAACGATGGCTTCGTCCTACCCGTCGCCATCGATCGACGCACGTTCGTGGCCGGCGCGCCGCGCTCGGATCGCGTGATTTCAGTCCGATCGCTGAACACCGATACGGCTTTCAGCTTCGACCTGGACAACCCAGGCCCCCCCCGTCGTGGCACGTGGCTGGATTATGTGGAGGGGACTGCGCAGGCGATGATTGGCCGCGGGCTCGGCGTTTGCGGAGCCGACCTCGTGCTCTATAGCGACGTGCCGACGGGGGCCGGGCTGTCTTCGTCGGCCGCACTCGAGGTGGCGGTGGCCTATGCAATAGCGCGCCTCGCCGGCACGGATGCGCCGAGCCTCGCGGAACTCGCGCTCAGCGGTCAATCGGCGGAGCATCTTTACGTAGGCACACTGTGCGGCATCATGGACCAGTTCATTTCGGCTTTGGCGCAGCCGGGCTGCGCGCTGCTCATCGATTGCCGCTCGCTGATGGCCACCCCCGTGCCGCTCGCGTTGGGCCAGGCCTGCCTGCTGATTTGTGATACTCGGGTCAAGCACGAGCTTGCCTCGTCGGCATACAACGAGCGGCGAGCCGAATGCGTGTCCGGCGTCGCCTACCTTCAGGCCGCCATGCCCAACGTCCGGAGTTTGAGGGACGTCAGTGAAGAGCGCTTCGCGGAATGCGCGTCCGCGTTGCCGGAGCCGATCCGGCAGCGTTGCCGGCATGTCGTAACGGAGAATGCTCGAACTTTGCGAGCGGCGGCGGCGTTGACCACCGGCGAGCTTGCTCACTTCGGACAGTTGATGATCGAGTCGCATCAATCGCTGCGGGACGACTATGAAGTGAGCTGCCCGGAGTTGGATGAGGCCGTCGACACGGCCTGCAAGGCCTCAGGGGTGTATGGTTCGCGGATGACGGGAGGCGGCTTTGGGGGCTGCACGGTGAGCCTGGTCGAACGCGCCGCTGCCGAAGACGTGGCGGCGGCAATCCGCGTACGCTTTGCCGAGCGTTTCGGACGCGAGCCACACCTTCACACCACGTCGGCGTGCGCGGGTGTGTGCGAGCACTTCGCATAACGAGCGCGCGCGGTGCGGGTCACGTGCGGGCCTGCACCAAGGCAATCGCGTCACGAAGCACGGTCAGGTCCTGACTGCGCAGTAAATACGCAACATTGCCCATCGTTGCGGCGTACGCGTCCGGCACCGAGCGAACCGCGAACAGCGTTTCCCCGAGCTCCCGCGCGAGCAGCTCAGGGCTGAGCCGATAGCTGTGGGCGCGGCGACGGCCGGCATGCGCCGTATGATAGGCACGGCTATAGCTAAATCCTTCCAACGAGCTCTGGGTGACGACCGCCGCCCACAGATCATAGACGTCGATGTCGCACGCGGCGCCCATCATGTCGGTCGTGTAGCCGCCGGGCGGCCTGACATTCATCTCCAGGCCCACGTAGCTGCCGTCATGCTGCGCAAAAAACTCGACGTGAAAGAAGCGCTCCCGAATGTCGAACGCAGAAACCGCGAGCCGGCCGACCCGCTCGAGCTCGGCCGGCACCGATCGCAACGAATAATAGTGACCGTCGAGTTGCCCTTCGCGCACCTGCATAATGCCCGCGTCGTACGCGTGCGATGTAAAGAAGACGATCCGACCGCTGCTGTCGGTCAGCCCGTCGAAGGTGACAATGTCGCCGCGGACGAAGGGCTGCACGATGTGCCGGGACCGCGACTGTTCCAGGGCGGCGCTCAGCTGCGCCTCGCCCTGCACGACGAACGTATCGACCGAGCCCGAGCCCGAATCGGGCTTGAACACTAGCGGATACCCGTGCTCCAGGGCTAGGCCGCGCACTTGGTCCGGCAGCCCGGCCTCGGCGGTCGCCGGATAGGCGATGCCGGCGCCGCGAAAGACGCGGCCCATAGCGAGCTTGCTGCGCAGGGCAAGAACCTGAGCATGGCTCAAGCCAACGACCTCGAAGTCGTCGCGCAGCTTCCCTTCGGCTTCCAACCAATGCTCGCCGTTGGAATCCAAGCGGTGCACCCTCCCATGGCGCCGAACGAGCGCCCGCATGCTCGCCGAGAGCGCTTCGTACTCTGCCATACGAGGCTCGCAGACGTACTCGGTCAGCGCGGCCAGCTCGGCCGAATGCGGAGCCGCCGGTTCATCGCCGATCCCGAGGACGGTGGCTCCACGGCCCTGCAGCGCGCGACAAAACGCGTGGGCGTTCGGGGGGAAAAGTGGCGACAAAAACAATATATTCATGGGCCTCGCAAGACGCTGGCGGCAGCGCGGCAGCGCCGATTCCAAGTGTCGATTGGCGGCTCATCTATAGGCCGGGCCGAGCTGGGGGACCAGCTGGGGCATGCCTCAGTTGCCCGCCCGGCGACGAGCCGCGACTCGAGCCGCTGCCGAATGTCAAACCGACCCACTTTCGTGACACGCGAACCATTGTACCCGTCCCACCGAGCCCGCTCGCCGCTGATCCTCGGCCCTCGATCACCGGCGCCTTCACCCATCGCGACTGGGCCAAGCCGTGAAGCCAAGGCCGGGTTGCGGGTGTAGTCTTTGCCCCGATGGCAGCGCCCGTTGAATCGCCACACGGTGAGGTTCGGTTCGGCGTGGCGCTCCGTTGGTTGCTGACGCAGGCGGCGCATCAGCCATTGCTCGTGCTCGGGCCGAGCATCGATGCGGCGAGAGCCCTGGTGCGGGCGGCGACCCTGCGGAAGTCGGCCACCTTTGGTTGGTCTGTCGAGTCGGTCGCGTCGCTTGCGGCCCGGCTGTCGGCATTGCCGCTCGCCGTTCAGGGCCAGACGCTCGCGCCACAGCTTGCGCTCGAGGCGGTCTGCGTTCGGGTCGTCTCGGAGCTCGAGGCGCGTGGCAAGCTCGGGCGGCTGAGTAAAATTGCCGATCGCCCGGGTCTGCCGCGCGCGCTCTTACGCACGTTTTCCGAGCTGCGCATGGCGGGCATCGAGGAAGCCCAGCTCGCCGACGAGCTGGGCGAGGCCTACGCGCAGTACTGCGCGACGCTCCTGGAGCTGCGGCTGGCGGACCGAGCGTTCATGTTCGAAGCCGCGAGCGCGGCCGCGCGCGAGACCAGCGATCCGCTCTTGGGGGTCCCGCTGTGCCTGTACGATCTGTCGGTGCGGACCGAGCGCGAACGCGCCTTCGTAGCAGCCGTCACACGCCGCTCGCCAGACACGTTCACGACGCTGCCGAGCAATGATCCTTGGTCGAAGCAAGCACTGCTGACGTGTGCGAGTACGTGCCGCGCGCCCGAACCAGCATTCGATTCTTCGGCGCTGATCACGGCTCCCCCGGCGCTCCGTCGCCTGCAAGCCCAGCTGTTCTCGGTGGCAAGCGCTGCTGGCGAGATGGGTGATGCGGTGTCGATCCTGAGCGCGCCGGGCGAATCGCGGGAGTCAGTCGAGATCGCGCGGCGCATCCTGGGCGAGGCGGAACGTGGCGTGCCGTTCGATCGCATGGCCATTCTGTTGCGCTCGCCCTTTCATTACCGCAGTCATCTGCTGGAGGCATTGCGGCGTGCGGCGGTGCCCGCGGTTTTTAGTCAGGAAGCGAGCCGGCCGGAGCCGAGCGGTCGAGCGTTCTTGGTGTTGCTCGAATGCGCAGCCGAAGGACTCACCGCCACGCGTTTCGCCGAATACCTTTCGCTCGGGGTGAGCCCGTCGCTCGGAGCAGACGCCGACGCGGTGGCGTCATCCAGGCGCGCGTCCAGCCGGGCCTTGTCTGTACCGCCGCGCTGGGAGTCGCTGCTGGTCGACGCGGCCGTGATCGGCGGCGCGGATCGTTGGCGTCGGCGGCTCGCAGGCCTATTGAAAGCAACCGAAACGCGCAGTCGAAGCGCTCACGAGGCGGACGCCGCCAGCGCCCGAGACGAGCTCGACGCGCTGCGCGAGCTCAGTGCGTTTGCATTACCGGTGATCGAGCTTTTGGCTTCACTGCCCACCTGCGCAACCTGGGGCGTTTGGCTCGAAAGGCTGGAGGAGCTGGCGCACGCGGCGATCGACGACCCACAGCCCGTGCTGGCCGCGTTCGCCGATCTCGCGATCCTGCGCGATGTCGGCCCGGTCACGCTGGGCGCGGCGCGCGCCGTGCTCGAAGAGCGGCTGGGTGAGGTCGTCGTTCCGAGGCTCACGAAAGGCGGAGGTGTGCTCGTGGCTTCGGTGGAGGAGGCGCGCGGCCAGCTATTCGACGTCGTCTTCGTGCCGGGCTTGGCCGAAAAGCTCTTTCCGCAGCGCGTGATCGAAGATCCGCTGCTCTCTGATCAGAAGCGCGCTCGGCTGAGCCCTTTGCTCGAGGACCAGGCTCGGCGCGTAGCCAACGAGCGAGCGGCGCTAGCCGTCGCCGTAGGCGCCGCGCGGCAGCGAGTGGTCCTTTCCTATCCTCGCTTCGAGAGCGACAAGGCGCGCCCCCGCGTTCCTTCGTTTTACGCGCTGGAAGCGGTGCGGGCGGCGGAGGGTCGATTGCCGGGCTTCACCGAGCTGGCGCGCCGCGCCGACCGCGCCAGTCTCACCCGCATGGGTTGGCCCGCGCCCGAGCAGGCAGCCGACGCGATCGACGCCTCCGAATACGACCTTTCGGTATTGCACCGGTTTCTGGTCGGCGATCAGAAAGAGATGCAGGGCGCGGCGCACTACCTGCTGACGGCGAATGAGCGCCTCCGCCGCGCTTTGCAATTCCGAGCCCGACGCTGGCGACCGGAATGGCGCTCCGTAGACGGGCTGGTCGAGCCGAGCGCGGGCGCCCGCGACGCGCTGGATGCCCGCCTGCAGGCGCTCAGCGCGCGAGGCTTTGCGGTTACCGCGCTCGAAAAGTACGGAGCCTGCCCGTATCGATTTTATCTATCGACGGTCGTCGGGCTCGCGCCGCGCAAAACGGCCCTCGACGTCGAAGAGCTGGACCCGATCACGCGCGGCTTGCTCGTGCACGAGCTGCTGCACGCGGTCGGTAGCGCGCTTTCCGAGCTCGGCCTGCTTGCGGAATCCAGCGATGCGTCCGAGGCGACCGCGGCGGTGAACCGCGTCATCGAACAACGAGCAGAGGCGTGGCGAGACGATTTGGCCCCCGCGATCCCCAGGGTATGGCAAGACGCCATCGAGGAGATCCGGCTCGACGCGCTGCGCTGGGCCGAGCGCACACGAGCGGGGGACTGGTTGCCGCTATACTTCGAGCAGCGGTTCGGTCACGGCGAAGCACGTGGCGCCAAAACGGAAGGCCCGATCGTGCTTTCCTTCGGGCTTCCGCTACGCGGCGCCATCGACGTGATCGAGCAGCGTGGGGACACGCTGAGGGCAAGCGACTACAAGACAGGCGTCGCAGCCGCGAAGGAGGCCGTGGTCGGCGGCGGGACCTTCCTGCAGCCCATGCTCTATGCACTCGTGCTCGAGAAGCTCTTTCCAGCGCGCGCGGTGCAGGGCGGAAACGCGTATTATTGCACGTCTCGCGGCGAATTTACGCGCACCGAGGTCGCGCTGAACGACAGCACGCGCGCGGCAGCGGCGGAGGTGTACGCCAGCGTCGCGGCGGCCTTCGCGCAGGGATTTTTCCCGGCGGCGCCCACTAACGAAGCTTGCGACCACTGCGACTATCGCAGGCTGTGCGGCCCGTACGAGCGCGAGCGAGTGGCTCGTAAGGACCCAGAACGCTTGCAAGGGCTAGTCAAACTGCGGGGGTTGCGCTGAGCACGCTCGTCGACGCAAACGCCCGCGAACGCATCGAACGCGATCTCGACACGACGCTCGTCGTGGAGGCGGCCGCCGGAACCGGCAAGACGACGGCGCTCATCGCGCGCATCGTAGCCGTGATTCGCTCCGGGCTGACCCGCTTGGACCGCGTAGTCGCCGTGACCTTCACGGAGAAAGCCGCGGGCGAGATGAAGCTTCGGCTGCGGAGTGAGCTCGACCGAACGCGCCAAGGGGCGAGCACCGACGAAGAGCAGGCGCACCTCCAGCACGCACTGGCCGCGCTCGAGGTAGCGCATATCAATACGATTCACGGCTTCTGCGCCGACATCTTGCGCGAGCACCCAATCGACGCCGAAATCGACCCGAGGTTCGAGGTCTTGGATGAGCCCGCCGCCGAGGCGCTGCTGCAGGATGCCTTCCGCAGCTGGTTCGAGAGCGCGCTGGCGAGCCCGGGCGACGGGCTGCACCGAGTGCTTTGCCGCCGCAATTGGCGGAACGAGCAGACCACCCCGCGCGAAGAGCTCCTGCGCGCCTGCCGCGATCTGATCGAATACCGCGATTTCGATCGCGCCTGGACGATACCGAACTTCGATCGCAAGGCGCAAATCGACCTGTTGGTGATAAAAATCCGCGCGCTCGGGACCTTCAAAGCGCGGGCGCGCTCCTCCTCCGATCAGCTGGCGCGCGCGATGGCCGACTTCGAAGACTGGGGCGAGCGTCTGGAAGCGCGCGAACGCGTACAAGAGGCACGCGACTACGACGCGCTCGAGGTCGAGCTGGCCGAACTGTTACGCGAAAAAAAGCGCACTTGGAATGCAGTGGGCTACGGAAAGCTATACGGTGAGTCGCTCGATCGAAACGCGGTGCTCAAGGAACGCGACGCGGTCAAGGCCGAGCTCGTCGGCTTTCTCGCGCTGGCGGAGGCCGATCTGGCGGCGCGGATGCGCCAGGAGTTATTGTCGGTAGTGGAGCTGCGGGAGCGGCTGAAGCAGGAGCGCGGCGCGCTCGATTTCGTAGACCTGCTGTCCTGCACGTGTGAGCTCTTGAGGAAGAGCCAGGCCATCCGCTCCGAGCTACAAGCCCGCTTCAGCCATCTGTTCGTGGATGAGTTCCAGGATACCGACCCGCTCCAAGCGGAGATTTTGCTGCTCTTGGCCAGTGACTCGGCGGACGCCGCGCGCGCAGAGGACGTCCGCGTCAAGCGCGGCAAATTGTTCGTCGTCGGAGACCCGAAGCAGGCCATCTACCGCTTCCGGCGCGCGGACGTGATGCTCTACGAGCGCATCAAATCCAAGCTCTTGGCCCAGGGCGCGGAGCTGCTCCATCTCACGACGAACTTTCGCTCCCTTCCGTCGCTGCAGGCTGCAATCAACGGCGCCTTCTCGCGCTGGATGATCGCCGCCGAGGACGGCAGCCAGGCCGGTTACGTGCCCTTGTCCGAGCACCGTCCTGAGATTCCACTGCAGCCCGGCGTCGTCGCCCTTCCCATTCCTAGTCCATACGGCAGGTGGGGCCCGACCAAGACGGCAATGTCTGCATCCTATCCGCAGGCGGTTGGCGCATTCATCGAATGGCTGCTTCGACAAAGCGGGTGGCAAGTTCACGACGAGGGCCGGCTGGTTCCCGTCAAGGCTCGTCACATCTGTCTACTTTTCAAGCGCTTTCAGGCCAAATACCAAGGGGACGTGACGCGCCCGTACGTGCAAGCCTTGGAGGCGCGACGCATCCCCCACATTTTGGTCGGTGGTCGCTCCTTTCACGACCGCGAAGAGGTCGTCGCGATTCGAGCCGCGCTCGAGGCGATTGAGTGGCCAGACGACGAGCTCAGCGTCTACGCCGTGCTGCGCGGTCCGCTGCTTGGGATCGGCGATGACGAGCTACTGGCATTTCGGCACGAGTTTACGCGATTACGACCGCGGCCGCGCTTCGACGACTCACAGCGCGCGCGGCACGCCGCCGTGACGGACGGCCTCGAGTTGATACACGGCCTGCATGCCGAGCGAAATCGGCGACCGATCGCAGATACCGTCGAGCGCTTGCTCGCCGAGACGCGAGCGCACGCATCGCTCGCCATGTGGCCGAGCGGCGAGCAGGCGCTCGCCAACGCGCTGGCCATCGTGGATCTAGCGAGGAACATGGATAGCAAAGGTGGCACGTCGTTCCGCGCCTTCGTCGCCACACTCAGCGAGCAAGCCGATCGCGGTCAGGGCGGCGAGGCACCGATCGTCGAAGAGGGCACCGAAGGCGTGCGGCTCATGACCGTGTACAAAGCGAAGGGATTGGAGTTCCCCGTGGTGATCTTGTGCGACCCCACCGCACCATCCAAAACGACCGTCGCGCACCGGTTCACCGACACCGAGCGCCGATTGTCGGCGCACACGCTCTGCGGCTGTCGTCCGCTGGAGTTGAGCGCAAATGACGCCGAGGCCCGCCGCCACGACGACGCTGAGCTAGTGCGCGTGGCGTATGTAGCCGCCACCCGGGCTCGTGATTTGCTCGTGGTCCCGACGCTTGGCGACGGCTATGCCCGGAGTGTGGCGATCGGTTGGGCGGACGCGCTCGCCCCCGCGCTCTACCCGAGCGACGCGCTGCGCGCGGAGCCGGGCGCTGCTCCCGGATGCCCGCCGTTTGGCTCTGACACCGTATTGACCCGCAACGCAGAGGTTCAGGCCAGCCCGGAGCAAGCAGTGTGCCCTGGGCTACACGTGTCCGAAGCCGGCAACCCCGTGGTCTGGTGGGATCCCGCCGTGCTTCGCTTGCACGCTCCCGCGCTCGGTGGAGTACGGCAGCAAAAGCTCTTGGCCGACACCGCTCGCTCACGGGAGGGCATCGATGAACACGGCGCCTGGGCCGAGCGCCGGCAAGGCGCCGTTGCGCGGGCCAGCGCGCCTTCCGTCGTCGCGGCGCCGGTGACTGAGCTCGCGAAGCAAACGTTCGGCGCCGCTCGTGATCACGCGGTCGAGACCACGCAAGCTGAGCGCAGGGGCCGTCCGCGCGGCGCGCGGTTCGGCAGCTTGGTGCACGCGATTCTCGCGCAAGCGCCGTTGAGCGCGGATCGCGTGCTCACCCTCGCGCTCTCCGCGTCCCTATCGCGCATCATGGGCGCGACGGAAGAAGAGACCGAGCTCGCGGCGGAGGCTGCGGCGCTTGCCCTGGAGCACCCACTCCTGCGCGCCGCCAGGGCTTCTACCGACGTGCGGCGTGAGGTCGCAGTCTCCTGGCAATTGGCAGACGGCAGGATCGCCGAAGGCGTCATTGACTTGGCCTACCGCACCGAGAGCGGCTGGCTGATTGTCGACTTCAAGACCGATCAGGTGACGGTGGGCGTTCAGCAGTACTCGGCTCAACTTCAGCTGTACGTAGAAGCGGTCGAGCGGGCGACCGGTGAGCCGGCGCGCGGTGTGTTGCTACAGGTATGACGGTATACCGCGCAAGCACTCAAAGCACGATCGCGGCGATGCGCAGCCACGACCAGTATGCAGCGACCGCGCCTACGGCGTACAGCGCGGGTCCGCGCGCGCGCCCCAGCCAGCGCCGGGGGATCGGCACGCTCACGAGCAAGAAGGCGGCCAATACGATCAGTAGCTGGCCGAGCTCGACGCCCACGTTGAAGCTGAGCAGAGCCATCGGCAGGTGGCTCTGGGGCAAGCCGATATTCTTCAACGCGCCAGCGAAGCCGAGTCCGTGCACCAAGCCGAACAGGAACGATACCAGCGCCGGTACGCGCCGAGCCAGCGTCGCCTCTTCTCGAAGGGCCTCGCTCGCGACGAGCACGATCGACAAAGCGATGCAGGCCTCGACCGGTGCAGATCTCAGCGTGATCCAACCCAAGACGCTGCACGCGAGGGTCAGGCTGTGCGCCAGTGTGAACGCGCTGATCGTGCCCACTAGGCGCCGCCGAAAGCCGACCAGAAAGAGCAAGCTGATGACGAACAACAGGTGATCGATGCCGCTCAGGATGTGCTGAACGCCGAGCACAGTGTAGGCACGGAAAATTTCCGCGATACCGCGCCGGTCATCGGCCGACCCGTAGAGCTCCACCGAAGGCTGCGCGCTGGTGAGGGTGTAGACGTGGCTCTGGCCGTCGAGCCACGATATTTTTACGAGCGCCGCGGAGTACCGTTTGCCCACGCCGTCCATCGTCAGCGTGCCCTTTAGACCCGCGCTTCCGCAATGCACGTTGCTCGGACTCGCCTCACAGCCCGCCGGCCAGCGCGGCGTGAGATCATTGCCCATGGGTCGCTTGTCGTTGGTGGCGGACCAAAGCCATAGGAACTCGCCCGGTGCGGTTTCACGCACCTCCATCTCCGCCATGCTCATTTCGTGAGCGCGCGTGGGGACTGCCCAGAACGTCAGGGCTGCGAAGAGCGACAGGAGCGCGCCGAGCAAGTGGACCTGCGGCGACGAAGTGAAGGAACGCGACGCGCTCATTCGGTCGATCCTCGGATTGCCTTCTCGTAGGTGACCGTGTACTTCTTGGCCAGCGCGCGCACCGCCGCGGTGCGTTGCTCCGAGCCGACAGCGTCCTTCCAATCCTGAAGCACGACGCCGCGTATCGACTCGAACACGGCAGGCTTGGGTGGTGCGATGGCGTCGAGCCGCATCGCGCGCCATCCGCCGCGCGTAGACATCGCCTGCCACAGGCCCGGCTTCGACTCCTCCAAGGCCCTGGCGAGCTCCGGCCCGTAGCTCTCGACCAGGTTCGAGCGCGGGCGCGCTTTGAATACCCGCAGCCCCGCCTTGGCGTCGCCGGGCAAGCCGCCGTTCAGTGCGGACGCGAAATCGCGCACGGCGGCTTCGGTGTTGTCTCCGGCGAGCGCTGCTTCTTCGAAGTCGTAGCGGGCGGGCTCGTCGTATTTGTCGCGGTGGGCTTCGAACCAGGCCCGCAGGCCCTTGTCCTCGATCTGCGGCAGCTTCACATTGCTGTCGACCACGCTCAAAGCTTTGAAGATCACGCGTTCGCGGATCGCCGGATCCCCCTTGTCGACCTCCAGCGCCAGCCCTTCGCGATACAATACCTCGTTGTCGAGCCACACCCGATGCAGTGCCTCGAGCTCCTGAGCGTTGGGCTCCCGGCCGCGTGCCGCTTGAAAGGTCTCGATCGCTTCGCTGTCTACGTCGGCGCCGACGACGATCGCATGCTTATCGTCTGCTTTGGTCGTCAAGGCGTGATCGAGCGCGAACAACAGCCCGCCGAGGACCACGAAATGCAGCAAGGGTTCACGTAACCAGCGGGCACGCGGCTTCAGTGGCCCAGCGGGTGCGGCGGGCAGATCAACGGCAGCAGAGGAGTCGGACAGCGGCAAGTGTAGAAAAGGGGTCGACATGTTGATTTAAAACGGCCAAAGCGGGGCTATCACCTCGCAGAGTGATGCGTCGTCCTCATGCCATCTGCAAGTGACGATGCCGTCACGCATGAGTGACGGCATCGTCACTCATGCGTGACGGCGCGCGCTCGGCCCGGGTCGTTCTGCCGCGCCAGCGCCCGTGACGCTTCCGGCCGCGCGGGTTGAATGCGGATCAATTCACCGAGCAGCACCGCCGCCTGGGCGGGATCCGAGCGAGCCAGCGCCGACGCCATGGCGAGCAGCGGATCGTACGCTGGGCGAAAATCCGGGCTGACGCGCAACACGGCGAGCAGCGGCTCACGCACCTGCGCGAGCATATCCTCTACGTTGCCCGAGGGCTTGACGTCTCGCCCGGACGCGACGAAACGGTCGCGCGCCGCCCAGTACGCAGCCAGGCGGGCCGGCCCGGATGAGTCGGGTTCGGGTGTGATCAGCTCATCGGGCTCGATTGATAGCTCGTGTAGCAGCTGAACGAGGCGATCGCCCGGGCTCGTGTCGGGCGCGTACGTGATGCGGGGCGCGCGATAGGCCACCACCGGATGGTCATCTGTATTGGCGGGGGCATGCCCCGCAAATGCCGACAGCGCAGCCGGCCCCGCGACGAAGCTGCCCAAGACCGCGTATTCGTCCTCCAGCCCGAGTCCGGCCAAGCCCTGAGTGGGCGTCACGCTTGCCAGCCGATCACGCAGCGCCGACGGATCGAACCGGCTCGTATCTGCGCGCGCAATGAGCCCAACCACCGGGGTCTCGAGGCTGTTGCTGGCGATCATCGCCCAGGCTCGCGGATAGACGTCGATGAACGAGCGCACGATACTGCGCAGCGTGTCGAGATCGAGCTGATGGAGCGGCAACCACTGGCAGAACAGCCCGCCCTGGCCGAGCGCGCGGCGAACCGCTGTGAAGTGCTCCACCGTGTACAGCGCCCCCGATCCGCTGCGCGCTGGGTGAAAATTATCCGACACGATCACGTCGTAGCGCTGACCGCTCGCGCGCACGTAGCGGCGCGCGTCCGCGGTGACCACGCGCGGCCGGGGGTCGGGCGCGCCGCCTTCGCGCTCATGCGCGAAATAAGACGACGCTGAAACCACCTCGGGCAAGAGCTCGACCGCGTCCACATCCAACGTGGGATCTTCGGCCGCCGATGAAGCCGTGATGCCAGTTCCGAGGCCCAAAAACAGCGCTCGGTGGGGCGCTCGATGCAAGAGCAGGGGCAGCCATGCCTGCCGAGCATCCACTCTGCGCGTGGCGCTGCTGCCCTCTTGTTGGCGGTTGTCGATGCGCAGGCGTCGGACGCCGTCCGCGTCCTCGACCACGCTCACTGCGGCCGTTACGCCTTCCCGATAACTGACGATGTGCCCGCCGTCCGGCACTTCGACGAACGTCAGCGGCGGTGCAAGCAGAGCCACCGCGACAGTGGCCGCAGCGGTGCCCCAGACTGCTTTCGTGCGCACGGCCCGGCGCGCCGCGACCGCCAGGTAGCCGATGACGATTGAGAGCAACGAACCCTTGGGCCCGAGTGCGGGCAGCGCGAGCACCCCGAACGCTATCGGCGCAGCGGCTGCGGCCAAGGTATTCATGCCCAGCGCGCGGCCGAAACTGACCCCCGCCGCGTGAGCCGATTGGCTCAGGTGGCAGAACAAGGCGCCCATGACGAAGGTCGGCAACCCAAAGCTCAACAGTGCAAGCAGAGCCTCCGCGGCGAGAGCGGCGGTCACCCCGTCGCCGAACGCGGCCTGGGCCGCTTCCCTCACCCCGGCGGCCGCCCACAGGCAAGCCGTACCCAGCAGGCAAGCAATCGCCAGCGCCGTGAACAAACGGTCGCGCAGCGCGGGGCCGCCAGAAACCTGGCGTGCGCGTTGGTATGCGGCGGCGCCCGCGGCGCTGCCGACCAGGTACACGGCGAGCAGAAGCGCGAACGTATAGACCGTCTCTTCCGTCACCTGGCTCAGCACACGAACCACGACGACCTCGTAGCCGATGCCCAGAAATCCGCTGAGCGCGAGCGGCCCGAGCGCATCCCGCGCCCGCCGTCGATCAAAGGGTCGCGTGCTCGCGATCTCGGCTGTCTTGGGGAAAGCGCCGAGCGCGAGCGCCCCGCACAGGAGGTTGAGCACGACGCAGAGCACGGTGCTGCGCGCTAGACCAAACCCGGGAATTAGCCAAAAGGCCGTCGCGAGTACGCCGAGCACCGCGCCCAGCGTATTGCTGGCATACAGCGCCGCGATCGACCGCCCGCCTTGAGCGAGCTGCGCGCTCAGGCGCTCCATCGCCGGAAGGGTGGCTCCCATGGCCGCCGTCGCCGGAAAAAACAACAAAAAAGTACCGAGAAACGCCACTCCCCACTGCCAGGTCGCCGATGACCCTAGGCCAGTCGCCGAGAGCACCCAGCCGCTGAACGGCGCCCACGTGCCAAGCACGACGAGGCTCCACAGCGCGACGACTAACTCGCAGCCGGCGTACCAACGCAAGGGTCGGGCGCTCCGCTCGATGAAGGATGCGAAGAGCAGCGCGCCGAGCCCAAGCCCGGCGAAGAACGCGGCGACTACCGAAAGTACGGCCGCCGCTTCGTGACCGACCCACAGGGCACACTGCTGAGTCCAGATGATCTGATAGCCGAGGCTCGAGAAACCCGAGGCGACCATCAAGAGCTGCGGAGCCCAGGCGCGCGACCGATCTGCGATCCTGCTCAACCGCTGAACCTGACCACGTAGCCCCATGAGTCGAGCTGAGTCGGGATGGCGTTGAACGACAGCGTGATACGGCGTTCGCCTTGGTTGGGCGGGACGGCGTGCATGAGGTAGCTCGGGAACAGGACCATGTCACCCGGCTCAGGCGCTGGGCTTATCCACTTGTCCGCGCTGAACGCGCTTGGCGTGACGCCCTGGTGCTCATTCTTGAAGCTGAAGTCGTGGCCGCCCGGCGACTTCATGAATACGGTCTGCGCGCTCGGATGGGTGGGGGTGAGGTACACCACCCCCGAGATGAAGCTGTTCGCGTGGTTGTGCATGGCCTGGCGACCGCCAGTGTCCAGCACATTCACCCACATCTCTTTGAGAGACCAACCAAGGCGCTCGCCGAACAGGTGCATGCCGAGCTCCGTCAGCTTGGGGGTGATGCGCGCCGCCGCCTCCACCAGCAGTGGGCTGTCGCTCGGCCGCAGCATCTCGGTGTGCGCCAAGTTTGCCGAGGAGTTGTTGTCGCGGCCCGCGCGGGCCGTGAAGTGCTGGACCAACCCCTCAACCAGCGGCCCGGCGAGCGTGCTGGGCGCACGCATGAAGGGGGTCGGAAAGATGCCGAAGACCTCGTCCATACGGCTCTCTATCCCCAGCGTCGCCGGGCCTGTCCATCAATAAACGCGTCGCCTCCGGATCGTCACTAAAACGCAACGCGATGTACACCGACGGAGCGAGAAGGGATCCACGCCCCGCAACGACCGGAGCCCCAGCTCCTCACGTGGCCGGCTCGGTCAACGACGCAATCACGCTGGCCATTGAGTTGATGCCCCAGTGCTCGACGTAGCGTCCGTTCTCCAGGCGCACGATGTCGATTACATCGATGCGGACGGGACGGTTGGTGGGCGCGATACCGAACAGGGCCCCGCGGTGCGTGCCGCTGATCGTTTTGCGCGTGGTGACCTTGTCGCCTTCGGCAACTTGCTCTTGAATGGTGACGGTCAGATCCGGGAAGGCGGGACGCAGCACCTGATTGAACGCGTACAGCATGCCTTCGGGGCCGGGCGGCACGCCAGCGGGCGCGGTGCGATCGACGAAGGTCGGCGCCAACAGCTCGCGAGCGGCGGTCTCGTCGCCGCCTTGAATCACTTCACGATTGAAGCGAACGACCGCGGCCTTGTTGGTGGTCATGACTTCTTGGGAATTGGACATTTTTCTGTCTCCCTGCGGTTGATTTGGGATTCGGGCTTGTGCCTCGAGACATTCTTTTAGTTCATCCCTCTAATAGGACAATCCAGTTTTACTGGGACATAACATCCCATCTGTGGGATGATCGCGGGATGTCCCAGTCAACCCGGCGCAAGGCGAATGAGCACAGATCGGGCGGCGGATTGCTGCGCCGACCCGTGTCCGGCGCGCTCGACGACCTGACGATCTTCGCTGGAGTGGCGCAGCACTCGAGTTTCGTAGAAGCATCGCGGCGGCTGGCGATTCCAACCAGCAGTGTCAGCCGCGCCGTGGCCAGGCTCGAGGACGAGCTCGGTGTGCTCCTGCTCCGTCGCACTTCGCGCAACGTGCTGCTGACGGACGAAGGGCGACAGCTATTCCTGCACGCGCGACCGCATCTGGAGGGCTTGGAGGAAGCCCTCGCCAGCGCCGCAGATCGCCATCCGGAGCCGAGCGGCGTCGTGAGGGTGACCGCGCCTGCCTTCACCGGCTCGACGCGCGTCACGGAAGCGCTGGCTTCGTTCGCCGCAGCCTATCCCAAGATCACGATCGAGCTCGATGCCAGCAACTTACTTCGTGACCTGGTTCATGAAGGCTACGACTTCGGGATCCGCGTCGGACCGCTTCAACATGCCGACTTCGTGACGCGGCGCCTCTGGCGTGGACAATTCGGGCTCTTCGCTAGCCCGGCCTTCGCCGCCCAAGTGCTGGGCACGCAAACCGCGATCAGCCGCGCGACCATCGAGCGGGAGGCCTGCGTGGTCTTGCGGCCCGGCGGCACATGGCGCTTCGTCACGCCACGCTCGGAGCCAATCGCCGTCACGCCCTGCGCTCGCTTTGCGGTCAACGATCCCCGAGCCGCGCTGCAGGTTGCCCGGCGAGGGTTAGGGATGGCGCTCGCGCCGGTCGATGCCTGGCTGATGGATCCGGAGGGCCTGAGCCGTCTTCACACTGACTTTGGCGAGCCCGAGGCGATCGACTTATTCGTCGTGTACCCCAGCCGTCGGTTGCTACCGCAACGCGTTCGTTTGGCGATTGACTGGCTCGCGGAGCTCCGGGGCGGCCCGGGCGTCGCCACTAGCGACTAAGTCGGGCGCGCCGTCGCAGCCTGCGCGCGCCATTCGCCGCGGGCCGGGCCTGCCGGCGCGCAGCGGAAATTTATGGCGCCAATCGAACCGGGTCGGCGTGCTGAACGCTCACACGGTAGCGCTATCGATTTGGCGAAATTCTGGCAAAAAATGAGCCATTTCCGCCGCCGACCGTACTTTATGGCTGGGTTAGCTCGTTCGTTGCGACGAGGCCCAGGAGAAAACGCGATGAGCCAGACCCGGCCCAGGCTGTGGACCCTTGTAGTGTTGTGCGTGGCCGTCAGCCTGGTCGGCTGCGTCGATGGCAACGTTCCCGCGGGCGCTGCCGCGAACCAGCCAGCCATCACCGGCATGTCCGGCCTGGGCGGCGGGCAGGGGGGCACGATCGCCGACGGCTCTTGCCACGACACCACGAGCGACCCGGCGCATTGCGGCAGCTGCAGCAATGTGTGCGCTCCGGGCCAAGCCTGCGCACAGGGCGTATGCCAGGGCGCAAGCAGCGCCTGCGCGGCACCTCAGACCCTGTGCAGCGGCGTGTGCGTGGACTTGGCGAGCCCGGCTCATTGCGGTGCATGCGAGACCGCGTGCGCGGCTGGGCAGAGTTGTACGGCTGGAGTGTGCGCTTGTCCCGCCGCGCAGACCGCTTGTAACGGCGCCTGCGTCGACACTCAAACCAACGTCGACCACTGCGGCGCGTGCAGCCAGCCCTGCGCGACCGGCGCCACATGCAGCGCCGGGCAATGTGGCTGCCCGCAAGGTCAACAGACGTGCAGCGGCGTGTGCGCGGACCTTCAACAGAGTGACGCCAATTGTGGCGGCTGCGGGCACACCTGCGCGAACGGCGAGACCTGCACGGGCGGCGCGTGCGTCACGGGGGCTGGGGCGGACGGTTGTTCGGGCAAAGCGCTCGGCGTCAACTTGAGCCAAATCTCAGTTTATCAGACGGTAAAAGTGGCGGTGATGGATGCCGGCGCGGAGATCCCGGTGGCCATGCGCCCCACGGATGTGGTGAGTGGTCGGCAGACACTATTTCGCTTATCGGTCACGGTGGACAGCGGCTATGCGGCGCATGAGCTTTCCGCGAGGATCACCGTCAACAACGGCACGAGTGCGACCCAATATTTCGCCAAACAGACCGTCAGCAAGAGCTCGCTCGAGACGGACCCGATGAGCACGTTTCAGGTCTTCGTACCGCCCGAGCAGATCACCGCGGACACGCGCTATTCGGCGGAGCTCGTGCAGTGCGGTGCGGCCGCAGCCGCGGGCTCCGCGGGTGTCACGCGCTTTCCCCTGTCCGCGGACATCGAGCTGGGGGCGCGCCATACGGGCGGTGTGAAGGTGACGATCATTCCGCTTCTGGCCAACAACAAGCTGCCCGACACCTCCGAGACCGCGCTGGCCGTGTATCGTCAGATGCTGATGGCCATGTACCCGATCGACGGCGTAGAGCTCACGGTGGGCGGGCAGATGAGCATCAACTTTCCCGTCGATTGGGAGGGCACGCTCGATCAGATGCGCAGCAGGCGCAAGACCGATAACCCGGCCGCCGACGTGTATTACTTTGGGCTACTCAAGCCGCAGGATACATTCGGCCAATTTTGCGGCAATGGCTGCACCACTGGCATCGGTTACGTCGCCGACGCCAATGCGCCGTCGTTCAATGGCAACAAGCATTTCTGGTGTTCGGATTACATGGCCCATCGCCGCGATGGATATCTGGCGTCAGTGCGGATGTTTTCAAAGCGATTGCGGAACACCGAAGAGGTGGGCGGCGAAGGATTGAAGTCGCATCATCTGGCTGACGGAGCCAACTTCATCTACGT
>CAXSGJ010000001.1:32007-32809 GCA_964236865.1 uncultured Polyangiaceae bacterium
CAATGCGCCGTCGTTTCGAGCGGCAGTGGGCGCGGGCTACGCGGACCGCGCGTCTGCCCAGACCATGGCCCACGAGCTTGGCCACAATCACGGCCGCAATCATGCGCCGTGCGTGCCGAGCGGTGGATCGATCTCCGGTGTCGACCCAAACTATCCGTTTTCGGACGGGCGCACGGGCGTGCTCGGCTATGACGCGCGCACGAAGGTCTTGCTTTCCGCCGATAAGAGCACCGATCTGATGGGCTATTGCAGCAACGTGTGGCTGAGCGCGTACACCTACGGCGCGATCACGGACCGCGTCGCCGCGGTCAATGGCAACCACTTACAGGTGTTGAACACGGCCGCGCTGCAAACCTGGCGCGTCTTGCTGCTCGGCAGGCGCGGCCCGCGTTGGGGAACGCCCGTCACGCGACCGAGCCTGGCCGAAGGACAGCCGATCAGCGCTCACGTCCTGGACGCCAAAGGCAATCTGCTCACTGAGATAACGGTGTACCGCACTGAAGTGTCTGACACCGGCAGCGCCGTCGCCATGGTGCCCGAGCCGAAGACCGGCTGGGCTGCGATCGAGGTCGCAGGATCCCCCGCGCTCGCGTTCTAGCGAGCTTCTTGGGCTCGTTCGCCTCAAGGATAATCGCTGTTGCGAGCGGGTTTGCTCCGAAGGTGAGGCTAAGCTTGCTCCTTGCCGAGGGCGCGCCGCGACGCCGAAGTCTGTGCCGGCGCCCGGCGGCACGCGTGATCATCAACACACGCGAAAGACGCGCCATGACGTTCGGCACGGGAATGCTATCGTGCGCGGTCAACG
>CAXSGJ010000001.1:32819-33905 GCA_964236865.1 uncultured Polyangiaceae bacterium
GCCCGATCGCTCGGTGACAGTACGACCCGCGCTGCGAACGGCGCGAGTAGCTACCGCGTTTTAGCGCCGCTGGCCGCTGGCGGCATGGCTCAACTTGAGCTTGCGCTGCAGACCAGCCCGGGCGGCTTTGAGCGGCTCGTAGCGCTGAAGCGGGTCAAGCCGGCTTTGTCGGACAAAGACTTCGACGCCATGTTTTTGGAAGAGTCGCGCATCGCCGCGCGCCTAAATCATCCGAATTTGATTCACGCCTACGAAGTGGGCCAAGACGAGGGCGGGCTGTTCTTGGCGATGGAGTACTTGAGCGGGCAAACATTGGCCGGCGTCATCGAAGCGGTCGGCTACGGAGCGCTCGATCTACGCTTCACGTTGCAAGTGCTGATCGGCGCTCTGAGTGGCCTCGAATACGTGCACCAACTGGCAGACATCACTGGCCGCCCAATGGGCCTCGTGCATCGCGACGTGTCGCCGTCGAACATTTTCATCACGTACGCAGGCCAGGTCAAAGTTTTGGATTTCGGGATCGCCAAAGCAAACGAGTCTCCGGTGCACACGCAAACGGGCGTGCTCAAGGGCAAGGTCTCGTACATGGCGCCGGAGCAGGCCATGGCCGGCACGGTCGTCGACGCGCGCGCCGATTTGTACGCCGTGGGCGTCATGTTGTGGGAAGCCATAGCGGGGCGTCGGCGCTGGGGCGAGTTGCAGGACGTGCCCATTTTGCGTGAACTGACCGGCGGAACGGAAGCGCCGGTTCCGGGCGCGCGCGAGCGCGGTTATCCAGCCCTCGCCGATGCGATGTGTGCACGCGCCTTAGCCTTCGAACCGGATCAGCGCTTTCAGAATGCGGCCGCGTTTCGCAATGCTCTCGAGTCGCTCGAGCTCGAGTTGGGGGCCCGCTTCAACGCCAGCTCGCTCGGCGAGGCGCTAACGCCCTGGTTCGCGGCCGAACGTGCCGAGGAGCGTCGCTTGCTCGATCGGCAGCTCAAGGAGATCCATTTGCCAAGCCCAACCGCGCCGGTCGGGGGGCCATTTCTCAAGGCGGGAGGCACCCGTAAGGTAGCCCTGAAGCGACCGCCATCCGAGCAAGCG
>CAXSGJ010000001.1:33915-169201 GCA_964236865.1 uncultured Polyangiaceae bacterium
CGAGAGTTCCATTCGGCCGGCGGGGGTTCTAGCGCCCGCCGCGAGCTTCTTTTCGAGACTCAGTTGGCGTGGGCTGCTCGTGGCCACCGCGCTCATGGGGGCGGGTTACTTCGCCGTCACGTTAGCGCGCGCGCCGCGTCATGCGCCGCCCGTGCCCGCCTTGCCCGCGCTGGGCCGTGGCGTGACTCAGGCCACCGAGCGCGCCGTGCGCTCGGAGCCCGACGTAACGACGGTGAACAGCGCGCCGCTCGTTTCGAGTCCGGGCCAGCCCGCGTCCGAGAGCAAGCGCACCAAGCCCACGCAACAGCGCGTGAGTGGCGCGAGCAGTGCCGGTAAAGCGCCCACCGCGCCCAGCACGAGCCTCCACGTGGATCGCGGTGACCCGTGGTCCAACTGAGGCATCGCGCAGCGACGTGCCCGGCGCTTGAATTGCCTGGCTCAGCGCGCCGGGCAAAACGTGATCCGAATCTCGCTCGCCGTACACGCCGGGTAGGGCGTCTGTGCAGCGCCAAAATCGTCATGCGAAAAAGCGATCGCCGTGGGGCACAGACCGTGCAGCCATTTGGCATACGTGTTGAACGGCGGCTGCTGATAAAATAGCGTCTGATCCTTGCTGTCGGGTTTCGCCGTCATCCCGCGATTCAAGGCCGCCGCGAGGCGGGCCTCGGTCGCGTAAGCACCGGTGCCCGCATACACGTCGAGCGTGGACCCTGCAGGGCAACCGCTACAGCTCTTGATGGCGGTGTCCAAGGCGTGGCAGTACGGAGCGTTCTGGTTGGGCGGCGCAAGGCAATAGCTGCTCGGGGACGCGCAACGAGCGTCCCCTTTGAGGAATGCCTCTGGACAGGTGGAGACCGCGCTTTCACGGGCAGCGCAGCGACGCGTGTGAGCGATTGAAGTGCACGACCCGCCATAAGCCGAGATCTCGACCGGCAGCGCGAACTGTTCGATGTATTGCAAACCGAAGTAACTGACGCCGCTACTCACGCTCAGGCTGAGGCTGTGCAGCAACACCTCCCCTGGCCCCGACCCATAGGCCAGCACCTGACCCGTGAGCCACTCGCCGGGCGCCTTAAAGTCGCGCCCGGCGTTGGTCTCGAGCTTGGCATTGTCGGGCGAAAGCGGGCCGCTCTCGGGGCTCATGGCCCGCAACCAGAGCGGCTGTGCGCAGAAGCTGCGCACCCGCAGCCAGACACTGCCCGAGGCGGCGGGGGCGAGCGGCGTCCAGTCGGGGATGGGGGGGCTGCCGCTGCCGCCTGCGCCTGCGCTGGCGCCACCTGTGCCGGCGCCCGCACCGAGCGCACCGCCGGCGGGGACCCCGCCTGCACCCGCGCCACTGGCAGCGGAGCCCCCTGTCGGCGATTCACCGCCTGGGTCGGCGCCAGCCTGGGCCTCGCCACCGCGCCCGGCGCCGGCTTCGCCGGCCTCGCCGGCTTCGCCCATGGCGCTCCGGCCCCCGACGCCTGTAGCGCCTCCGTGCGCGCTGGGCGCCCCGCCGGCCTCCCCACCGCCGCCGCTCACGGTCGGCGCGATGCACACCCGGCGCGGCGTGTCACACGTCCAATTCGAAAAACCGAGCCTCTCACAGTCGCCATCGGTCCGGCACTGCGCGGCTTCGTCATGCAACAGGGCAGAGCAGCCAAGCGCCAGGACCGGAAGCAGCGCGGAGTGACGCTGCAGCCGCGAGCGGAGGGCGCCCGGTCCGGCTGACTGCGCGCGCATCACTGAACTCTTCTGCAGTCGAGGGCATTTGTCAAACACGGCGCGGCCCGGGTTTCGCGTCCGCTCACTCGGGTGGTACAGTCGGCGCGTGTCCTGTTCGCTTCGCTGAAGTCCATGGCGCTGCCGATCGCTCATCCTCGCTGCGCTGCCGCAGCCATCGCCTGCTGGTTGGCCTGCACCGCGATCAGCCCCGCTCGCGCCGAAACCTCGGCCGGGCCAGTGGGCGCCCCCACGCCTTCGAGCGAGGCCCAAACCAGCTACCGGCTCGGCTTGGCGTTGTTCGACAGGCAACAATATCGACCCGCTTTGGACGCGTTTCAGCAGGCGTATCGTCTCTCTCCAGCTTTTCGCATTCTGTACAACATCGCGATCGTCGATGTCGCGCTCGCCGACGCCGCCGCCGCCAGCACGGCGTTTCGACGCTATTTGGAAGAGGGCGGCGACAAGATCGAGCCGGCGCGGATCGCGCAGGTTAAGTCGCAGCTGGCGAGCCTGGAGCCCCGCACCGGGACACTCTCGCTGATCGTCGACACGCCGAACGCGAGCGTGCTCGTAGACCGGGTCGAAGTCGGCCACACTCCCCTGCCGCTTCCCTTGCGGCTCAACCCGGGCTCACATTCGATCGCGGTGATCGCCATGGGCTCGCGCTCCGAGACCCGCCGTGTCGAGATCGCGGCGGGCGACGAGCACCAATTGCGCGTGGAGCTCGCGGGCGCGCCGCCAGAGGCGCCGCGCCCGAACGCTGCCGTGATCAAGCCGGCGCCGGTCGCAAGCAGCCAGCCGCGCGCGCTGTGGGTACCCTGGACGATCACGGGCGCGCTCGGAGCTGCCACGACGATCACCGGCATCTTCGCGCTGAAGGCGGCCGCGCACGAGCGAGACGTACAGGGTACCCGGGGTATTCACACCACGGATCTCGATGACGCCCGAAGTAGCGTGAAGCAGAGGGCCCTCGCCACCGACATTCTCTTGGGTGCGACAGCGGTGGCCGCCGGTATCGCGCTCTACCTGACGCTCTCCAATCCCTCCCACGGGGCGTCCACGGCGATTGTCATTAGGCCTGGCGCCCTGGAGTCCAGATTTACGTTTTGAGCGGAGAACCCTCCGGCAGAGTGTCGGCGCGGCGAGCGATGAAATGAAACCAATCAACCGCGGAGGTGTCGTCCCCCAGCGCGACCCGCTTGCCGTGTTGATTTTCAATCACCACCGGATCGCGGCCGAAACCTTCACGCTCTAACTCATTCAGCTGACGCTCCAGGGTGGTGTAATGCGTGACGAGGCTCCAGTGGTGCGCAGAGAGCGGAGCCACGGCATAGCCGTCACCCACCTCGGTGTGACGCTTGAGGCTGAACCACTTGGCAATGTGCACCGGCGTCCAGGCCAGTGAGCGCACCAAGCGCACCGCGAAGCGGAGCGGATCTTTGGTTCGCGGTAACTCCAAATGCCAGGGGCGCTGTCGAGAGGCAGGACCGCCCAAATTGAGTGCCGAGAACAGGAACAGCCCGCCGGGCGCGAGCACGCGACGCACCGCGGAGAACACTTGGCTGCGCTCCGAAGCGCGCACGGCGTCGATGCCGTTATAGCTAAACTGAACCAGCCCGAAGTGTCCGGACGGAAAGCCCGTGAGCGTCCGAGCATCACCGAGCTCTACCCGGGCGCCCGGATGCCTATTCCGACTGGTCTCGACCATTTGCGGGAGATAATCGAGCGCGCGGTAGTCGTCCGTCAGCGGCTGGAGGAGCGGGATCGTGCGTCCACGGCCCACGCCCAAATCGAGGATTGGCTTGCCCCTCACTTCCTGGCGAACGAGCTCGAGCGCGATGCGCTCACCCTCGTCCGTGTATACCTCGTTGTAATCGAGATCACGCTCCGCGGTTGCAGTCGACCACACACTTTGATTGAGCTTGTCTTGAGCACTCAGCATGAGCTCTCGTTTCCTGGCTGAACGGAAACCCGCATCAACTACACCCGAGGCTTGGACTAGCACGATCGGAATCGAGGTCCTAGCGCTGATCAGTGCGTCGCGGCGGCAGCGATGTATTCGCTCCCGATGCCCGTTGCTTTGCCGCTCCCATCGAGCAACGCCGCATTGGCAAATTCGCCGGTGGAGCGCGAGAGGAACCAAGCGTAGCGCTCGACCGAGGGGTGTTTTTTCAACATCACCAGCGCGGCCGCCAGAAACTTCTTGTCGACGTCCACCGACTGCAAGCGGCAGCTCCATTCGGTGATCCAAATGGGGCGGTTCCATTGTTCGGCCCACTTGATCTTGCCTTCGAGCGCGCTTGTATCGTTGCAGCTGCCCGGATCCCAGCCGTACCAATGGATCGCGATGAAGTCGACGCGCAGCTTTCTGGTTTTCACCTGCGTCATGAAATCGGGCAGCCAATTGTCTTGGCCTGCGACCGCCGGACTACCGACGAGCACGCCTGGCTGATCGAAGTCTGGCCAGAGAGCGATGGCTTCGCTGACCGTCAGATTTGCTTGCCCGCTTCCGTCCGGCTCATTGAAACCAAGCAGGTACTTGGGGCTCTTCGCTAGCGCCTTGGCCGGCGTAGGCACCCAGTTCAGCTTCTTCCACGAGCCCCAGATCTGCGGCACGAATTCGATCGACGCGTTCGCGCATGGGCTCGTCGCCGACCAGGCATAAAACCAAGCTAGCCCGAGCGTCTTCAGGTCATCGCAGCTCGAACCTGCTAAGTTAAAACCTAGGCCCTTCACGGGCTGCGGGGCTCCGGTCGCCCCGCCGGCGCCGTTGCCAGCCACCGCGGCGCTGCCACTGCCGCCGCCAGCGCTGGTGCCGCCGACCGCAGTGCCCCCCCCGGTGCCACTGCCGATCATCGTGCCGCCTGTTCCGGCACTACCGAGGCTGCCGCCACCACCGGCTCCGCCCGCCGGCAAGCCGGCGGCGCCGGCGTTCGAATTTGCCTGGCCCCCCACCGCGATCGGACCGGCTGCAGCGCCACCGCCGGCGACGGCGCTCGAAGCCCCCGCAAGCGCGCCGCCCATGGGACTGCTCGTGGCGAAGGCGCCGCCCACCGCCGCCGGCAAATCCTCTACGGCGCTCTGGCCTCCGCACGCCGCGCCGAAAGCAGCGAGCAGCCCCACCGCAATCGCAAGCTTCGAGGTCATCGGTGATCGAGTAAATGCCGATTTATGTCGGGGGGCAAGGTGCCCGCTCGAGCGCTAGAAATTTATATGGCGGTTGCAAAAAACCGCGCCCTTAACGGAGCTGGCTACACGCGCCACGCCCGAGCTTTTCTCCACAGTTTTTAGAAGGATTGCAGCTCTTTAAAGAACGGTGTTTGGCCGAGCGCGACGGACTCCGCGGCATAGAGGTACATAGCAGCGGACCAGCTTTGCCAATCCTGGCCACGCACCGCGCCGTCTTGTGCGCTGAGCCATTCGTTGAATCCGAAGCTCACCTTGGCCTTACGCGCCGGGCGCACGAGCTCCGTCAGCGCAAGTAACTTTTTTTCCGCCAGGCGCAGCTCACCGGCCGCGACGAGCGCCGCCACGTAAAAGCCGCACACGAAGGGCCAGATGCCGCCGTTGTGATAATCGCCCGGCTTGTTGTAGCGCGCGTAACGCGGGTGCCAGTCCGGATCCCCAGGCTGCGTATACGGGAAAAAGCAAGGCGGTAAGTCGACGGCTAAGAGTCGCTTTTTTCGAAGCGCGGCGCACTCCTTCTCTATCCAGCGCACAATCTGCTTCGAGCGCGCGAGCGTGGTCAACCCTGTCAAGATCGCCAAGCTGTTGCCGAGCAGATCGAAGTGCTCGTCCGCATGCACCTTGTACGCCCAGAGTGACAGATAGGGCTTGTTTGGTTGCGACAAGCGGCGATGCACGTGCGACTGGCTCTTCGCCCTTCTCACGTCGAGTTGGCTCATCATCAGCTTTAGCTTTTCGGCACGCGCGTTCTCACCGTGCAACTTCAGGGACGCATACGTCAGCGTGTTCACGAAGAGACCGTAGCCTTCGACCCACTGCTCGTCCCGCCAGTCGCTAGTGGGCTGCTGAGCCACGATCACCCCGTCGCCGGGGCTCTGATAACGCATCCAGCGCTGAGCCTTTTGCTCGGCTTTAACTAAAAAGCGAGGCCTCTTCGCCTGCTTTCGGTAAAGGGCGAGCGCGATCAAAAAGAGCGGCGTGGTGTCGCTCGCGCCGAGATCTTCCGGCACGTCGCACAACGATGCGATGCAGCCGTGCTCGCTCTGCGACCGCGCCAGCACTTCGAGCGTGCGGCAGAGCGATGCGCTCAGCTCCTTATTTTGCGTGACCAGCGCGCCCAGAGCAACAATCATCAAGTCACGCGTGTAGGGCTCTGGGTAACCCCACGCCGCGGTTCGCGGTAAGCCGCCACGGCCGGCTCGCGCGTTGTTGAGCAACACCTCGAGCGCCGCCTGCTTCGCCGATTCCACGCTCGCACCGCGCGCGGTTACGCCTGCCGCCTGCCCCCTGCGCGCTGGCTTCACGCGATGCCCAGCTTTGCTTCTACCAAGCGCACGAATTGCCTGGCCACCACGCGGTAGTCATATAGCTCGACCGCGCGACGACGGCCCGTGGCACCGAGCGCTGCGCACAGCGCAGGGTCGTTGAGCAAGGCGCGCAGGTGCTGGGCGATGTCTGGCACACTGGCACGGTAGTCCACGACCCGCGGCGCCGGAAACTGCACGCGATGGCCCGGGGGAAAGCCGTGTTCGGCGCCAACGATCACCTCGCTCGTGGTGTTCTCCTGCGCGACTCCAGCGAGCAGGGCGTTCTGCCCGTGAATCAAGGTATCGGTCATCGCCATGGCGTTAATGCCGATCACCGGCTTGCCGCACGCGCCCGCCTCGACTTGGCCCATCCCGAAGCCCTCGATACGCGAAGGGGCGGCGTACACGTCGCACGCCGACAGCACATAGGGCATGAATGTTCGCGACACGCGGCCCGTCTCGAACACGACGCGATCGGCGATGCCCAAGCTTTCCGCCAACTCGCGATCATAGTTGTTCTGCACCTCCGTGCGCTCCTGAGCCCACACCTTGCAGACGTAGCGCCAGTCCGGGATCTCGTTTTTTAGTGAGGCCAGCGCCTCCATCACCTCACGCCCACCCTTGGAGGCGGCGTCTCCGCCCACGGTGAGGATCAACCGCTGCTCGGAGCTGAGCTTCAGAGTTTCCCGCACCGCGCGCACCTGCGGATCTTCCGCCGCAAAGGGCGCAAAGGAATCCGTGTCACAGCCCACTGGCAAAACCTCGATATTTTTTCCGGATACGCCGTCCCGTTCGTAGACCCGCTTCACCCAGTTGGAGGTCACGAGCATGAGCGGCAGCGCGCTCAATTCTTCTCGATATTTCAGGATGTAACCGTTGGCTACCAACCACGGCACCGGGAGCACTCCGCAGGCCTGCGCGTGCAGCACCAAGTGCCGGGTCATGCCCCAATAGCCGATGCCGACCACCACATCCGGCCTGAACCAGCGGTAATACCACTCCTTCTCGAAGGCAGACTCGAGGTGCGCCCCACGCGCGTCGACTCCGATTTCCAGCAACCCGCGGCGTAACAGGTCTCCCTGAGTGGCCAGCCCGCCGGGCGGCGGCGGATAATCGTAAAGCACGAGCACTCTCACGTACGAACCTCTCCGATTGATTTAGCAATGCCGCCGTTCGTGCGTCTCTGCAAGGGGAAAAAATTCCTTAGCTTCGCGCCCACTCACGCTCGGTCGCCGCGTCAGCGCCGAATCAGGCTGAGCACGATCTCCACTAAGATCAGTACGATCACCGACGCCTCTAAAAATACCAAGCGGCGGTCGCGAGCGATGTCCGTGAGCAGGCTCAGCGACTCCTGCACGCTGCGTTGTTTCAGCTCCAGGGACTGATAGCGATCGACGAGATCGAACTCCGCGCGCAGCTCCTCGTAAATACGCTCCGCGCCGGCGTCGTCCCAGACTACATCCGGCTTGTCCAAGAGATGCAGGACGGAGATGACTTCGCTGCGCGTGCTGATCGCCGCGCCGATGAAACGCTGTAGTCTCGCTGTAAAAATCGAGATATTGCCACGCTTTTCCAAGCGCTCTACGAACACATCCGTGTCGGCGAACATCTGATCGACGATCCGCTCGTAATATTCCATGGCCGCGCTTTGGGCGACCGTGAGCGCGACCATGCTCGCGCGCTCGAACGTGAGCGTATCGACCACGAGCGCGCCGTCGGCGACGTCCGGGCGCGCGACGTCAATCTCTCGAACCGTAAATTCTTCGCTGATGATTTGGGCGTCGAGCATACCCGTCGGCGCGTGCCGCAAGCGGAGCAGTTCCCCTTCCCGACCCGCCTGCCCCACGTCGAAAAATACTACGACGCCAAAGCTGTAGATGAACACGCTACCGCCAGCCGCCGCCGGGTAGCACAGGTACTGATGCACCCGCTTCGATTCTGGATAATGCGCCGCGAGCTCCTTCAGGGAGAAGTTCTCGATGTACGCGAGCGCGTGGAAGGTGTGGACGGTGGGCACGGGTCGCTCGCGGCTAGGCAGGTAGCCTACTCGGCGGGGCCCGCCCTATCCAGACCCGGAAAGCCTGAGTTTTAACCCGCGGCAAGCAGCGGCAGGGAGACCGGCCTCCTGGCGTGCTTCGAGATCAATTGAGAAAGCTCGCCCTTGCACGAGCCGCAACCGGTGCCTGCGCGCGTCAAGTCACCGAGCGCCTCCGTGGAATCGGCGCCCGCCGCGATCGCTTCGCACAGAACTTGCTCTGTCACCTTGTTGCAGTTGCACACCATGCGCTCCGATGTCGGCGCATTGGCGCGCCATTGGCACAAGAGCTCGAGCGGATCTTCCGGTATGCGATCGCCGCGATCGAAGTGCTGAACTAGCGCGGCGCTCGCCGCGGTGTTGCCCACCAGCATGGCGCCCACCAAAAAGCCGTCGCGCAGGATTAATTTGCGGTAGGAGTCGCGCCGCTCTTCGACGATTTGCACGACCTCGTCGCGTTCGTGCTCGGGTTCGAGCGCGCCCATCGCGGCGACGTCGACGCCCGCGACCTTGAGCCGGGTGTACAGCTTGGAGCCGCGGTAACGCTCTTGGGGCTGTGCGCCCGTCAGTACGTCAGCCAGCACCGCGGCTTGCTCCCAAACAGGCGTCACGATCCCGTAGGTGCGGCCGCGGTGCTCCGCGCATTCGCCAAACGCGTACACCCCCGGGACCTCCGTCGCGAGCGTATCATTGACCAAGATGCCGCGATTGACCGGCAAATCGGAGGCGCGCGCCGTGTCGATGCGCGGGCGGACGCCACACGCCAGCACCACCATGTCCGTCGCCAGCCGGAAGCCATCATCGAGCACGACCCCGGTCACCCGCTCGTCCCCATAGATGGACTCCACGGTTCGACCGGTGCGCGTGAAGATGCCGTGACGCTCGATGTGTCGGGCGAGCATGCTGCCCCCAATTTGATCGAGCTGAGCGTTCATTAAAATCTTAGAGCTTTGAACCACGGTCACGTGAAGCCCCTGGTCGCTCAGGCCCTTCGCCGCCTCGAGCCCCAAGAGGCCGCCGCCGACCACTACCGCGCCATCGCCGGGGCGCGCGTACCCGCGCATTCTGATGCAGTCTGCGATGGTCCGGTACACGAATACGCCCGCCCGCAGCTCGCCGTCCTCGCCGCGCATGCCTTCGAGCGGCGGCACCAGGGGCTGGCTGCCCGTTGCCAAGATGGCGACGTCGTAACGACGCCCGTGGCCGTCCGCGGTTTCGACAACCTTGCGCAGCGTATCCAGACGCTTGACCTGGGTGCCGTGGATCAAGCGAATGCCGTGGGCGTCGTACCACTCTGGGGTTTTCGTGACGATCGCGTCCGGATGCTCACCGGCCAGCACTCGGCCGAGCAAGATGCGGTTGTAAGCGCCGCCGCGTTCTTCCCCAAAGACGCTGATCTCGTAACGGGTCATGGCGTCCCGACGCACGAGCTCGTCCAGCAGGCGGCATGTGCCCATGCCATTGCCGATGATGGCGAGCTTCTTTCGTCGCCCGCTCACGGTGCGGCCTTTCCGACGGCGCGTTCGGCTCGCGCGCGCACGGCGCAGACTTTGAATTCCGGCATTCGGCTGAGCGGGTCGAGGGCGGGGATGGTGAGCAAGTTGGCGGCCTGTTTGCCGCCCCAATGAAACGGCGCGAACAGCGTGTCAGGCCGAATTTCCTGCGATAGTTGTGCAGCCAAAGACACGCTGCCGCGTCGGCTTTCGACCAAGAGCCGCTCGCCGTGAGCGACGCCCAGAGTCGCGGCCAAGCGGGGATGTATCTGAACCATGGGCTCGGGCTTGGCCTCCAGCAGCGGCCCGACCCGCCGCGTTTGCGCGCCGGAGTTGTAGTGCTCCTTGTAGCGCCCCGTCGTAAAGTAGAGTGGATACGCCGCGTCCGGCAGCTCAGCCGCCGGCCGGTAAGGCACGCTGTGAAAGCGCGCGCGCCCCGAAGGATGCGCGAAGCGCTCACCGAAGAGCCGCGGCGTGCCCGGGTGGTCGACGTCCGGACACGGCCAAAAAACGCCCTGGGAGGCTCGAATTTTTTCGTAACTGATGCCGCTGTAGTCGGCTTTGGCGCCGCGGGTGGCCGCGCGCAGCTCGGCGAACACCTGTTCCGAGGATTGGAACGAAAAACCGCGGCCCGCGCCCAGGCGAGCGGCCAAGGCGCATAAAATTTCGATGTCGGTCTTTACGTTGGGCAGCGGCGGGCGCACGCGCTGGCGTAGGATCACGCGGCCCTCCAAGTTCGTCATCGTGCCTTCTTCTTCAGCCCACTGCGCGATTGGCAGGACCACGTGCGCACTCTCGGTCGTCTCGTTCAAGAACGCGTCGCAGACCACAAGTAATTCCAGCTTGGCGAGCTTGCGCTGGATGTTGGCGGCATTGGGCGATGCCACGCTCACGTTCGAACCAAAGACGAGCAGGCCGCGCACTCCGCCCTCCGGGCCGAGCGCATCCAGCAACTCGTACGCGCTCTTGCCTTTGCCTGGCAGGTCAGCAGGCTCCACGCCCCAGATGGCGGCGATGGCTCTCCGATGCTCGGGATCCTCGATCAAGCGGTAGCCTGGCAATTGATCAGCCTTTTGACCGTGCTCCCGACCGCCTTGGCCATTGCCCTGACCAGTGAGGCAGCCATAGCCACTGGCTGGTTTTCCTACTTTGCCGAGCGCCAGCATCAAGTTGATCAGAGACAAAACGGTGTCGGTGCCTTTGGATTGCTGCTCCGCGCCCCGGCCAGAGAGCGCCATGCTGGCCTCCGACGCGGCCAGCATGCGCACCGCCTGAAGCTGCCGTTCGATGGCCACCCCGGTCAACCGCTCGACGAACGCGGGATAACTCGTGAGCACGCTGCGCTCCAGCTCGGCGAAGCCTTCGGTGCGCTCGGCGATGTAAGCCCGGTCAATCAGCTTCTCTTCGATGGCCAAGTGCAAGAGGCCATTGGCCAGGGCGAGATCGGTCCCAGGCGTGAGCTGCAAGTGGAGCGATGCGGTGCGCGCGGTGTCGGTGTAACGCGGGTCAACGACGATTGAACGGCCGCCGCGTTCCCGTTGCTCATAGACCCACTGCATGATGGGCGGCATCGTCTCCGCGCAGTTCGAGCCCCAGAGCAGCAACGTGCCGGCCTCCGCAATGTCCGAAACCGGAAATGGCAAACCGCGATCGATGCCGAAAGCGCGGTTCTGCCCGGCGGCCGCCGACGCCATGCAGTAGCGGCCGTTGTAGTCGATGTTCTCCGATTTGAGCGCCACACGCGTAAATTTGCCAAGCAGATACGCTTTCTCGTTGGTGAGCGCGCCACTGCCGAAGGTGCCCACGGTGGAGGCGCCGTGCGCTGTCTGTAAGGCCATGATGCGCTCGGCCACGAAATCGAGCGCGGCGTCCCAGCTGGCCTCGACCAACCTGCCATCCGCTCCACGGAGCAGCGGGCTACGCAGCCGGTCGGGGTGATCCAAGATCGCGCCTGACGTGAAGCCCTTGATGCACATCTGTCCCCGGTTGACCGGGAAGTCTGGGTCGGCCTGCACGTTGAGCTCCGCTTCGCTCGCGGCGTTGCTGACGACCATGCCACATTGAAACGCACAGTACGGGCAATGCGTCTTGACCGGCGCGGACGGTGCGCTCGCGAGCGACATCGGCGCACTCATACAACGCCTTGCCGCGCTAGGCGCACCTCGACGCGGCCCGAGGTGACACGGATCGGAAACACGGCCAGACGGACGCTCGGGTCGTCCAAGCACTCGCCCGTCTCCAGCGCAAAGCTCTGTTTATAAATCGGAGATGCAATCTTTGGCACGCCGCCTCGATCACCCACGATGCCGCGCGCGATGACGAAGGCCTTGCTGAAGGGATCGAAATTAGAGAGCGCCGCAAACGCGCCGTCCCGCGTCCGCACGATGGCAATCTGCTCACCATCGACGAGGGCAGCCGCGCCTGTGCCTGGCAGCACGTCATCGACCGCGCAGATATCCAACCAATCAACAGCTTCCGAGTCCGAGCCGAGCGCGACGGGAGAGTGGTGCATGGTCATGGTCGGCTCCTCACACGGTCAGCACGGGTAGCCTGACTCTTCGGGATTCCAACAGCACCCGCTTCTCGTCCCAGGAAGCCGGGCGGTGCTGGTCACGTTCGGGCACGAACGCGAGGCTCGGATCGGTTTCGTCCGAGTTCAGAAAGGAGCGGAAAGCTCGGACTTTTTGGGGATCGGCCAAGGTCGTTTTCCATTCGCATTGGTAGGTCCCGATGATCCGGGCCATGTCTGCCTCGAGCTCGGCGCAGATGCCCAGCCGGTCGTCGATCACGACGCTCTTCAGATAATCGAGCCCGCCCTCCATGTTGTTTAGCCAAGGGGCCGTACGCTGCAAGCGGTCAGCCGTGCGCACGTAAAACATCAAGAACCGGTCGAGGTAACGGACGAGAGTTTCCTCGTCCAGGTCGGCGGCGAGCAGCACGGCGTGCTGTGGCTTCATGCCGCCATTTCCGCATACGTACAGGTTATAGCCCTTCTCCGTCGCTATGATGCCGAAGTCTTTGCTTTGAGCCTCCGCGCATTCGCGAGCACAACCAGACACCCCGCTCTTTACCTTGTGCGGCGCGCGGAGACCCTTATAGCGGTTCTCGATCCGGATCGCGGTCGAAACCGAGTCCTGAACGCCGTACCGGCACCACGTGCTACCCACGCAAGACTTCACCGTGCGGAGGGCCTTGCCGTATGCATGGCCGGACTCGAAGCCAGCCGCGACGAGATCCTGCCAGATTGGCGGCAATTGTTCGAGACGGGCGCCGAACATGTCCACCCGCTGTCCGCCCGTGATCTTGGTGTACAGGCCATACTTTTTGGCGACTTGGCCGAGCGATATCAGCTGCTCGGGCGTGACCTCGCCGCCGGCCAAACGCGGGATGACGGAGTACGTGCCGTCCCGCTGGATATTGGCCAAATAGCGATCATTGGTGTCTTGCAGGCCAGCGTGTTGCGGCTCGAGCACATAATCGTTCCAGGTCGAGGCCAGGATCGATGCGACGGTCGGCTTGCACACCTCGCAACCCTCGCCTCGCCCGTGGCGATCGATCAAATCGTCGAACGAGCGGATGGTCTGCACGCGGACCAAATGCGCGAGCTCCTGCCGGCTGTAAGGGAAGTGCTCGCACAAGTGGTTCGTCACCACGACACCAGCGCGTTTGAGCTCGAGCTTGAGCAATTGGTCGACGAGGGAGACGCACGAGCCGCAGCTCGAGCCCGCCTTCGTGCAGGTCTTTACGCCCGACAACGTGGTCAGGCTTTGCTCGCGAATCGCCGCACAAATGGCGCCCTTCGCCACGTTGTTGCAGGAGCAGATCAGCGCCGCGTCGGGCAAGGCATCGACACCGAAGCCGCCTTTCGCTCCCCCTTCACGCTGCGGGAGCAATAGATCAGTAGGGAATTGGGGCAGCGGCATGCCCGCTTGCACGTGAATGAGCAGCTGACTGTAGGCCGAGGCATCCCCCACCAGCACGCCCCCGAGCAACTTCTGGCCGTCCTCCGAAACCACGAGCTTCTTGTAGTGAGAGGCCGAGCCGTCGAACACGCTGATCACGCGCGAGCCCGGCGTGACGCCAAACGCATCTCCGAAGCTACCGACGTCCACGCCCAACAGCTTGAGCTTGGTGCTCATGTCGAAGCCGTCGAACGCCAGGGCCTCGCCCGCCAGAGTCGAGGCCGCCACTTCCGCCATGCGGTAGCCCGGCGCGACCAGCCCGTATGTGCGTCCATCGAATTCAGCGCACTCGCCGATCGCGAAAATGCATGGGTCACTCGTGCGACAAGCGCCGTCAATGGCGATGCCGCCGCGCCCGCCAAGGCGCAGCCCCGACTCCCGGGCAAGCTTGTCACGCGGCCTGATACCAGCAGAAAAAACCACCATATCGACGGATATGCGGCGGCCATCCGCCAAGAGCAGCGCACTCACTGCGCCGTTTTCGTCCGCCAAAATCTCGCGCGTGGTGGTGTTCACGTGCACGTGCACGCCCAGCTCCTCAATCCGAGAACGCAGTACAGCCGCGCCCACCTCGTCGATTTGTAGCGGCATCAGCCGGGCGGCAAATTCGATGACGTGCGTGTCCAGACCCAGCGAAAGCAACGCTTTGGCTGCCTCCAAACCGAGGAGGCCCCCGCCAATGACGGCCGCGCACGTCGCTGTGCGAGACGCCTCACGGATTGCCTCCAAGTCGTCGATCGTGCGATACACGAAGCAACCCTTGTGATCTTTGCCGGGGATGGGCGGCACGAACGGGTAGGAACCGGTCGCCAACACGAGCTCGTCGTACGCGAGCTCCCGACCCGATTCCAAGCGGATCACACGCTGGTCGCGGTCGAGCGAGGCCGCCGCGTCGCCGCGCACGACCTCGACGCCGAGCCCCTCGTACTGGCCCTCTGCGACCAGCGATAGATCCGCGTCGCTTTTGCCGTCGAACCACTTGGATAGGTTCACGCGGTCGTACGCGAGCCGCTTCTCTTCGGACAGCACTATGGTCTCGAATTTACCTAAAAGTCCTCGCTCTGCCGCGGCCTCGACAAAGCGGTGACCGACCATGCCGTTGCCGACCACGACCAGACGCGGGCGCGCGGGGGAGCTCTCGAAGTAATCTTGCGACATGGTGTTCTCCAATTATTTTCGGGTAGTCACGCTTGAGCGCTGGCCAAACTGGGCAACCGGCGCGTGAGGAACGAACGGCGCAAGTAGCACCACCAAGTCGTCGCCACACACGTCGCGTAAAACGCGATGAACCAAGAGACGGCAGAGGTGGCGCCGCCCGTCGCTTTGATCGACGCGCCGAAGGCTCGCGGAATGAAGTAGCCACCGAGGGCGCCGATCGCGGCCACCACGCCGATCACGGCCGCTGTTTCGCGGCGCGCCACGATCATCGCCTCCGCCAGCGCGCCGTCGCCCTGCCCCAGCACGCGCTTGGCGTGAAAAGATCGAAAGATGACTGGGATCATCCGAAACGTGGAGCCGTTGCCGACGCCGGTCGTGATGAACAGGAACAAGAAGGCAAACAAGAACAGCGGGAACGCCTTCACCTGCAGTGCATACAGTAGGAGCGCCGTCGCCAAGGTCATGGCCACGAAGTTCCAAAACGTCACCTTTGCGCCGCCGATGCGGTCGGCCAGCTTCCCGCCGATGGGCCTTGCAATAGAGCCGACGAGGGCGCCCAGAAACGCCAAGTTGGTCGAGACCTCGGGGAACTGCGTCTTCAAAAGCAGCGGGAACGCTGCAGAAAAACCGACGAACGAGCCGAAGGTGCCGATGTACAGCCAAGCCATGATCCAAGTGTGCCGGCGCTGCGCCACGACCATCTGATCCTTGAAGTTCGAGCGCGCGGAGCTCAAGTTGTTCATGAACACGAAGGCGCCCACGACGGATATCACGATCAAAGGCAGCCACAGGAGCCCCGCATTCTCGAGGTGCAGCTTCTTACCGGCGCTGCTCGGCAAGAGCGCATAGGTAACGACGATCGGGACGAGCAATTGCACCGTACTGACGCCGATGTTGCCGCCAGCGGCATTCAGACCCAGCGCAAATCCCTTCTCCTTGTCCGGAAAGAAGAACGAGATGTTGGCCATGCTGGACGCAAAGTTTCCGCCACCCAGGCCGGCGGTCGCGGCCGCCGTCGCCATGAGCCAGAACGGAGTCTCTGGCCGGTTCACGAAGTAGACCAACGACAGGGTCGGAATGAAGAGCAAGAGCGCGCTGATCACGGTCCAATTCCGACCGCCGAATTTCGGCACCGCAAACGTGTACGGGAATCGCATCAGCGCCCCAACCAGCCCGGGAATGGCGACCAACTGAAACAGTTGATCGGTTGTGAAATGAAAGCCCACCTGCTTGAGGCGCGCGGCCACGACGCTCCAAATGAGCCAGATAGAAAAGCCGATGTTCTCGGCCAAAATGGACCAGCCTAGGTTGCGCCAAGCCACCTTTTTGCCGGTCTTTGCCCAGAACGTTGCGTCGTCCGGGTTCCATTCGTCAATCCACAACTTCGAAGTCTTATCCATGATTCAATCGTCCTTCCCTAGCGAGCATTCAAAAGGAAACCGGCAGATCCAGCTGCACGATCCGATACTCGGCCTTCTTCATTGGGTCGTCGATCGGCAGCGTGAGTGACACGCCCGGACGAAACCAGGTCTTCTCCGACAGCTTGAAGTGAAAGCGCGGGCCGAAGGCGAAGGTCGTGGTGTCGCGCAAGCTGTCTGTTTTGTCGTTCTTCACGTTCGTCGGTGTCGAGAGCCAACGCTGGTGGCGAATTTCTGCGCCCACGGAAAACAGCGGCGCAAAGAAGTACCCGACGTGAAGGCCGGTCGTGAAGTTGACCCTCGAGTCGTCCTCGGCATCGGGGCCGCGAACCTTGGTCAGCTTGAGCAGGGTCGCTTCGGCTTGCACCGTGAGCCCACCCTTCACGTAGGCGAGGTCGACGCCGGGAAACACGGTGAAGTAATCGACCGCGAACATCGCGTTGTCGAACGCCGAGCGAGTACTGATTCCGATGGCATTGGCCGTTGCTCGCCCCGGGTTCGGATTCTTGCCCCCGCCGCTGCCAAAGGGCAGCGCGATGCCCAAAAATAGACCGAGCTTGAAGTTTGCGGGCAGCTTGATGCCGTACAGTCCCGCCAACACGGGGTTCAGGAAGCTCGTCGCTCCGTCCGGCTTGACTGCGGGTGCGACGGCGTCGGGCGGGCCGTTCGACACCAAGCCAACCCGGGCGATCAGCGCCAAATCCGGAATGATTTTATAACTGCCGAGCAGCGAGGTGGCGAGTGCCGAGCCGCTCGAATCGTTGGCTGGGTTTTCGTAGAACGCGTACGAGGTGTCGAGCCGGAGCACGGTAGCGGGAGCAACGGGCCGCAGCTGCCAAGGTAAGGAGTACGGCGGCGGCGGCTTGGCCGGCGCGGGCTCAGGCGCTTCGTGCACCGGTACCAGCACGGGCTCGGAGAGGGCAGCCGCGGGTGGGGCGGCCTCGGCTGGCGTGGGCGCGACCGGCACCGAAGGCTCGGGGGTGGGCGCCGGCGATACCTCTTGCGCGTAGGCAATGCCTGCCTGAGCCATGAAACAAGTCGTTAAAAGGACGAGGGTCTCCCGTCCGCGCGACACCGCTGTACGGCGTCGCACGTTGCACGTGCGCATTGAAGCTTACTTTCGAGTGATTGGTATGAGTTGTAGAGACAGAATCAAGAATTCGAAGTCGAGGCGGCGCGCCGCTCGTTCGCTTCCTTCATGTCGATGTGACGCATCAGAGCCATCACTAGCGGCCCCATTTTAGGATGCTCGGGCATCACGTGCGGCCGGACACCGTGAACCTCGATGATCGCGCGGCAGGTCGGGCCGACGGCAGCAACGACCACGTCCGTGCGAAGCGCGTCCACTAGCTCTCGGCTCAGATCGATGCGTTCGGCGACTTGGTACAAATGCCGAAATTGGATTTGGCAGGTGATGGCCAAGGCATCCACCTTGCGATCGACGATGCGCCGCACGAGCTCCTCGAGGGCCGCGCCGTCCGAGGGTAATTGCCAGCGGTATAGCCAGAATTCGCGCAAATCCGCGCGCCGCGCGAGCAACGTTTCGGACAATGTCTCGCTGCGCTCGCCGTAGTTGAACAGCAGCACGTGTCGCCCGGCGACCTCTACGTCACTCAGTGCATCAATCAACTCGGCGGCCGTAAACGGCTCGCGCGCGCTGAGCGTCGGCGTCACTCCAAAGCCGCGCAGTGCCGCGGTTGGCTTCGGGCCGCGACACACCGTCGTCAGGGCTCGCAAAGCCGCGATCAACTCCGTGTGCCGGCCGAGCTCCTGCGCCAGCTCGAACAGCAGCGACACCGCGACGCCGGTCATGAAGATCACGACCTCGTGCTGACCGGCGGCCAGTTCGTCCAGCAAGATGCGGACGGACTCCGGGTCGATGTGCGGCGCTTCGTGCACCGCAGGCACGCACACCGGCGCGCCGCCGTGCTTTTCCACGAGCCGCGCGAGCTCGCTCTTCATGCGTGCTTCGAGCAGCGCGATCACCGGACGCTCGCGGGTGCTGGTCTTCGTGACGGGGGACATGTGCCGACCTGCCCTACAGCAACCTCCGTGCCGAGCGCGTAACGGGCTGAAAAACACCCGTGATGCGCGCACGTTCACGGTTCATGAAACTAGTGCGAAATCTTCGCAGAGCCCGCGCCGCGACAATTTCGTCGGTTTCATCCGCTTGCAACCAACAAAAATGTCGGACCCCATTTCGGCTCCGAGCTGTTCGCGGCAACCGCGGATCGGCCGAAAAACCCGAAAAACTCGACGACTAGAAACATTACGGCGCCGCTCTGCCGTGCGCCCGGCGACAATTTTGTCAATCGGCTAGGCACGTCGGAAGCGGCCCGCGGCGATGCCTAACTTTCGCACCTTATAACGCACGACCCGCTCCGTCGTTCCAAGCGCGCGGGCGGCGCCCGCGAGACTGCCCGCCTCGGACTCCAGCGCTTCCTCAATCAAGCGGCGTTCCAACCGACCCACCGCCTCTTCCAGCGTCAGCTTCTCCTTTCCGGCGGCAGCGACACGGAAGGCCTCGGGCAGATCAGATTCCTGGATCACCGAGCCCTTGCAGACCACGACCGCGCGCTCGATCACGTTCTCTAGCTCCCGTACGTTGCCCGGGAAGGATTGGCGACTGAGTAAATCCATGGCGGCGCTGGAGATGCGGCCGATCTTCCGTTGATGCTCGGCGGCAAACTTGCGCAGGAAGTATTCGGCCAACGCGGGGATGTCCTGCGGCCGGTCACGCAGCGAAGGCAGCGTGATCGTAAAAATGTTTATCCTGTAGTAGAGGTCCTCACGAAAGGTGCCGCTCTCGACCGCGCGCTCGATGTCGATATTCGTGGCGGCGACGATGCGTACGTCCGGGCGGAGTGTCTCGGTGCCGCCCAGCCGTTCGAACTCGCGAAACTGCAGGACGCGCAGTAGCTTGGATTGTGTAGTCAGCGGCAGCTCACCAATCTCGTCCAGAAAGAGCGTGCCGCCCTGGGCTAGCTCGAACCTACCCTTCTTGCGGGCGTGGGCACCGGTGAAAGCGCCTCTTTCGTGCCCAAATAGCTCGGATTCGAACAAGGATTCGGGCAGCGCCGCGCAATTGACCTTGATGAACGGCTGGGGAGCGCGCGGCGAATTTTGGTGAATGGCGCGCGCGACGAGCTCTTTGCCGGTCCCCGACTCGCCGCGCAAGAGCGCAGTCGCGTTCGTACGGGCGACCTGGCTGACCTGCTCGTAAATCTGTCGCATCACGCCGCTTTCGCCGATCATGTTCGAGTATTCGAACTGCGTGGCGGTCGACCCCAGCGCGGGGGCCTCAATCAACCCGGTGGCGAGCGTGCCGCGCTTTTCGTCCTCACGCAGGGTCTTGCCGATCAGCCCTGCGACGACGTCCAACACACCCAGGCGTTCGGCGAAACCACCCGGGTCGCGGTGCCGGAAGTACGCGCACAGCACGCCAACGCAGCGGCCGCGAGCCGTGACGGGCACCGCCACCAAGTTCCAGCCGGTGTCCGACCAACGAGTGAGGTCGGCGATCTCCGACAACGCCATCGGGTCATGGCGCAGAACGGGCACCACCACGGGCTGGCCGGTGGCCGCGACGCGCCCCGCCGCTCCCGAGGAAAAACGAGGACGAAACGCGTCGGGATCCAAACCATGCGAGGCGTCGACCGTCAGCGAGCGTGTGCCGGCGTTGGCCGAGTAAATGACCGACCTTCCAACCCCCAGCCGCCGTTCGAGCACCCGCAGGGCTCCGCCCAAGCGGGCCTCGAGCGCGCCCGAGGCGGCCAGCTCGCGACCGACCTCCGCCACGGCGATCAGGACCTCGGGCGACGGACGGGTTGCGACCGCGCTCGCCTGACGATCACCGATGACGGCGCTAGGAGCCTTCATGACTCATCGAGCATGGCAGAGCTCGTTCTGTGCATCAACGTTCGACCCCGGCCACGCAAGGCTCCGGCTTACCGCGTTCGGCGAAGATCGGATAGATGCCGAAGGGTGTGGTCGTTTACTGCGCGAGCTCATACTGTTCATAACAGATGAACAGCCTTGTGACGAGCCTTGGGCGGGTCGCCGCTCACGGAAGGGCGCAACAACGGAGCCCATGAAGCGAAACACGTGGCTGCTTCTGATGATGAGCGCTTGCTTCGCATGCGTCGCGCTCGACAACACGAAGCTCGTCGCCGCCCTGCCCACGCTGGCGCGCCAGAGCCGCGCCGACCCGGGACTACTGCGCTGGGTGGTGGAGGCTAGCCTGCTCTTCTACGCGAGCTTGCTGTTGCTCGGTGGCTCTTTGAGCGAGCGCTTCGGCCCACGGCGGATGCTGCTGATCGGCCTGGCGATCTTTGGCGGTGCCTCGATCGTCGGCGCGCTCAGCGCGCCTTCGCTGCTCGGCTTGATCGGCAGTCGGAGCGCGCTCGGCGCGGGCGCCGCCTGCATGACCCCCGCCACGCTCGCCACGCTCAAGCACACGTTCTCGGAACAGGAGCGGCCGCGGGCAATCGCCGTCTGGACCTCCAGCTTCGGCGTGGGAGCTTCGGCCGGGCCAGTGCTCGCCGGCGCACTGCTGCGCGGCGGCGGCATGCCAGCGGTCTTGCTGGCAAACTTGCCGCTGGTGGTTTTGTGCGCAGTCGGGAGCTGGCAACTGGTGCCGAGAGACCTGCCGCGGCGCGCCCTGCCGCTCGATTGGTTCGGCGCTCTACTTTGCTTGCTAGCGGCGGGCTCCGTGTTGTTCACCTTGCTCACGGGTCCCAGCCGCGGCTGGCTGGTTCCGCAGGTAGCCCTCGCCGCGCTTGCGGCGGTGGTCTTAACTGCCGCCGCGGTGGCCTGGGTGCGACGAGCGCCGAACCCCGTCTTGGATCCAGTGCTGTTCGTTCAGGCGCGCTTCGTGCGCGCGTTGCTGGTAATTCTGCTTGGCTATTTCGCGTTTTCGGGCGTGTCATTCGTGGTCGCTCAATACCTTCAGGTCGCCCGTGGGCGGAGCGCGCTGAGCGCGGGCTTGCTCAACGTGCCACTGCCCGCGTCGTTGCTCGTCGGCACCTTACTTGCGCCGCGTTTGATGCTGCGCTTCCGCGCGGAGCGCGCGCTCTTCTTCAGTCTGGCCTTGGCTTTGGCCGGCTGCGTGCTGCTCACTTGCGGAGCCTACGCGAGGAACGAGTTATTTTTGTGCCTGGCCCTGGTTCCCTTCGGTGGCGGCTCTGGCAGCGCGTTCGCGACCGCCACCGATTTGACGTTGGGCTCCGTTCCGGCGGAGCGCGGAGCGAGCGCCGGCGCCGTCTCGGAGTCTGCGTTCGAGCTCGGGGGGGCGTTCGGAGTCGCGGTGTTGAGCACGGTGCTCGCCAGCTCTGCGCTGACCCATGACGGGATGGCCGGCTCCGCGCCACGCGCGTTGTGGGTCGGCGGGGTCGCATTGGCAGGCGCGCTGCTCATCGCAAGCCGAGCATGACGCGCGCCTTGCGCATGAGCTCGCCGCGCCGGCTCAATGCGCGGGCTTGGGGGTGGTCAAGTCGGCGCCATTTTTTTTTGGATCATCGCGCGCGACGCCCAGGGAGCGTTCTTGCGGCGTAGATTCGCTGGCCGCGTCCGCCGCCGCTCGCGCGCTGGCCGCGGCATCCGGCGATGGTTTTTCTTTGACGTGATCGACCGGCTGCACGGCGCTGTTATTCTCGAGCTCGACCGGCACGTTCAGCCCAATGACGTCTCCCGGAGCAACGCCCCGCAAGATGCGCACGTTCTTTCCGTCCGTGGCGCCGAGCTCAACCTCGACCAACTGGATCTTTTTGTCCTTCACCGAGGCCACCCAATTTTTGCCGTCCCGGATCACCAACGCCTCGTTGGGCACGTCGGGCGAAGTGCCGCCTTTGACCAGCAGGCGCACGTGCACCGAGGTGCCCGGCAACAAGCCCCACGTGCGGTTGTCGATCACGATCTCGCACTGCATGCGGCGTGTGCGCTGATCGAGCGCGGCCGCGCAGCGGGTGATTTGGGCGTGAATTTGCTTCTCCGGTAGCTCGTCTTGCCAGACCACGACCGACTCGCCAGATCTCAAAAATGGCGCAGTGTCCTGCCCCACGTAGACGAAGACGCGCAGCAGATCGACGCGCGCTAAGTCGACCAGAGGCTGGGCGCTGACGGTTGAGCCCGTAGCCGCCGGCATCAACGCGCCCGCATCCACATAGCGCGCCGTCACCACGCCAGCGAAAGGGGCGCGCACCGTCTCGTAGCCCTTGACGAAGTTCACGCGGTCGAGCGTCGCCTGGGCGCGCCGTTCGTCATTTTCTGCCGCGTCTTTGTCCATTTCGGAGATCACGCCGGGCACAACCAAGCGTCGCGCGCGCTCGGCGTTCACATGCTTGATCACCGCGTCCGAGCGGGCCGAAATGACGTCCTGATCGTTCTCTGGTGACTCGATGATGCCGAGTACTTGACCGCGCTCCACGTGGTCGCCGCGCTCCACTTTGATCGTGCGCACATAGCCGGCAATCTTTGCGTACAGGGTGATTTGCTCGAAGCCTCGGACGTCGCCCGGCAAAGTGAGCTCACGATCCCGAGCAGACGACTCGACCTTGACGACGGTGAGCTTGGGCCCCGCTTGCTCGACGCTCTCGCGTTGCTTCCGATTTTTGGCCTCGGCCCGTCGCCCGAACAGCCAAGCGCTGACGAATATAGCGGCCGCGCTGAACAGCAACGCGGCTGCGACGGCGACGAGTAGACGGCGCGCGCGCGGCGATGGACGGGGAACCGCTCGGTCCTGCTCTTCTTGGCTCATCCTGCCGCCTCTGCCGCTCCAGGCGGTGCTTGGGATTTGGTCTCACTGTGCTTTTGCTCACCGCCCTTGGCGTCCGCTTCGTCGATCTCCCGGTCGCGCTTGCCTTTGTCGGGTTGCTTCGTGCGCAGCACCGCGTACGCGCAGGGCACGACCAACAGCGTCACGAACGTCGCGCACAGGAGACCTCCGATCACGGCTCGACCGAGCGGCGCGTTTTGCTCCCCCGCCTCACCCAGCCCCAGGGCCATGGGCAACATGCCGATTACCATCGCCAACGCGGTCATCAATACGGGGCGCAGGCGGACTTTTCCGGCCGCAAACGCGGCCTCCACTGGGCTCATCTTGTCGTCCTCGGTGCGCCGTTCGTTCGCGAAATTGACCAGCAAGATGCTGTTGGACACGGCGATGCCGACGGCCATGATCGCGCCCATCAACGATTCCACGTTCAGCGTGGTGCCGGTTGCGGTGAGCATCCACAGGATGCCGCTGAGCGCCCCCGGCACGGCGATCATGATGATCAGGGGATCGATCCAGGACTGGAACAGGACGACCATCAACAGATAAACCAGCGTAATGGCGATCAATAGACCGAGCCCGAGGCTCTTGAACGAGCTGTACATCGTCTCGCTCTGACCTCTGAGATGGATGCTGGTGCCTTTTGGCAATTTGTGGATGCGGTCGATCGCCTGCTGAATGGCGCGGGCGACCGAGCCGAGGTCTCGGTTTTCCACGTTACACTGCACGTCCAAAACGGGTTGCACGGTATAATGATTCACCACGGCTCGGTCCACGGTGGGTCGCGCCACGGCGATAGCGCCCAAGTAGGGTGAGCTTTCTGTTGCGTCGCGCGGCGGACGCGGCTCACGCGGAGCGATCGAATCGTTGGAAGTGTCGTTGGACTCCGGGTCGGCGAGCGGGCTCGCGCCCATGGCCGTGATCGGGGTCTGCATCAGCTCGGCAAGGTTTGTAATCCGCGTGATGGGGGTCTGCACGTTGACCGAGTAATTCACGTTGTTGCTCGGGTTGACCCAAAAATTAGGTGACAGAAGCGAGCTCGAGCTGAGCGAAGTGAGCAAGCTGCTGGCCACGTCTCGCTCGCTCAGCCCGAGCTCCGCGGCGCGCTCCCGATCGACGTCGATGCGCAGAGACGGATGGTTCATGACCTGCGCGATGCGCACGTCTTCCGTCCCAGGGATCTCGCTGATTTCGCGGCGCAGGCGGCGCGCTATCGCCAACGACGCCAGGACGTTCGGCCCTTCGATCTGAACGTCTACCGGCGCAGACTGGCCGAAGTCCAGCACTTGGCTGACGATGTCCGCCGCTTGAAAGTACAGCACCGAGCTCGGAAATTCATCGGCAACGAGCTTCCGGATACGCTCCCGGTAGCTTTGGCTGGAGCCGTGATGTTTGGCAAGGGCAATCAAGATCTCCGCGTCCGCCCCGTTGATGTTGTCGGTCGGGATAAAGCCCAAATTATAGAAGATCGGGACGCCGATGTTGTCGTTGATGGTCTCGATCTCCGCGGCGGGAATCACGTCTCGGATGCGGCGCTCGACTCGATCGACCAAGCGCTCGGTTTCTTCCAAACGTGTGCCGGCCGGCGCGCGGAAGTGCAAGCGCAGGATACCTGCGTCCACACTAGGAAAGAAATCCAGCCCCACGATCAGAACGAGGAAGCCGCTGATGACCGCAAAGACCGCGGCCGCCCCGAGTACGGCCCTGCGCCGATCGAGCACGGTGGCGAGTACCGCTGCATAAGCCTGCTCCAAACGCTCGAACTGGCGGCGCCGGAAGCGGTCCAGTTTGGCGAAGCGGCCTGGTCTTTTGGCTTCTTCATCGGGGGGCGCTTTCGCTTCCGAGTGCTGAGCTGGCTCTGACTTTCCCCCGTCCGATTGCCCTTCATCAGCCCGTGGACCCTCCGAACCCGGCGTGCTTTCGACGCGATCCTTACCCAACATCAGATGGGACAAGGTCGGAACCAGGGTCCGAGACAGAAGGTACGAGGCCAACATAGAGAACACCACGGCCAGCGCTAGGGGCACGAACAAGAAACGCGCCGGCCCGACCAGGAGCACGACCGGAAAGAACACCACGCAGATAGTGAGGGTGGCGGCCAGCGCCGGGGTGGCGATTTGGCGTGCGCCATCGAGGATCGCGACCGTCAGCTCTTTGCCCAACGAGCGATTGCGATTGATGTTTTCGATCTCGACGATCGCGTCGTCGACCAGCATGCCGATAGCCAACGCCATACCGCCGAGGGTCATCAAGTTCAGGGTCTGGCCGCTCAATTTCAAGCCGATTACCCCAACCAAGATCGCCAACGGGATCGAGACACAGACGATGATCGTGCTCCGCCAACTGCCGACGAACGCCAGCACCATCACTGCAACAAGCGCCGAGGCAATCAACGCCTCACGGAACACGCCCACGACGGCGCCTCGCACGAACGTGGATTGATCGAAGTCGAGCTTCAGCTCGACTCCGTTCGGGGCCGCCGCGCGCAAGGCCGGCAGCATGTCTTTCGTGGCCTCCACCACTGCCAAAGTGGAGGCGTCTTCCTTCTTCAGGATAGAGAGGTAGGTGGCGCGCTCCCCATTCACGCGCACGACGTTTTGTTGCACGGCATAGCCGTCGTAGACGTTTGCGACGTCTCCCAGAAAGACGCTCGTGCCGTTGACCACCTTGATCGGTAAGCGACTGAATTCGGCCGTGCTGGAAGGGCTGCCGTTCAGCAACACGTCGTAGTCGAGCCGGCCGATGCGCGCCGAGCCCGCGGGCAAGATCACGTTCTGATTCAGAACCGCATTCACGACATCCTGCGGGGCCAAGCCCGCGGCAGCCACGCGCGCGGGGTCGATGTCCACCGTCACCTGGCGTTGACGGCCGCCGTACGGAGCAGGCGTGGATAAACCCGGAACCGTGAAGAGCTTCAAACGGAGGAAGTTTGCCCCATAGTCGAAGAGTTGTTGCTCGCTCTGACCGCGCCCCGAGACCGTCAGCTGGGCAACTGGCACGTTAGAGGCATTGAAACGAAGCAGTGTCGGCGGCTGCATGCCGGGAGGCATGACGCGGCTGGCGGAGAGGGAGGCCGCGCTGATTTGCGCGATCGCCCCGCCGATATCCGCCGAGGGCTCGAAGTACACTTTGACCACGCTGGTGCTGTTGATCGATTGAGATTCGACCTTGGTGATTCCGCTGACCGACGTAGAGATGCCGCGTTCACTGACCAGTGTGACGCGGCGCTCCATGTCTTCTGCGGAGAGACCCGGGTAATTCCAGACCACGACAACGACCGGAATATTGATGGAAGGGAAAATATCCACATCCATCCCAAGGACGGACAGCACGCCCATCAACAAGACCGCGAGGCAGAGCGTCGCCACTGTGTAAGGGCGGCGCAGGGCCAAGCGAACGAGCCACATCGCCGTGCTGCGGCTTCAATACTCATGCCACCGCAAAAATGTAAGCGGAAGGCAGTCCTCCGCCGAATCACGCGGCGCAATGTCCCGCTTCGACAAATTGCCTCGTGCAAACCCGCGCGATTGGCGGACGTTGAGGAATGCCATTTGCAGTCGAATGGCTCGAATGACAGCGCGTCCACGCCATCCCGGGGAGCCGGGTGCGGAAGGCTTCCTACCGAGTCGCCGTACTCTGCCGAGCCTCCGGCAAGCCGCCGCGGGCTGCCAAGGTTGCACGTTATATGTGAACGCCACGCAAACCGTATTCGGCGAGGGGCCGACCAAAGCGCGCGTGGTGTTCGTCGGCGAGCAACCGGGAGATGCAGAAGATCGCGCCGGCAGGCCATTCGTCGGCCCAGCCGGGAAGCTCTTCGACAAGGCATTGCTCGAGGCAGGGTTGACACGCGCGGGCACGTACGTGACGAACGCCGTGAAGCACTTCAAGTTCGAGCAGCGCGGAAAGGCGCGCTTGCACAAGCGCCCGAAGCCCGGAGAGGTCGGCGCCTGCCTCCCTTGGCTGCACGCCGAGATCGTTGCTATTCAACCAGAAGTCCTGGTCCTACTGGGGGCTACCGCAGGCCAAGCGCTGTTCGGTTCTCAGTTTCGCATCACCCAGGAGCGCGGCCGCCCAATCCCAAGCGAGCTTGCGCCGCTGGTTCTGGCCACCGCGCACCCATCGGCCATCTTGCGTGCACCCGACGCGTCAGCGCGCGCCGAGGGATTCCGAGCGTTGGTCGATGACCTAAAGCTCGTGAGCCGTGCCCTGCATAGGAAGCGCTGATCACGTCACTGGCTGCGGGTGCTGCGATCGGTAAACCCGAGACCGACGCGGATCGCCGTTAGCGCGCGGTCGTAGCTGAGCAGCGTTTCCCCGTAGCCCGTGAAGGCTTGCCCGTACAAGTACGGAGTGAAGCGCCAGAAATTACTGTAGCGCGGTCGCCAGCGGGCGTCCCCTTCGATGCTTCCGGTGCCGGGCGAGTGCGTGCCTTTACGAAAATGCACGGCGATCTCCCAGTCACCCAACCAAGCGTGACCGCGCTCACTGCCCACCGCGAGGGACAGCTCGCCATAACCGAGGTAAGACGCAATGTGCGGATTGTCGGGCTTACCAAAGGGCGGCGCCCAGACCTGCAGCGTAATGGCGCCGTAGTTCCGCGCTTGCGAATAACAGGCGAACCGCGATTCGCCATAAACCCGGTTCCAGCCCCGGGATCGCGGCGCCGCCAAGCCGTCCGACTCGTGGACGATGCCTAACCGCTCCAAGAAAAACCCGCAGCCCGGATCTGGCTCGTAGCGACCAGGCACGTGAAAGTACGTGTAAAATAGCTCGGGAGAGTAATTGCTCTCTAGGAACGGCGCCGATGCTCGATACACGTCCCATAGAGTTTTTTCGGTGAACGCGAAGTAAAAGGCGTGCGGTCCAGTATTTGGCCAAAGATCGAACTTCGCGCTGAACTGAAACTTCGCCTCGGTCGAATACGTGAACCCAGCGAGCACGTAGTTGTCCTTGTAAAAGGTGAGCAGATCGAGCTCCGCCAGTTTACTGGCTGGGACGGGCTTCAATTGCGCGTCCCCCAATGCGGGCTCAGCGCTCGGCGCTTCTTCCGCAAGCGCTGTGAGTGGCTCAGTAAAAACGACGGCGGCCAGGCAAAGCAGAACGAGCTGGAAGCAAACGCGCATCGAAGGCGAGCGTAGCTCGCGGGGCGCAATGCGGCTCGCCAATTTCTGGCTTCGTCAAGCCAGGGGCACGACGATGCCGGCCGATACGGGACTGCCCGTATCGGCGTCGACTTCGTGTTAACGAGACTGCCTGCAGAGTCGATGCGCAGAGCGCACAGCCAGCGGATGTTCCTGCGCGCTTTTTGAGGGCAGGTCGTATTGGCTAGCCCGTCTTCTTTCGCTTGGACGCTCGCTTCTTGGCAGGCACCTTGGCACCCGATGCGCGCGCTTCGGACAGAGCGATGGCGATTGCCTGCTTCTTACTCTTCACCTTCTTTTTGGAGCGCCCCGAACGCAAGGTGCCGGCCTTGCGTTCGTGCATCGCAGTTTTCACCTTTTTGGTGGACGCGGCGCCATACTTTTTCGCGCTTTTCTTCTTGGCTGCCATGGCACGTCGAGCTCGCCTCAGCCCGCCGGCTTCGAGCCTACGCCCACCGAAGAGCTCTTGCTGTCGAAGTTCTGCTGAAGCTGCTTGGCTTCCTTCAAGTGCGCTTCGACCGTAGGCTTGATGCCCTCGATGTACGCCTTGAGCTCCGCACTCTTCACGTTTGGCAAGAGCTTGTCGTTGATAGTATCAAGCACCTTCTGGTGACCATCGACCTGCGCGGCAATGTAGGCCTTGTCGAAGTCTTTGCCGGTGTCGGTCTTCAACGTGTCGAGGGTGCTGGCCGCATCCGCCTGCATCGCGGTCGACGTCGACGACTCCGCCGGCTTGACCTTGAGCTTCGCCTGCTTCTGTTTGGCCGCGCCGTGATGACTGATCATCATGGCCGCGAACTTCTTGACGCCAGCGTCCTTGGACTTGCTCTCCGCGAGCTTCGCTTGCTCGATTTCAGCAGTATTCGCCGCGTCCGTGATCATCGCGATCTGCTCGTCCGTGAGCGGCTCCATCTTCGGTGCACTGGACGCATCCATCTTGGCTTGCGCCGTGTCGGACGTGGGCGACTTCATGCTCGTTCCTGCGTCCGTCTCGGGCATGGGCGTGGGCGGCATCTCCGCGCTGGGCATGGACTCCGGAGAGTCTGCCGGCTTTTGATCACCACCACAGGCGAACAAGGTCAGGCTGGCGAGCGCCATAGCAGTAGCGACGTGTGTTGTAGTTCGAATCATGATATTTTCCTCACCTGCATTGAGTGGGTAGTGTCAGGTTGCCGGCAGCATACTGAGGTGATGCAGAGTGGCAAGCGCTCTGTGGGGCCCGGGCTTCGGCAAAGAGCGGCGCAATGCCTAAGCGCATTAGCGACACACTCGGGGTGGCGAGCGCTGTCAGCGCTGTCAGCATCCTGAACTGGGCTGACGCGGCTGGGTGCCCGCGCCGCAGGCATGTCTAAGTTACGGGCTTCGGAAGAACTTAAGTCGTGCTGTCCGCCCGTTTCTGGCCCGGCAAATCTCTTTTGCACTTCGACCCAGCCCAATACCTGGTTCGACGTTTGCAACGCCACGCGAATGCGGCCTCATTCGTTCTGGTTGTGTGTGCTGTTGTTGGGTTCGGGAGGGGCCTGTGTCTCCGACCCTGAACGCGGGGCACACGCACCCAGCGTGGCGGCCCGCCACACCGCAGCGGTCAGTGCTGCGGCTGCGCTTCCGTCAGTAACGGCCAGTGCTTCTGCCGCTTTCGAGCCGCGTGCCGAGCTACGCCTACCGGCGACGCTGGCAACGGGCGAGCAGGTTCCTCTACTCATGGTGCTGCACGGCTTCGGGGTCTCGAGCCGCCTGCTGATCGCCAAGGCTGGATTGAACCAGGTCGCCGATCAGAAAAAGTTTGCTTATCTCGCGCCCGAGGGGAGTCACGACGCTCAGGGCCGCCCATTTTGGAATGCCGGCAAAAGCTGTTGTGACCTCGATCACCGCGGGGTCGACGACGTGCAGCGCTTGCGAGGCCTCCTGGAAGAGAGTGCGAGGAACCCAGCGGTCGATCCGAAGCGCATCTTCGTGATCGGTTACTCTAACGGAGGCTTCATGGCGCAGCGCTTGGCGTGTGGCATCGGTGATCTGACCGCAGGCGTGATTAGCGTCGCCGGCGCGGCGCCGAGCGCGGAGGAACCCTGCATTCAGCACGGCGCGCTGGCGTTCCTGGAAATCCACGGCGATGCCGATCCAATCGTGCATTATGGCGGCGGAACCGTGTTCGATCGCCGCGACGTCGCCCCGCACTCCTCCGCGGCAGACACGGCCCGGTACTGGGCGCAGCGCCTGGGCTGCGCGGGCGCGCCCAGGGAGGCAGAAACGATCGACCTCGAGCCCTTTTCACCCGGACCCGAGACCGCGGTGCAACGCTACGAGGGGTGCCGGGGTACGGCGGAGTTGTGGACGGTGAAGGGCGGCGGACATTACGTGGCGTTGCAGGCGCCGGCGCTAGAAGCAATGTGGGCGTTCTTGTTGGCTCACCCCAAAGAAGGAAACTAATCGGTGGACAAGCGTTGGGATGCAGCCGTGGTTGGCGCCGGAATCGCAGGGCTTACCGCCGCCCGCCTGCTCGCCGAAGCGGGCAAGTCAGTCCTGCTCTTGGAGGCCAACGAGCGCGTCGGTGGTCGGATCTTCAGCGCGCCAAGCGAAGACGGCGCGCATTGCTTCGAGCTGGGGGCCGAGTTCGTCCACGGCAAACCTTCGCCAACGCTCGAGCTCGCGCGCGAGGCTCAGGTCGAGCTTGTCCCGGTGGCCGATCGCCACTTTTGGAAACACGGAAGTGCGTTTCAGGAGCTGTCCGATGCCTGGCAGCCTTTTGAGCACGTACTGAAGCAGCGGCAAAGCGGTGAGCCAGATGTCTCTGCGCGCGTGTTCCTCGAGCAGCACGCTGTCGACCAGGTCACGGGCGAGCGATTCCGGCAGCTCGTCGAAGGCTTCGAAGCGGCTCCGCTCGGCGAGGTCAGCATCGAGAGCCTGGCGGCGGACGCAGAGACCATGGCCCAAGACGAAGGCCAATTCCGCATCGTTGGCGGCTACGGGCGCTTGATTGAGTACTTGCTCGAACAGTCGCGAGCGGCGGGCGTCGAGCTGCGGCTGGGGTCGGCCGTATCGCACGTGGGCTGGCAACCCAATGGGCCCGTGTCACTCGCTCTCGAGTCCCGCGTCGTCGAGCTCGAGGCCCGCCTGTGCGTGGTGGCCGTACCGCTTGGCGTGCTGCAAGCGTCTGCGGCCGACCACGGTCTCTCGATCGAGCCGGCGGTGCCCGGATGGCGAGCGGCGAGCGCGGGCTTAGGGATGGGCCACGCCTGCCGAGTCTGTTTCGAATTTCGCGGCCAGCTCGGCGGAGCGGTGCCGCGCGACGCCTTCATTCACCAGCCGAGCTCCCTGTTCGAATCATTTTGGTCCGAGCAGAGAGGCAATCGAACCATCGTCACCGCGTGGGCGGGTGGCCCCAAAGCTCAGGAGCTCGCGCGCGAGACCGCCGAGCAGCGCCAGCGGCTCGCGCTCGGCGCCTTGGCAACGCTTCTTGACGTGCCCGAGGCAGCCCTCGCTGACACACTCATCAGCAGCGGCCACCACGACTTTTCCAACGACCCGAGAGCGCGGGGCGCGTATAGCTTCTGCCGCCCAGGAGGAGTCAAGGCGACTGAAGCGTTGAGCGTGCCGTGCGCCGGCGCCGTCTTTCTTGCTGGCGAAGCAACGGACCACCGGTTCCCTGGCACGGTCGCCGGCGCGATTGCCAGCGCTCAGCGCGCCGCCAAGCTCGCGCTCGAGGCCCTCGGTAGCGGCTGAAGGTAGGTCAGTAGCGAGGCGAACGGGTCTGTCTTGCGCTTGGCCAGATACTTTTCGGCGCTCCGCACGTTGAACACGTCCGGCCTGAATTTCGCGGACAGAGCGTCCCATTCAATCGGCATCGCAATGCCGGCGCCGGCACGCGCGCGCGCCGAGTACGGCGCGATAAATGTCTGGCCGCGGCCATTGCGCAAATAATCCACGAAGATCTTACCCTTGCGTTTGGCCTTGGACATCACCGCGAGGTAGCGGTCAGGCTCGCGCCGCGCCAGTTCCTCAGCCACGCTGCGGCAAAAGGCTTTCACCTCTTCCCAGTCCGCCTGCGGCTCGATCGGCACAGTGACGTGAAGGCCCTTGCCACCCGTCGTTTTCAGCCAGCTCTTGAGCTTGAATTCCGATAGTAGATCGCGCACTGCGTGCGCGGCGCGGATCACGTCCGCGAACTCCAAACCAGCATCGGGGTCCAGGTCGAATACGATCTGGTTCGGTCGATCCGAATTGTCGGCCAAGGCCCCAGAGATGTGGGCCTCGAGCACGCCCATCTGAACGAGCGACAGTAGGCCCCGCCGATCCTCGATGGCGGCGTATTCTGCCCGGCCCTCGGACGCCTGGACCATGACGCGCCGTAGCCCTGCCGCGAGCGATACGCCGGGGTGCTTCTGAAAGAAGCACGGCTTACCGCTGCCTTCCGGGCAGCGCAGCAAGGTCAACGGGCGATTGACCACCTGCGGCAACATCAGCTCGGCCACGAGCTCGTAGTAGGCGTACAGCTCGCGCTTGTTGATGCCCAAGTCGGGGTAAAGCACTCGGTCTGGATGTGTGAGCGGCGGCTCGGCGGTGCCACGCGCGGGTGGGGCCGGAGACTTTGCGCCGCCGCGGTCAATCAGCACGCGCGGCTGCTCGATCACCACTTCGCTAGCGGGCTTGTCTTCGCGCAAGCCCTTGAAGGTCGGGTGCCGCAACAAACCCTCCTGCGTCATGCCGGTATAGGCGACCTCGCCCACCAGCTTCGGCTTCACCCAATGCACGCCGCGCGCCTCCGCGCCGCGCGGCGGGTTTTCGAGCTCGGGTCGTTCAATCGCCAGCGGCAGCAGCTTGCCGTGTAACTCTTTCAGCAGCTTGTCGGTGAAGCCGGTGCCGACCTTTCCACAGTAGACCAAGGCCCCCTCTTTTCGCGCGCCTAGCAAGAGGGCGCCGAGGTGCGCCCGCGAGCCGCCCGGCTCACTGTAGCCCACGATCACAAACTCCTGGCGGGCCAGGCTCTTGCTCTTGAGCCAATCCTTGCTGCGCCCGGGGCGGTAGCCGGAGTCGGCCCGCTTCGAGACGACCCCCTCCAGACCTAGCTTGGCGGCTTCGGCGAAAAATTGCGCGCCGTTGCCGAGCACGTGATCGCTGTAGCGCAAGATCGCCGCCGCGGATTTGGGCAAGCTCGAGAACAGCGCCTTGAGTTTTGCTTTGCGCTCCAAGAGCGGTACGGGTCGCCAATCGAAACCGTTCAGGTACAGCAGATCGAACGCGTAATAAGCGAGCGGCGCGTCGCTCTTTCCGCTGAATGAGTTCTGTAAGAGCTGAAAGTCGCTCAGGCCTTGTGCGTCGAGCGCCACGAATTCGCCGTCGAAAATAGCGGACTTCGCGGCCAAGTCGCCCAGGGCGGTGGCCAGGGTCGGCATGCGCTCGGTCCAATCTTCCCCATTTCGCGTGAACAGGCGCACTTCACCCTCGGCCAGGCGAGCCAGCACGCGGTAACCGTCGAATTTTACCTCATGTACGAAGTCATCATCGGTCGGCGTTTCACCGACCAGCGTCGCGAGCTCGGGCGCGATCGATTCGGGTAAGTCCGCCGGTACGGCACCGGCCGCGGGGGCACTCGAGTTCGAGGTCTGCCTGGCCTCGCTTGCCATCGCAGCGCTCCGCGCCCTGGCTCCTTTACCTGCTTTCGCTGGCCCGTTTACGTCGGCGGCAGCGCTCGCCTTCGATGCAGGGCGAGGCGCTGACGTCTTTTTTGCCTTCGGCGGGGCCGGCTTGCTGCCGCGGGCCTTCGCCGCACCCGCCGTTGCCTTCTTTGCCGCCGTGCCCCGCGCGATGTCATCGAGGTCTCGACCGCTGAGCACACTCTTGCTCTGATCCTCCAGCAGCGAGGTATCGCCCGGGCGCGCCGCGTCGTCCGTCGCTTTAAATAGCAGCCAGCCTCGCTGCTTGTCGCCGCCGCGGTGGGTGCGCACCAAGTGCCAACCGCCAGTGAGCTTCTCACCGTGAAGTCTGAAATTGAGGTGGCCTTTTTTATAGGCTAGTTCAGCATCACCCTCGGGCTCCCAGGTCCCGCGATCCCAAAGCATCACCGTCCCGCCACCGTACTCGCCCTCGGGGATACTACCCTCGAACCCGCCGTACTCGACCGGGTGGTCTTCCGTCTGCATCGCCAAGCGCTTGACCGCCGGGTCGAGCGATGGCCCCTTGGGGACCGCCCAGCTCAAGAGCACGCCAGAGAGCTCGAGCCTGAAGTCGTAGTGCAGGTGGCTGGCCGCGTGCTTCTGGATCACGTAACTCCGGCCCTCCGCTCTAAGGGCCTCGGGCGCGCCGCCGGCCGGCTCGCTGGTAGCGGCGAAATTGCGCTTCTCTCGATACTTCGCCAAGCTCATGATGCGGCTCCGTGCTGGCTCATGCCGACTTGCGGTGCGCGGGCTCATTGCGCGGCTTCGCGCCGCGCTTTTTGCCAGCCGTAGTGGGCGACGCCGCCCTGCGGGACGACTTCTTGTGTCCATGACCGTGATCGCGTCCCGCTTCCATGCTCTTGGCCAACAGCGCCACTAGGTCAACGACCTGGCCTGACTTGGCCGGGCGGGCGGCCTTCGCTGGTGCCTTCGAGACCGCGTTCACGTCCCCGGCCTTGGCGCGCGCATGGATCATCGTCAGCAAATCTTTGCGGTAATCGTCCCGGTATTTTTCCGGCTCCCAGTCGTTCACCATGCCGGAAACGAGCTTCTCGGCCATGTCCAGTTCCTTGGCGCTAATGCCGAGCTTCTTCAGATTCTCATCGGGCAGCTCTAGGTCGGCCGTGCCGCGCAGCTCATCGGCGAAGCGTAGGATAAGTAAGGAGAGCGCTTTGCCATGAGGGATGACTGCACACAGGTGCTGACGCGAGCGAAGCACGAGCTTGGCAATGCCCGCCTTGCCGGAGCGCTTTAAAACCTCTCGCAGGAGCGCGTACGACTTTTTGCCGTACTTATCCGGTACGATCACATACGGTTTGTCGATGTAGTGCGGGTCGATTGCCGATAGCTCCACGAAGTCCAAGATGTCGATTTCGTGGGTGGCTTTAGGGTTTGCTTCGGCAAAATCGCGTTCCGTCAGCACGACGTACTTGCCGGGGGCGGACTCGTAGCCTTTGACCGTGTCCTCCCACTTCACTTCTTTGCCGGTCTTTTTGTTGATCCTCTCGTAGCCGACCGGCGAAAAGTCGCGTTTGTCCAACAGCGTCAGAGACAGCTCATCCGCTTCTTCCGCGCCGTGTAGGCTGACCGGGATTTGAACCAGGCCGAAGCCTAAGCTTCCGCTCCAAATTGCTCTCGCCATCCTGTGCTCCAACGAGTGTTGATCCAACCAATCCGTGACGACGGTGCGTGCAGCGTTTGTGCCAATTTGCTCTTAATCGCCCGAAAGCCGGCCTGCGCTGTAGCCTCGGGTTCCGCGCGTGCCTCAGTTCGCGGCCGACCGAGTGCCAGCGAGTCGCCTCGAGAACCGACGCGAAATGGCTCCTGGGTGGCGACCGGGGTGCGCAGTTCTGCCACTAATCAACGCCGCACTTCTCCGAAGGTCGTGGATTTTCAGTGCGGTATAGCGTTTGCTTCGCGCGCAGGAACTCATGAGCGCCGCCCCCTCACCGTTGCCGCCGTTGCTGATGGCGCTCGGGCTGGAGACGAATCGCGGTCAGCCTGTCGTCATCGCCTTCCACACTGCAATCGAGTTGAAAGAATCGCCGCTCCTGGAGCGAATTCGGGCGGAGCTGCGCGGGTTGGCGGCGGCCCTAGTGTTAGTGGCGCGCGGTCGGGCCTTCGTTTTTCAACCGGATGACGAACTCGACCTCCGCGGCTCGAGCATCGAGATCGGCACGGCGGCTGTGGACGATTTGCGCGTGGCCTGTGGCTTAACGCGGTCGAGTCACGCTGACGAGCTCTCGTTGGTCGTGTTGAGCGGCACCGGTCAGGTCGTTGCGCGGCAGGCGTTGCCCGCGTCGGATTCATTGTTAGCTCTGTCGGGCTTGGCCGACGCCCTGAACGTGGCCGGCAAACGAGCCATCGCCCCACACCCTCTGACGCTCTCTCGACGTGAAATTGTGCTGGCGAGCTTGGTCGGGGCTTTCGCGCTGCTTGCCGTGGACGGCTGTCGGTCGCATGCCCCCCCGCCCCCAGGCCCGGTTGCCCCGCCGCCAGCGACCAGCAAAGCGCGCAACATCACGCTCAACATCAACGGACAGGCCCATCAGCTGGAGGTCGAGCCGCGGGTCTCGTTGCTCGACGCGCTGCGCGAGCGACTCGGCCTCACGGGCAGCAAAAAGGGCTGCGACCACGGGCAATGCGGGGCGTGCACGGTGCTCGTGGCCGGCAAGCGCGTCAATGCTTGCTTGACCCTGGCAGTCATGGTCGGCGACGCGCCCGTGACCACGATCGAGGGCTTGGCAAAAGGCGATCAGTTGCATCCCATGCAAGCCGCGTTCGTGGAGGAAGACGCGCTGCAGTGCGGCTACTGCACGCCCGGGCAAGTGATGAGCGCGCTCGGTTTGGTAAAGGAGAACCGCGCGCACACGGACGCGGAAGTGCGGGAGCACATGAGCGGCAACATCTGCCGCTGTGGCGCGTATCCGAATATCGTGGCTGCCATCCAGAAGGCGCGCGCTGCCAGCGTGCCGAGCTAATGCATTGAGAAATTTCGATTATCAAAAGCCCAGCCAAGAGTCGGATGCCATCCACAGCGGTCAAGCCATCGGCGCGCGCTTCATCGCCGGTGGTACCCTGCTGGTCGACTTGCTTCGCCTCGATGTAGAGCAGCCCGATGTCTTGGTGGATCTGTCCGGGCTACCGTACAAGCAAGTCGACGTCACGGAGAATGGCGTGCAGATTGGAGCGCTCGTCAGCAACAGTGACCTGGCCGAGCATCCCGCGATCCTCGCGAGCTTTCCGGCGCTGTCCCAGGCGTTGCTGTCCGGCGCATCGCCGCAGCTGCGCAATATGGCGACCGTCGGCGGAAATCTCCTGCAGCGCACACGTTGCGCCTATTTTCGCGACGTCGCGGTCAGCGCCTGCAACAAGCGCAAGCCCGGCTCGGGTTGCGCCGCGTTGGCCGGATACTCGCGGATGCACGCTGTGCTCGGCGTGAGCGACCAATGCATCGCGCTCCACCCTTCCGACATGTGCGTGGCGCTGTTGGCGTTGGACGCGGTCGTGCACACGCGCGGGCCGCAGGGCGAACGAAGCATCGCCCTCGCTGACTTTCACACCTTGCCGGGCGCGCACCCAGAGGTCGAAAGCGCCCTCGCCCACGGCGAAATCGTAACTCACGTCTCGGTGCCGAAAACGCGGTTATCGGCCGGCTCTGCGTACGTCAAGGCGCGCGATCGCGCATCGTACGCCTTCGCCTTGGCGTCGAGCGCTGCGGCCCTCGAGCTCGACGGACGCACGATAAGACAAGCACGCGTGGCCCTCGGCGGCGTCGGGACCAAGCCTTGGCGTTGCGCGGAGGTCGAACAGGCGTTGATCGGCAAGCCAGCGACCCGGGCGACGTTCATGAGTGCGGCAGCGTTGGCGATGACGGAGGCCAAAACCACCGAGTACAATGCCTTCAAGGTGGAACTGGCGCGTCGAGTGCTCGTCCGCGCTTTAGAGCAGGCCGGAGGCGCCGGATGACCGTCGAGAACGTCGGGCGCGCCGTATCGCGGGTCGATGGGCCGCTTAAAGTCACTGGCAAAGCTCAATACGCCGCGGAAATCCCCGTGGCCAACGTCGCGCATGCGGTGCTGGTCACGAGCGCCGTCGGCCGCGGCCACGTGCAGGCCCTGGACACCAGCCGGGCCGAAAAAGTTCCCGGCGTGCTGCACGTGATCACCTCTGCCAACGTGCCGCAGCTGCCCGGCGCCAAGAAAAAAACGGAGCCGAACGACCGCATTTTGCAGCTTTTGCAGGAGGATGAGCTCCACTACCCCGATCAGCCGATCGCCGTCGTGGTCGCCAGCACGCTGGAGAGCGCGCAAGAAGCCGCGTATCTGATCACCGCGAGCTACGCGCCGGCGGAGGTCAGCGCCGAGCTGAAGCTGACCGGGCAGGACAGTTACGCGCCGAAAAAGGCAGGCCCAAATGGCGACACGGACACGAAGCGCGGGGACGTCGAGGCGGCACTCAAGGGTGCGGCGGTAAAGATCGATCAGACCTACAGCACGCCCGTGCAAAATCACAATCCGATGGAGCCGCACGCCATCACCGTGGTTTGGCAGGGTGAGGATCACGTTACGCTGTACGACACGTCGCAAGGCATCTTCGGCGTGCGCAAAAAGGTGTCGGCTCTCTTTGGCATTCCGGCGGGGAACGTGCGGGTGATCTCGCGCTACGTGGGCGGCGGGTTCGGATGTAAGGGTTCGCCGTGGTCTCATGTGGGCCTGGCCGCGATCGCCGCGCGCGTGGCGCAGCGGCCCGTCAAGCTCGTGCTCACGCGTCAGCAAATGTTCTCGCTGGTCGGGCACCGCCCAAAGACTGTCCAGCACATGGTGTTAGCGGCGAACCGAAGTGGGAAGCTGCTTGCGCTGCAGCACGACTCGGTCTCTGAAACCGCTCGCTTCGACGAATTCGTGGAGCCAGCGGCGGTCGTCACGCGCATGCTTTACGCGTGCCCGAACGTGGTCACGAGCCACCGCCTAGTGAAGCTCGACATTCCTATGCCCACGTTCATGCGCGCGCCTGGTGAAGCCACCGGCACCTTCGCGCTCGAGTCTGCGATGGACGAGTTGGCCGTCGAGCTCGCTCTGGATCCGCTGCAACTCCGGCTCGAAAATTACGCTGAGCGGGACGAAGGCGAGGACAAGCCCTGGTCGAGCAAATCGCTCCGGGAATGTTACAAGCAAGGCGCCGCGCGCTTCGGCTGGGCCAAACGGAACGCCACACCGCGCGCCATGCGAGACGGGCGCTGGTTGGTCGGCTACGGCATGGCGACCGCGACTTACCCGGCACGGCAGAGCGGCTCGTCGGCCCTGGCCCGATTGCGCCGGGACGGAACCTTGCTGGTGCAGGCCGGCTCGCAAGACATCGGCACCGGGACCTACACGATCATGGCGCAAATCGCGGCAGATGCGCTGGGCGTCCCGCTCGAAACGGTGACCTTCGAGCTAGGCGACACAGCCATGCCCGAGACGCCGGTTTCAGGCGGTTCACAGACCGCATCCAGCACCGGTTCCGCGGTGAAACTTGCCGTGCTCGCACTGCGCGAGAAACTGATTGCGACCGCGCTCGCCGATCCGCGCTCGCCGCTGCAGGGCTTGAAGGCCGACGCCCTTCAAATCGCGGGCGGCAAAATCACGGTACAGGGCGACTCCAACAAGCGGGATTCGCTCTCGGCGGTCGTGGAACGCTCGGGCGGATCCGAGATCAGCGCACAGATTACCAGCGCCGAGAAGCTCGAGCGAAAACCGCACTCGCTCCACTCCTTCGGCGCCCAGTTCGTGGAGGTTCGCGTCGACGAGGACACCGGCGAGGTGCGGGTCGCCCGCGCCGTTGGGGCTTTTGCGGCGGGAAAGATCTTGAACCCGAAGACCGCTCGCAGTCAGTTTTACGGGGGCATGGTCTGGGGCATCGGCTTCGCGCTAGAGGAGCACACCGTGCGGGATACGCGTTCGGGGCGAATCGTGACTCGGGACTTGGCCGATTATCATGTGCCCGTGCACGCGGACGTGCCAGAGCTGACGGTGGTCATGGTCGAAGAGCACGACCCGCACGTCAACGAAATCGGCGCCAAAGGCATCGGCGAGATCGGCATCACGGGCATCAGCGCCGCCATTGCGAACGCCGTGTACAACGCGACGGGCAAGCGCGTGCGCGACCTCCCCATCAGTTTGGACAAGCTCATCTAGGGCGCCGACATGGCCGAGCTCTTGGAGATCTGTCGGGCCGCCGAGGCAGCGGAGAAGAAAGACGAGCGGTGCTGGCTGGCAACGGTGATGCGGGTGCGCGGCTCCGCCTACCGGCATGCAGGGGCGCGCCTTCTGTTTGCGGACGGCGAGGCGCTCGCCGGGTCGGTGAGCGGTGGTTGTTTGGAAGCCAGTATCGTGCGTAAAGGGCCTTGGCTGACGCGCGAGCGCGCCGTCTGCGTGCGCTACGAAGCAGGGCGTGAAGAGGGCGAAGAGCCCGACGACGAAACGCCACGCGGTAGCGGCTGTGATGGCGCGGTGGACATCCTGATCGAACGCGTGGAGCGCGGGCAAAGCGTTGATCCGTTGGCGTTCATTGATGCTTGTCTCACTCACGAACAGCGCGGAGCGCTGGTCACCGTGTTCGAATCTAAAGTGCCCGGCGTACCGGTGGGTGGCCGGCTCACTCTCACAGAAACGGGCGTTTCCACATCGACCATCGCCGACCCTGCGGCCTGCGCCGCGTTGAGCTGGGCCGCGTCCGAAGCGCTCGGGGAGACCCACCCAAAATCCAGGCTCGTGCGCGGCGATGGGTTCGAAGCGCTGCTGGAGGTGGTGCTGCCAGCGCCGCATCTCTTCGTATTTGGATCGGGGCCGGACGCGTTGCCGGTCGTCGAGCTGGCCTCGGCGCTCGGCCTCGGGGTCACCGTGTGCGAGGCAAACCCCCGCGCCTCGGTGCGCGAGCGCTTCTCGCAACTCGCATGGCTGCATTGGGGGAGCCCCGAAACCGTGCTTCCAAAGCTCTACGCGCGATGCACCCCTCTGGCGGTCGTGATGAACCATCACTACCCGACCGACTTGAAGGCTCTGGCCATGCTCCTCGACTCGCCTGCGCAATACATTGGCGTGCTCGGCCCCGAGCGGCGTACGCGCCAAATGTTCGAGTCGCTGTTTCCCGGCCAGTGCGCCGCCCTGCCAGCGCGCGTGCGAGCGCCCATCGGGCTCGATCTGGGCGCCGAGACACCCGCTCAGATCGCCTTTTCAATCGTGTCTGAAATTCAAGCCGTGCTCGGTCGGGCCAGCGCCCAGCCACTCTCGCGACGCGGCTCGCGGCCCATCCACGAGGCCGAGCCCGACCTCGTGGATGCCTCAGCGGCGTCCCGAGTGTGGGGCCGCACGGGCACGCGGTGAGCGCGCGCGTCGCCTGTGCGATCTTGGCCGCGGGTGCGTCCCGACGTTTAGGCCACCCCAAGCAGCTCTTGCTTCATGGCGGTACGCCGCTCGTGCGGCTGGCCGCAGCGTGCGCTCGTCAATCGCGCGCGGCGGCGTGCGCGGTAGTACTGGGCGCACACGCCAACGCCGTCCAGGCGGCCGTGGCCGGACTGGACGTCGACGTGCTGGAGAACGAAGCTTGGAGCGAGGGCGTAGCGAGCTCCATCCGCACGGCTTGCGCTTGGGCGAACCGGTTGGGCTCGGACGCGCTGTTGCTCGCTCTCTGCGATCAGCCGCGTCTCACGGCGCAGCACTTGGATCAATTGATCGGCGAGTACGAGCGCACGGGCTTGCTCACGGCTTCGAGCTATGCCGGGAAAAATGCCGTCCCCGCCCTGTTTCCCAGGGCTCACTTTGCGACTCTTGCCGCGCTTCACGGGGACACGGGGGCCAGCCCACTCCTGAACGGCGCGGCGCACGTCCATGCCGTGCCGTGGGCAGATGGCGAGCTGGATATCGACACGCCCGCAAGCGCAGCACAGCTGCTGCATTGAATCGATTGGCACGGCATATGCGTTGCGAGCCGCGATGAAAGCATTGAAGGTCGTGCTCTTGGATGTCGACGGCACCTTGGTCGACAGCAACGATGCCCATGCTCAGGCCTGGTTCGATGTGCTCGAGCACAATGGCTACAAGACGGAGCTATCGCTGGTCCGTGAGCTGATCGGCAAGGGTGGCGATAAGCTCATTCCCCAAGTGACGGGCTTGGAGCCGAGCTCTCACGAGGCCAAGCGTTTGTCGACCGAGCGTGGCGCCCACTTCAAGCATGTTTACTTGCCGCAGCTCCGGCCCTTTCCGAAAGCCGAAGCGCTCCTCCGGCGCATGAGCGGCGCGGGTCTGCGGCTAGTCGTGGCAAGCTCGGCGAAGGAAGACGAGCTGAAGCCTCTCTTGGAGCTCTGTGGCGCACTTTCCTACGTCCAGCACCAGACGTCGTCGGACGACGCGGAGCATTCCAAGCCCGACCCGGACATCTTGCTCGTGGCGCTGAAGAAGGCCCAATGCTCGCCCGGCGAGGCCGCGATGCTAGGCGATACGCCGTACGACGTGGACGCTGCGCTGCGCGCTGGAGTGCGAGCGGTGGCGGTGCGCTCGGGTGGGCACCCGGACGCAGTTCTGGCCCGCGCGGTCGCCATCTACGATGACGCAGCGGATCTACTCGCGCACTTCGATACGTCGATCTTCGCGCAGCGAAGTTGACGGGCCCACTTCGATACGCCGACTGTCGCGCAGTGGGCGCCTACTCGGCCGCGCCGTGCGCGCCGGCGGCTCGCTTCTCCTCGGCCGGTCGTTCCGCGGCACCCTTTGCAGCGGCGTCCTTCTCTGTAGTTGCTCGCAGCTCGTCGAGCGAGACGGCCTTTTCATCAGGCGTGATCTTAGAGCCGAAGCGACGCGCGTACACTTCAGTGAATTCAGCGCCGATCAGCACGACCTGCGACGAATAATAAACCCAGATCACGAGCGCGACGATCGAGCCCGCCGCGCCGTACGCGGACGATACGCCCGCACTGCCCAGATAGATGCCCAGCCCGAACTTGCCCAGGGTGAACAGGCCAGCGGTCACCGCCGCGCCTACCCACACGTCTTTCCATTTGACGTGTACGTCGGGCAAGGTCTTGAACATGAGCGCGAAGAGCGCCGTAACGACTGCCAGCGAGATGGCAAAGTTGAGGATCTGCCACACCAGGGCCCCGCCGGGCAGCGTGTGCGCAAAGGCTTGACCGATCCAAGTCAACGCCGCGCTGATCACCAGCGACACGAGGAGCAAGAAGGCGACGACGACCACCAACGAGAATGAAAAGAAACGGTCTTTGATCACGCCCAGAATACCGCGGCCAGGCTTGGGGGCGACCTCCCAAACCGTGTTCAACGCGGATTGCAGCTCTCCGAACACACCGGACGCTCCAAAGAGCAACACTGCCAAGCCAATCGCGACGCTGACGATGCCCGAGCCCGGCGTGTGCGCGTTCTTGGCGATGGTTTGAATCGAATCCGCAGCACCCGCGCCGACCACGCCGGCAAGCTGACTCGAAATGTGTTCGCGCGCGGCGTCCTGGCCGAAGGCCAGCCCAGCGACCGCGACCGCGAGAATGATCAACGGAGCGATGGAGAGCAACGTGAAGTAGGCGAGTGAGGCCGCCAGACGCGTCACGTTGTCTTCGTCCCAGCCGGCCAACGTCTCTTTGATAACCAGAAACGCGTTGCTGTCCTTGATTGGTTTCATTGTGAAGCTCGAGGCGTCGCTGCAAGTTCCGTACACAGTGCGCATCAGCGCGTTTTTGCTACACTCAGCGAGAGGCTCAGCCCACCACCTTGCCTCAGGGAGCGCAGCTGACACGCCACAGAGGCAGGGGCCTCTGCTTCTTCGTTGGACCCCTAAAGGCGCAGGCTCGACGAGCTGAGCAGTGACCGGGCATCAGCGGAACGACGTTCAGCCCGGCCTGACCGAGGCGGATTTTGAGCGATGGCTGAGCCGGCACACTGGCGCACTTGGCCGCCACCCTTGTAGCGAGTGTGACCGCCGGGATTCGTCGTGATGTCGCTTTGGATTTGCGTGGCAGCCCCTGTCTACAAGCAAACGCCAAGCCGGGTCACGGCGACGCGACCCGCGCGGCCGGGTAACGGTTGACGGTCGAAGTCACGCGATCTTCACCGAATCACTCATAGTGGCCGTGTAGGATCGGCACTTGCGCGACGTTGCGCAAACTGGCCGGCTAGCACGACGCGCCGTACTGTTCGTCCGGTTGGCCAACTTCTCGGAAAAAGTATGAGGCATCGTTCACTTCACGCACTTCGCTGGTTATTGACTTGGGGCGTGCTGCTCGCCGCCTGCACTCACTTACGAGACCCGAATGACCGGTTCGGTCCCCTCGCCGGTAACGCCGGGGCAGCCGGCACGACTGGCCTGGGGGATGCGGGCCACGCCGAACCGGGAAATGCCGGCGCAGGCGGGTCCAAGGCTGGAGGAGAGAGTGGCAGTGCGGGCGAGGCCGGCGCCGCAGACTGTCGCGACGGAACTGGCTTCAACGGCTTGGGCTGTTACTCGTGCGCGCCTAGCGACATTTTCAGCTTGGAGAATGCCTGCACGTCCGCGGTGTGCACGCGCTTCGACAACGGTCTTCGGCTCACCAAGCTTAGCGCGAATGGCAAGCTGCCCGATCTGCCGGGCGCGGCGGCCGAAACGGGCGGGATGAGCGGAACGGGCGGGATGAGTGGAACGAGCGGAACGGCGGGGAGTGGCGGCAGCGGCACGGCGGGCAAGCCTTGCTCGGACCTGGCCGCGAAGGGCACGGTCGTTTACATCACCGGCTCGTCCGCCGCCAAGCCGTTCTTGCAGCAAATCGCGCAACAAGTCGTCAACCAAGGCGTGTACATCGTGTACGCATCCACCGGCTCTTGCGTCGGTGTAGACGCCGTGTTGAACGGCACACCGCTCGTCACCGGGCCAACCGCCGCCGCCGCCAGCGCCACCTATTGGGATAGCTCCTCGAGTACGGGTCTCGCATGCGATCTGCCCGCTCCCGGGGTGGCAGTGGATATCGGCGCGTCCGACGTGTTCGCCCAGAGCTGTCCTGGCTTCGAGAATGCCAACTTGGCTTCCTCACAGATCCGCGACGCGCACGGCCCCGTTCAAACCATGACCTTCGTCGTGCCAGCGAACTCGGCTTACGCAGAGATTAGCGCGCAAGCCGCCTATTTCGTATTTGGCTTCGGCGCTGAGGGCGGGGTGCGGGACGCGGCGGGCAAGACGCCGGTGTGGAGCGACGAAAGCTACCTGTTCCAGCGCAGCGCGACCTCCGGCACGCAGGCCATGCTCTCTGCCGCGATCGGCGTGCCGCCAACCGCCTGGCACGGCAGAGCTCATAAAAGCTCGGACGACGTCGCGGCGGATATCCAGGCCGCAGGCCAACAGCAAGCCACCGCCAACCGAGCGATCGGGATTCTGGCCGCCGACTACATCGATAGTAAAAATCTGCGCGCGCAGATTCGTGTGCTCGGCTTCCAGGACAGCTCGCAGACCTGCGCGATGTTTCCAGACTCGACCAGCAACGCGCACGACAAGCGCAACGTGCGCGACGGACATTATCCGGTCTGGGGACCGCTGCACCTCCTGCTCAAGGTCGATCAAGCAGGCAACCCGGTGAATCCAGCGAATCGTCAGGCCGTGACGGATATCGTCGGCTACCTTTCGGGGAGCAAAACCCTGCCCAATGGTGTGCTGCTCCTGGACGTGTACGCGCAAAGCGGGTTGGTCCCCGAATGCGCGATGCATGTGTCGCGCACGAAAGACGGCGGAAACATAGCGCCGTTCAAGCCGGAAAATCCCTGCTCTTGCCTGTTCGATTTGAAAGCAACGGGCAGCACGACGTGCGCCGCATGCAAAGTACAAGGCGACTGCAACACTGGGCAGACCTGCTCGCAGGGCTACTGCGAAGGTTGATAGCGCGTAGCCCCCGCCACGGAAATGTTCCCAAGATTTCTTGCGCCCTTGGCGAAGCGTTGAACAATAAAAGTTAGGATCCCTCGCGTGCCGTCCTCTTCTCCCCTCGCAGCGCCTGGCTTCTTTGTCGAAGACGCGTATCAAGAGCTCACGCCGGTCGTGCCAAGCTTCAACGGCTCATCGTCGCACGCCGTTCCACAAGAGCTGCTCGAATCGCTCGAGCGCTACAAGCTAGTCGCGCGCCTTGGCCACGGCGGCATGGCGGAGGTATTTCTAGCCGCTTGGGAGGTCGCTCCGTTCGTGCACCGGCCCGTGGTGATCAAGCGCCTCCACACGCATTTCACCGAAGACCAGCGGCTCGTGCAGATGTTCTTGGATGAGGCGCGTCTGCTGTGCGTGCTCGACCACCCGCACGTGGTCAAGACCTTGGAAGTGGGAGTGATCGAAGGCCGCTGCTGCATCGCGATGGAATACCTGGAGGGGCAGCCGCTACACCGCGTGCTCCGGCGGGCTTTCGAGCGCGGCCAGTTGCCGATCGATCTGGCGGTGAGCATCGCGATCTCGGTGTTGTCCGGCCTGAGCTACGCGCACGACGCGACGGACGCCCAGGGTCAGCCGCTCGAGATCGTGCACCGCGATGTTTCGCCGCAAAACGTGTTCGTGACGAATGACGGGCAAGTCAAGGTGCTCGACTTCGGCATCGCCAAAGCGAAGACACACGAAGGGCGCACGGCGACGGGCGTCGTGAAGGGCAAGGTCGGTTACATCGCGCCCGAGCAGGCCAAAGGTGAATTGGTCGATCGTCGCGCCGACGTTTGGAGCACCGGCGTGCTGCTCTGGGAGTCGTTGACCGGCCGTCGCCTATTCAAAGGTGAGAACGACGCCGCAACCATGAATTTGAGCTTGGAGGGTGAGATACCGAGCGCCAGCGAATACCGCGCCGAGCTACCGCTAGAGCTCGACATGATGCTCGATCACGCGCTGCAACGCGCGCCTGCGCTGCGCTATCGCAGCGCGAGCGCGCTCCAAAGCGATCTCGAAGAGTGGCTGCGCGAGTCGGGCAGAGCGCCGAACCCGCAGGCGTTGGGCAAACTCATGCACGAGCTGTTCGAGAGCGAGATCGTCGAGCAACGACGCCTGGTGTCGGTGCTCATGGCCCGCAGTGACTGCACGGCACCGCCGCCGCTCTCGAACCGCGTTCCGAGCAGCACCAGCGCGCTCATCGTGACGAACAATCCGGCGACTTCCACCGACTTGTCGAGCATGAGCCAGCGGATGGACGACCTGCACAAGCGCCATCGACGCGCCGTGCGCTCGGTCTGGGCCGTGCTGGCGCTCTTGGTCGGCGCCGCCTGCTCGATCGGCTATTTTGCGCTGGCTAAGCGCGGCGGCGCGGATGTGACGGCCAGCGTGCAGCCTCCGCAGACGCTCGCCGCAGCGGCGCCGGAACGCAGTCCAGCCGCGGAAGCGCCTCGCCCAGGCTCGGTCCCTGCCGAAGGCGCGGTGACGGCCAGCGCGGACCCCAAGCCTGCGAGCCACGTCACCGCCTTGCTCAGCCCGCGCGCACTGGCGGTTCCGGCCAAGCGCGCCGTCGTCCCCGTAGATCCGAGCCCGGCCGCGAGCGCCAAACCGGAGCCACCCGGCTTTGGCTTTTTGACGATCGATACGAGCCCGTGGTCGCAGGTCAGCGTCGCGGGGCGCTCGCTCGGCCAGACGCCGCTCGTGAGCGTGAAACTGCCGGCGGGCAATCAGATCTTGACGATGAAAAACCCTGACCAAGGGATCGAGACCAGTTACACGGTTTCGATCGAGCCCGGAAAAACTACCGTGCGCCGGATCGGCATCGAGTGAAACACCCTGCCTTGGGCGTCCTGGCGGGCGCGGCCCTACTGTGGACGAGCCCCGCCTTTGCCGATAGCCGAGCGCTGACGCCGGTCGAGCGCGCTTATCAAGAGGTCGACTTCCCGACGACCCACGATCTTGCCCAGCATGCCTTACAAGCCGGCGGCGCCGGCCGAGAGGACACCACACGGCTCTACGTGTTGCTCGGCATTTCTGCCGCCGCCCTCGGGGACGCCGCGGAAGCCAAGCAAGATTTCATCGCGGCGTTGGCCATCGATCCCTCGCTGAAGCTGGAGAAGAGTCTTTCGCCCAAGATTCGCGATCCGTACTTGGAGGCGCAGGGTTATTGGAGCGCCGCGGCGCAACGGCTCGCGCTCAGTGCCAAGCCCGGCAGCGATAGCAACCATCTGATCGTCAAAGTAGTTGACCCAGCCACCTTGGTCGCAAAGACGGAGCTTCGCCTGAGCGCGGTGGGGGCAAGTCCAAAGGGGTCCTTCACGTTGCAAGCCGCGCCGGCAACGCGCTTCACGCTACCCCTGGAGCTCCAGGGGCGCGATTACGAGCTCGCGCTCCGCGCGCTCGATCGCTACGGCAACGTGCTGGCTGAATACGGGGTCGATACCGATCCCATCCTAATGAGGCAATCGGTGCCGCCGACTCGGGTTCAAGGTCCGTTCGAGCCGGCCCACGGTCGCTCTTATCTCTTGCCGGTGGTGCTGGGCGTGGCTGGCCTGGGTGCGCTGACGGCGGGCGTGGTGTTTCACATTCAACGCGAACACGCAGCGCAGGATTGGAATGGCGCCAGCTGCGAGCAGCCGGGGCAGACGCGCCTCGAGCAATGCCAAGACGTGGATTCACGCATTCACCGCGACGAGGCGCTGGCGATTGGTTTCTACGCTGGCGGTGGCGCCTTACTGGCCGGCAGCGTGATCGCGCTCGTCGCCGGCCGCACGCGCGCGCCCGAGCCCGCCCACGCCGCCGGCTTGAGCTGCGTGATGAGCGGCCCAGGCGTCGCCTGCGCGGGGCACTTTTGAGGGATCGCGGCGCGCGGCGCGCCAGGTCCGCAGACGCGCCCCGTCCAAGACAGGCTGAGTGACTGCTGGTAGAGCTTGCGGCCATGCTGCGCCTCCGAGTCGTGTTGTTGCTTGGCCTCAGCACCACCGCCACCTTCGGCTGCTCGCACGATCGACCCCTGCCCTCTCCGAGCGGGAAGGCGCACTTACCGGCGGCATCTGTTTCAAGCGCGCCGCTGATCTACGTCACGGACGAGCCAGGCGGAGTCGTTGCCGTTGTCGACCCGGCGCTGGCACAGGTGGTCGCGAGGATTGTCGTCGGCAAACGCCCGCGCGACGTCCTGTTGTCCGCCGACGGCAAGCTGCTCTACGCCGCCCTATCTGGATCGTCCGCCGCGAATCTCGATCCGCGGTCGGACTCGACGGCGGGTGCCGACCGCAGCGCCGACGGCGTGGCCGTGGTCGATACCGCGCAGCGAAAGCTGGTGCGCGTGATCCCGAGCGGGCGGGCTCCCCACAATCTGGCTGCTTCACCCGACGGGCGGCACCTCTACGTCTCCAATGAGCAGTCCGCGGAGCTCACCGCGTTGGCGCTGCCCTCGGGAACGATCGAAGGCGTGGCTCACGTGGGTGAAGGGCCCGCCGGGGTCGCCGTGGGCCCCGAAGGGAGGCTGATTTACGTGGCTTGCCAGGGAGAGGATCAGGTCACGGTGATTGACGTGGCCACACTCGGCGTCGTCGGGCGGATGCAAACGGGCAAACGCCCGCGATCCATCGTACTGGCAAAAGATGGCCGAACCGCGTTCGTAACGAACGAAGGTGAAAAGTCGGTGTCGGTTTTGGACACGGCAGCGCGGCAAGCCGTCGCACGAATCGGAGTCTACCAGGATTCGCCCATGCCCTCCGGAGTCCGCCCGACGGGCGCCCTGCTGTCTACGGATGGAAGGACGTTGTACGTTTCAACGGGCGCTGGCGGTTCGCTCGCCATCATCGATGTCACGCTGCGCAAGCAAGTCCGGTCGATCGACGGCATCGGCGACCAGCCCGCAGGCATGGGGCTCGACGCGACCGGCACCTTCCTTTACTCGTCGAACGGCAGCTCGACAGACCTGTCGATCGTCAACCTCGGCACCGGCAACGTGGATCAGCGCGTGCACATCGGCGGCTCTCCCGTAGGCCTGGCCGTGGCCCATTAGCAAGTACGCCGCTCGAGCGGGACAGCGGGCGAGCGCTCACTTAGTCGGACAGGTTTTGACCGCGTCGATCCATTGGGCGATGAGCGACGTCGCTTGCGTGTCCACCACTGCGCTGGCGACGGATGGCATGCGGCCGTAATCGACGGTGCCCGGATCGGCGGGCACCATGATGTTCATGCGCAGCCAGATCGCCGAGGAGGCGTGATTACCCGGCGCGAAATCCACGTACTGCATCTGCGGGTTGGGAGGGATGCCGTTTTGCTGCATCATGTTGCAGACGTTCGTGTCTTTGAGCGAAAGGCTGTAACGCAGGTCGATGCCCTGATCGTTCACGTCCGGGCGATGGCAGAAGCCGCAATTGGCCGCGAGGTAAGAGCGTGCCTGCTGGTCGACCGTCGACCCGGCGGGCGGGCCAGCCATGCCGAGGGCGGGGTTCTTGTATGGCTCGACCATCGGCGCCGCGTACGGTTTCGTCGGCGCGGTGCTGTCGAATAAATTCATGGCTTCGAAGGCGTCGATCTGATTGAGCGTGGCGCCCGTTGGCACGCGGTTCATCTGATCCGTTTCGGCGCCGATGGGCCCGACAGCTGGACTGTGACAACCGACGCAGTCGAGGAAGTTTGGATAGTTCCAGCTGACCGTGTGCGCCTGCGTATTGAATGAAACGTGCGTGCGCGCGTTGGGCACGACCGAGGCTTCGGTCTGAGCTTCGTTCCAGGCATAGTTGTAGCCGACCCAATCAGTGCCCAGCTGAAAGCCGTAAGAGCTTTGCAGCAGAGCCGAGGTCGCAGCATCCACGCGCATCAACAGCCGAGTTTCGACGAGCTTGCCGTCGAACATGAAGTTTTTGATCATCACGGTGCCGACCGGATAGACCCACTTACCGGTCTCGGCGGCTCCGTTTGGAACACCGCCGGGGGACATGCAATCCGCAGCGAGAACAGCGGCGCCCGCGTTCGGCATGCAATTCTTGACGTGTATCTTCCCGCCGGGAGGCAAGACGAACGCCCGCGACTTTGCCGCGTTGTCCGACCACAGCGGACTATTGACCTCGTACGGAATGGCTTTGGCGACAAATTTGGTCGGCGCCGCTGCATCCATGCAGCCTGTGAGGCTGAGCTTGCAGACCGGCAGCGTGGTCCCCGATGGCGGCACGCAAGCCTGCGTGGCCGGTGGGGTAATGCACGTGGGGGCAGTCCCGCCGCCACCCGCGCCGCCGCCGCCCGCGCCGCCGCCGCCCGCGCCGCCGCCGCCCGCGGCGCCGGCCGCTTCACTGCCTCCAGCAAGCCCGCCGCTGCCGCCAAGCGCACTACCGGCGGAGCCGCCGCTCGCTAGCACGCCCGCGGCACCGGCGGCTGCTCCGTCGGCGCCTGCTTGCGAAGCAAGCCCGGCTGACCCTCCGCTCGCGGCACCAGCGCTGCCACCGGCGGCCGGGCCTGCGCTATTCGAGGAGCACGCCAAGACGGTCGCGAAGGCCACGATCGACGACGCGGAGGACGAGAGCGCCACCCTCAAGGTCGGCTTGGGTCCTCGCCCGACCCCCCGCGCTCGACCTGCGCTCACGTTCCGCCCACCGACCACGAGCAGAGGTGGCCCAACGCGGCGACGACGATGCGATTATTCACCGCGATTGGGAAGCTCATGCTCGGCACGCTCATGCAGCCAGCCCCAGTAGACGTCGCGACGGCTGCGCCAGTATCGCCGTCCACTGCGCGGATTTGACCGCCATCGATGAACCAGACCAGCGCGTTCGCGCTGACGCCATCGGTCGTCGTCGAGATCGGCGGGTAATTGGTGTGTCCACCGCCCGAGTTGTTCTTGGCGCACCAAGCTTCGCCGCTGGCGATCGGCGTCTGACCTGGCTTGATCAGCGTCGAGACGATGACCTCACCGGTCACGTTACCCCCGGGGCAGTTTTGCGATCCGCCGCCCACATTGATCGTCGCATGCAAACCCGAGGCGGACGTGTAAATCGTCGGTGACGTGTACACGGTTTCACCGGTGGTGCCCGACACGACGAGGTCGGCCAGCGCGCCACCCGCGCTGCGATTCGCGTCGTACATGCCGGAGCTCAAGTTGGCTCCGTTGAGGATGAAGAGCCGCCCTGCTTTCGCCGGCGCGACGAGCAGCGCAGGCGGGTTCGAGCCAGCCGGCAACGGCACATAGGCGGGTGTCGAAGCACCGAAATCCAAGTCCCCCGCAGGCCGATCCCAACCGGCCCATTCCGTGGGCACGAACACGTTCGCCGCCGTGCGCGCTAGCGTTGCCATGCCCGTGAGCCGCACGACTTCTTCGGAGTCCGAGGCATTGCGCGGCACCGAAGTGGTGTCACCGGTGACCGCGAAGACGCTCGATTGCCCATCGGATACGAGGCCACCGGAGCCCCAGATCCCGGAACGTGAGCTCTCCGTCGACCAAGACCCCACGCTGGCTGGGTTGTTGACGTCGACCGCGAACACCACACCTTTGTACGTGCCGCCGTCGCCGTACTGACCGCCGAACGGGATGTACATGATGTGATTGAGCAACAGCGACGCGCCGTGCTGGTTCTGACTGCCATCGTTCGAGCCCGCGCCGAATGTTAGCGTCACGGGCCAGCCGCCGGTCGTCACTTCTGCGCCGGTGTCGATCGATACCGCATGAACTTGATGCGGGCTGGCCGTGACCGCGAACAGGCGACGCGACACGGGATCGATGACCGGCGTGCCTCGGATGCCGTCCCCGCCGTTCGGGAGCGACGCGGTCCAGACCGGTTTTCCCGTGCTCTCGTCGAACGCGAACACGTTGGGCGTCGACTTGAGCGCCGCGATCGCCACGAAGATGCCGCTGCCCGCGGCGCGCGTCGTAGCCGTGCAGCCCGCGGCGCCGGCAGGGCAGCCGGCGGCGGCGGGGCCATTGGATAGGTACAACACCGACGGCGACCCCTGATTGGAGAGGTTGCCGTTCGCGGGGAAAGTGGCGTTCGTGTTGAACGTCGTGTTCGGCGCAATGCCGGTAGCTTTCACCGTGGCCAGCACTAGGCCCGGCTCCTTGAACGTTGCGCGGTGGTAGACGTCGCCGCCCGCTTGCGTCACCGACTGCGGACCTGCATTCCCGGTCCCCGTGCCCGTGCCGGTACCGCCCGTGCCGGTACCGCCCGTGCCCGTGCCGCCCGTGCCGGTACCGCCCGTGCCCGTGCCGCCCGTGCCGGTACCGCCCGTGCCGGCGCTCTTACCGCCGGTGCCCATGCCGCCGGCACCCACGCTCGTGCCTCCGGTTCCAGCAATGCCCGCGCCAGCGGTACCGGCTCCGGTCGCGGCACCGCCAGCTGGACCTCCACCCACGATACCGGCTCCCCCCGTCTCCATACCGCCAGAGCCGCCGTTCGCCGCGCCCGCGCCCGCAATGCCGACGCCGGTTGCGGTGCCGCCCACGCCGCCTCCGGCGGCAAGTGCGCCCCCCGAGCCGGACGTGAAAGCGCCCGCACTCGCTCCGCCATTTCCGGTGTCGTCACTACTGCTGCAATGGAGAAGTAAGCCGGCGCTCGCGAGCGCACCCATCATCAGAGACCGCGTGTGCATCAGTGACCGCGTGTACATATAGAGTGGACCTTTCCCGCCAGAGCGCAATCGCAACCGGCACGGCAACCCTCAGTAGTGTCCGAGCGGCGTGCGGCCCGTGCCGTTGTCTCGAAGGTAACTCCGCGACAAATTTGACAGAAGCTGCGCGTCATTTGACGCTCGACGGGCGTCGGTGGTGCGCGCCGAACGCCGCGCTAGCGGCGCATCTCCCGATACCTTAGGGCGAGCGGGATCAGTTGCTGCTCCGCCGCCGCGCGCGCCTCTCCTATCAAGGCATGCTGCGGGGCCAGGCCGCAGGCGGGATCGGTCGCCGCCGCGTTGCCCGTGAGATGAAACGCTTGGCAGCGACAGCCGCCGAAATCGACCGCACGGCGGTCGCAGCTCTGGCACGGCTCCGGCATCCAGGCTTCACCGCGGAACGCCGCGAACCCGGGCGACTCGTGCCAGATCTCGTGCAGCGAATGCTCTTGCACGTTCTCGAACGTCAGACCCGTGAGGGTGTGAGCGAGATGGCAGGGCAACGCCAAGCCGTCCGGGCTGACCAGCAGATAGCGTTTGCCCCAACCGCTCATGCACGCTTTGGGGCGGTCGGAGAAATAGTCGGGCAGCACGAACAGAAGCTCGAGTTTCCCCTTCAACCGTTCACGGGCGGCCCGCGCCACATCTCGAGCTTGATCGAGCTGGGCCGGGCTGGGCAAGAGCGCACTACGATTGAGCAGCGCCCAGGCCAAGTACTGGGTGTTGGCCAGCTCCAGTCGATCCACCCCGCAGCGCTCCGCCAGCGCGATCATGTCCGCGACGCGGCTCAAGTTCTGACGGTGCAGCACGATGTTCAGCGTGAGCGGCAAGCCGAGTTCCTTGACCCAGCGCATGACCTCGAGCTTTTGCTCGAAGGAGCTGCGTCCGGCAATTCGGTCGGATTCCGCGGGCAATGTGTCTTGAAGCGACACCTGGACGCTGCTCAGGCCCGCGTCCCGCAGCCGCTGCAACCGGTCCCGGGTCAGGGGCAAACCGCTCGTGATGAGGTTGCTGTAGAATTCGAGCCCGCGCGCGCCGGCGACCAGCTCCTCGAGATCTTTTCGCAAGAGCGGCTCACCGCCGCTCAGATTCAATTGCAACGCGCCGAGCTCGGCAGCCTCGCGGAAGACGCGCAGCCAATCGGCGGTGGCGAGCCGGTCCGGATGAGCGGCGAGATTAGTGGGATTGGAGCAGTAGACGCAGCGCAGCGGGCACAAGTACGTGAGCTCCGCGATCAACGTGTACAGCCGATTGTCGTCGGTCATGGCTCGTCCTGCAGCAAGCCTCGGTCGAGCAAGCCTTGCACGAAGGGCACGACCTCGGCCCGCACCGTGTCGGCGTCGATCGCGAACTCGAGGGACAGCGCCGAGATGATCGCCGACAGGGTTTGCTCGCCCGTGCACCGCTGCAGGACGGCGGTCCCCGTTGCATTCAAGAGCAGGCCCTTTTCGGGATAAAGCAGGATGTGTTTACCGGTCTTGTGATCGAGCCGCAGCTTGGTCTTCGGCGCGAGCTTGGGCTTCATTTCCAGGCTGAGCTCGGCGCTCACGGCGCCTGCTCCGTTCGCGGCACGTAGGCTGCCTCCACGCAGTCCAGCAGATGCCAGAGGATCTCCGTCTTGCGGATCAGCGCGGCCACGCAGCGCTCCTGGAGCTCGAAGGTCTCGGCGTGGCCCACGACGAACGCAATGGCTTCTTCCGAGTCGACGCGCGCGCGCGGCACGCGGGCCCGAAAGTAGGCCAGCATCTCGGCGTCGACCCACGGGTAATGATCTTGCCACGCTTGGATGCGGCGACTCATCAAGTCCGGCGCGAAGAACTCCGTCAGCGAGGAGGCGACGGCCTCGAGCAAGCTGCGCTCGCGCACCAAATTGACGTACGCGTCGCACGCGAACTTCACGCCCGGTAGCACCGAGCGCAAACTTTCGACCTCCGCCCGTTCGAGACCGACCCCTTCGGCCAGGCGCAGCCAGAGCTCCAAGCCGCCCTCGCCCGGCGCACTGCCGTCGTGATCGTGAATGCGCCGAATCCAAGCTCGACGAAACACCGGGTCATCTGATTTGGCTAAAATCAGCGCGTCTTTGAGCGGAATTCGGGTTTGGTAATAAAAACGATTGAGGACCCACTGCTGGAGCTGGAGCTTGCTCAGCTTGCCTTGGTGCATCAACACGTGCACCCGATGCTGGTCGTGGTATCGGCTGGCACCTTCCCGCCGTAGCCAGTCCACGAACTCGTCACGCGCAAGAGGCGGCCGGTGACTCACAGCTCGAACTCCAGGCCGTCGAAGGCGACCTCGACACCGGCGGCGTGCACCGCCGCGCGCTCGGCGGAGTCTTCCCGCAGCATGGGGTTACTGTTGTTGATGTGAATGTAGACGCGGCGCGCTTGCCCAAACTGCGCGAGGAACCGCAGGCTGCCTTCGGGCCCGCCGATGGGCCAGTGAGCCATGTCCTCGGCGCGGCTCTTCGAGGCACCGAGTGCGATCAGCTCGTCGCTCGACCAGAACGTGCCGTCGAAAAATAGCGCGTCGGACTGGACCGCGGCGTCAGCGATCGCGGCCGAGTTCGCGCCCGCTGCTGGCATGTAAGCCAGCGACTTTCCGGTGCGCGTGTCCCGAATCAGGAGCCCGATGTTGTCGCCCGGATCTGGCTGCGTTTGGTCCAGGTGCAACGCCGCTTTGCCCGGTATCGCAAAGGCGCCAAGCTCGAGACCGCTCCTCGCGCCGCTCAGCAACTGGAGCGGCTTGGTCTCGCCAGCGAGCCCTAGCTCCTGCCAGCTGACTTGGCCCTCGAAGCGTTCCAGAGTGCGGTAAAGCACGTTGCCGTCGGTGAACCCGCTGCGCACGCGGGCGGTGGCGTACAGCGCGAGCGGCTGGGACTCACGCAGCGACAGCAGGCCCAAGCAATGGTCGAGGTCGCCATTGGTGAGCACGATGCCTTGAATCGGCGTGTCGCGCAGCGACCTGGGGTGGAGCTTGGAAAAGCTCTCCAGCTGCTGGCGTATTTCCGGCGACGCGTTGAGCAGAAACCAGGAATCCCCATCAGCGCTCAGCGCGACCGTTTCCTGTGTGCGTGGCATTGCGCGAATGGTGCCGCGACGCACGCCCACGCAATTGAAACAACCGCAGTTCCACTGCGGGAAGCCGCCGCCCGCCGCCGATCCTAAAACACGAATCAACAACGCGCCTGCTCCTTTCTAGGGCTTGCACCGAGTGTGGCGGAGCCGCGCTCAACCGCGATGGCGGAGCCCGAGCTCCCGACGAAGGATAGATGCCGGGGCGCCGGCCTAGGTTCAGCTAGAGCCGGGCCCCGGCCGGACGAGCGATCTTCACAGACCGTTGTCGTCCTCTCCCTGATACGAGCCAATCTCCGCGCTCATGTCGATCTCTTCGAATGCCGGTGCTTGCCAGTTCATGATGAGCCTTTCAACGGAAAGCGAACGCTTCCCTGAGCCTAGAATTAGCGCGCCGAAGTGTATTGGTCAAGTCGTATAACGTTCCGAAACCATTCTCAAAACCGCCATGCGTGGAGTCAAAAACGGTGGTCGATTCTCAGAATGGACTGACCCGCCTTCGCAAAACGTTAGAAAAAGAGCGCGAACGTGGCGAGCACGGTGAGCGGCGGCGCAGCGCTCAGATGAGCGGCGGGCCCGGTCGCCAGCTGCGTGCCGGGGCGCAGGCTCCAGTTGGACACGTAGGCCTCGCGGTCGTCGGCGTAGCGCCGCGCCAACAAGTTGTAGCCCTCCAGGCCGAGCTCGAACTGCTCGTAGCGCAGCGCCGCGTGGCCGTTGAGCAAGTGATCCGCCGATCCCACCAGGCGGTCCGTGAGATGACGACCGGCCAAAAAAGTGTAGCCGACCCCAATTCGGCCACCGAGGGGCTGGCCGCGCACCCTAGCTACGGAGCCGTGGACGCTGATGTCCGAACGCAAGAGCAACGGCGGGATGTTCGGCACGTAGTGCGAGATCCCCGGCGCCAGCGTGGTGAACGTCGCGGTCGAGACCGAGCCGGCGAAGGACGCCAAGAGCCAGGGGAAGGGCTTGGCGATGGCGGAGGCGACGAGCCCACGGCGAACACTGGGGCCCTCGGTCGAGAACCCTCCGGAGGTGGCTTCGAACACGAGTTCGTTGGCCACGCGCGTTTCGTACACCGTACAGGTCGCGGTGAACCGGTCACGGCGCGTGCGCGCGCGGAAGCCGGCCTCGTACGAGCGCACCTTGGAATATGGTGTAGCGCCTTCCTGAATGCTCGGCCCCTCCCCGGAGATGCCAGCCGAGGTCGCCACGTTGGCCGTGGCGTCGAGAGACCGGAAGCCTTCTCCGTAGGAGGCGACCGCGGTGAGCGCGGGCAGAAGATCGTACTCGGCAGTCACGCGAGGACTCACCGCTACCCCCTGGGCGGTGCGGTTAGCGCCTGGCAGCGCGCCGGCCATCGCCTGTGCGGGCGGGACGTCATAGCCGAGCCGATCGTTGACCGAGGCGCTGATCAGATCCGCGCGCACGCCGCCGGACAGCCGGGCGTGTTCCCAAAAGCGAAGGCCCAAGTCCAGATAAGCGGCGGCGTCGAGCGTATCGAGCCCCGCGTCGAGCCGCCGGTCCCAAACCGCGAGGGTGCCTGGCGTCACCAGACTCTTGGTTTGGTCCGTGTGACCGACGCGCACGCTCACCCCGGGTTCGATGCTGGCTTCCAGAAAGCTCGTCAAGCGGCGCGGGCTCGCGTGCAGCCGCGACACCACGCCGGCGGCGGTTTCGCGGTTGGTCGTCTCCCACACGTCCCCGGCGCCACCGGCCAGCTCCGGATCGAGCGCGGAGCTCAGGATGTTGCCAGTGTAGTTCTGACGCTCGAGGAAATTGGTCCACATCGCCCACGGCGCGAGCTCGAAGTGCGCGCCAGAGGCGGTCACGGTGTCGAAGTCTGCGCCGACGATCACGCGTGAGGTTTGGACGCCCTGGCCGTCGGTAAAAAACGGGTAACGGTCGTAGAAGCCGATTCGCCCGGCGTCCACGTCCGCCTCGCGTAGCATCCCCGGCAATTGGGCGCGCGCTCCGTACGCCGTCGCCAGTAAACGCAGGTGACTGTCGGCGCCCAGATCCAGGCCATATTGGGCGTTGAGCGTTCCGGACTGGGACGCGCGTTGAGCGCCGAATCCGGAACTTTTGCGCAACGCGAACGCGGCAAAGGTCTGGTCGTCCAAGCCCTTCGGCGCGGCCACGCCCACCACGCGCGCTTGATTGAAGGAGCCGTAGCTTGCCTTGAGCTCGTTCGTCCGCTCCGTCACGCCCAGGTCAAAGTAAGCGCTGCCCACGATGGCCGTGTCGCCCTGACGAGGATCGTAGGGCCCTTCGAGCACGCGAATGCTGCGCACGACCTCGGGGATGATGAAGTTTGCATCCGCGTAGCCCTGCCCTTGCACGTGCACGGGGCTATTGATGGGCACGTTGCCGACGCGCATTTCGATGCCAGAACCGTGCTCCAGATCGAAGCCACGCAAATACACGTCGTTGCCGAGCCCTTCACCATCCTCGTGATCGACGAAGAAGCCAGGCGCGGCCGAGAGCATCTCGCTGGTTTGCTGGTGCGGAGAGGCGTCCAATAACTCGCGTTTGATGCGGATGTCGCCCACGCCGCGCGGCGACGGCCAGCTCTTGCCACGCACTTCGATGGTCAGCGCATAGTCCTCGTCCTGATCGTCGGCCACGAGCGGAGGGCTCGTGAGCGATGGAGTCATCAGCGGCGGGCTCGCCGGCGGGGGCGCGGCGGGCAAGGAGGCCGGCGCCAGCGCGACTTCTGGCGCGTGAAACACGACCACGTACTCGATGCGCGAGCGAATCGCGTGACCATCGCGGAACGAGGGCCGAAAGGTCGCACTCCGCACCTCCGAGAGCGCGCTCGCGACGAACGCGGCGGGCGCGTCCGCCGGCACGTGCGAAAGGGCGATCGCCGACTCGACGTGGCCTGACTCGTCGATCACCAAAGCCAGCACGACTTGCACCTCGAGCGCCGGTGCGCCCGGGGGCGTCGCGGGCAAAAGGGGCTGTTCCGGCTCGGCCAGCGTCAGCTCGGCATGCGCGAAGCGCGTGCCGAGCTGCACCGCCAGTGCGATGAGAAAGCCGGACAGCGTAAAAAATCGGCGGTTCAATTCAGGACGAACTGGCCCACGATGTCGTCATCGCCCGGCTCGTCTGAGGTGAACTGATAAGCGCCCTCCACCGCCGGCGTCGCAAACGTCGTCGACATGCTGTCCCCCGGGGCGATCGCCGCGAGGTTGGCCTCGTCGGGGAAGCACGAGGTCTGCTCACAGCCGGCGGGGAGACCCGACGGAATGCAGGCCACCTTGAAGCTATGGGGCGTGCTACCCACGTTCGTGACCGTCAGCTTCACGGCGCTCGAATTCTGAACGGTGATGTTCGGCTGCGTCGAGCCACTGTTCACCCCTCCGACCGCAAATGCGGTATCGCTGACGTTGAGCAACACGGTATTGGTACCCCCCACGATCCCGTCCGCATCGCCCGGCACGCAGCTGTCCGTATCGGCATCGTCGCTGTCACTGCTGCAGGCACTGGTGCCGGCGATGGTCAGGATGAGAAGCAGTTCGAAAAGTTTGCTCATGGCCCAAAGTACAAGCACCCCGCCGCTTCTGAATATCGGACAAATGTCGGATGCGCTGGGCCGCGCTGGGCGGTGAAGTCGTGATGTCGCAAGGGAGAGTGACCCGTAGAACGGCTTGGCCCGCCACTAGTTATGTGCTCCTGGGCTTATTCGCCGGCGCCGCGTACGTGGCCTTCGACATCGTCTCCGAAGCCCGCCTGAAGGCCGGCACGCTCATCGGTCCGCTGGCCGATGCGCACTACCTGGTCGACCATTTAATCCCCGTGCTGGCCGGATCCCTGATCGGATTGTCCGTTTATCACCTTCGCCTACGCGACCGCTTGGCGGCGGCCGAAGAAGCCGCCGGCCGCGCTGAGGCGTTGCGCGTGCGGCTGTTGAAGGTCGAGCGCGACCAGGCGGTTTGGGTGCTGGCGGCCGCGGTGCTCCATGAGCTGAATAATCCCTTGCACGCACTCGGGCTCTTGCTCGACGAATATCAAGGCTGCGCCGAGGACGCCGAGCAACGGAGCGAGCTCGTGGATCGAGCGCACGCCCAGGTGCGCCGCGCGCTGGCTCATTTGGATACCCTGCGTTCGATGCAAGGCAGCGGGGAGCCCGAGCAACAAGTCGTCGCGCTCGACCGCTTGCTCGCGGCGATCAGCGATGACGCGAGCGCGCTGGCCGAGACGGACGGCGTAGTGGTCCGGGCAGAGTGGCCGAGCGAGCTTCCGGTTCGCGTCCGCGCCGACCCCAGCTACGTACGCGCGATCTTGGAAAATCTGCTCGACAACAGCCTGCACTCGTTACGCTCCGGCCAGGGCGGCACCGTGACCATGAAGCTCACCACCGAGGCCGGGCGCGCCTGCATCCGCGTCGTCGACGACGGCCCGCCACTCGCAGCGAGCGTGCGAGCGACGTTATTTGACCCCCTGCGTACGACCAAAAGCAACGGGCTCGGCTTGGGGCTACCCATCGCGCGTGCCCTGGCCCGCGCGATGCACGGCGAGCTGTCGTTGGATACCACGGCACAGAAGGCGTTCTGTCTCGAGCTGCCACTGGCCGGTGATCCATGACACGCACGCCGGCCCCGGAAGCCAACAAACGCACGATTTTATTGGTAGAGGACGAGCCCGATACGCGCGAGCTGCTCGGTCGCGCGATCGGCCGCGCCGGCTACGAGTGCATCGTGGCCGGCAGCGCGAACGAGGCATTGAGCGCGGCGCGCGCGAACGAAGCGATCGACCTCGTGGTCACTGACGTCGTGCTCGGCTCCGATAGCCGCGGCGGCCTGGAGTTGATGACGGCGCTGCGCGAGCTGGGGGTGGCCGCGCCGGTCGTGATCATCACGGCCTATGCGGACGTGGAAAAGCTGAAGTTCGCACTGAACGAGGGCGCGGCCCACTTCTTGGAAAAACCATTTCGAGCGCCGCAGCTGTTGCAAGTGGTCGAACGTGTGCTGCGGAGCGGTCGCCCGCTCGGACACGCCGTGGAGGAGATCTTGGCCCGCGCGCAGTTGACGGAGAAAGAACGAACGGTCGCGCGGCTCCTGCTCGAGGGCCTGTCCAGCAACGAGATCGCCGTGCGCGAACAAAACAGCCCGAAGACCATTCGTCAGCACGTGACGGCAATTTACCTGAAGTGCGGCGTCGCCAGCCGCGCGCAGTTTTTCCGTCTGGCTTACTTGCGCGGCTGATCCGCGCGTTGCCAGACGGCTGCGCCGCCGAAGGCTGCGCGCGCTTCGTCGAGAATCGTGACCATCACCCCATCGCTCGCGGTTCTTGGTTTTTATGGTCACGCGCGCGCCGTGCGCCGGCCGAGCCTTCGGCGTCGCAGCCGCCATGCCTGACCTCCCGCGACGAGCAGAGGCGAGCCCAGGCTCAGTGCCGGCGATCGCGCGGCGCGTCGTCCAAATCGACACTTTCTCGGATCAAATCGATCGACTTGGCCTTTCGCGCGCCCTAAGACAACGCATGCCGATGCGACGCGTGCTCTTCGCCTGTGCTCTGTTCGGGCTGACACTTTCGGGCTGTCACCGGAAGCCCGAACCAAAGCTCCTGTACCTGAGCGCCGAGAGCAGCGGAGAAATCGTCGTCGTCGATCCGGACACCGCCGCGGTGCAAGCCCGTATTGCCGTAGGTAAGCGCCCGCGCGGCCTGAAGGTGTCGCGGGACGGCCGCTTCCTCTATGTGGCCTTGTCGGGCTCGCCGCGCGGTGGTCCGAACGTCGACGAATCGACGTTGCCGCCCGCCGATCGCTCCGCCGATGGCATCGGTGTGGTCGATCTCGTGGAGCGCACGCTCGTGCGCACCCTGCCGAGCGGACAAGACCCCGAGTCATTCGACCTCTCGAGCGACGGCAAATCGCTGTATGTGTCGAACGAAGAGACGTCCGAGCTCAGCGTGCTGGATCTGGAAAGCGCTAAGATCATCAAGCGGGTGCCGGTCGGAGAAGAGCCGGAGGGGGTCACGGTGCGCCCGGACGGCAAGGTGGTGTATGTCACCTCCGAGCGCGGCGGCTTGGTGACGGCGGTCGATACAGGGACGTTGGCGGTTGTCGGCACGATCGTGTGCGGACTGCGGCCGCGCGGCATCGCGTTTACGAAGGACGGCAGCACTGCGTTCGTGAGTAACGAGTTCGGCGGAACCTTGACGGTGTTCGATCCGCGGAATAATCAAGTCATCTTCACGATCAAAATCGAGTCCAAGATCCCCCTCGGCGAACGCCCCATGGGTCTCGTACTCTCCCCGGACGACAAGCAGTTGTTCGTGACCACGGGCCGCGGCGGGGCGATCGCGGTGATCGACGTGGCCAAACGCCGGTTCGATCACTTGATTGAGAAAGTCGGCGCTCGACCCTGGGGCATCGCGATCGATGCCGAAGGCAAGCGGCTCTTCACGGCCAACGGTTCGTCGAATGACTTGTCGATCATCGACGTCGCCCGCGGCGAGGTCGAACAGAGAATCCAAATCAGCGGGCTGCCCTGGGGCGTGGTGAGCGGCGCCCCCCACTAGCCCAGGGCCGACAGCATTCCGCGGGCCAGGACATCATTGGGGGGCGCTTCATGCGCGCCGCTCGCACTTGGCGTCGGTCTGCCGCACAATGGGCCGTGGCCTCCGCCGAACCCGTCGCGCCGGCAAGACTCTTTCTATTCGCGCACGGCGCGGGCGCGCCTTCCTCGCACCCTTGGATGCAAGAGTGGGCCGGCCGCTTGGGCACGCTGGGCGCGCTGGAGCTGTTCGATTATCCGTACATGGCCGGCAAAAAGCGCGCGCCCGATCCGCAGCCGGTCCTGATCGGCGCGCACCTGAGCGCGATTGACCAAGCGCGCGACCGTCACCCCGAGCACGAGCTGATCTTGATCGGCAAAAGCATGGGCTCACGCATCGGGTGCCACGCTTCGCTCGAGCGGTCCGTGTCAAAATTAGTGTGTCTGGGCTACCCGCTGCTAGCGCCCGGGAACACCGGCAAGGTGCGCGATCGAGTGTTGCTCGAGCTCGAGACACCGGTGCTCTTCGTACAAGGCACGCGCGATCCGCTCTGCCCGCTCGAGCTGCTTGGGCAAGTGCGCCAGAACATGAAAGTGCGGAGCAAGCTGTTCGTGGTCGACGCGGGAGATCATTCTTTGCAAGCGAGCAAGAGTCAGCTCAAACAAGCCGGCGAAACGCAGGCCGCGGTCGAGCAACGAATCCTGCACGTCATTCGCCATTTCATAGAAGACACGCCCGGCTCCCCGTCCGCGCCCTGAAGGGGCCCGCGGCGGTGAGCCGAGTGGCGTTCGCGCGACATCGCGATGACGCTCGAGCGAACCGAATTGTTGCACACCCGTTGCGCACGCAGCATCGGCGATCTGGTACCCGCACGAGCCAAGGACTCGTTCAGGAATGCCGAAGTTATACGCCGCAAGACACGGGTGGAAAGCGCTCGTCGCTAGCGCCCTGTGGTTGACGGGCTGCGGTACCGACCGCGCGGCGGGGGCGAGCTCGGAGGTCGGCGTAGCCGGCGCCGCTGCGGCGGTGAGCGTGCTGAGCGCCGCCGTCGCCGCCGCGCCTCAGCTCGGGTCGCAGACCGGACTCAGCCCGAGCGCGGAGCTCGGCAAGCAGCTCTTTTTCGACCGTAGCTTGTCAGGGTCAGGAGCCATTGCCTGCGCCACTTGCCACGACCCCGACCACGCGTACGGCCCCCCCAACGGACTCTCGGTGCAACCGGGCGGCCCGGGGTTGGATCGCACGGGGACGCGCGCCGTGCCTTCACTCCGTTACAAGGAATTCACGCCCCCGTTTGCCGATCTGCTGGACAACCCCGACGGCATCAGCGCGCCCGGACCTGGTGGAGGGTTCACGTGGGACGGCCGAGCCGCGACCTTGGCCGAGCAGGCCCGCGTGCCGCTGCTGTCGAACGTCGAGATGGCCAACCCAGACGCGCTGGCCGTCGTCGCCAAAGTGCTTTCGTCGGCCAGCGCGGCTTTGTTTCGGCGTGTCTTCAACGGCGACCCGAAGCGCGAGCCGGACGCTGCGTTGACCGCCATCGGCAACGCCCTGCAAGCCTTCCAGCTCGAAGACCCAAGCTTCCACCCCTACTCCAGCAAATACGACTTGTACGTCGGCAACAAGCTCGGCGGGGAGCTCACGCCCGCCGAGGTGCGCGGCATGAAGCTGTATAGCGACCCGAACAAGGGCAATTGCACCTCTTGCCACTTTCCTGGCGCCGGCATCAACGGCAGCTCGGCGATCTTCACCGACTATTCTTACGAAGCGATCGGTGTGCCGCGTAACGCGGAGCTTTCGGCGAATTCAGACCGCGACGCCTACGACCTGGGGATCTGCGGGCCTCTACGCAACGACCATTCAGCGTTGCCCGGCGTTCCGAACGCGTTTTGCGGGATGTTCAAGACCCCCACCTTGCGCAATGTGGCGACGCGCAGTGTCTTCTTTCACAACGGCGTGATGCATTCGCTGGAGCAGGTGCTGCGCTTTTACAACACGCGCGATACCCGTCCGGAGCTTTGGTATCCGACGCTCGGAGGCAAGCCGAAGCCCGCGAACGATGCCGGCTTTCCTGGTTACGGCTTGATCACGCGCCAGTACGTGGGCGGCAAAATCGACAAATTCGACGACCTACCAGCGCGCTTCCTCGGCAACATCGATTCACAGATGCCGCTCGATGGACGCAAGGCGGGCGCGGGGGCGCCGCTGACCGAGCAGAACCTCGCAGATTTGATCTGCTTTCTCGGCACGCTTACCGATGACTATCACCCGCCCGCCAGCCCCAAGAGCTCTGGACCATGCTCGAACTGAACCGCCGCCGTTTAGCCTTGGTCGGCGCGGGCGCCGTCTTGCTGCTCGCCGCCTGCCACACCAAACCCAAACCGAACCCTCGTGCCCTGACCCGCGAGAGCTTCGGCCAAGCGCTCGTGGCGTACCTGGCCGCCCGCGGGCAACTCTGTTTGGGCAAGGAGTTCCCCATCGACGTGACCGAACGGGAGCGGGAGCTGCACGCGCGGAACGCCATTCAGATGCCCGCCCTGGAGCATCTGGGGCTCGTGGCCTCGAGCCCGGCCATGGGTCAGATCACGTCGGAGGACGGGCCATTGGCCGTTCCCGTCACGCGCTACGAGCTGACCGCGATGGGCCGTCAGTACTACCGCAACTCGGTAGCGGGGGCTGGCTCGGGTGAAGGGCAAAGGTCCCCGGGCGACTTATGCGTCGCCAAGCTGAGCCTGGATCGCGTCGTGAGCTGGGAGCTCAGCACCGCACCGGACGCCGAGCGCGCCGTCGTGAGCTACTCCTATCATATTCAAGCCGCGCCCTGGACGCGCGCGCCGGAGATCGAGGCGGTGTTCCCCGCCGTGCAACGCGTCATCGCAGGCGCCGAGAACGCGTTGCTGAAAGAGGGCGTCACTTTGACCCGCGACGGCTGGGTCGCCAATGAGCTGCTGCCTATAGCCTCACCCGTCGTGGCCGCCGCGGCCGTGCGTTAGGCGACGCACATGGCCAGCCTCGTTCAATTCTCGCCCGAGCTGAGTGCGTGGCTGACGCAAGCTTTGGCGGAAGGAAAACCACCCGCGGCGCTCCTCGCGATCATGATGCAGGAAGGCATGGACGGCCGAGTCGCCAGCGCCATCGTGGATGCATTCGTTCGCGCACGGCGCACTGGCGAAGCACCGCCGGTGGACTCGCTCACCCTCGAGGATGAGCCGCCGCCTTACGTGTACGAGGCACCGCTCGTTCCGGCCCGCGCCCGCTTCGAGCTCGGAGGTCGACGCGTGCAGGTGCTCGCACGCGTGGAGCAGCCGCCGGTCTCCGTACTCGGCGGCGTGCTCGACGCCGAAGAATGCGCGGCCCTGATCGCGCTGGCTCTTCCGCGACTGACGCCCTCGACCATCGTAAACCCCTATTCCGGGCAGAACGAAGTCGTCCTCCAGCGGACGAGTATGGGCATGTTCTTTCGGCCGGGAGAGAACGCGCTCGTTGCCGAGCTGGACCGCCGTGTCTCGGCTTTGATGGGTTTGCCACTCGAAAATGGCGAGGGCTTACAGATCTTGCGGTACCTGCCGGGCACGGAAGCCATGGCGCACTTCGACTTTCTGGAGCCGTCCAACGAGGCAAACCGGGCGTCGATTGCCCGCAGCGGGCAGCGCGTGAGCACGCTCATCAGCTACTTGAATGACGTCGAGTCAGGTGGCGAGACCCTGTTTCCGAAGCTCGGGTTGTCGGTGCTGCCGGTGCGCGGCAACGCGGTCTACTTCGAGTACGGTAACGGTCGAGGTCAAGTCGATGTGCGGTCGCTGCACGCGGGGAATCCGGTGCAAAGCGGTGAGAAGTGGGTCGCCACGAAGTGGATGCGTCAGCGCCGCTTCGTATCGGCTTCGTAAAGCTCGAGCGGTAGGCCGTCCGGGTCGGCGAAAAACGTGAAGCGGCGGCCGGTGGATTCATCGACGCGCACCGCCTCTGCCGCCACGCCCTGCTGCTTCAGCGACGCGAGCGCGAGATCGATGTCGGTCACTTCGAAAGCGAGGTGCCGTAGGCCACAGGCCTCCGGGTAGGAGGGCCGGGCGGGCGGGCTCGGAAAAGAAAACAGCTCGATTTGTGTGCCGTCGGGCAGGGCCAGATCCAACTTGTAAGAGTTACGCTCCGCCCGGAAGGTCTCCCGGATCACGCGCAAGCCTAGAACAGCGACGTAAAAGCGCTTCGATCGCTCGTACTCCGAGCAGAGGATGGCGGCGTGGTGAACGCGCAGAAGGTGCATGGCTCGTGCGGGGGCGCGGACGGCGGCTCAGCCGCTGACCCGGCACCGCTTGCCGGCCTGAACATCGTGTGACGGGGAGCCGCGGCGCGTCACCGTCTCTACCGTTTCACCCGACTTTGCGCTCAGCCACAGGCGAGGCGTCGGGTCGACATTGGTCCAGACTTCGCACGTTACCGGCGCTTGGCAGTGGTTCGTCAAGGTCACCACGTGACTGTAGCCGTAGGCCTCGAGCCTCGTACTGGCGATGACCAAGGCGCACTCCGGCGAGCTCTCGGCCGCAGCGGCGTTGCCCACTGACAACGCTGCCGCGACAACGAGCCAGGCCGCACGCCGAGACTCGCCCGCCGTCATTCGGTGGGAGACCAGTATCCGTCTTGCCAGACCCATTGCTTACCGTCCCACACCCATTGCGGAGCGATCCACACCCAGCCGGGGTAGGCCGGCGTCGCCCAGTAGGGCCCGCCGATCCAAAGCCAGGCCCCACCGTGCCAACCCCAATAACCCCTGCCCCAATACGGGCCATAACCGCGCCCTGGCAGGACATGCACGCGGCCGACGTAGCCGCCGCGGTACACGCCGGCGCGGTAACCCACCCCACGATAGCCACCGCGGTAAGAGCCGCCACCGCGGTAGTAGCCGCCGCCGCGATAGTAGCCGCCGCCGCGAGAAGCACCGCCCCCGCGATAGTAGCCGCCGCCGGGGCGGCCGCCGCCGACGCGCGGTCCACCGCCGAAGTGCGCCCCGCCCACGACATGCCCGCTCCCACCAAAATGCCCCCCGCCACCGTGGGAGCCGCCGCCACCGCCATGAAAGCCGCCGCGGGCGAGAGCAATATCGGGCATGGCCACAGAGGCCACGGCTAGAACGAGAGGAAGCACTGTCCATCGGCTCATGAGCTTGGTTCCTTCCCTTCGAACATAGCGCGCGACGCGCGAGAACGCCGTAACAAGCGTTGTTTTGCCGAATTGTTCCCGGGCCGCAATTTCATCAGGTAAAAAAGCGGCATGAGCGGAACCCCGAGCAATTTGAAAGTGTTTGCTGGTGCCTCACACCCCGAGCTGGCTGCGGAAATCTGCCACCATCTCGCGATTCCATTGGGCCGCGCGCACACAGTTCGGTTCTCGAACGAGAACTTGAAGATCAAAATCGACGAGAATGTGCGTGAGCAGGATGTGTTCGTCGTCCAAAGCGCGTGCACGCCATTGTCCGAGCACATCATCGAGCTCTTGATCATGCTGGACGCGCTCCGTCATGCGTCCGCGCAACGCGTGACCGCGGTCATTCCCTATTTCCCGTACGCGCGCAGCGACAAGAAGGACGAGCCGCGCATCTCGATCACGGCGCGCTTGATGGCGGACTTGCTGGCCACCTCCGGCGCCAATCGAGTGCTGACCATGGATCTCCATTCGCCGCAAATTCAGGGTTTTTTCTCGATTCCAGCCGACCAGCTCACGGCCGTGCCCGCGATTTGCGATCGCTTGAAGGAAGATGATACGGCGAACACGGTCGTCGTAGCGGCGGACGTGGGAGAGGCCAAGGATGCCGGCCGCTTTGCCCAACGGCTTCATTTGCCCCTCGCCTTCATCGACAAACGGCGCTCAGGCGACGACGAGAATGCACGCGCCGCGCACGTCATTGGCGATATCGTCGGCAAAGATTGTCTATTGGTCGATGACGAGATCGCGACCGGCGGGACGATCTTCAGCGCCACCGAGTTCCTGCTCGAACGGGGGGCGCGCTCGGTGTCTGCGGCCATCATTCACCCGGTGCTGTCGGGACGCGCGGTCGAGCGCTTGGCCGCCTCGCGGCTGAAGCGGCTCTTGGTGACGAACACCATTCCCATTCCGCCCGACAAGCGCTCGCCCAAAATCGAGATCTTGTCGCTCGCGCCACAGATCGCGACCGCCATCACGCATATCCACGATGGCCGCTCGGTCTCGGAGCTTTTCAGCTGAGCCGCGCGCCGAGCGGCAGCGCACCCGCCCCAAGGCCGCGTGTCGATGGTAGGCTGCGACGCACATGCGCAAGCCTTCGCTGCTTTTTTTCTCCCTAGTTCTCACCGCGTGCCCGGCCACGCAGAACAAGGCCGGGGCGACTTTGCCTCCTTGCTCCAAGTTCGGTGACAACTGCGAATTTTCGCCGGGAAAGCTGGGCAGCTGCGTCATGAAGGACGGCTGCACCGACGGCGCCGCCAACTGCTTCGTCTGTCAATCGCAGCATTGAAGCCTCGCGCGGCGTCACGCGGGCTCGCGCCATATCAGCCGGCATTGCCGGCTCGTGCGCTAGCTCATTGCGTTGCACGGCTATTTGCCGCAGGTTGCCCCGGCGCAGTATGAGCATGATCCCCGACCCTCCGCGGAGCTCGCCTTCCACGCCATCGCAGCGAAAGGCGCTCGGCCACTTCGCGCTCGCAGCGCTCGTCGCGCTTTTGTTTTTGGCGGCCCCGGTCTCGTCCGGTCTGTTCCTGGGCACGCTGCTGGCGTTTTCTCTGCTTGGCGTTTACGACCGGCTATCGAAGCATTCCAAGCGCCCGGTGCTGGCGGCGGTGGTGCTCGCGTCGGGCTCCGGCTTGGCCATTCTCGGCGGGCTCTTCGGGCTCTTGTATTTCGTCGTGATACGCGGCGCCGCCACTGCTCAGCGGCTGGCCCATGGCTGGGAGCCGGAAGGCACGCTGCGCAAGCTCACGCAGCACATCAAAGAGTTGACCGGCGCGCTGCCTTTCGGCCCCATTGATGTGACCAGCCGCGTGCGCTCGCTGGCCGCGGACGCGGCTTCGCGGCTCGGCCATTGGATCGGCGCCGTCGCCGGCGCCACGCTCGGCGGTGGGCTAACGCTGTTCTTCACGATCATGACCACGTTCTTCGTGCTGCGGAACTGGGCCGAGATTCAAGATCGCTCCGAACGCATGCTTCCGTTACATCCGAAGCACACGCGCGTTGTCATGTGGGAGTTTCAAAAGGTCGGCAAAGAGGTGTTCATCGGCACCATGCTCACCGGGCTGGCGCAGGGGGTGCTCGCTGGCATCGGCTACGTCATCGCCGGCGTGCCAGAGCCGGCGCTGCTCGCCACCATCACCGCCGTCTGTTCACTCGTACCGGCCGTCGGTACCCTCCTCATCTGGGTGCCCGCGGGGATCGGGCTGTTCGCGACCGGCCACGCTGGCGCGGGCATTTTCGAGTTGCTGTGGGGCGGCTTTGTCGTGGTCGTCCTGTCTGATTACGTGATCCGCCCCTCGCTCGTGGGCGGCCACGGCCATGTGCCCACACTGCTCACCTTCGTTTCGCTGTTCGGCGGGGTGGAGGTGTTTGGTTTGCTCGGTTTGATCATCGGGCCGGTGATCGCGGCCGTCGCGCTGGCCGTCCTGCGTACGTACGACCGCGAAATCTGCGCCAGCTGAGCCGCATCACGCCACTGGGGGTCGCCTTGCAACGCGCTTTGCGCGGGCGCCCCGCAAAAGTACGTGAAGCCGTCGTCACTTCAGGCTAGTTCTGCCTGACCATGACGCTTCGCAAAGACGTACTCGCCAAGGCCGCAACCATAGCTCGAGGGTTGGCGATCGACGCCGTGCACGCGAGTCAAAGCGGGCACCTCGGATTGCCGCTCGGCTGCGCCGAAATGGGCGCGGTGCTCTTCGGTCACACGCTCGTCCACACTCCGGATCACCCCGAGTGGCTGAACCGCGACCGATTCGTGCTCTCCGCTGGGCACGGCTCCATGTTCCTCTATTCATGGCTCTGTCTCAGCGGCTATCCGGAGGTGCCCATCGAAGAGATCAAGCGCTTTCGCCAAATGGGCTCGAAGACGCCCGGCCACCCCGAGCTCACCCATGCTCCGAGCGGCATCGAGACCACCACTGGCCCGCTTGGGCAAGGCGTAGCGAACGCCGTAGGCATGGCGACGTCGGCAAAGATGGCCGAGGCACGCTTCAATACCAGCGAGCACACGATCTTCGATCATCACATCGTCTGTTTGGCAGGTGACGGCTGCATGCAAGAGGGCGTGGCGATGGAGGCCGTGGCGTTTGCGGGTCACCAGAAGCTGGACAACTTGATCTTGATCTACGACAGCAACGCCGTGACGCTGGATGCCATGGCGAAGGCCACGCAAAGTGAGGACGCGGCCAAACGTTTCGAGGCCATCGGCTTCGACGTTCAGACGATCGAAGGCCACGACATGGACGTGTTCTACGCTGCCTACGAGCGGGCCAAGACCGCCGGCAGTGGCAAGCCGCAGCTGATCATCGCGAAAACGCTGATTGGCAAAGGCATCCCCGAGGTGGAAGGGACACAGAAGGCGCACGGGGAAGGCGGGGCCAAGTTCACGGAGGCCGCTCGCAAAGGCCTGGGCCTGCCCGAGTCGCCGTATTACGTGTCGCCGGAGGTCGCGGCGTACTTCAAGGAGCATCGACAAGCGTTGAATGCGGCCTACGAAGCGTGGTCCAAGACCTTCGAGGCTTGGAAGGAAAAGAATCCGGAGCTTGCTACGGTCCTCGGCTCGGCGCGGGCTTCGGCGCACACCGTGCAGGAAGACACCGCTCAGAAGACGCCGCCCCCTGAAGAGCTCTTGGCCGCCATCCCGGTCTTCCCCGAGTCCACGAAGATTGCGACGCGCAAGGCCGGGCAAGATGTGCTGCAGCCGTTGGCAGCAAAGCTGCCGTTGCTGATCGGAGGCAGCGCCGACTTATATGGCTCGACCCTGAATTACATCGGCGATTTGAAGGCCGGTGATGACGACTTCGCGCCGGGTCATCGCATAGGGCGCAACATCCGCTTTGGCATCCGCGAACACGGCATGTGCGGGATCTTGAATGGCATCGCCTCGCACGGCATCTTCCGCCCGAGCGGGGCTACGTTCTTGGTATTCGCAGACTATTGTCGCGGGGCTATCCGGCTGTCCGCGCTCAGCCACTTGCCCGTGCTTTACGTGTTCACGCACGATAGCGTGGGCGTGGGCGAGGACGGTCCGACGCATGAACCGGTCGAAACCGTGCCTGGGTTACGCGTGATCCCGAACTTGGATGTCATTCGCCCGGCCGATCCGGAAGAGACGGCGGGGGCGTTCGTCGCCGCGCTCGATCGCGTCGACGGTCCGACACTGCTTGCTCTATCGCGCCAGAACGTGCCGCTGCTGAGCGAGATCCCGGTCGCCGCTCGGCGGGACGGCCCGTTCAAAGGCGGCTACATCGCCCGCAAAGAGACCAGTGAGCTCAAGTTGATCCTCCTCTCCGCGGGCAGCGAGCTGCAGCATGCGTTGAAGGCTGCGGACACCTTAGGCAGCGGCACACGCGTCGTGAGCATGCCCTGTTTTTCGCGCTTCGATCGGCAGCCGGCGGCCTACCGAGAGGAGGTGTTGCCCTTGACGTGCCGCAAGCGGCTAGCGATTGAGGCGACGGTCAGCAGCACCTGGGCTCGTTATGTTGGCCTGGACGGAGTCACCATCGGCATCGACCGCTTCGGGTTGTCCGCGCCGGGGAGCGAGGTCATGAAAGAGCTGGGGATCACGGCTGAACACGTGATCGCTGCGGCGCAAGCGCTAGCCTGAGCGACTCAGCCGCACAAAACGCGCGAGGCGCGTACCGGCACCGCCGGTCGCGCCTCGACAATCGGCCGCTCGCTCAGCGGTTGAGCGTTTGACGATCTTCGCCGCGCAGCTCCTGCGCTCGGCCCTCGACCTCGAGCTGCTCATTGTCCACCGCCGCGCCGACGCGATTCTTCACTGCGCCGACGACCTTTTCGACGCCACCTTTGGCGCGCTCGGCGGCCTTCGCCGCCTCTTGCTTGGTCTGGCCCTCGAGCTCACGGGCGCGGCCTTCTGCCTCCATGCGGTCATTTCCGATCAGGCCGCCGATGCCGCCCTTGATTTTGCCGCCGAGTTCTTCCGCTGCGCCTTCTGCACGTTTGCTCTCATTGCTCATGACTTGCTCCGTGGTTCGGGACGGCTAGGTCCGTCGTCGTGTCTTCCAGGATTGCAATCCGCGTGCCGCTGCTAAAGAGCCGGAATTACCGGATGCCGTCTGGCCCACAGTGTGGCGACACTTGCCCGTCGGGGCGCTTAGCCGCACGCGAACGCGGAGCGCCGCTTCCCCGTCGGGGCGCTTAGCCGCACGCGGACGCGGAGCGCCGCTCGCCGGCGCGTTACTTATTCGATCAGCAAGGCCAGGGTTTGCTTCACCTCATCACGCCGCGCCACTAACAGCACGGTCATTCCGCCGGTGATCTCGGACCCGCCGCGCGGGCCTTCCACCGAACCGTCGGCGGCGTACAACCCCGCGAACACGCAGGACCTCGGAAATCCGGAGAGCCCGGCGATTTCGCTGATGGTCTTGCCCACCACCTGACTCGTCTTTGGGATGAGCACCTCGAAGGCCACGGATTCGCCGTTGCCGAGCAGCATCGCGTGCCTGACGGCCTCGTGCTCAATCGCTGCCGCCAACGCGCCGATGAAAATTTCGGTCTCCGATAAAATTCGGTCGACACCGGCAGCGAGGTAAACCGCTCGGTAATCGGGGTCGCGCATGCGCACCATGACCCGCGGCACGTGTTGCAACTTAGCCAGGGATGCAACGGCCAAGTTGTCCGCATCGCGATGCAGCATGGCCACGACTGCTTCTGCCTGGCGAACCTCAGCCTCCGCGAGCACCGATGCATCCGCCGCGTCCCCCACCAGGGCGACGATGCCGAGCTGATTTGTGGCGCGCGAACAGACCAACGGGTCACGATCGATCACGGTCACGCGATGACCGGCGGTCGTCAAATAGGCGGCCACGCTCAAGCCGGCTCGCCCGGCGCCCGCGATTAAGATGCGCATTTCAGCCTGCTCCTTTGCTGGCGCTGAGCAAGGCAGCGGCCACAATCTCGGTGTCTAACTCGGAGGAACGGGCCTCCGCCGTCTCGATACTGATAATGCCTCGCCGCGCGGCGTCCAACAGCGCCGTCTTCTGCGCAGTGAGAACGGCCAGATCTGCCACGCGGTTGGGCGCCGCGTCGGTGCTGGGGGCTCGCAGCGTGCGTTCGGCCGCGATCACTTGCCGCTGGAAGGCCGCCCAACGTTCCGCGTGCTGCTTGCGCGACACGAGGCCGTCGGTGAGTAGACTGTCGAGCTCCGCCTGACCACGGCGGGCGCTGATCAACGTGGCGCGCGCCAGCTCCGCCGCGCCGTCCACCGACTCGTCCCGCACGCCGAGCAGGATTAAGATGCGCCGGAACGGCAGGCCCTGCGTGACTAGCGTCACGAACGTCACTCCGAACACCACCGCGATCAGCCGTTCCCGGTACTCGAGCGATGCTGGCAGCGCGAGAACCGCGGCCATGGATAGCGCACCTTTGATGTTGCCGAAGACCATCACGTGCTGCCAGCGCATGGGGACGGAGTCGGTCTTGAGCGCGCGCAGCACCGCGAAGCAGCCGTACACGGCGACCGCGCGACCGACGTGCAGCGCCAGCACCGCCAGCGCGATGGTGCCCGCCTGCTCGACCAGCAACTGGGTGCGAAGCTGCATGCCCACCAGCAAAAAAACCCAAACATTGAGGACGAAACCCGCGGTTTCCCAAAACCCGTGCAAGGCCAGCACGCGGGACGGATCGAGCACGGCGCGGGCGGCTCGGCTGACGAACACGCCCACGACCACGACGGCGATCACCGGCGAGGAGTGAATCTCCTCTGCCGCCAGAGAAGTTCCGAAGACCATGACCAACGAAGCAAGGGTCGCGGTCAGGTTGTCCGGGCTGCGGCGCAGCACGATTGCGCCCACGGCGCCGATGGCCGCGCCCAGTGCCACGCCGCCTACGATGGCCACGAACAGCGCACGCGCCGCCGCGCCCACCGCGAAATGCCCTTGGCTCAGCATTTCCGTCGCCACACTGACCAGCACCAACGCGGTGCCGTCGTTGAATAGGCTCTCGCCCTCCATGATGGCAGCGAGGCGGTGGGGCACGCGCACGCTGCGAAACGCGAGCACCACGCTGACCGTATCGGTGATGGACAGTAAAGACCCGAGCAATAGAGCCACCGTGAACGGCAGCGCGAGCACCCAAGTGGCCATGCCGGCCGTACCGAGCAAGGAGAGCAAGACCCCGGGTGCGGCGAGCGCCAAGATAGACCGCCGGGATCGCGTGAGCGCAGCGGGGTCGGTGAAGAGCGCCGCCTCGAAGACGAGGATGGGCATGAACACGACCAAAATGATCTGCGGATCCATGGGCGTGCGCGGCAACGCGTGCATGAACACCAAGAGCGCGCCCACCAGCACCAAAGCGACGTTGTAAGGCACACCGATGCGCTTCGCAGCGATGGCTACGGCCGAACCCACCGCTAACACGAACAGGATGGGCGCTAACTGCTCTTGCACCGGGCGAGTGTCGCATGGCGCGGGGAAGTCGCGCTATGCTGCGCGCGACATGACCGAAGCGCGTTTCCCGTGTCCGGCCTGCGGGCACCTCGTCTTCAGTGAAGCTCCAGGCTCGGACGACATCTGCCTCGTGTGTCTCTGGGAGGACGACCTCACACAGCTGCGCTGGCCCGATCTGGCCGGCGGGAAAAACGCGGTCTCGCTCAAGGAAGCGCAGCACAACGTCGCCACGGTCGGCGCGATCGAGCCGCGCTTCTCCGGCGACGTTCGCCCCGCGACCGCCGAGGAACCGGTGGACCCCGGCTTCCGTCCCATTTCGGACGAGGACCCGTTCGAGGCGCCCGATGACAGCGCCCCCTGGCCCGAGGACGCGACGACTCTCTACTACTGGCGCGAGACGTTCTGGCGCCCGCTCAATCGCCCGAGCTCTTGAGCCGGAACAGCAAGCGCTCGATCTTGCGCATCAACAGCTGAGCATCGGTCTTCTCGACATAATCTTCCGCACCCAGCGAGAGCGCGATGCGGCGTTCGCTCTCGTGGTCGTGGCGAGCCGACCAGATCAGAACCGGGATGTCGGACGTCCGCGCATCGGCCTTGAGCTGCGCGAGCACATCTCGCCCGTCCGCGTCCGGGAAACCGATATCGAGCACGATGAGGTCCGGCTTTTGCTCGAGCGCGCTCGAAACCACGGCACTGCCCATGCTGACTTGCAGGACCTGGTGCCCGAACTCCGTGGCAACCCGCTGCACGGCGCGCTGCACCGTGGGGTCATCATCGGCAAGTAAGATGCGGCACTGCCCCATGCGCGTACTATACAGCACTGCCGCGAGGTCGCTCGTTTGTCGAGCATGCCCGTTGATCGGCGACCCTGGCGAAAACCGTCGCGGGTGGGTCGCGTCACCGAGTACTAGAACGGCAGCAGGCGGTGGCCGCGCGCCGACGCCGGGCGCGAATTACAGCAGTTGTGGACGTTCGAGCGACGCCGTTCAGGTCCCCACGCGCCGCACGCCGCCGAGCCCACGACGTCCGCGGGGTCAAAATGAGCCTCAACTACTGCAGACACCCGCCAAAGCTCGCCCATTGTGCCTGCACGCGGGGTGTTAGACTGAGCGTCCCATGAAGGATAGCTTGGTTCGTTTTGGTGTGGCCATGGAGTCGAGCTTGATCGAACAGCTCGACGCGCTGGCCACCGTGCGCGGCTGCAACCGTTCGGAACTGCTGCGCGATTTGACCCGAGTGGAGGTCAGCCGGAGCGCGCTCGATGTGGGCGTCCCGGCGTTCGCCGCGGTCACGCTGGTCTACAATCATCACGTTCGTGAACTGTCCGAACGCTTGACTGAGATGCAACACGACCTCGGAGAACAAGTTCGCTCGACCATGCACGTGCACTTGGACCACGAACATTGCTTGGAAGTGATTGTCATGCGCGGGCGCTCGGACGAGCTGAAAGCGGCAACGGAGCGAATGACGGGGACGCGCGGTGTGATTCAGGGCGGCGCGGAGTACGTGGCGGAAAGCACGCTCGGCCTCAGCACGACCGGCCGCCGATTGCACCAGCACGATGGGCTAGAACCCCACTCCCATCCGCATCCCCATCCCCATCCGCACCCGGTCGCTCACGCACACGGTCCGGTTCATGCGGCCACGCGAGCTAAAACCAAAAAGCTCCTCAGCAAGGCCACGCGCGGCTCGAAGTCCAGCAAGCCCAAGGGCCGCGCGTGACTCCGTCCGCTCCCGTCGGTCACGGCTGCCAGCCACTGAACTCGGCTTACGCTTGAGGAACGCCAACGAGCGCCGCGACGAGCTCCACGAGCTGCAGCGGGTCGACTGGTTTCGAGATGTGGCGCTGGTAGCCCGCGTCGAAGGCGCGTTCTGCGTCGCTGCTCCTCGCATACGCCGTCAGGGCCACCGCCGGCATGTCTCCGCCCTGATCGCGAGGTAAGGCGCGCAGCCGACGCATCAGGGTGTAGCCGTCTTCATGCGGCATGCCAATGTCGCTGACCAATATGGCGGGGTGCTGGCTCGCGATCAACGACAGCGCCTCGCTGGCGGAGGCGGCCAGGTGCACGGTCGCGCCGGCTTCTTTGAACGCCTCGCCGACCAGATCGCGCGCGTCGAGCTCGTCGTCCACGACCAGTACGATCACGCCGTGTAGCCGCGTTCCGGCAGAGTAGATCGTGCCGAGCGCTGGCTCGACGGGCATGGCGTTGCGCGCGACCGCATCCGTAGCGGCGCGCGCCGGCAGGTGCACCACGAAGGTCGCGCCGCGCCCCTCCCCCAGGCTGCTCGCATCCACTGTGCCGCCGTGGGCCGCGACGATCTGCTTCACGAGCGAGAGCCCCAAGCCCAGCCCGCCGTGTCGACGCGTGGTCGAGCTGTCGGCTTGCCGAAAAGGATCGAACACGAAGCGCAGCGCCCGCTCGGGGATACCTTCACCGGTGTCGCTCACGTGGATTTGGACCTCCGAGCCGATGCGCTCGGCGCACACCACGATCGACCCGCCCTTGGGCGTAAATTTGACGGCGTTCGTCAGCAGGTTCCACAAAATTTGCTGCAGTCGGTCGGCGTCCGCCGTGATCGTCAGCGCGGCCTCGGCGCTCGGTTCGTCGACCTGCAGGCTGATGCCCTTCGCGTCGACCGCGGGCCGCATGCCGAGCGCGGCCGTGCGCACCGCCTCACCCACGTTCACAGCGCCGAGCGTCAGCGCCATCTTTCCGCTGATGATCCGCGACACATCGAGCACGTCCTCGATCAAGCGCGCCTGCGAGCGCGCGTTCCGCTCGATCACCGCGAGCGCGCGTTGTACCTCGGGCCCGAGACCGCGTTCGCGCAGGACTACCGCCCAGCCCAGGATCACGTTCAGCGGGGTACGTAGCTCGTGCGAAACCGTGGCCAGGAAGTGATCCTTGGCGGTGCTTGCGAGCTCCGCTTGCTCGCGCATGGCCCGCTCGCGAGCCCGCGCCGCCTGCACTTCCGCTACGGCTTGCGCGTTCTCGATCGCCAGGGCTGCGCGGCGCGCGAAGTCTTCGGCAAAGCTCAGATCGCTCGCGCTGTAGTGGCGCCCAGAGTCGGCATAAATGAACGTGATCGCGCCCAAGGTTCGGCCGCCCTCGCTGCGCAGGGCGACGATCATCACTGACTCGAGCTTGAGCTCGCGGAGGATCCTCAGGTGATCTTCGTCCTTGGCCGCCGCCTCCACGAGCGCCATCGGGATCTCGCTGTACAGCTCCGATTTGCCGCTGCGTATGACCTGAGGCGAGCCCGTCGGGGCGTTCCAATCCGGAGGGTAGCGTTGGCCGATTTCGTGCGCGTAGGCAACCTTAGCCGGATCGACGTGGGCCACCGCCAGCTGGCGCTGCGCCCCCGACGCTGGATCCAGAATGTCGATCGTGCACCAGTCAGCGAGCTCCGGCACGGCCAGCTCGGCCACGCGCTTCAGGGTGATGTTGACGTCCAGGGACGCGACCAGCGTCTCCATGGCGCGCGCCAAAAATGCGCGCCGCTTCTCGGTAACGAGCTCACGGGCGCGACGCACGGCGCGGAGTAATGCCTGTGCGCACAGCTTGGCGAAGGTCTCGGCGAAGCGCCGGTCGTCCGCAGAGAAGCGCTGCTCATTGAAGAAGCCCATACCCAACAACCCAACGGGCCGGCCCTCCACGACCAGCGGCACCGACCAAAACGCCTTGGCGCGCGCGCCGGTGCTCGGGGTGCTGGCCAGCTCCGGGAAGATGGCGGTGTATTCTCGTTGGGTCTCTGCCCAAACTGACACCCCGGTCTTCAGCGTCTCCAAGACGCGCGGGTTGCCCTCGGTCGTGCTGATGCGCACAATCTTTTTCAAGATCTCGGGCGCGACTCCGCGTTCTGCCAGAAGATCGAGGCAGCGTCCGCTCTCGTCCAATGCGTACAGGGTGGCGATGTCGGCGCCAGCGTGTCGCATGCCCTGTGCCACCACCAGGTCAGCAACTTCGGCGGCCTCCACCGCTCCAGAAAGCGCAAACGCGAGCTCCATCAACCCCTCGAGGCGAGCCTGGGCTTCAGGCTGCTGAGGAACCGGAGCGGGTGAGCCAGCCGCGGCCGCGGTGTGATCGTGGGAATCAGCCAAGATGGTCATTACAACGCAAGCGCAGCCCGCCGTCACTCTCTGAGGTTGGATAGGCAGGCCACGTGCGACCGCACGCGAAAAACGCCGCAATTTGCCCCCCGTGCCGTGAGGCGCCTGGGGTCTGCTACAAGACCGACGTGAATTCCGAGCCTGCGATTCAGGTTTTAGTCGGTGAGCGTCTGCTGCCCCTGCCGCCCCTCGCGACCGGCGATCGCGTGGTGCCACTCGCGGAATTCGGCGAGCTGATCGTGATCTCCCAAGCCGCCGCGGAGGCCGCACGACGCGCGGTGGCGGTGGCTAGCTCGGCCCTCGGCGCGCTCTCGGAGGTGCGAGATGAGGCCCTCCGTCGTTTTTTCGAGGAGTTCGCCGCGCGGCTCGAGGACGAAATCGTCTTCGCGGAAATCCGCCGCGCCAACGACGCAGATGTCGCCTCCGCGCGAGCACGGCGCCGCCCCGTAGGTCGGCTTGAACTGAGCGACGTCATGCGCCGGGACATGATCTCGGGACTGCGCGGTTGGGCGAACTCGGAGACGCGCGTCGGTGAAGTGATCGAGCAGCGGCGAGGGCCGGGCTACGTCATCGAGCGGCGGCGCGCCCCGCTCGGCATCGTCGCGTTCGTCTTCGAAGGTCGGCCCAATGTCTTCGCGGATGCAGCGGGAGTGCTTCGCAACCGCAACGCAGCAGTATTCCGGATCGGCGGTGACGCCCTGGGCACCGCCATTGCAATCGAGGAGCACGCCCTTCGACCCGCCTTGCTGGCAGCCGGCTTGCCCGAGGGCGCTTTGTGCTTGGTGCGCAGCACGGAGCACGCCGCCGCGCATGCTTTGTTTTGCGAGCGCGCGGTGCGGCTGGCCGTGGCGCGCGGCTCCGGCCGAACCGTCTCACTGCTGGGGGCCATCGCGAAACAGCATGGTATCGCGACCTCACTCCACGGCACGGGCGGCGCGTGGATGTTCATCGAGGCCAGCGCCAGCCCGCAACTAGTCGAAAATGCGCTGCGCTTCAGCCTGGACCGCAAAGTCTGCAACACCCTGAACGTCCTGGTGTTGGAACGGGCCGCGCTCGAACGCCTGGGGCCCTGTGTCCGGGCCGTGCTCGATGAGCTGTCTGCGAAGGTCGCGGTCGTGTCGGGCTCGGAGGGTGTGCTCCGCGGCGCGAGCTCGATCACCGAGGCCGAGCTCGGCCATGAATGGGAATGGGAGGGCGCACCGGAGCTATCCCTGGTGATGGCTCGGGATTTTGAGCACGCGGTGTCGCTGATCAATCAATACAGCCCGCGCTTTGTCGCCTCCATTCTGTCCGAGCGGCCAGGCGCGTTCGAAGCATTTTACGATGCCGTCGAGGCGCCTTACATCGGCAACGCCTTCACGCGCTGGGTGGACGGCCAATGGGCATGGCATCGGCCCGAGCTTGGCCTGACCAACTGGGAGACTGGGCGGCTCTTGGGTCGCAGTGGCTTCCTGTCGGGCGATGACCTGACGAGCGTGCGGGACGTATTTATCGATGAAACTGGGCGAGCTGAGCACCACCGCTGAGGGGTTCGAGGATCTCAACGCCCAACACGCCAAGCCTCGGCGCCCGTGGCGGGCTCATACGCCCGGAGCGCTCCCCAATTCACCGCCAATACGTACTTGCCATTGTATCGAAAGAGCGCGGGGCTACTGCTGGACGTATCGCCAATGGGCAGCTCGTAGAGCTGAGCGCCGGTCGCCTCGTCGAGACCCACGAGCAAACCTTTATTACGATCTGCCGGCTCCGCTGCCCAAAGTAGAATCGTGCTGGGCGCCACCGCAATCGCCGCGCCGAACGTGCAGCTCGCATAGCTGAGTTCCTTCGACCAAACGGGGCGGCCGTTCTCGGTCACCTTCAAGGTCAGGATTTCTGTTCCCGACGCGCGCTGGGTGAGCGAGTACCTGCGTGAGCCGACGACGAGCTCCGTTCCGGAATCGGTGAGCCCCATCATCCCCGGTATGCGCTCCCCATGGTACCGGTGCAGGACTTTGCTCGGACACGTAGTGGCCGCGCCGCCAGGAAGCTCTATGCCTTGGGTGGTGCCGTCGTCGGTGCGGAGCTGAACGCAGCCCGTGCCCGCGCCATATTCGCTCACTTTGTCGCGGGCCATCACCTGGGTTTGGCCCCAAGGGCTGCGCGCCTCGAAGAAGTCGACTTGAAAGTTGGCTTCGACGACGAAAAAACCGTGTTCGCCGAGACAGCCGAGCTGGGTTGCTTTTTTTACCGCGGGCGCCGTGAAGAGCACCTGCCCCGACTTCCCATCGACGACTGTCGCCTGGTTGTTTTCGGACGCACCCGTGAGGCCCGCAACGTCGAAGACGCCGTCGCCATTGGCGTCGATCAAGCAGCCAGGCGGCGAACTGCTCCAACTGATTGGACTCCCGTTCACGGGCCGTCCACGCAGCGGGCTCGCCACCGAGCTCAGCGCCCGGAGCGTTGGGGACTGGGTCGACGAAAGGCGGGATAGAACGCTGGCGGCGACGCCGCCCAAGATCGCAAGCGCGGTCACGCCGCCGAGCAGCAGGTTCCCAAGCGCGCTCCGCCGAATGCCCCTCGCTGATCGCGGCGCCTGCTGCGGCCAGGGCGCAGAACCTGATCCCTGAAACGGCAGGCCGCGTGACGGCACTCGCTCTGCCGGTACCGCCGCCGTCGTCCCGCAATACCCACAGCGCACCGCGCTGCCGGGTGATACCTCGAGTGGCGCGCCGCAACGCTCGCATTTCAGCAGCATCGCTCGGGACGATAGCGCGTTTCGTTGGGGCTCACAGGTCGACGACCGAAGTCGGTGGCGACCGCATGAACGGGAGCCTATTCAGCTTGTCGTCGGCGGGCGGTTGGCACCGCGCTCGGCACTGAGCTTGCTAACTCGTTACGGAGCAGCCCTTCACCGTTTGCCTCGACGAGGCGACCTATTGCGCGACAGCGCGGGTCTCCTTGAGCGTTGGTATGCGTTGGTACATCGAGTCGATGAGCTGACTCACCGAGGATTGAAGGCTATCGACAGCGGGACCGTTCGCCCCTATGACGCTTTCCCATCGAAGGAGGACACGTGAAGACTTCGTCATTCGCCGTCATTTTAGGGTTTGCGTCCTTGGCTTGGGTCAGCGGCTGTGGTGGTTCCACTGAGCCACCCGCGGCCCCGCCGGCACCCCCCATCAGCGAGACACCGCCGCCGCCGCCGCCACCGCCACCGCCGCCCGTTGCGGAAGCCAGCAAGCCAGAGCCACGGACGCTCGATGTCATGATCGAAGCGCGGAGCGGCTCCAAGCTCAGCGGCAAAGCCACCCTGACCGAGACGGAGGGCGGCGTCCACGTCCTGCTGTCCGTGGAAGGCGTAACCCCGGGTGGTGACCACGGCGCCCACGTGCACGAGAAGGGAGACTGCAGCGCGCCAGACGGGGCGAGCGCCGGTGGTCACTTCAATCCGCAGGCCAACGAGCACGCGTTGCCAAGCGTCGCCAAACGCCACCTGGGGGATTTGGGCAACCTCACGATCGGCAAAGACGGCAAGGGCTCGATAGACATCACGATCCCCGGCGCAAACTTGAAAGCCGGCGACCTGAATTCCTTCGCTGGCAAGGCGATCATCATCCACGCCAAAAAGGACGACGGCGGCCAACCCACCGGCAACGCGGGCGGGCGCATCGGCTGTGGTGTGATCGGCGCCTAGCGCCAGTCGCCCGGGGCGCGGCCTTTGACTTTGCCGCGCCGCTGCAGCGTTGCGAGCCCGTCGACCCCAAAAGACGGGCCTCCTTGCTTTTTTTAGAGCCGTTACGATACCTGACTCGTAACTGAGTCGCGTGCGGCGCGACCTGCGCTACGCTGCATGGGTCAACGCCATGTCCTTCCCCCCCTCCCTGCGCACCGTGCTGCTGCTCGCTCTGGGCAGCGCGCTGGCTGCGCCCGCGTGCTCATCGAGCACCGACGCCACTGCCGCGAGCAACCCGCTCACCGCGGACGTGCGCATGCAAGCGGGCGTCACGGACACCGCGCTGCAACAGATCGTCAGCGTGGAGGCAGATGATTGGGGTTGGGCCGGCGGCGTGTTCGATGCGCCAGCCTCGGACCCCACGGCCACGAGCGCGGCTAGCGTCCCTGGAAGCCGCCCCTATCACTTCGCTTGGCACGCCGACCGCACGGATCCGCCCTCCGCGGCGGCCGGCGCCGCCGGTGCTGGCGACCTAGGCAACGCTGCCGGGTTCACGGGCATGGCGTACCTGCTCGTGTTCCGCACGCCGAGCAACGCCAAGCTGCTGCGCGTTTTTACCATGACGCCCCACTACACGCCGGATGCGGACGCGTGGAAGGCGTTGCGCGCCGTTGATGGGCCGATCACCGTGACGCTCACGACTGCGACGTTCGAGGGCGACGCGTTGACGGTGGAGGGCGGCCCGCACAAAGGGCAAACTCTGGTTCTAACGATCGGCGGTTGACGCCGGGGCTGCCCAGGACGCCCCTTGTCACGAGTTCTGGGGCGCGGGTCGACGGTCTCCAAGCAGGCTCGAACCTGGGAGCCGCCGGTTTTTCTTGCACTTGGCCCGGTCGCCCACTGCCCCAAGCGCAAGCAACTGCTGAGAAATTGCGCGTCCGCGGCGTAGATTTGGGCGAAACAAAAATCTAGTAACGTGGTAAACAGCTTGCTATTGTAGTGTCACTGCAACCCCCCCGCGAACAGCCAGAGGAGCGAGCCTTGCCCATCGAAGTACCGAGCGTCCGGATCCTGATCGTGGATGATGACAAAGCGATCTGCGACTTCATGCAATCGCTTTTGGAGAAGGACGGTTTCATCGTCAAAACCCTTGGCGATCCGACTCTCGTCGAGGACGAGATCCGCCAGGGCGACTACCACGTGATGATCCTCGACCTGATGATGCCGAAGATGGACGGCATCGAGGTCCTGAAAAAGATCCGCGCCATCGACAGCGACATCGCGGTGATTATTTTCACCGCGCACCCCAACCTGGACTCGGCGGTGGCATCGATGAAGCTCGACGCCGTCGACTACATCAAGAAGCCCTTCAACGTCGACGAGTTCCGGGAAGTACTCGCACGCGTGATGAAGAAGAAGGGCTTGGCGCGCACGCCCGAAGAGCAGCTTCACAAGATCATCGGCGACACGATCCGCACCATGCGCAAAGAGAAGGAGCTCACTCTGAAACAGATGAGCCGTCGCACTGGGCTCAGCATCTCGCTCTTGTCGCAAATCGAACGCGCCGAATCGAGCCCGTCGATCTCGAGTTTGTACAAGATCGCGATCGCGCTCGACTCGAGGATTCAGGACCTGTTCGGCAACAACTGAGACGCGCAACGCCGGCGAGTGCCTGAACCCAAAGGCACTCGCCTCGGCTGGCGTTCCCATTGGGCTGGCGCGTGCCGAGTTGTTCGGCCATCGACACGCGGCCAGGAGCTTCGGGCGGCGAGCCCTCGTGCCTTGAGCACCTGGACTCCCGACCACCTAATTTCTAAGGACGCGCGCCGACCACAACGCCGTCACTTGACCGGCGGCTCCTCGATGATCGTGCCGCAGTTCGTGAATTCGAGGTTGGTATCGACGCGGAAATTAGAAGCCGTCGTATGGCGTTCAGCGTGAAACAAGTCCAAGTCATAGGCATTCCCCGTACTGATGCCGAGCTTGCCCGCGTCTTGGTCGAGTGAAATCGACGAGCTTTTTTTGCTGTGTAGGCCGCCCAGATCGATCGCGAGCTTGTGATTGATGAAGACCCACAGGTCGTCGTCGCCGGTGAACGAGAAGGTCTCGCCGCCCTTGTAATTGAATCTGGTGTGCACCTCGGTGGTGAACGCAAAATTGTGGTCTCTACCAGGCGTGTTGTTCCAGCCGGCGTTGTCGAGCGGAAAAAAGGCCGAGCTCTGGAACGTGAGCACGCCATCGTTCGGCTCGAAATAAAAGTACACGACGTACGGTTTATTGACGCCAGGCGTCCCGCGATACCATTCGTCGAAATGCATTTTATCGGTTGTTTGCGGCCCGCTCGTTGGGTCGATGATCGGGCCGTTCCCGTTGTAAACAGGCTTTTGATCGTCGCCCAAGTCTGACTTTACGATCCCGAGCGCGGGACTGTCGCCCCCGAAATGCTGAAAGTCCGGATGCCCACCGGGTTCATCATCGCCTTTGAAGTCGCGCACGACGCCCAAGATCTGCGTGCCGCAGCTGCTGCTGGCGCCGGCGGATCCGCCGGCGCCCACTCCGCCGCCCGCGCCCGTCGCGCCCGCTGAACCCGTAGACCCCGCGTCGAGGGCAGCACCAAGTTTATAGCCGCCCTTCTCAGTCATCGTGAAGTCCGCCGGCAACATGTAAGGCGCGGGCGCGCCACCGGCTCCGGTGCCGTTCGCCGCGCCACTCGAACCGATATCCGGAGGCAAATTCAAACCGCCCGGAGGTGAGCCGCCGTTAAAGCCACTGGCTCCACTACCCCCCGAGACCTGCGAGTCCGAAGCACTGCTTCCGCCGCAGCCGATCACGCCACTCCACAACGGAATCGCCATGCAGCTGGCCACCAGCACCCGGCTCCGCGCACGCGCCGCGCTTAACCGAGGCTGCTTAAAAAGAACATTGAGGTCACGCATGCTTTGCTCCACAAAAGTCGGCCAACATAAAAGCCCACCCAAGTCTGTAGCCATTGTAACCGAAGCGGCGGCACTTCCCAGCCGGAGGGAGCCGCGCGCGATCCGGTTCGAGAATGACAAGTCCGCTTGCCGCGAGGGCCACGTTGCACTTCAAGCGTCGACAGATCTTTCCAGAGCAAAGCTATGCGGCACACACATTGTGCGAGATTGGCACCTTCTCGCGAAGTGATCGTTGCCGTGTGCTGGGACGTGGTCTGACGCGGCCTCCAAGGCTCACCGCACGACGGCGAGATTGCCGCCGCTTGCCCGCGCGCAAAGCGCAGGAGAAGACGAGCAAGGAAAGATCGCGCAGGGCCCGTGGCGGTGCTGAATGACTTACGACAACGCTTGGTGGCGCACCGCGAACTGAGCAACGTCGGCGACAAGTGGAGCGTGGGCGCGCGTGCGGTCGGGTGATCTGGAGGGCACGTTGTTCGCCTTCGAGGAGGCCACGTGCGCATTGGCGGGCGACGAATCCCCGAGACGAATCGCTCACCCGAGGCCCCGTCCGATCGGGCCCGAGCGCTCCGCTCGCTACGTGCCGTCCGACAGCCGAGCCGCCGGTCTGAACTCAACTATTCGCTCTCGCCCAAACGCAACAAACCCCGGCCGATTCTTTCGAATTCAACCGGGTTTTTCTTGGTACCGAAGCCCGGACTTGAACCGGGGACAACGCGCTTATGAAGCGCGTGCTCTAACCAACTGAGCTACTTCGGCGTGAGGCGGCGGGAATATGGTCGGGCGGGGCTGGGCGTGTCAAGCCGTCGGAAGGGGCGCTGGGGGGGTCTTGGAAGCAGGCTGAACTATTGGGTTTGTTGCGGTGGCCGGGATTGGCCGTAGCTGCCTGGGCCCGGCCCTTGGCGGCCCACTACGTGGTTCAGTGAGTCGTAACTCATGGTGATGAGGGCTCGCTGGCCGAGGGCCTTTGGCAGTGGACCGAACGACGGGATGCGGCGCACGAAGGTGAGCACGTTGCCGTCGTATTCGTCGATGCCGCTGGGGCGAACCATGCGAACGCGCTCCAAGCGGCCATCGGCGGCGACGGCGAGCTCGAAGATCACGTGGCCGCTGCGGCCTTCGGCGATCGCCCAGTCCGGAAAGGAGCGTCGCAGCTGGTCATCGACGCGCTGTTTCAGGCCGGCGATGAAACCTTGGAGGCCGGCGTCATTGAATGCGTCGAGGCCTGGGCCAAAGCCACTGGGGTCAGCGTGCGAGCCCATGCCGGCACTGCCCGAGCGACCGGGCAGACCTCCGCCGGGCTCACCGCCGACGCCTGGACCTGGCGGAGCGCCGATGGTGCTGGCGTGAATCAGCGCCGCGACGCGAGCCGCGACGGCCTGGGAGCTGTCGTCGGTGTCATTGGGGCGTGCGCGGGTTTCTGTCGGCAGCGCGGGACGCGCGCGCATGACCCAGGGCCGCGCGAGCAAGACGGCCGCGCCGCGCGCCGGTACGCTGCCAGGAGCGGCGCCCACGGCGCCCTGCAGCGGGGCCACCTTGGGTCGACCTGCGACGGCAGCGCCGGGTTGCTCGGGTTGCTCGAGGCCGGGCCCCCGCGCGGCGCTCCCGGGCGCGCCACCGAGCGGAAAGGCCGAGCCGCCTGCCGACGAGCCGAGCACGGCGTTGTCGGGCGTGCGCCGCTCATGAAGCGCGCCCACGCCGGTCGCGAGAAAGGTCAGCTCCATGGGCGTTGGAGTCGAGCGATGGTCCTCCCATGAGCGGCGCTCCGCGGCGGTGCGCAAGCGCTGCACCTGGCTGCGGTCGAGGTGAGTCAATGCTTCTGTTTCCAAGTCGAGCGGGTCGATGTGACTGTCGAGGTTTGTGGCAAGCACGGGCGCCATGCGCGACCCGCCGCGACCCGCGCGCTCCGTGTCCGGATGGCGCTGCAGGGGACCACCACCCGCAGGCGGCGGGGCCGGCGCGCGCGCCGATTCCAGCGCGTCGGCGGCGCGCTCGGTGTCGGAGGCCGATGGATCGAAGCGTGGCAGCTCCACGTCGACGGTGGACAGGCCTTTCGCACGCAGAGCGGCGTCCTGGTCACGAGCGCGATCGCGCAGCGAATGCGAAAGCAGCAACGCGCCACAAGAGAGGACGATGACGTGGCCGAAGATCGAGGCCACGAACGCTCCCGAAGCGACCCAGCGACGCGGCATCTCGTCGAGTTTGGCAGAATTTCAGAGGCGGGCCAGAGGCACCCGAAAACATCGGCGCGCGTTTTCGGTCGTGAGTGCGGCAAAGTGCGCTTGCTCTATATTTCGAAGCGCAGCCACGTACGCGCCAGTGTGCACGACGAAGGCCGGCTCACAGCGTTTTCCGCGCAGCGGCACCGGCGCCAAATACGGGCTGTCAGTCTCGACCAGCACGCGGTCGGGTGGCGCCCAAGCGGCGACGTCTTGGATGGCGCGCGCGGTCTTGAAGGTGACAATGCCGGAAAAGGATAAGTAGAACCCGAGATCGAGCGCGCGCGTCGCAAACGCGCGGTCTTCACTGAAGCAGTGAATCACGCCGCCAACGTCGCGCGCGTTCTCCGACTCCAATATTTGCAGCGTGTCTTCCGCGGCGTTCCGCGTGTGGATGATCAGCGGTTTATGGATGCGGCGGGCCAGCGCAATGAAGTGCCGGAACACCTCGGCCTGCGTGGCTCGTGGAGAGTGGTCGTAGTAATAGTCGAGCCCGACCTCACCCACCGCGAGCAGCCGCGGGTGCGGCCAGAAACGCTCGAAATCCAGCTGCCCGTCGCGGGCGGCGTCGTGGGGATGCACCCCGACCGAGGCGAACACGTCCGCGTGGCGCTCGGCGACGGCCAGGGTCTGCTCCGCCTGAGCCAGGCCGCCCACGCCGACGCACAAAAAAGTCGCCACGCCGGCCTTCCGAGCGCGCGCCAGCGCTCCGTCGGCCCCGTCCGGATTGTGTTCGTCGTCGAGGTGGCAGTGGGTGTCGAACCAGGTCATCGGCGCAGCCTCACGTGGATGAACCATAGCAGAACTGCGACGGCAAAAATGCCAGCCATGACATAGAGCTCTTCGCGTTCCACCGCGCGGGCGACCAACCCGAGCGCCAACAGCGCGAGCGGTGCCGAGGCACCCCCGCGGAGCGTGAGGCCGCGTTGACGCCGGATTGAAAGGTAAGCGAGCGAAAGCACGCTGACGGAGTACTGGAACAACACGGCCACGCTGGACAGCACGAAGAGCCGGCTGAGGGCGCCCACCGAGACCAACACGACGACCAACACGAGCGTGACGAAGAGCGCGCGCCGCGGCACCTGATGGCGCGTTTCGGCCGCCAAATACGCGCTGGCCGCGTTGCCGCCGGTGGCCTCGATCGCCGACAAGTAGCGCGGCGTCATGGCCATCATGCCGAACGCGATGCCCACGGCCGACACGTTGGTGCCGGCGCTGACGAGGTTTGCCAAACGCGCGCCCCCGAGCGAGCTCGCCGCGGCGATCAACGGCGCGTTCACGCGGGCCAGACCGGGTACGGAGCGCACGCAAGCCCAATGCAAGACCGAATACAGACCCGCACACAGCACCAACGAACCGATCGTCGCGATTGGAATCGCACGACTCGCCCCACGCACGTGAGAGCCGGGCACCGGCACGATCTCGAAGCCCTGCATGGGGAACACCAGCACCAGCACCGCGCGACCCCAGGCCATGGTGCCGGTGTTTGCGAGCGCGGGCGCGGGCGCGGGCGCGTGCGCGTCCAACACGTACACGCCGGCCAGTAGCAGGAGTGGCAAGAGCTTGGCCACCGTCAATGCGGACCAGACCCAAGCACTCGGCCGTAGCCCAGCGCTCACGATGAGCGCGAACACGGCGGCCGCGATCAGCGAGAATAGCCTTCGTTCTGAGCCAAAACCGAGCAGGGGGGCCGTGTACTCGCCCAGCCCGGAAATCACCGCCGCCGTACTGAGCACGGCCGAGGCGTAGGCGGCAAAGCCGACCACGAAGCCCGCCCCTTCGCCGAATGCCGAGCAGGCCCACACGTACGGGCCGCCATCTTGATCGAAGCGCGAGCCGAGCTTTGCGTAACAGAGCGCCACGGGCAACAGCGCCAACAACGTCACGACGTAGGCGAGCACGCCCCGCTCGCCGGGGACCAGCGCCGCCACGAGGTTAGGCGTAAAAAATATCCCCACACCGACGATGCCATTGATGCCCAGCGCAAGCAGCGACCACACGCCGAGCGGGCGCGAGCCGCCCGGGTCGCCGAGGTCTGCGCCTTCGCTCACTGCTTCGCCGCCGCTCAGCTGCGAACGTCGAGGAAGCGCTCGCGAACCAATGCCACCGCGGCATCGCCCGCTGAGCCGCGCTGGTAACCGAAGCGTGCGCGGAGCACGGCCAGCGCCTTTTCCGCGGCTGCCCGGCGCGCCTCATTCAGCCCGCTACCATCCTCGCGAAGCAGCGCGACCAGGTCACGGCACAGCGTGGCGACCGCGACCCGGCGCTCGGCGAACGCCGATTCCCGCAGGCGGCGCAGCTGTGAGGCAAAGACACGGGCGTTGTCCAACGGCTCATCCGGATGGTCGATGGCCCAGGCGGCGATCGTGCCGATCAGGCCATTGCGCAGATCTTCCGGCTTGTCGGGCGAGCCTAGCAGGCCCTCCACCTCGCGCATCATGCGCTCATCCGGCTCTTCGTATTGCCCGGTCAGGGGGTTTCGGAATTTCTCTCGCTTCACCCAGTAGCTCACGTGCATCACGTAGCGATCGAACAGGTCGCTGTAGCGCGTCTCGTCGACCAGGCCACTGGCAACCCGGAACTCGTCTTCGAACGAGTCGAGCAGGCGGGCGTGCAAAGCCTTTCGGAACAGCACATGGTCGTGGTAGCCGCCCGCCAATCGCTCCTCTTGCAACCAATTGTATTCGCTCGTCCGCTCGCACAAGCGGTCGAGCTCAGCCAACACCGCGAGCGGTGATAGGCAGTCGTAACGCGGGTCTTGTGCGGCGTCGAGCAGGACGGTGCGCATCTCGCGCGGGCTCGCGCCGATGCTGCCCTCGTAGATCGGGTAAGCCTCGCTCTCGCGATACAGCTGCCCAATCGACGCGCGCAGGGATTTCCCCGATTCGTCGTCCAGGCGAGTCGGGGCCGTGCCGCTGGCATAAAGGTCGAGCTTCTCGATCGCGGTCAGCTCCGTGACCAGCTCTTGCAGCGGCTTTTCATAGCGCTCGGTCGTGGGGCGACGCATGCGCGTTAGCACGGCGAACATCGCCGCCATGCGCGTGGCGTGGGGTGCCACGTGCTTTTGCACTTGCGACGCAATTTGCGCGTCGTAAATGCGCTGCTCGTCCAGCCAACTGAGTAGGTACGGCGCGCGAATGAGCTCGAGCCGACCGCGGAAGCTCTCGAACTCGGGGTGATCCCGAAACGCGTTCAAGTGCACCTCATTGCCGCTCGCCAGCATGACGCAGTTGACTTGTACGTTCTGCGATCGAAGCGCCACCTCGCCCGTCTCCGCGGTGATTTGTAAGTATTTGAACGCGTCCAGCGGGCGCTTCAACAAATCCGAAAACTCCAGCAGCCCGCCCGCAGCATCGACCAGCTCCCCGAACGCCTCGAACAGCGTCATGGACTGCAGCGCCGTCGGTAACGCACCGAGGCTGCGGTCAGCCGTGACTTGGCGCTCGCCCGCGTCGACCGAGAGCTGCGGGCCCAGCGTGACCGCACCCACGCGGTAGCGCCGCGAGATGAAGTAGCGCTCGACCTGCACGTGACGCAAGACCTCGTCCAGTGACCCGCCGTAACTCGTAAGTAGCGCCTCGTACACCTGTTGGCTCTTGTGTGAGAGCGTGCCGCGCAGCATCCAAGCGGGTGGAGGCTCGGACGCCAACCTGTCTTTGAACAGGCGCTCGAGCAGCTCTTTACGAGCGGCGAGCGGGATCAAGAACAGCGGATGATCTCTCACCTCCACGAACAGACGGGAGTCGATCTGCTCGTCGGGCAGGTGCGCATAGCTGCTGTCGTCCGCGGCGCCCGGTGCGCGCTTGCCGCCGAAGCCAATCGACCCGCGCAGCGTAGCCTGCGTGGGGAACACCCAATGAAAGCGGTACAGCGCGCCTTCGTCGAGCGCCGAATAGTGTTCGAGGGCCTTGGCAATGCATGCGGCTACCGTGCTTTTGGCCGAGCCATTCGGCCCGTGCAGCAAGAGCACGCGGTTCGCGCGGCCCTCTCGCGCGAAGTTACTGAGCGTTCGGTAGATCTCCGCTTGCACTGCCTCCTGCCCCACGAGCGCGTCCGAGCGTGCCTCCCCCGGCTCCAGGAACGGCAGATCGAACAGCCGATATCGCACGAGCTCACCCCAAGGCCGAAGCACGGTCTCGCGCCCGAAATGATCGAACATGTCGCGCAAGTAGCGGGAGGCATCCCGCGAGTGTCGGACCGAGTCCGTGGCGAACAGCGCCAAGTACTCACGGAAGGACAGGAGCCGGCGCTCTTCCTTGAACTCTTTCTGAACCGCGAGCGCGATACGCGCCAATTCTTCGAGAATTCGCTCGGGCATGAGACTCAGCGTACCACGCTTCGTGAGGCCGCTACTTGGCCTCGATCTCCAGCGCTAGTTCCCGCTTTTCGATCATGCATTTGTCGTCCGTGCAGACCGAAAACGAAAGCTGCCCCGACACGATGTGCTTGCCTAAACTGGTGGGCGTGAAGAGCACGGGCACGGTCGCACGAGCGGGCTCGAACTTCACCGCGTCCTTCGTGACCACCATGTTTGCAAACGTGAGACCCGGCTCATCCTTCAACTTGAACTTGTACGGGTACTTGTCGTTCACGTGGTAGGGCGGCTTGGCCGACAGCACGACCTCCGCCTCCCCCGCTTTGCCGGATGCGTAGTCGCCCTTCGGCTGGATCACGAGCTCGAAGCCGGCTTCGCTATACTTGCTGTCGGAAGGCGGGGCGGGCGCCGTCGCCGAATCCGTAGCCGCGCTCGCGCTGGACCCCGAAGCGCTTGGCGAATTTGGCTCCGCAGCGGCGGTGGTGGCTTCCGCGGCCGGCGGCGCTTGATTCTTGCAGGCAGACAGGGCGGACAGGGCGGACACGGCGAGGACGAGCGCCGCGCGCGGGCCGAGCGGCGAGAGCAGACTTACCATGGGGCTGCAGTACCACACGGATACGAGCCAAACCAGGCGGCCCGAGGGGCTGCGCTCAGCGCACGAGCATGAAGATCACGACCAACGCGATGCCGAAGAACAGCGCGCCGCCGCCGACCGCGAGCAGCATGAGCGTGTTACTGCCACTCTTTGGTACGCCCGCGATGGAGTCACTGGGCGGCACGGAGGCGTCAGCGGATGGCGCATACCCGTGAGGAGCTGTGCCAATGGGTTCTGTGTAAGCGCTTGCTGGCGCCACGTAGGCCGCCCTAGGCGGCGCCGGGGCCTGGCCGCCCCCAAACGGATCGCCCATGGTGTCCAAGCTGTCGGACTCCCCAAAGAACGAGTCGGCGACACTCGCCGCTTTGGGCGGCGCCTGCTCCACCATCAGCCCGGGTAACGCCGCGTCCACGCGCGCGATGAGCTCGGCCTCACTCGTCTTGGCCCATTCACGATGGTTACCGGTGAGCCCGTAAGCCGCTCCTACGGCGTCCGCCAAGGCGCCCGTGGACGCGATGCGCACGGCGGCAAGCTTCTTCAATGCGTGCGTCATCACGCGATCCATGGCCGGCGGGATGAGGTACTTTTGGCCCTTGCCCGCCTCGCTCGGTGACTTCGGCTCCTTGGTCAAGATTTCGAGCAAAATACTGGGACCATTGTTGCCGATGAAGGGCACGCGGCCCACCACGCATTCATAGGTGATGGCGGCCAATGCCCACACGTCCGCGCGCTGGTCGAGTGTGTCCAGACCCTGTGCCTGCTCGGGCGCCATGTAGAACGGTGAGCCGATCGTGGTGCCCATCACGGTCAGCTTTTTTGCCGACTCGTGCTTGTCTTTGGCCGACCCGAAGTCCAACAACTTGGCGATGTCGCCGTCGCTCGTCTGACACAAGAACAGGTTGTCCGGCTTCAAGTCGCGGTGCACGAATTTACGCGCGTGCGCTTCGTCCAGGCCGATCGCGACCTGGCTCAGGATACGCACCAGGCGTCCGGGCTGGATCACCACTTCGCGTTTGAGGGTGGCCCGCAATTCTTCGCCGTACAAAAACTCCATCACGAGGACGTAGCTGCCATCGCTCGTCGGCTGAAAGTCGAGCACATCCACGATGTGATCGTGGGGCAGCATCTTGCTGACCTCGAACTCGCGCTTGAAGCGCTCGACCGCGATCTCGTCGCGGGACACGTCCGGATGCAGCACCTTGAGCGCGACGTTGCGGCGCTCCTGCATGTCGAGTGCCTCGTACACGCGACCCATGCCGCCGTCGGCGACCACGCGGCGGACCTGGTACCGATTACAGAGAAGCTGACCGATGCGCGGGTCGTGGTCATCCGCCAACACGGGGACTTGCGTGGCACTCGTCAGCTGAGAGCCGTCGACCGGACAGAAGCCCGCGTCATCCGGATACAGCCGACCGCAAATCGAGCAGGCTTTCATGCAGACCGAAGCGCCCGCGAAGAGCCGGTGCCCCGAGGATTCAAGGCGTGTCCGACTGGCTGCTGGAGGCGCTGACCCCCGGGCGGTAGTACAAAATCCGGTTGCAGCTCGGGCACTGCTCGAACTTGTTTTCGCGTGTCAACTCTTGGAACAGCATGGGCGGCAGACGCATATGGCAGGCCGAGCACGTGCCATCGGTCGTGGACGTGATGGCCGTTCCGCGGCGCCCACGGATGAGCTCGTAGCGGCGGTACAGGACCGGCGGCACGTTGGCGACGAGACCTTTTCGTACTGCCTCCTTTTCCGCCACGACCGCCTCGCCTTGGGCGAGGCGGCCAACGGTCTCGCTCTCGACTGCGCTCAAGTCGAGAACGATGGCGTCGCGCTCACTCGTGATCTGCGCCATGTCCGTGCGCGCTTGGTCTAGAAAGCCGTCGAGCTTCTCCACTTCGATCTCGCGATCTCGGTACAGCTTGCGGAGCTCTTCAATCTCCCGCTGGGCGGCGTTCGCCTCGCGTTCGGTCCGGCAGCGCGAGAGCTTCTCGCGCGAGCGCTCGACTTGAATGCTCATCTGCCGAACCTCACCCATGAGGTCGCCGCGCATCTTGTCCATGTCGCCAGAATTCTTAAGGCTACGGGCAAGCCGCTCTTCCAAGGATGCCAGTGTCGAGCGCTTGGCGTCGAGGCCTTGCCGCTCTTGATTGACCGCGTCGCGTAGCTCCTTGAGCTCTACATCGAGCGCCGCTAGGTTTTCGAGATTGTCGATTTGCGCCTGGATTGTCACTGTCTAAAACGGCTCCTCGCGTACCCTTGGAGAAAAAGCAAGCTAGGGGTCAGTGGGCCCACCTGGGTTCGAACCAGGAACAACCCGGTTATGAGCCGGGGGCTCTGACCGATTGAGCTATAGGCCCGAGCTGCTGCGGTGCTCGAGGGTCGGCTGTTCCGGCCTCTCGAACTCCTAATGGGTTGCCTTGCACCGGGTCGCCGCGGGGGCGGGTTCCGGCAAATGTTGAAAGCAAGCTCCACGCCGCGAAGCTAATCGAACCCGGCAGGCAGGGCAATCAGATGCGCTTCCGGCCGCTGGGCAGGCCCAAACCGCTCGCGATCCGTTCACGCCGCCCGCCGCGGGCGACGAAACGGTATCGCGCAGCGGATATGTTACACCTGCCTGGGCTCGTGTGAACGCGTGAAACGCGGAAACATGGCGTTCCCGGCGTTACACTCAGAACTTCATGGATTCCCTGGTCGTTCGCGGTGCTACCCAGCACAACTTAAAGAACGTCAGCTGCGAGCTGCCACGCAATCAGCTCGTCGTCATCACCGGGCCGAGCGGGTCAGGCAAGTCGTCTCTGGCGTTCGATACTATCTACGCCGAAGGCCAACGCCGCTACGTCGAATCCCTGTCGGCGTATGCCCGGCAGTTCTTGGATCAGCTGCCCAAACCGCGGGTGGAGAGCATCGAGGGCTTGAGCCCCGCCATCGCCATCGAGCAAAAGGGCCTCGGCAAGAGCCCGCGCTCGACGGTAGGCACGGTCACGGAGATCGCAGACTACTTACGCCTGCTCTACGCGCGCATCGGCGTTCCGCATTGTCCCAAGTCGGGCAAGGTGTTGCGCGCCTACACCGTACAAGAGATCGTCGACTCGATCTTGGCGCGCGGCGAAGGAGCCCGCCTGGCGCGGCTGGCGCCGGTCGTGCGGAAACAAAAAGGCGACTTGAGTGCGGAGCTCGAGCGGCTTCGGCGCGAAGGGTTCGTGCGCGCAAGGATCGACGGGGACCAAGTCGACCTGGGTGACGACCGCGAACTCGACCGTCAAAAAACGCATGACTTGGACGTGGTCGTCGATCGCATTGCCGTGCGCGACGGCGCGAAGGGCCGCGTCACCGACTCGGTAGAGCTCGCGCTCAAGCTGGGTGACGGCACATTGCTGATAGACGCCGTCGACGGCAGCGAGCCGGTCGTGATGAGCGAGCGCTTGGTGAGCTGGGAGTTCGGCATCACGCTGCCGCCGCTCGAGCCGCGGCTATTCTCGTTCAACAGTCCACACGGCGCGTGCCCTAGCTGCGATGGGCTGGGCGTGCGCTCGGCGATCGACGTCAGCCGTATCGTGCCGGACGAGACGCGCTCGCTGCGTGAAGGCGCGCTGGCGGCCTTCGGGCGGCGCGGCTCCGTCGCCACCGCCACGGAGGTGTCACGCGCGGTCGAGTCCTTGGCGGTGAACCCGGATTTGCCCTGGGCAGAGCTCTCGGAGGCGCAGCGACAAGCCCTGTTGTACGGCAGCGCGGGTAGCCCCGGCCCGAAGCGAAAGAGCTCAGCTGGAAGCTACGAAGGCATCGTCCCGCGTTTGCAGCATATGCTCGACACCGGGGCCTTCGCCGAAGGTGAGGATCACGAATCGGACGACGGTGGCATCGGGCCTGATGACCTGGGTCGTTTCATCGTCACGCAAACCTGTGAGGCGTGCGGCGGCGTTCGCCTGCGCCCGGAGGCCCTGGCCGTCAAGCTCGGCGGCCGCACCATCGCCGAGCTGTCGGCCATGCCGCTCCGCGGGCTTCGTGAGTTTTTGAGCGAATTCGCCGATGAGCGCACGCTGCAGCCGCGCGAAGCCGCGATCGCTCTGCCGTTGATCAAAGCCGTCACGGAGCGGCTCGGTTTCCTTCTGGAAGTCGGGCTCGACTATCTATCGCTTGAGCGCACGGCTCATACCCTGTCGGGGGGCGAGGGACAGCGCATCCGGCTCGCAACTCAGATTGGGGCCTCACTGGTGGGCGTCCTGTACGTCCTCGACGAGCCGAGCATCGGCCTGCACGCCCGTGACAACGCGCGCCTGCTGCAGGCCCTCCGCCGCTTGGTCGACAAGGGCAATAGCGTGCTCGTCGTGGAGCACGACCGGGACGCGATCTTGAGCGCCGATCATGTGGTCGACATGGGGCCCGGAGCGGGCGCCCTCGGCGGGCGGATCGTGGCCCAGGGCAGCGCGGCCGAGATCATCAAGGATCCGGGCTCGGTCACCGGGCCCTACCTGTCGGGCGAAAAGCACCTGCCCATCCCGGCTCGGCGCCAACCACCGAGCGACCTCAAGCTAACCATCGTGGGCGCCAAAGCCCACAACCTGAAGAACATCACGGTAGAGATCCCGCTCGGGTTGATCAGCGCCGTCACCGGCGTCAGCGGCTCGGGGAAGAGCAGCTTGATCGTCGACACGCTGCTCAGCGCGGCGCGCGCTCAGTTGTACGGAGCGACGGGCTGGGTCGGGCCGTGCGAGCGCATCGAGGGCCTAGAGCACATCGACAAGGTGATCAGCATCGATCAAGCCCCGATCGGCCGAACGCCGCGATCGAACCCCGCCACCTACACCGGCATATTCACGCATTTGCGCGAGCTCTACGCGGGGTTACCCGACGCGCGGGCGCGCGGCTACAAGCCGGGCCGCTTCTCATTCAACGTGAAAGGCGGACGCTGCGAAGCATGCCAAGGCGACGGCGTACTACGAGTTGAGATGCACTTTTTGCCCGACGTGTACGTGAAGTGCGACTCCTGCGCGGGCCGCCGTTACAACCGCGAGACATTGGAAGTGAAGTACCGCGGCTTGTCGATCGCCGACGCGCTCGACCTGACGGTGGACGAAGCGGACGAGCTCTTCGAGTCGATCCCGCGCATCCGGCAGAAGCTGACCGCCCTCCGCCAAGTCGGCCTCGGCTACATTCAGCTTGGGCAGCCGGCGACGACGCTCTCTGGAGGCGAGGCGCAGCGCGTCAAGCTGGCCAGTGAGCTGTCGCGGAAGGCCACCGGCCGAACCCTGTACGTGCTGGACGAGCCGACCACCGGCTTACACTTCTCTGACATCGAGCTCTTGACCCATGCCCTGTTCGGCTTGCGCGACGCGGGCAACTCGGTGCTCTTGATCGAGCACAACATCGAGCTCATCGCCTGCGCTGATTGGGTCATCGATATGGGGCCCGAGGGCGGGCACAAGGGCGGCGAGATCGTCGTCGCCGGTACACCCGAAATGGTCGCCGAGACCCCCGAGAGCCATACGGGGCTGTACCTCAAACAAGCCTTGGCCGAACTCAACGCGTCCGCGGGACCCGGTGGAGCCGCCAAAACAAGCAAGCGCCCAGTCAAAAAGGCCGCGCGATCACGTTGACGGGCCGCGCTCGCGGCCGGAGTGATTGGATCCGCGCTGTACACGCCCTGGGCGCGGTTCCGAGTTGAGTATTCACCTCGCTGCTTTCCAGTCACAGCAACCTTTGGTGCCTGTCGCTTGGCGATGCTCTGGGTGCGTCGACGCGCCTCGAGGCAGTAGTCGGACACTCCGTCCAACGTCACGCCGCTCGAGCGCTCCAGCGTTGTTCGGCGAGCTCGTAGCCGGCGCGGCAGTTGACCCACGCCGACCCCGCACCGTCGGCTCAATCTGGCTCGCTGCAGCGAGCGCCCCGCTGCTCAGGTGAAGTCTTTTTCGACGCGCTCCTGATCCTCTTTGCAGCGGATACAAAGCGTGGTCTCGGGACGCGCCTCGAGGCGCTTGACCGAGATCTTCTCGCCGCAGTCATCACACACGCCGAAGGTGCCTTTGTCGATCTTGTCGATCGCCTTTTGAATCTTGTCTAAAAAGGCTTTTTCGCGACCGCGCAGACGGAACTGAAACGATTGCAGATACTCGCTCGAGGCGAGATCCATTTCGTCCGGAAGATCATTGGCGTCGAGGGCCATGTCTTCATCGAGCGTTTGTTGGGCGCGCTTGATGATTTCTTGGCGCCTGGCTTCGAGCATGTCCCGGAATTTTTTTAACTGGACTTTGGTCATCGGTAGCGCACTCGACTGGCTTACGGACTCATAAAAAAGCCCGCCATTTTTGGGGGCCGGTGAAGATAGAGACCTGCTCTGCCTCAGTCAATAGGGCGCAATGCCTTAATTGTCCGAGCCGGACCACAAACTGAAACTTGCGCACCCTTGCCCACAGCGCGGCGGTCACGACTGGTGCATGAATGCAGGGCGTCAACGGGGCGAATTGCCGTATTGCCAGCCCGGCGCTCACAGCCCGTCGCGGTACGCCCGAATGGCATTGACGATGGCGTCTGCGATTTTCTGCCGGAAGTCGCCGGTGTTGAAGCGCGTCTCGCCCACGGAGCTCGAGATAAATGAGGTCTCGAAGAGGACCGCTGGCATTCGCGCCCCGGCGAGCACGTAGAAGCCCGCGCGCCGGATGCCCGAATCGGGAATGTCGCCGTAGTTCGGCGAGAGTGACGCCACCGCCGCCCGCTGCAAGAGCTCGGCGAAGTGACTCGAACGCCCTTGGCTCTGTGCGCCTTCGCCGCGGCTGAGCGCTCCTGCAAGCTCAGCCGCCGCCGCCGCTGACGAGTCGTTCTCGCGCGCAGCCACGCGACTCGAGGTCGGATCGCGCGCGTCATCGAGCACAAAAGTCATCACGCCGCGGCCCGCACCGTCCTCGCTCGCGTTACAGTGGATCGACACGAAGAGATCGGCCTGAAACGCATTGGCCCGCGCCGTGCGCTCGTCGAGCGCCACGTAGTCGTCGCTGTCCCGGGTGAGCAACGTAGATATGCCGAGTTCGCGCGCGATGAGCGGCGCGGCCCGGTGGGCAATGTCCAACGTGACGTCCTTTTCGCGCAGGCCGCTCGGGCCGCTCGCGCCCGGGTCGTACCCACCGTGTCCCGGGTCCAGGACCACACGCCGAACGGCGCGCGGGCCGCGCGCGAGCTCATCGGTGTGCGTGGGCGCGTCCTTGGAGACATCGATCACGAGCCGGAACGGCTCGGGCACGTAAAATACCTTTCGATAGGCGGTCGCGGTCAGGTCCAGCACCACGCGGGTGTGATTCGGCTCCGCTCCGACGCGAACCTTCGCGACCAAACCTCCGACGTCAAAGCTTGTTGCGCCTGCGTACGTCGCGCCGTCGATGTCCACGAACAGGCGCGGGCTCTGCCCCCCTTCGTCGAGGAAGCCCACCTTGTACGTCGCGGGCTCCGTCACGTAAACCACCACGCGCGCGGCGTCCAAGGAGCCGTAGCGCTCGATTTTTGTGACGCGCGATCGGCCATGCTGCGCCCCGAGCGTCGGCACGATCACGCCTTCGGTCGCGCTGGTGGCTGCACTCGACATAGGGGTAACGGTGCTGGCGCTCCCAGCACGGGGCGCGCTAACCGGCGCTGGCGCCCCATGCGCGCTCTCCTCACCCTCCGCATCAATCTGCGTCAGCATCAGTGGCGAAGGACGATAAGCCGTGAGACGGCTCAGTATCTCCGTCGCGCGGCCCCTGCATGCCTCATCTGCGTCCGGCGCACGCTGAGCCCGATATACCGCCCGAAAGCTGAGCGCAGGATCGACGCGTAGCTCACCTTCGAGCAGACCCGCGGAGATCGCCGCTCCGCAACGGAGCTTGGCGTCGCGCGCCGCTTGTCGGTACAAATCAATCGCTTCGAGAGCATCGGCATCGCGGTGATCGATCCGAAAAATTTTCTCGCGGAGCATCGCCGCCGCCAGCGAACGCTGCGCGCCCTCACGGCCACCAAGCTGCGTCCCTTGAACGGCCCACGCGTCGGCGCTGGCCACCGCCTGCGCGCGCTCCGGAAGTACGCCGGCGATGGCCAGCGCGGTGGGCGGTGGCGCGGATGCTGCGCCAGAAAGTTCCGCGCTGGATGGTTTGGCGCGACAAGCAAGAACGACGAGGGCCGCTCCGAGCACGCTCGAAGCATGCCGAATCCGGTGGTTGCTCGAAACTACCATCTTCGTCAACAGCAGGCTCTTAGCTTGCCTGGGCCGGATCGGGCAAACGTCCGGGGCGCGACGCTGTTTGCGGAGCGCCAAGCCGCGATGCTAGCCTTGCTGTCCGCGATTGATGCCCGATCAAACCGCTAAAGGTCCTCCGTCTTTGGCGCCACTCAGCGTCGAAGACGCCGACCGGCTCGCCGAAAGCTTCACGCCTTTTTGGGAAGATGACGACTTGCCGGGCCCGGCGGAGGTGTCGGCCCCTGGCGCTGCGCCGGATCCTTCGCCGGTCAAAGCGGCCAGCAAGCACACCCTGCTTGGACTGGCGCCAGTCCTTGTCGCGCCCGCCAGCGCCACCGTGACACCGCTGATGCCCGCGGTGGCGGCGCTTCAGGGCCTGCACCAGAAAACGCTCCTTGGCTTTTCGCCGCCGATTGCGCCGGTACCGGTGCCCCTCGCCGCGAGCGCGCCGGCTCCCGTGGGCCCAGCTGCGCCGACGGCCGTGCAGGGCGCGCTGGAGGTTCCGGGTTACGCCGCCAAGTACACGCCGAAGGACGGCCCCGCCACACCTGCCGTGGTGATCGCGCCCGAAGCGCAATCTTCACCGGACGCGGCTAAGCGGCCGCTGTCGGTGACGCAGCCTTCACGCGTGCGCGCCGCGCCCGCCCGACTGGCCCAACCTGCGCTTGCGGAAGCCACGACGGATGAGCTCGACGACCTCTACCCGCCCAAGCGAAAGCGCGGAGCCGTGCTGTTCGCGAGCGCCGCGGCAGTACTGCTGCTCCTAGGCACCGTGCTCGGGATCCGCGCGTTGAGCCACGTCGGATCCACGGCAAGCTCAACCGACGCGCTCGCGCCGACCGCCCTCGCGACCGTCGACGCACCGACGCCACTCGTTGCCGCGCCGAGCGCGGAGCCGCGCCCCGAAGCGGTCCCGGCCGTCACGCCGTTGCCGAATTCGGCGCCGCCAGCCGCAGCCCCGGTGCGAACGAAGGCGGCTCGGTCGAAGACTCAAGTGGCGCCGCGGCCTACACCGCGCCCCGCTGCACCGACATCGCCTGCTGGCGACGGAGCAGCGCCCGCCTCCAAAGCCGGATCCGGCAAGAGCGTTATCGTGCGAGACTCGCCGTTCTGAGCTGCAATGCCGTTCCGCATCGCAGAAATGCCACCTACTCTGGGCGATGATGAGAACCGTTAGGCTTCGCACCCTGCTCTGCTTGTCTCTCGCATGCACTGCGTCGCTGAGCGCTCGGCTGGTGGCCGCGGCCCCGCCGGCCCATGCGGCCGAGGAGGACGCGACCGTGGCCGTGGCCCGCGATCGCTTCAAGGCAGGCGTCGCCTTCTTCGACAAGAAAGACTTCGATAAAGCGCGCGTCGCGTTCTTGCAGGCTTACGCGCTGAAGAAGCATCCCGCGGTGCTGCTCAACTTGGCACAGAGCGAGCTCCGCAGCGCCCACGAGGCCGACGCGGCCAAGCACTTCTCGGCTTACCTGCGAGAAGCGACGGACGCCACCGCTGCCGAGACCCAAGCCGCGCAGGCCGGACTGAACGCCGCGAAGCTCGCCGTGTGTGAAGTCGACGTCAATGTCGACGAGAGCGGCGCGGAAATTTCGATAGATGGCACGCTAGAGGGCATCTCGCCGCTGCCCGGAGCAGTGTACTTAGCCCCTGGGCCGCACACTCTGGAAGCGCGTAAGGGGGCGCGGTCGACCGCGACCCAAGTGAACGCCGGCGCCGCCAAGGAGCTCTCGGCAACGCTCGCTCTGAACGCGGCGCCCGCGCCAGTCCCTTCGCCGGTTGAAGCCGCCCCGCCACAACCGGCGCCCGCGCCCGCACCTGAGTCGGCCTCCCTCGCTTCGGACGGCGGGCGCAAGCCTTTCTTCAAGTGGCTCGTCAGCTCGCCCGTGGGTTTGGTAGGTCTCGGGCTGACCGGCGTAGGCGTCGGCAGCGGGATCGGCTTCGCGATCGCCTCGAGAAAAAACTATTCGAACTCGGACTCGGTCGCCGACCAGATCAATCAGGCGGCCATCACCGATAGCGGATCGACGATGCCGAACACCACTAACCTGTGCAACGACCCGAGAGCCTGGCTCGGCGGAGTTGGCTATAAAGCGAGCGACAAGCCGACGAGTATCGATCAGCGTGCGGCCCAGTACAGCAATGCGTGCGCCAAATATCCCGACAGCGTGCAGCGCGGCGACACATTCAAGTCGATCGCCACCGTGAGCTTCGTCGTCGCTGGGGTCGCCGCAGTTGGCACCGTGCTCTATTACTTCGTCGACCCGAACGCCAAAGATGCGCCCAGCGACGCGAGCGCCAAACGCCGTCGCATCGCGCTCGTGCCGAGCGTCGGGCCCAAGCAGACGGCGCTGACGGTCGTGGGCTCTTTTTAGCGTAAAAGCGGCGCGGCGCCGGAATCGGTCTTTGCCAACCAAGCGCGGAACGTACTGCGCGGTACGCCAGCCGCGCGCGCGGCACGGCTGATGTTGCCGGAGCACTGCTCGAGCAAGGCGCGCGCGTCTTCCGCGGGCCGGCGCGCGTGCGGCGCTTGCCGGCTCGCTTCGTCCACGTGACGCGCCCCGATCTCGTACTCCGCGCTCGCGGCGGCGCGATAGAGCACCGCGCCTAGCTCCCGCACGTTGCCCGGCCAGCTCTGCTCCACCAAGCGCGACAAGGCCGCGCTGGACAGCGCGCGTTCACCGACGTCGGGGCGCATGCGCCGTAGCAGGGAGTGACTCAGTTGAGCGATGTCGCTGCGCCGCTCGCGCAGAGGCGGCAGCTCGACCACGACGGTGGCCAGGCGATGGTAGAGATCGGCCCGGAAGCGCCCCTCGAGCACGCGTTCGTCGAGCGCGGCCCAGCTCGCCGACACGAGCCGAACTACGACGCGAAGAGCCTGCGACGCGCCTACGGCTCGTACCATGCCGTCCTCCACGACGCGCAGCAGCTTTACCTGGATGGACAGCGGTAGTTCCGCAATCTCGTCGAGAAATAACGTGCCGTCGTGCGCTTGCTCGAAGGCCCCGACGCGGCTCGTCACTGCCCCGGTGAACGCGCCTCGGCGATGACCAAAGAGCTCGGCGTCGGCGAGCGACTCGGGCAACGCCGCCATGTTCAGCGGCACGTACGGCCCGTCGCGCCGACCGAGCTCGTGCACGGCGCGGGCCACCATGTCTTTGCCGGTGCCCGATTCGCCCTGTAACAAGATCGGCACGCGCGACTTGGCGTGCCGGCGCACCAAGCGCGCCACGCGCAGCATCGGCGCCGAGCTGCCAATCACGCCTGGCAGCGGCTCGGTTGGAGCGTGCTCTTCGTCAGCTTCGATGGCCCGGACGCAGATCGCCGAACGCCCGACGACGAAGGCCGCACCGGACTCCGAAAGCAGCGCAGACGGGACACGAGCGCCGCCAACGTAGAGCCCATTCTTCGACGCCAAGTCCTCCACGAAGATGCCGGAATCGAGCACGCGCAAACGGCAATGCACGCTGCTCACCGCTGGATCCTCGACGCGCAACCCTGCTGCACGACCACTGCCCAACGTGAGCTCGTCACCCGAGCGCAAAGTGACGCTCGCGGGCTCGCTTTCTGTGCCTAGGTCGACCCGCCAAGGCCCGCGTAGCAGAGCCCGAGGGCATTCGACGGTATGAGCGGTCGGGTCACCGCTCGGCGGCTGAGGGGGCATGCGACGTCCATCGGCCCGAGGCGGGCCCTGGTTGTGGCAAAGCTTTTGCTGCGGGGGTTTCGTGACTCGTCTGCCGATGCTAACAAGGCGCCCATGCGATTCCCCGTTGCCCTGAGCGCAGCATTCGCCTGGCTCTTCGTCGCTCAGCTGGCACGGGCCCAAAGCCCAATCAGCGGCACGCCCGAAGCGGAGCCCGCGCCGGCAGAAAGCCCGGAAGCGGCCACCCCGGCCGCCCCGGAGGCCGCTCCGCCGAGCGGCGCACAGCCCTCGGCTGCTCCAGCGCTTCAGATCGTTCCGGCCGATTCGGATCAGCCGCTGCTCGAACCCATTCCGAGCGCGCGCGATACGCTGAAGGGCCATTGGGTCATTGGCGCTTCGCTGGGGGTGAAATGGCCATTTGGCAGCCTCGAGAACGGAATCAAGCAAAGCTCGGCGCTCGGCACGGGGCTCGCGCTGAACCTCGACCTGGGCTTTGGGCTGAGCCGCAACGTGGTCATCGGCGCATGGGGTGAGTTCGACGACTATGGCTCGCCGTCCGCGTGCGCCGCGTGCTCGACCACTAGCTTCGCCGGTGGCCCGTTCATGCGCTACCACATCGTGCAGGGGACTCGCTTCGATCCGTGGGGCGCGATCGCGGTTGGTCTCCGCCGGACCGCCGTCGACGCCGGGTCGGCGACCACCAAGTACTTTGGCCCAGACTGGCTGCGTCTAACCCTGGGCGGAGACTGGTATCCCTTCGCCAACGTGGGATTTGGCCCGTATCTGCAGCTCGACTTGGGCTCGTACACGAGCCATCCGCAATCCGGAAGCGTTGGCACCTCTGTGCACACCGGGCTCGGCACGGGTCTGCGCGTTACCCTCGATTTCCCTGGTAAATGAGCGGCTGACACGTAAGCGCGGGCGGCCGGGGGCCGCCCGCGCTTACGCTCACACCGCGATCGCGATGCCGAGCGCGCGCCGAACGTCTGCGTACTGCTCGCTGACGAAGTACAGCAAGAGCTCCTTCATCTTGTCTGCCGCCGAGGAATCGCCCGGTAGCTGTGCCTCCCCGCCGATTAGCTTGCGTGCGATCTCTAGGTCGCCGCACACGATCAAGCCGGCGCGACATGCCGTCAGCTCGACCGCTTGATTCCAACGTTTGATGTTGGCCTTCGCTCCTTCATCGATGAAGCGCTTCACGACGAGGCGCAGGCCCTCGAGCTGCACCGGCTGCATGTATTTGGCAAGCTCCTGCGCAGTCGCGCGGATTTGGGCCGCCATGTCTTGCGGCATCGGCGTGCTCGGAGCCGCCAACATCACGCCCGCAAACAGCATGATGGTGAGCTCGGCCTGCGTCGGGAAGAGCGTGCGGATGTAATGCTCACCACGATAGTGCGACAGATGCTTGCCGCACATGAAGGTCAGCTCTTGCGGCTGAAACCCGGTGAGCACCGTTTGACCGGCCACGGACGCTGGCGGATTCGACGGCACCGCGACGATCGCGCCCGGCACGTCGTTGCGCACGTACAGCTCTGGCGCCTGCACTCCGAGCACTTGCGCCGCCCAGCCAAAGGTCTTGGCAAAGGTGACGGTGGATGTGGCCGGATCTTGGCGGAAGCGCTTGTCCAAGACCGGCGGCTTACCCTGGGCTTGCAGCTGCGCGACCTTGGCCTGCAGCGCCGCGGGGGCGATCATCTCGAAGATCTTCGAGATGTATAGGTTCTCGTCCGCGTGAAAGACGTATTTCACCCACAGCTCGTTCGACAGGCGGCCCTTCACTGCGAGCATGCCTTGCGGGCGATAGTCTTCGAAGAACCGCTGCTCCTCTTCGTCCGCCTTCTTCATGAACGCCATGGCCGCCGCCAAGCACCAGGCCTCGTCGTACGCTTGCTTCTGTAGATACAGTCGATACAAGGCGCGGTACGAGTCGATCTTCAGCGGCTCCGCTTCCAAGATCGTGCGTTGCTCGGCGATGGCTTCGTCCCAGCGCTCCCCGACCTCATACAGCTCGGCCAAGATCTGACGCACCATGACCGCGTCCGGCTTGTTGCTGGACGCCATCTTGAACGCTTCAATCGCAGAATCAGTCTGTTGCAGGCGATCGCGGTAGATCAAGCCGAGCTGATGCCAGAGCGTGTGCTCTAGGTCCGCGTTTCCCTTGCCGGCGATGCGGTGCAGCATCTTCCGATAGGCACGTTCGAGCTGCTTCCAGTTCTTCTGCTGGGTGAGCACCTTGTTGATGCGTTCGAATGCCTCGAGGTAGTTCGGGTTGAGGTCGAGCGACTCGTTGAAGAGCTCGACCGCGCGCTCTGGATCTTCGATTTTGTCGCGGTAGATCTGGGCCTGCGTGAAAATGTAACGCGCCTTGATTTCGCGCCGGTCCTCGTCGTCGGCAATCGCTTGTAGCGTGTCGACCATCTTTTGCCAGTCAGCGGCCGACTGATAGAGCTGCAAGAGCTTGTGGAGGAGCACGTGGTCTTGCGGTTTGAGATCGCGAGCCTCTTCCAGGGCTTCGATCGCCTTTTGCGGATTCTTTTCGCGGTCGCTCCAAATATCGCCGATCTCGTTCAGCACCCTGTAGCGCTCTTCGCCGTCGTAGACGCCATCTAGGATCTGGCGCTTGTAGGCGGCGACCTGCTTCCAGTCATTAGCCGCCGCGTAGATATCGACGAGGGCCTCGAGCGTGGGGCGGTGCTCGCCGTTCAGGCCAAGGGCCTTCTCGAAATTGTTGATGGCTTGCTTGGCCTGACCCTGTTCGCGCTTAATGCAACCGAGTCGATAATAAACGTCCGTGCGCTGCTCGGTGTCGTCCTCTGCGAGCGCGGTCAAGACCTTCTGATAGTTGGTGAGCGCGCTCGGCCAATCCTTCAGCTGGAAGGCCACGTCGGCGATCCCGCGAATCGTCTCTTGATCGGTTAGATCCAAGCCATTCGCGGTCTGGTACGCCTTCAGAGCCTTGTCGTTGTTGCCGAGGGAGGCCTCCACTTTTCCGAGGAGCTTGTACAGCGTGTGCTGTTCGGCTCGCTCCTTGTTCTTGCTCTTACGAACCAGCATTTCCGCGAGCGGTTCGGCGTCCGAGAAGCGTTCGAGTCGGATGTACTCTTGCACGAGCGGCAACGCGGCTTCCTCGCAATCCGTATCGCACTGCATCGCGAGTTCGTATGCCTGCACCGCGAGTTCGTGCTCGCCGAGCATGTCGTCACGCAACTTGCCGAGCTCGACCAGCAACTTCGCGCGCGCCCGCGGCGTGGGCGTATTCAGCTGCTCCTGCTCGAGGTAGCGGGCGGCCCGATCCCAATCGGACTCATCGATCGCGATCGTGCGGAGCGCGGCCAAGGAGGGCAAGTGCGAGGGATCCAGATCGAGCGCCATCTCGAAGCGCTCTTGCGCTTGGCCACGGTCGCCGAGCTTGTCGTCCAGCGCCTTGCCGATGCGGTAATACATCTCGACGCGCTGGTTGCCGTCCGCCGTCAGATCCGCGACGCGCGTCATGGATTCGATGGCCTGCGCGGCGTCCCCTTGCTTCTCGTACAACTTGCTCAGCGCCTCGAGCGCCGGCACGTTGGTGTCGTCAACGTCGACGATGTTGCGATAGGCGTCGATCGCGTGGTCCACGTCCCCGACTTCTTCGGCATACACCGCTGCGATCAGGCCGTACAGCTCGACCTTGGTGCTGGTCGTGGCCGCTTCGCTGATGTGCCGCTCGTAGGTCCCAATCAGATCCCGCCACTGCTTGAGGCGCCGGTAACAACGCTCGAGCGCGATGTATGCGCGCTCTTCGCCGGGCGAGATTTCGAGCGCTTGCTCGAGGCGCTGGGCGGCGATCTCGAACTTGAGGAAGTGCTGCTCCTGGATCCCCGCCAGCTTCAGCAAGACCTCGACGCGCTCGCGTTCGGTCTCGACCACGTCCAATTGGCGCTCGAGGACGCCCACCAGATCCGACCAAGCCTGCGTCGTTTGGTAGATGCGCTCTAGGCCGCGCAAGGCGAGCACGTTGCCGCCGTCGATTTCGACCACCTCGCGGTACACCTTACCCGCGCGGTCGAGATCGCCGAGTGTCGACTCGTACAGCGTAGCCATGCGCAGCTTGGTCGTGGCGATTTGCTCGGGCTCGCTCAGCGCCTGCACCTTGGCGCTCAAGATGTCGACCAAGTCGTTGTAGTTCGAGCGCTCGTCGTAGATGCGCTCGAGCGCGGTCAATGCCGGCACGTGGAACGGGTCGACTTCCAGTGCGCGCTTGTAAAACGCGATGCCCTGGTCGGCCTGGCCCATGTTCTTGTACAAGAGCTCGCCGAGGTCGACCAAGATGGCCTTGCGGTCCTCGTTGGCGGTGGCAACGTCCAGGGCGCGAGTCAGCGTTTCGCCGACCTTTTGCCACTGCGCGCTCATGCGGTGGATGGCGGCCATTTGCCGCAAGACCTGAACGTTGTTCGGGTCGAGCGCCATGATTTGCTGGTAGTACGGCTGCGCGTACTCCGGGTGGCCGAGGTCCTCGCCGTACCATTTGCCGAGCCGCAAACAGAGCCGGATCTTCTGTTTGTTGTCGGTCTGTTCCGGCAACCAGGCGTTGGCGGTGTTGATCAGCTCTCCCCAGCGGCCCGTGGCCTGCGCCATACGCTCCAGGTAGCGCGACGTCTCGTCGTCGCCGAAATCTTCGCTGAAGGCGTTGACGAGCGCGTCGAAGGCTTGATTCTTGTCGTCCAGGCGCTCTTCGAAGACCCGCGCGATGCGACGCAGGATCTCATTTCTTTCCGAGATGGACTCGCGGGTCTCCAGGCGATTGAGGTACAGCTCGACCAGCGTCTCCCAACGCCCGGCGGCGCCGTGCAGGCGTTCGAGCGCCTCGAACGCCTCTTGGTGCGCCGGATCGATCTCCAAAATCTTCTCGAAGGCGGGCGTCGCAGAGTCGTAGTCGTTGACGTCCTTCTTCCAGATTTCGGTGGCCTCGAGCAGCTCGCGAACACGCTCGCTCGGCTCTTGCAGCGCTTCGGCGCGCTGCATCTTGACGCCGATCACCTCGACCCAGCGTTCTTCGGCGCGGTAGATGGCTTCGAGCTCGGCCATGGCCTCGAAGTCCGTCGGATCCACCTCGAGCAGGTGTCGCCAGGCTTCGGCGGCGTCGAAGGGCTGCGCCAAGGCCGACCCGTAAGTTTGGCCGAGCTCGCGGTAAATCTCCTTCAGCTCCTCGGCGTCGAGCAGCGCTGCGGCGCGATCAATCGTGGCGTGGAGCGCGCTCACCAGCTCGCTTGAATCCTGCCGAGTTCGCCATACGTGGGCTACGGCGCGTAGCGCGGCGATGTTCGAAAAATCGATATCGAGCACGCGCTGCCAGGTCTCGAGCGCCTCGTCGTCTCGGTTCAAACGCTCCGCGAACAAGCGGGCGCGGCGCGTGAGTACATTGACGCGATCTTCGTCGGACTCGGCGATGTCGAAGTGACGCTCGAGGACATCGGTGAGCTCCGCCCACTTCTCTTGCCGCTCATACAGCCCGGCCAACGCGCCGAGCGCCTCCGGATCCTCCCCGCGAAGGTCAAGCACGCGCTTCCAGCCCTCGACGGCGCCTTCGACGTTGCCCAACCGTTCGGCGGCCAAGTGCGCCATCTTGGCGCGAATTTCTGCTTCTTGAACGTCGCCGCCGGCGTTCTCCAACTCGCGCTGGTAGACCGCGGCAAGCTCACCGTAGGCCTCGGTCTGCTGATAAATGCGGCCGAGAGCCAGGACCGCATCCTCGTTCGTGGGCTCTAGCTTGTCGAAGATGACCCGGTACGCGCGCACGGCGTCCTGAGTTTGGCCGAGCTGCTCCTCATAAACCTGGCCAAGGCGGGTGTAGAGCTCGACTTGCTCGTGCTGATCTTCGGAGGAGGCGGCGCGCTGCTCGAGCACGCCCGCGAGCTCGGGCCACTGCTCGAGTGACGAGTAGATGCGATCCAGGTTCGCGAGCGCGTCACGTTCGTGCGGCGCGACGGTGAGCACGTAGCGATACGTCTCCTCCGCCTTGGCCACGTCGGCCAGCTCTTCCTCGAACACCCGCGCCAAGCGCTTGCCGACAATGGCTTGCGTCGCTCCGTCGGTGCCTTCGACGCCGAGCACGTCCGCGTACGCGTTGGCGAGTGACTCCCAACCGCCGTCCAGCATGCTGGCTAGGCGCTCGATCTCCTCGCTGGTGCGTTCGTCGAGCGGGCTCTCCTTGATGGCGCGCACGTGCACGCCAAAGGCGAGCACCGGATCGAGCAGGCGCTCCTCCGCGTCCTCGGCGATACGATGATAGAGGGCGATGCGCTCTGCGGGGTCGGTGGTGTGCGACAGCGACGCCTCACGCACGCGGATGAGCTTCTCCCATTCGCTCGAGCCCTGGTACAGCGGTTCCAGGATCTCGCCGATCTCCAGCTGCTTCGTGCCACTCTCGAACAGCGTCTCGAGCGCCTTACGGGTGTCTTCGTGCTCCGGGGCGGCACTGATCACCTCACGATAAGCGGCGATAGCTTGGTCCAGATTACCAAGCCGGGCTTGGTAGACCTGCCCCAAGCGATACTTGAACTCCAAGATCTCGTCTGGGCTCTGGCCGATCTCGGCTTCGCGGGCGAGGATCTCGGACAAATCTTGCCAGCGCTCGGTGTGGGTGAACAAGCGGTCGAGCGAGCGCACCGCCACCTGGTTGTCGGGATCCGCGGCGAGCACCCGCCGGTAGCGCGCGACGGCGTCATCCAGGTTCTCCAGTTGAACTTCGTAGACCTGCGCCGCGCGTAGGCCGAGCTCGACGAAGCGCTCGGGGTCGCTCTCCAGCTTGTCGAGCTCCGCATCGTACAACGCGGCGACGGCTGGCCAGCGGTCGATGGTCATGGCCAAGCGTTCGAGCGAGCCGAGCGACTCTTCGTTCTGGCTGTCGACCCCGATGGCGCGGGCGTACGTCTCGAACGCGCGCGCATGATTGCCCAAGCTCTCCTCATACAAGCGCGCGATGCGGTGCAAGAGCTCCACCTTCGCGAATACGTCTTCGCTGAAGCGAACCTGCACCTCCAGCACACTGATCAGCTTTTCGTACTCGCCAACCGTGTCGTAGATTGGCTCCAGCACGGAGGCGGCCGCGAGCGGAGCCCGCTTGCCGTTTTTGATGCCCTCTAGCGCGGCCAGGGTCGGCGGGTGGTCCGGCTGAATGTTCAAGATTTCGCGGTACAGCTCCACCGAGCGATCGATGTCGCCCAGGTGCTGCTCGTACAGCTCTGCGATTCGATACTGATAGCTGACGGCTTCGGCCGGGTCGGCCGTGAGCTCGGCCTCGTGCTGCAAAATGCTGAGCAGCTCCTGCCAATTACCAGCCGTTTGATACAGCACATCCAAACGGCTCAGTGCCGTGAGGTCGTCCGGATCGAGCTCGAGCACCTTCTGATAGGTGTCGATCGCGCGCCGCACGTCGGAGAGCTCTCGCTCGTAAACCGCGCCGACCTGGTAAAAAATGAGCTTCTTCTCCTCGGCGTCGAGGACTAGGTCCGCTTTCTTGGAGTACACCGACAAGAGCTCCTCCCAGCGGGAGAGGCCGAGGTAGAGCTTGATCAACGCGTCGATGCTGCGTAAATCCTCGGCGTCGAGCTCGAGGATTTTTAGGTACACGCCGATCGCATTTTCCTGGCGATCGAGCACTTCCTCTTCCAGCGTGGCGGCCTGGTAGAGGGCGGCCTTTTGCGCCTCCACATCCTCCAAAATCTGGGCTTTGCGCTGCAGGATCAGCGACATGTCCGCGTACCGCTCGGCGCTCTGGAACAACGTCTGTAGCGATTCGGCCGCGCTCAAATTCGTGGGGTCGATGCTGAGCACCTTGCGGTAAAGCTCGACCGCGCGCTCACCGTCACCGACTAAGTTTTCGTACACGTCGGCCGCGGACGAATAGAGCCGGCTGCCGAGCTCTGGATCTTTCTGGGCAATGGCTAGCTGCTCGAACACTCGCGCCAGGTCCTGGAAGCGACCGGTGACCCGCGCCAAGCGGTCCAGGGACGCCTGCGTTTCCTCGTGCGACGGGTCGACCGCCAAGGCGCGAGCCAGCGTGTCGAAACCAGCGTTCACGTCCCCGGCCGCGTCCTCGTGCAGGGCGGCGATCTGGTGCAGCAGCTCCACCTTGCGCGACGGCTCGTCCGCTCGGTTGACCTGCACTTCGTACACTCCGATGAGCTTCTGATAGTCTCCCTGGCTCCGGTACAGCGGCTCCAGGATTTCAGCGATCGCGAGTGAATGCTGGCTTTCGGATGACAAGCGCTCCAGGGCGCCGAGCGCAGTGGCGTTTGTCGGGTCGCGGTCGAGCACCTGACGATAGCCTTCGATCGCCGGCTCGGTCTGACCCATTTGACGCTCGCGGAGGAACGCCAGACGCAGCATCAGATCGCGCTGCGCGTCGTCGGTGTCCGCCAGGCCGAGCTGAGTCTCTAGGTTGTCCGCGAGCTCGTTCCAAAGAGCGCGGCGAGTGAACAAGCCATCCAACGCGTTGAGCGCGACATGGCTCGTGGGATCGATGGCCAACACCTCGCGGTAGGCGGCGATCGCTTCGTCGGGCTTGGCGAGCTTTTCTTCGTAGACTTGCGCCATTTGCGCATAAATGCCCTCGCTTTCCGGACCGTCTTGAGCGAGGTCGATGCGCCTTCGGAAGACACTAATGAGCTCTTCCCAATGCCCGGTGCTGCGGTAGAGCGCGTCCATCGCTTGCAGGGCCTCGGCGTCGGCCGGGTCAAGCTTCAGCACCTTCTCGTAGCTGGCGGCGGCCTGATCGACCTTGCCCAAGCGCTCCTCGATGGCGGCCAAGCGCATCCAGTATTGGCGAGCGAGCGCGGGCTCATCGAGCGAACCGGCGACCTCATTGTAAATGCCGCGGAGCTTGTCCCAGGCGCCGGCCTGGCCTGCCAGATGCTCGAGCTCGAGCAACGTTTCGCCCTGCGACGGGTCCTCTTTGAGCGCGCGAGCTTGTGCGTTCAGCGCTCGGTCGAGCGACCCCAGCTGATTGGCAGCGGTGGCGGCGATCTTGCGCAGCAGGTAAACGCGGCGTTCGACCTGCGCATCACTGACGGCCAATATCTCGAGCGTGCCGATGAGCTTTTCCCAGTCCCCGCGCGCCTCGTAAATGGTCTCCAAGATCGCGGCCGCCTCGGCGCTCAGCGATTCGCTCGTGAGCATGCCCTCGAGCGCGACGCGCGCGCCCTCGTGGTCCGCGTCGATCTGGAGGATCTCGCGATAATTCTCGAGCGCCCCGGGCTCGTCGCCCAGGTACTCGAGCTCGGTCTGCGCGAGCCGGAACTTGAGATCGACCAGCACGCGCTCGTCGCCCTCGAGCTCGATCCGACGACGCAGCACCTCTGCGTAGGGTTCCCAGGTCTTGGTCTTTTGGTACAGCGCGTCGAGCGCGGCCAGCGTTGCTGAATCTGCCGGGTCGTCCTCCAGCACCGCCTGATACGTCTCGATGGCGGCTTTCGGGTCACCGATCTGCACCTCGTACAGCTTGGCAATCTCGTACAAAATGTGTTTGCGCTCGCTCGAGTCGTCCGCGAGCTCGCGCTTCTTCGCGTACACATCGAGCAGGTCGCGCCAGCGAGCAGTCTGTCGATAAAGCCGCTCGAGCGCGCTCAGCGCCACTTGGTTGTTCGGCTCGCTCTCGTAGACCGCGCGATACTCGGCGAGGGCGTCGTCGACACGTTGCGCCTCTTCCACGTACACGCGACCCAAGCGCAGCCGCAGCGCATTGGCGGCTTCCGTGTCGCCCCGATCATCGGCCGTGGTCACGGCGCCGCGGTAAGCGGCAATCACGTCCTCCCAGCGAGCGGTGACTTGCGCCACGCGCTCCATGTCGGACTGGCTTTGCACGTCGGCGGGCGCCAGCTTGAAGGCAGCCAAATATCGGTCGAAAGCCTTCGCCTTGTCGTTGATGCGCGACTCGTACAGCGCGGCAACCTCTCGCAGCAGCCCGAGACCGTCCTCGGGTTCCTGCACATGGCCAAGCTTGACCTCGATCGCGGTTGCTAAACCCTTCGGGTTATTCGCGGTCGTGTAGAGCGGAATCAAACGCTCAGCGGCGGCGAGGTTGTGCTCATCGAAGCTCAGCACCTTCTCGTAAGCTTTTGCCGCGCGATCCGGCTTGCCCTTCTGGGTCATCCACAGCTCGGCGATTTTCATCAGCATGCCGATGCGCTGCGCCGTGTCGGTGGCGCGCGCCTCGTTGCTTTCCAGCACACGGATGAACTCGTCCCATTTGCCGGTGTCGGCGTAGAACACTTCTAGATCGTCCCAGCGTCCTAGCGTCACGTAACGCTTCTTGAGCTGTTCCTGCGCGCGGCGATCGTCGGGTTGAAGGGTGAGCAGCGCGCGGTAGGCGTCGACGGCCCGCTCTTCGTCCTTCAGCCGGTCGCCGGCGACCTGACCGAGCTTGTTCAAGAGCTCGATTTTGGCCGCTGTATCGTAGGTGAGCTCCGCCAAGCGCCCCAAGACGTCGGCGAGCTTTTCGTAGTCACGCGAGCGTTCATACAACTGGGACAGGGCGTTCAGCGCGTCCACGTCGTCCGGATCGTTGTCCAGTACGACGGCCCAAAGATCGATGCACACCTCCGGCTTCTTGACGCGCTCCGTCGCCAAGAGCGCAATCTGCTTGTACTTCGCAGCACGCTCGGCGCCCGCGGGGAGTGCGCTCGCTTCGCGCATGCTGAGTTGAATCAGCTTCTCCCAGTCGCGGCGCTTCTCGTACATCTCGCGCAGGTAGGCGCTGGCGGCAGCCTGATTGGGATCGACCTCCAGCACTTTCTCATACGCACGCACGGCTTCCGCCTGATTGGCGAACTTGCTGACGTACAGGTCCGCCGCCTTCGCATAGAGCTCGGCCTTTTCGCCCGGGTCCGAGACCGCGTCGCCGAGAGCTACAAGTGTTTTCACGTACTCGTTGAAGCGCTTGGCCGCCTCTTGTTGGGCGAGCTTTTCACGGAGTGAGGCGATCAGCGCTGCGTCTGCAGGCGCGCTCGCACTGGTTTGGCCCCGAGACGACGCGGGCGCAACGGCTGCCGGAGCCGGCTCTGTGCTGGCCGCAGGCGCAGAAGCGGCAGCAGGCGCAGAAGCGGGCACAGCAGCAGAAGCGGCAGCAGGCGCAGAAGCGGGCACAGCAGCAGAAGCGGCAGCAGGCGCAGAAGCCGGCACAGCGGCAGCGGCGGGCGTAAGTTCCGATGCGGGCGGCGGCTGCACGGACGGCGGCAGCACTTCGAGCTCGGCTTCCTCCTCCTCGATCTCCGGTACGGCCTGCGACGGCCGAGACGCCGCCTCGACGCGCGGCGAAGCCACGCTCGCGGGGAGTTGCTGCCCGATCTGCGCCTCGAAGGCCAAGAGCGCAGGGTGCGCGGGAGCCACGCGGCTCAGCCGCTCGAAAAACTTCCGGGCTCGGATCAAATCGCCCTGCTCCCGCCAAGCGATGAGGCCACCGCTGGCCAACAAATAGCTGGCCGATTCGGACACGCCTGCGCGGTCCGCTACCTCGTCCGCCAAGCGAACGACGCGTTCCCAATCACCGCCGCGCACGCCGATCGCATCCTTCAAAAAGGTGAACGCGGGCTCACGGCTCGGGTCGAGGCGCAGCGCCTCCTCCAAGAACTGACTACCGACGTCGAGGTTTTGGTGCCTGAGTGCCCAGCGGGCGCCGAAGCGGAACGACGCGTCCGCCTTTGCGGCGGGCGCCTCGATCCGCCTCAACGCTTCGCGCTGAGTCTCCAGGATGGCTTCGGTTCGTTGCGCTTCGACCAGAAGCCCCTCGTACAAAGCGGCAGCGCTGTTGTTGCCGGGGTCTGCCGCGTAGGCCTGCGCGAGGATGCCCTCGTAGTCGCCGGGCGCAAAGCGCCGAGCGATGCGCGCGGCTCGCAGAAAAATCGTCGAACTTTCGAGCGGCGTGGAGGCATCGTGCCCAGAACGCAGCAAGGCCGCGATACGCTCTTGCCACTCGTCCGCTCCGACCTGCGCGTCGAGCAAGCGCTCGCCGAGATCGCCCGGCGTGCCTTCGGCGTTTTGCAGGGCCTTGGCATACGACTCCGCAGCGCGTTCGTATTCCGCCACGTCGCACAGCACGTCGCCGAGCTCGCGGAAGAGCGCGCTCTTCACGCGCGCGCTCGGCGCGCTCTTCAACTGTAGCTCGAGCAGTTTCTGAACCATGTTCAGCTTGCCGAGCTCCCAGTAGATGGCGCGCGCCTCGCTCAAGGCGTCGAACAACGACGGGTTCAGCTTGTATGCGTCTTGGAAATGCTTCAGCGCGCGCACGCCCTGCAGGAACTGCGTGTGGAGCACGCGGCCCAAACGCAGGTGAATGTCCGCCTTTTGAGCGGCGTCCTGGGTAGCGCCCAGACCCTGTTCCAATGCCTCGACGATGCCGTGCCAGTCGTGCTGGCTCTCCAGCTGTTTCAGACGCTGCTCTAGATCCATGCTCCCTCGGGCAAGCTACTTAGCGCTGAGGCCCGCCCAGCGCTGGCGCCGGACGAGCCTCGGATAGTGAATGGCAGAGCGCGCCAGATGAGCGCGCTCTGCTTCGGAAATGCCCCTCAGGGCGTCGCGTAGTGCGGCGGTCGAACTATCACCTTGAGCCGTCGTGGCGCTGCTGCTGGAGGCTCGAGGTGCGACCGAAGGCAAAATCAAGATCCCAGCTTTTGAATCAACGACGAGGTCTCTTCGCACTCTTCTTTGAACTTCATCGCCTGCGCGCCCTTGCAGACGCGCTTGGTGAATTGGTTCAAGAGACGAAGCGCCTTCTCTTTCTGGGGCGGCTCCATGGTGCCGTACGTGCTGCCGAGCTCGTAAGAGAACTCGGGGTGCGCGTCGCTCGTGTAGTGCTCTGCTGTCTCGACCGCAGCGAGCTGACCTGCCTTATCGCCTTTCAACTGCGCGACCTTCGCGAGTAAGACCTGCATGTTGTAGAGCTTTGGGTTGTTCTTCTCGGTTTGGGGTACGACCCGGACGCCCTCTTTCAACACCAGCTCGGCTTCTTTGGTGAGTTTCAGGTTGAGGTACAAATCCGCGAGGTCAGTGTAGAAATAGCCCTTGCTGGGATCGTGCTCGATTGCCTTCGAGTAATTGTCGGCCGCGTTCTGCTCGTCGTCCGTCCACAAATAAGAATCACCCAGGTCGTCATAGCAGTCGGCGATGGTGGGGTCCTTCTCGATGCATTTCTTGAGCGGCTCTTGCGCCTGCTTGTAGGCGTCCGGGTTGCCGGCACGGGCTTGTTCAATCAACGCATGACCGCGAGCACCCCAGTAGTTGGCGAAGTCCGGGGCAACTTGTACGGCGCGGGCCAGCGTCGACGCGGTCTTGTCCCAGTCCTCCTTTTTCTCGTAGGCCTTGGCGAGCCTCCAGAGGGTCTGATGACTCGTTGGGTCCAATTGAATCGATTGCTCGTACTTCTGGATGGCACCCTCGACATTGACCTTGACCGCCTCGTCGCCCTCGTTGGACAGGTTCACGGCTTCAATCTTATCGCGGCTACAGCCCGGTACGGAGCCCAAGAGCCCCAACGCAATCACGCAACCCGTAAAAGATTTCAGGAGTTTCATCGCAAGCATTCCCTCTTTCCAATCAATACGCATCAGGGGGACTCACCAGCAGAATCGAAAATTAGCGGGCAGAACGGCCAATCTCCACCGCGAGGCTGAGACGAACGAGGCGCGAAGAGGAACGCTTGGGGTGACCGCAACGCTTCTGCGCAGATCGTAGGTAGGTCGAACAGGCTTGCAGCATAGGCGGACGCAAGCCATGGAGTAAAGCAGTTCGCGCCCGAATTCTAGGTGTTTCGCCGCTGCTTAGGCATCCGGCGTGGTACGCCGGGCGCGTGGTTCCGAGTCACACAACGCCCGACATACACTGGTGTGTCGGTGGCGCGCGCGTCGCGCCCGCGCTGTAACGCCACAAAAGTAGAACGCGCCGCAGTCACCTGCCGCGCGTTCTACATCACGCCGAAACCTCTGCGTCAGCCGGGCGACAACATGATCGGGTACACGACGGTGACGATGCCACCCTCGGGCTGCGGGAAGCTCAGCCCGTAGAAGGCAGAAACCACGCAGCTCACGACTGCGCTGTCCGGAAGGTCCGAGCCACCATTCGAAGCATTTGAAACGGCGCCGTCGCGGCCGATGACGAAACGTGCAGAAACGCGGCCCTCCAAATTAGGATTTCGGCCGAGCCCTTGCTCGTAACACATCCGGAAGCGACCGTAGTTTTGACGGACGATGCGTTGAATCACCTCCGGCGGCAGGCGACCACTCACGGTCGTTGCGCCCATGCGCACCTTAGGCGCTTTGGTTTGGTGCGAGCCGCCCAGACGCCCGTGCCCGGCGCCGAAGCCCTGGCCAGTGCCAGTGCCGGCTCCGTGCCCCAGCGTGCCGATGTTACCCAGGCCAATGCCTTCACCGCGTCCGCCGCCGCCTTCGCCGATGCCCGACAGGCCCAGGCCGCCGGCGCCGAACGCGTCCCCGATCTCATCGCCCCACATGTTGCCGCGCGCACTCACGTCGTCCGCTCCGGACGACGTATCGCGGCCCCACGGAGCCGTGGGCGCGTTCGGATCGCCGGCAGCCCCAGTGGTGAGCAGGCCGATCATGCCAAACTCTGCGGCCTCACGCAGCGCAGCCTGGCGGGCGATGTGCGGATCCGGGTTGTCTTTTGGACCTTGCACTGCGTAGCGCTTGTTCACGGCTTTGGTCGTGGGATTGCCCATCGACCCCTCTTCACCCTTGGCGCGGGTGCCGGTGCCGCCTTCTTTGTTGTCCGAGTTGTCCTGAACGACCTCGGCTTCTTTTTCCTCTTGCTCGCGCTCAGCCGCCGACTTCAGGTACTGCTGCATCAGGTACAGCGCGTCCTTGTCCAGATCCTCGTCGTCGTTCAGGCCGCGAGCGGGCATGAAGAAAGCCATGGCGCCGACCAGGCCACCGATCGCGGCCAGCGAAAGCCCGAAATACATGGCCACGCCCCAGTCGAAGCCGACCGCAACGCCGTGCTTGATCGGCTTGCCGGCATTGACCGCCGCCACCTGGAACACGAAATCACCGACCTCGACGCGAGCTTTGCCGCCACTCGGCAAGTTGAGCTGATGTCCGCCGCTGACCTCCGCCGTGGGTTGGGCACGCTGGCGCGCTTCGTCCATGGACATGCGCGGCATGCCCGGGAGCTCTACCGAACCGCGGGCGCCGGGCGGAATGACTACCGCGACCGATGCCCGGTCGCCGATCACCACGGGTAAACGGGTGGTCCCGAGCTTCTCGCTCGGAATGAAGAAATCGCACGCGAAATTCTTGCCCTGCTCCTCACCCACGTAGAAATTGCGCGGCGGGGTCAAGTGCGAAACATGGAGGACGTTGGAGCCCCACAAGATCATGACCTCCACCGATTGCAGGTGCGCGATCTCGACCTCGTCCGCGCTCACGTCCGGGCCGCTCTTGATCATCGTGTAGGTGTACGTGCCCGGTGCGGCATCGTCGGCAACGTGCATGGCCTGCGCGCGGGCCGTAGCGGCCGCGCCGGCCGCGAACGGATTTGCCGAACGCACCTCGAACGGGTTACTCGCGGCGGCGAACGGGCTCGACGCCGACACCGCGAAGGGGTTGGCGGCGCCGCCGAAGGCGGGCGGCGGTGCGGCCACGGCTTCCGCGCCCGCAACCTCCGCGCTTTCCAACACCAGGTACGTCTGACCCACCTGGATCTGATCGCCGACGTGCAGCTTGCACTTGTTCACTCGCGCGCCATTCACCATGGTGCCCGGCTCATTCCCCAGGTCGATGAGCGTGATGTCTTCCGGACCGGCGACCTCGATCACGGCGTGCATGCGCGAGGCCTGCTCATCATCGACGCGAAGGTGGCTCTTCGGATCCTTGCCGACTTTCACGATGTCCTGCGTGACGGTTTCCCGGCGCGTGAGAGCATCACCTTGGTACAGCGCGAACGTCAGTACAGCTTTTGCCATGTGTTCCTGATTGCCAAACAAACCCGGGACGAGAGCCCCGACCACGAAACGGAGCGCGAGCTCCGATCACACTTTCAGATATTCTCGACGGACTTGAGCATCTCGGGCACGAACGTTGTCCGTGGCCGGATGAGCGTGGTGCGCGCAGCCCGCGGCCGCACCTTGATCGTCGCGTCGTTCGGGCCGAAGCCGCCGGCATTCAGCGGGTCGTCCGAGAACTCGTAGCCGTATCCGTCGGCTTTCTCCCCGCCGGCTTTTGCGTCTTGGGCCAGAGCTGCCGAGGACAGCGCAAACGCTGCCACCCCGATCGACATCGCGACGATTTTTGAGCGTTTGAATACCATTGCAGTTTCCTCGGATTTATCCCGTGATATTACAGCCACATTGTACTTTCAGCCCCGCGGCTTCGTCAATGTAAAAGCTACGCCGTTAGCTTGCATCGGACACCGCGGCTTAAACCGAAGTTCCCGATAATCTTCGCTCGCCACTCTTTTCTTAAACCCGCGATTGCGAACCCGAACTGAGCTCAGTGTGCAGGCGGAGCCGCATCGCCCGCCGGAGGCGCCCCACCGCTGGCCGGCGGAACCGGAGGCGGCTGATTCGCCGCGTCCTTCGCCGCCTGCTCGCCCTCTTGAATGAACTTGATGGTGTCGGCGATGTCTTGGCTGCGGTCCTTGGAACGCTTCACCGCGGCCGCGAAGCTCGGATCCGAGCCGGCTTTGTCGATGAACTGCCGGTATTGGTCGGACGCCTTTTGTAGGGTCGGGACGGGGTTGCCGCGTTTCGCGCGGAACTCCTGCGTGAGGATAGCCTCGTTGTAGTAGGTCTCGGCGCGGTCCGGAGCGATCTTCTTGGCTTCGTCCAGGTGTGCCTGTGCCTCAGCGACATCCTTGTCGAAGTTCGCGTCGTTGATCTCGCCGCGCACGGCAAGCGCCAGGCCGAGTTGGGCCTCGTAATCCTTCGGATGCAGCTTGAGCGCGTCGCGGTAGGCCTTCTCGGCTTCTTCGTAACCTCGGAAGGACAGGTTCACCGCCGCGTAGTTCATCTGGGCTTCGAAGAACGTCGGGTCGAGCTGGCGCGCTTTGCCAAAGCTCTTGACCGCCCCGTTGAAGTTCTTCAGCTGAACTTGGATGAGGCCAGTGGTGTTCGAGATGGGCGCGTAGTTCGGGTTCTTCTTCTGCGCTTGCGCTGCGACGAGTGCCGCCAAATCCAGCTGCTGCGCGTCGACGTTCGTCTTGGAAGCGCCCGACACTTCCATGCCTCGCCGGCCGCGCTTGCCCGTCTTATCGTTCATGCCGGCCTTGGCCTTGGCCTGGGTCAGGTAGTAGACCGCGAGCTGATTGAAGGCCGGCATGTAGCCGTCATCAATGGCCAGGGCGCGCTGCAAGTTGCGCTGGGCGCGCTCGAGATCGTTCTTGCCGTCTTGATCGGTCTGGTCATTCCCGCGTTCCATTTGCAGCGCGGCCAAGCTGACCAACGCCTCTACGTTTTGGAACTTCGCGTCGTGAATGATCTGGTCGAGCTTGGAGATCGCGCCGTCCAAGTCATTGGACTTCGCGTAGTCGTACAGGGCCAGCTGAGCGCGGGCGCGGTGAAAGGACGCATCCGACTTCACGACCGCTTCGAACTCGGAGCGCGCTTCCGCGTCTTTGCCGCAGCGCTGGTACGCCAGCCCGGCGTTGTATTGGGCCTCGGGAAATGGCCGGCCGGCGTCTGACTTCTGCGAGTCCGCCGCTTCATTGAAGGCCTTGGCGATCGACGTGCACGCCGCATCGTCCCAGTCTTGCTTCTTGTCGTGCCCGGCGAACTGTTCGAGCGCCGCGTCGAAGTTTTGCGCGGCCTCCTTACTGACCTCGTGCCCCTTCGCGTCTGCCTTGCCGCTCGCCTTGTCCGGACTGAGCGCGCCTTCGCCTTTCACACCGCCGCCACAGGCCAGCGCCAAAGTGGCAAAGCTAACGAGCACCAGCGTTTTCAAACCTGTCATCGGGTCTCTCCTAAATCCTGAGGAAGGCGGGCAAGGGCTGCACTCGAAGACTCGAGCGCAACCCATCCGACTCACTTCTTGCCCTTGGCCTTGCTGGCCGACGCGTCGTCGGACTTCGCGGTGTTGTCCTTCTTCGCAGCCGGCTCGGCGCTCTGCGTGATCATCGGCTCACCGCCCATGCGCAAGGGGTTGCCCTGCTCGAGCAGCACGCTGTTGACCCGATTCGGCGAGCCGCGGAACTCGTCCACCAAGTGGTACTCGTTCTTGTAATTCTGAGCGAGCCACTCCTCGCAAGTACGGCTGAACTCGTCGAAGTACTGGTACTTCACCGAGTAACCCAGGCAGGTCTCGAAGGCGCTCTTGGCCTGCTGTTTCTGGGGCTCTGACGCCTCGTCCAAGCTCGCGTAGTAGGTCTGGCGGATCTCGACGTCCCGCCGGAAAGAGTCCGGAATCGGCGCGGCGCGGAATTCCTTCACGAAGCCACCCCACATTTCACCGACTCGAGAGCCGGCGGCGATCACCCAACGTGGCGGCGGAGCGGGCTGTAGATCGACGATCTTCTTGTACTCGCCACTGGCCTTGTCGATCAGCGGGCGCTTCTTGACGATCCAGTCTTTTACCTTGGTGTTGATGTGCTTCAGCACATCTTCCCTAGAGTTGTTGCCGTGGTACTCGGGGAATTTGAGCTTGTCGACTTTCGCCTTTTCCAAGTCGGCAAAGTAAAACATCCCCTCGCCTACGGCCTCCAGCGCGCGACCCAAGCGACGCTGCTTGGAGCCCTCGTCTTCGCCCGGGATGCTCATAATCTTGTCTGCGGCAGTCTTCGGATCTGACCACAGGCCGATCACGGCTCTGTATTCGCGCACGGCCAGGGTTTCTTTGCCGAGCTTGATGTCCGCCCGCGCCAAGAGCGCGTGGGCCTGGGCGACGATGTCCAGGGTCGCCTTGCTGTCGATCATGCGCATTGAGCCGCCGAGCCGCTTCTCGACATTGTTCCAGTCCTTCTTCTCGCCGTAGTGCGCGGCGATCGCGTAGGCAATCTGCGCGGTTTGCGCGGGCTTCCTCGCGCCAAAGTAGCGATTGAAGTTGTTCGAGTCGTCGATGCCTTGATCCTCTTGGCCTATGCCCAAGCGGAGCACCACCGCATCACTCAGCGCTTGATCGGCGAACTCGCCTTTGTACGCCGTCTTCTTCGCATACAGCTCGAAGAAGTCCGAGGCCTTGTCGTACACGGCGATCGCTTGATAATTGCCGCCGATTTCGTAAGTAGCCTTCATCGCCAAGGGCGAGTCGGCCATGCCGTACTTCGAGCTCAGCAGAATGAGCCTCGCCTGAATCGACTTCGCCAGCAGGCGCGCCGCCTGGTAAGCGCGCGCCATGTTGTAGACGGTCTCGTCTGCCTTCTCGCACTGCTTCGGATGGTCGCCCTTGCCGAGCGGCTCCTCACAGTACGAACGCCAGAGGTCTAGGTACGCGTCGGCGCCCTTCTTGTAACTGTCGAGCGCGTTCTTGTAATCGCCCTTGTCTTGCTGCTGGTCCGCGAGCTCCACGAGCTTCTGCGCCTTGAGCCGGCGGATATCGAACTGAATGCGATTCAGAGTCTCGCACTGCTCCTTGTTGTCCTCGGCCTTGCTGCCCTTGCAGTACAAGTCGAGGAACACGGGTACGTCTTTGCCCATTTCATCGAAGCACTCTGGGCGCGGCGGCTCGGCGCGCGAACCGAGCACGTTGATCGCTTCGAGATAGAGCTGGGCTGCGTAGATGCCGGCGTCTTTGTCCGAGTGATTGATGGCCACGTCGCGGAATGCGAGCGCCGCTTCCTCCCAATGCTGGGCCTCGAAGTACGTGCGCGCGCGGGCGTACTTGACCTCGACGTACTGCTCCTCCGCGTCCTTGTCGCCCTTGGGCGGTTTCACGTAACAGACGTAACGGTTGAAGGCGTTGACCATGCCCTTCTGCATGTCGCTGAGGGGTTTCGGCTTAAACTTCTCCCACTCACCCTTCTTGGCCTCGCGATCCTTCTCATCGGCGCCTTGAGGACCCAGGCCTTTGCCCTTGCGGTCGGCCGCGCCCTTGTACATCTGGTCGTACATCTTCTGGTAGCAAAGCACCGAAGCGTACGCGGCCTCCGCGGCCTGCTCGTTCTTCGGGTCTTCGGCCACGACCGCGTCGAACGCCGGACCGCACTCGTCCCAACGCTGTTGGAAGTAGAGCAAGTCCGCCATCGCGTACTTGATCTTGTACATCGTGGGCCAGTCGGACTTGACGATGCGCGGGAACTCGAACTTCGCGAAATCAGCGGACGTGAAGTTGTCGGCGACCTTCTTGTACAGGTAAGCCGCCAGGTCCATCGTCTTCTTGTCGCCGGTGCCGCGCACGCCACCCGACCCGACTGCTTCCAAGTGCCAGCTCATCGCCGTTTCGGAGAGCAGCTCGGCCGTCTTGTTCGCGCACTGCAGCCTGGAGGCGTCCGCGTGCTTGTCCTTCATGAAGTCGTTGTAGACCCGGACCTGGGCGTCCATCTCCTTGCGGATGGCGTCCTTGTCGCCGGAGTTCAGCGCCGAGGAAGCGGTGGTCACCTGGCCTTGGTAGAAGCAGGACTTGTCGCCGGGGTCGCGGCTGAGCAAGTCCTTGTACAGGACGATGCCCTCCTTGTAGTGGCCGGTGTCCAGGTAGGCGAGACCGAGCTCGTTCATCATGTCGACGGTCTTGCCGGTCTCGCCGCCTTTGTCGCCGCTGAGCGGCTTGAAGAAGTTGAAGGCTTTGGAGGGGTCGCCGCTGACCGCGTAGACCGGGATCGTGTCTCGCCGCGCCGCCTTGGCCAGCTGTTTCGCGTTCGGCAGATCGCCGTAGGTGTCGCCGTACTCGATCACCTTCTTGAACTCATTCAGGGCGTTGGCGTACTCGCCCTTGTTCCAGAACACGTAGCCGAGCTTGTAACGCGCGTAGCCGTACACCTTGTTGGTGGGCGGCGGGTACTCGATCACCTTTTTGTACGCAGCCGCCGACAGATCCCACTTGGAGGGGTCTCCCTGGGCTTCTTGGAAGTACAGCTCACCGAAGGCTAGGTAAGCATTCGGGATGTAGGGAGACTTAGGCGCCTTTTGGATCAGCTCGAGGTACGTGGAGCGCGCATTCTTGAGATCCCCACCCTGCTCATACTCGTAAGCGAGGTAGTACAAAACCTCGTCGATTTTCGAGTAATCCGGGTAGTCCGTCTTCATCAACACGTAGTAGTTGATGGCGCTCTTGCGCGCGGCGGCGAGGATCTTGTCCGCTGCGACGGCGTCGGAACGAAACTTCGTCGTCGGCTTGCCCTTCTTCTTCGCGTCCTGCCCGGCGATGTCGGCGGCGATCTTGTCGCGCTGCGCCGCGCTCTCCAGCTCCACGTAGCCTTCCGCTAGGCGGCGCGTCAGCTGCGGCCGGTCGGGAGACTTCTTCGGGGTGCTGCGATACAGACGCTCGAGGCCCTGAATTTCAGTGATCAGGAGCGCGCGAGCGCGTGCTTGCAGGCGGCTCTTGCGCGTGTCGCGCTCCGCATACTTGGTCAGCTCCTCTGGGTTGACTGGCCTCGACTCATCTTGGCGCTTCTTCACGTCGCGCGGGGGGGGCGCGCTGGAGAACGCCGCGGGACGTTTGCTGTGAACGTCCGCCATCTTGCCGGCCGGGCACTCACTCAACGCCTTGGCGGCATCGGGAGCAATGCACTCCGAGCTCAGATCCGTGGGCTTCGCTTCCGTTATGGCGAGCGCACTGCCCGCCGACAGCAACAGACCGAACGCAACAGAGATGCCTACGAACGCTCTTTTGGAGCTCATTGCCATTACCTCCCACACGCCGAAACGACGCGCTGGCGATAGAAGCCGAGCTCGTCACGCCAATACTCGCCGTCGAAGGGCCAAATTACGTGCTCTTCGTCGGGCTTCACGTCGCCGAATGTCTTCGACTCTGCCGCGCTAACCTGCCCGGTAGACAGCTTCTCATCGAGCAAGTTGCGTTGCGCCGCGGTGATATCGATCAAAATTTTCTCGCCGTCGCGCAAGCGCTCGTTCAGCTCGTCGACGTTGCGCTGGTAGCGAGACAGCGCAAGCTCACCCGCTTGACGCACGGCAAGGTCACGCGCGAGCTTCAAGGCGTCGCCGACCTGTTGCCCGATGCTCGAGCTTTGAAAGGTGGGCGGCGACTGCTTGAACCGCTTGTCCTCTTCCTCGAGTAGCTTCACGTAGTCGATGTTGCGCAGCAGCTGGCGATCGCTCAGCGCATTCTCGACGATCGGGCGAATCCGCTCGTCCAAGTTGCCGCCGCCCGAGCGAACCTCGAGCAAGAACTTGAAGAACGGCTCTTCCTTGTTCTCACCCTTGTAGTTGCTGAGCACTTTTTCGAGCTGCTCTTTGATCGGGGTGTATTTTTTGTTGAACTGCGCAACGACAGTCGTGGCTGCCTCGTAGTTGCAGTTCGAAAAGTAGATGACGGCCTTCAACACCGAGGCTTCCGGATAAAACGAGTTCGGAAAGTACGGCGACTGCAGCGTGTGAATGTTACCGAGCGCGTGCGGATAATCGCCGGCCATGAAGTAAGCCCAAGACTCTTCGAACAAGGCGTCGAGCCAGTACTCGCTAGCCACGTCCACTTGATTCCAAAACTTCACCGCGGCGCTCAGCTTAGTGCTGTCGACCGTCGGCTGGTTGGTCTCTGCGTCCGTCTTGATGGAAGACGAGTAATAGGTGCGGGCCATGGACAGCGACGCCAGGTCGCGCAAACGGTCTTCGTCCTCCACGCCCTCTACGCCTTCATCCAGCGCTTTCTGAATGCGCTGGAAGGCTTGAACGGCGGGGACCGATTTGCGGACCTGCACGTAGCAGATGCCGGTAAAAAATTGCGATTTGACGTAGTACTCGCTACGCCGATCGACCTTCTGGAACAAGCGGATCGCTTCTTCGAACTGGCGATTGCGGTACTTGTAGCGGCCCAACATGTAATTGAGCTGCCAAAAAAGATCCCGCTGCTGATCGTTGTCGAAGCGCGCGACTTGCTCGTCGTTGTACTTACCGACGCGCTCGATGATGTCAGCCGGCTCCGGAAGCTGGGTCGCAAGCTTGGCCAACCACAGCAGGGTCTCCTTGAACTTCACGTGATTCGGGTTGTCCGCGATCACACTGAAGAGCGCGTAGCTTGCCTGGTAAAACTTCAGCCGATAAAGAGAGATGGCGAGGAAGTACTCGGCCAGTTGCTTATTGCCCGGATCATCGCCGGTCTGACCGCTCACCACTCGGTGCAAGGCTTGCGCTGCCTCGTTCCACTTCTCCTTGTCGAACAAAGCCTTGGCCGAGGCCGCCGCTTCGGTCATCCGCCCCGCCACCACGGGAGCGGACGAAGCAGGCGCGCCCTCATCCAGGTCGATGTCGACGGCCTTGCCGGTCCGCTTGGCCGGCGCCGGCGTTTCGTTCTCGGTCGCGGCGCCGGGCTTGGCGGGCTTGGCGCCCTTGGCGGGCTTCGCGCCCTTCTTGGGCGGAGGCGGAGCATCGGAATCCAGGTCGATGACATCCTGCGCTCGCGCAAGGCGAGGAAGCGCGAGGCTCGGTAGAGCAACGGATGCCAGAATGCAGACCGCAACGAGGCGCTTTCGGAACATGGATCCTCTGGAGTTGGGTTGAGATCGGCGCCTTTACGGGCGGCGCCGCGACCGAGTCGGGGGGCCTCTTCGGCCAGAGCGGTAAAAACCTAACAAGTACCGGTACATACCACCCGCGGTCGTGGGCATGTTAGAGATCGCGATGCAAGCTTGTCAAGCACCGATGGAAACGAGCCGCAAGTGCTTGCAGCGACCCATGCGAGTGCTGGCGCGCCACTTCAAAATTGCTGCGGTCCGGAATTTCAAGAGAGGTTTTATTTCACAGAGCACGACTCTGAGCGTGCAGCAACTCGCAGCCGGGCGTGTTCCGTTGCCCGAGCAGTCGGTTCAACCGAGCCGCGGCTCGGCTCGATGAACGCTGGTGCGAACGTGGGTGCATATCGCACCAAACGCTCCGGCGTGCGTCGGCGCACTAGCGCGCTCGCGGCGGCGCCAGCGCGAACGTAAGGCGTGACGCGGGCAGAGCGAGTGATCGACCCGCCCCCGCGGGCACATTGACCAGGTCCATGGGCGTTGGCACAAGCATCAGACGCGGCAGACACGGCAGACACGGCAGACACGGCAGACGCGACAAACGCGACAAACGCGACAGACACGGCTGTTGGAAAATTCCTTGGGCCGCTCCGAGCGCGCTGGGCCTCACGTGCTGAGTGGCTTCTTTCGCGTTGACTGCGTTAGAAGCGCTCGGCTAGCGTACGGGCGGTTACGGCGTCGCTCCGGCGACCGCCGATCGAGACATAGTGGACCACGAGTCGAATGGGTGACGGTCAGTCGATGATACGTAAAATCACGGGCTTCTCTCTGTTGGCCACCGCACTCGCCGGTCTGATGCCACTTGCCTGCCAGCCCGGCGGCGTTGGCGATCCCTGCACCCCTGAGGACGAGTACACCACGACCTTCTCAGGTTACGCCTCGGGCGAGACCAACCTCGAGGCGCGCTCATTTCAATGCGAGACGCGGCTGTGCCTGGTGGACCACTTTCAAGGTCGAGTCAGCTGCAGATACGGCCAGGCGACGCCTGTCGCGGGCCAGCCCGCCAATTGCCATGTTCCCGGCGACCCGACCCAGCCGGTCACGGTGGCGGTTTCCCCGCAACTGAGCAAGCGGCTGGCCGAAAATGCAGTCTACTGCTCATGCCGGTGCGATGGACCCAACTCGAACGCGCGTTACTGCAAGTGCCCCTCGGGCTTTTCGTGCACGCACGATTTCGATGATGTCGGCCTGGGGCAAGCGGAGCTGGTCGGCTCCTATTGCATCCGGAACGGCGGTGAATATAACCCGAAGGACACCGGTAAGGAATGCAGCCCGCTCGGCGGACCCATCGGGACCGCCGAGGGCACGTGCGGCGCGGCCGACCAAGGCTGAACATCACCCGCGCTGCTTGGGAGAAGCCGCGGAACAGATTGTCCGCAAGTGGCTCGAAGCGCGCGGGGTGGACGTCATCGCCGCCAATGTCCGGGTGGGCTACCTCGAAGTCGATCTGATCGTCAGGGACGGCCGCACGCTGGCCATTGTAGAGGTCCGGACCCGGAGTGCCCAGTCATGGACGTCCGCCTTCGGCAGCGTCGATGGCTGGAAGCGCACTCGTTTGCGGCGAGCGGGCGAGCGCTTGTGGCAGCGCCGGTTCAAGTTCGACCACGGCCTTGATCACGTCCGGTACGATGTCGCCAGTGTGACTTGGTCGGACGGCGTACCCAGCGTCGAGTACATTCGGGCGGCTTTCTGAGTCCCGTCAGTAGTCGAGCGCGGCCTTCATTTCTTGGCGCAGCTGGTAAAGGCTGTCTAGCTCGCCAGGTTCGGCTTTAGGCTCGAGCGTGGTGATCGCGCTCTCTAGCTTCTGAATCTCGACTTCTTGGCGGTGGCGCAGGTTCACGACCATGGTCTCGAAAGTCTCGAAGAATGCGACCAATTCGTCGCCCTTGCGCAGCTTGCCCGGGATTTTGAGGCGCCCCGCACCCACGTCGCTGATCTGACGCTTCATCTTGAAGATTGGGCCGGCGACCTTATGCGTCACGAGGATGCCGGCAAAACCAATCAACACGACGAGCAAAGAGAGCGCGCCGACCAGCGTGTAGAGCATGACGTGCTGGCTCTCGGTCAGGGCTGCCGCCTGGTCGCGGAGCGCGCTCGCCTGCCCTTCCAACGCTTGTTGTTGCACCTTCAACCGCTCGTCTTGCTTGTCCGCGTCGGCCTTGAAGGCGTCCAGCAAGGCCGGGTTGTCGCTGTACACCGGATCCTTGATGATGTTCATTTTGACGACCTCACTGACCTTTTGACTCTCAGTGAGTACCTCCCGGCCACGGGCCACGACTTGCTCGCCTTGATGCATGGCCTGATGACTCTGCGCGATCACCGCCACGCTCGTGCGCCAAATCAAGAGCCCGAGCGAGATGCTGAAGAGCAGCGCGATACCAACCAGATACGCGGTGTATTTGAGCTGAAAGTGGCTATCGAGCAGGTAATTGCGAAAGCGCCGCTGGTGCCGACCGGTGGCCGGCAGGGGCGCCGTTGAGGCCTCACCCATGAGCGGACTCCTCATGGTCAGAGAACCTCAAGCACCGCCCGCTCGGGATGTTCGGATTTTGGCTTTGCTTTGGCGGGTACCGAAGCGGTGCGTGCGCTGCTGCGTGAGCCGCGGAGCAGGGCCAAAACGACGTCAAAATCTGCAATCGCCCGGCGTGGTCGAAGCTGGAGAGATCGGGCATGGGTACTCCTTGCGGGAATAAGGACCTGAGATTACGGCCTCAGAGGCGCTACGTGCAACAAGCGCGCGACTGATAGGCACCCAGAAGTGGCACGCACACTGGCGCTACTGTAGGCGAGTGGCGATCTGCGAAAACTTGTCGAGCGCGCGCTCCCCCGCGGTTTTGATGAGGTCGTTCTCCGTTTCTTTGTCGGGAGAGGCCACTCCAGATTTGGTGAGCTTGGTCGTGTAATTTCCGAGCAGTGCCTTATCGGGGTAGCTAAACATTGCGATCTCGAGCCGAACCGTGAGATTGCCTCCGGAATAGTCCGGCGCGCTGATGCGGGGCGACAAGAAATAGGATTTTACGCGGCCGTATAGCGATAGACGGCGCTTGGCATCGGCGAGCGTCTCACCAGGCGGCGCCATCGCGAACGCTGGGAGCAGCGTGGCCGCAGCGGCCATCGCACCGTGAATGATGCCGTCGACCTCTTCGCCGGAGCGCCCGGTTTTGTCCGTGGTTTTGCCGATCGCCAAATAGTACTTGGTATCGGTGGTGAATACTGGATCGAGCGCTTTTTGAATGGTGGATTTGACGGTGTCGCTGGTCTCAATTGCGAGCCGCTTTTGCAGGCACTCCGAACCGCCCAAGCGGAGCCGGCCGAGCGCCGCAGCGGATGCGGCGCGGACCGTCGCGCTGGGATCGGCCAAGCCAGTGCACAGGGGTTCAACCGCACGACGTGACTTGGAAGCGCCGAGAGCCAGGGCGGCCTGCGTTCGCACGCGAAAGTCCGACCCGCTTGCCAGGTTTTGCAGCAAGTGGTCGACATCCGCGGTCTCATCGGCCACCGCGGGCCGCGTTGCCATGAACCCCAGACCGCCCAGGACGGCGGCCAAAGCGAGACGACGCATTGCAAGCCACCGTATCATGGGCGACCGACCCGTCGTCCATGATGAATTGGGCCTCCCCGACCTAGGCTCCAAGTGCCGCGCTCGCTGCCATGCCGTCGTCTTCGTCACGCCACTCGCCCACGTTGCTTCGTCAGACGACCTCGGGCGCGGTTTGCTTCAGCGCTTTCGTCATCGAAAGCACCTTCCCAATTTGGGATGTATGCTGCCGAAAGTGAGCCTGCTGCGCGCGCCGACCGGCGGACCAAACAGCGGACTTGACCCGTGGCGGCGGCGGCGCGTCGCACGCGCGTTGAGCGTCGCCTCGTGTGCGGCGCTGTCTTACTCGGGCTGGTCTGCATCCGCGAGCGCGACGCCGGAGCTTCGCGTCACGGGCAGCTCGACGATCGAGGCTAGCGCCGCGCTGCAGCGCGGCGGCTGTGAAGTAGCGGCGCGTCTGCTCGACGATGCCGGCCATCCAGTCTCCGGCGCCGAGCTCAGGCTCGAGCTATTGAACCCGGGCGCCGAGCCGCCGACTGCGCGTGAATGCCGGTCGAAAAGCGGCGAGCTCGCCCACGACTCGGCGTTCACATACGGGGTGCGAACCAATGATGCAGGAGCACTCTGCGTGCACTTCGACGGCATTCCGGACCGCCCAGAGTTCGAGCTGAGCTTCACCGACCCGAGCGGTCTTTATACCGCGACCACGCGACGCATACTGGGCGACCGAGCGACACGCAGTGTTGAGCTGGCATTTGCGCCGTCTCAAACTGTGCTCGCACTCGAGCGTGCGAGTCAGGTCTTATCTTTGGTCACGCGTCCCGAGCCCGCTTTGGCGGCAGGTGAAGCAGTCGAGACCCTCGGCATCACTTTGAGCGCGGCGCGCGACGGCGCGCCGCCCAAGCCGATCGGAATGACTTCGGTTGAGATCGGAAGCAGCGCGGAGCTTCGCATTCCGAGCCTGTCGTTCGGCACTCCCGGACCGCTCGAGCTCAGCGCGGAATTTCCGGGTAGCGAGAGCACGCGCGCGGCACGCTCCGTGTTGCACGTGACGAGCACGGCGCTGGTCGTGCTTTCCCTCGCGCGTCCGGTCGCAGCCAGTCACCCAGAACACGGCGTGAGCCTGCAGGTGCGCGTGATGTCGGTGGCCGGCGCGGTACCGAGTGGATCGGTCGAAGCACGGATTGGCGGATTGAGTCTCGGCAGCGCACGCGTCGCCGATGGCAACGCGGAGCTCGAGCTGCGCGTCGAGGAGGCGCAGGTTCGGGCGCGGCCGGTCGAGCTGCGCTACGTTCCTGATTCCAACTGGTGGTTGCCGGGCGCCGGGCTCGCCGTCGAGATCCCGATCGCGCCGCCGAGCCCGTGGCACCGCTTCGCATGGATCGCGGCGGTCGCGGCACTCAGCTCGTGGCTGCTCATCGGCTGGCAAAGGCCACGGCGCATGGAACGTGTGCCGCCGTCAGCAGAGAATCGCGAAGGCGTGCGCGTGCCGGTCGATGTGCTCGAGCTGGGCGCGGCGCGAGCAGGCTGGCGCGGGCGCGTCATCGACGCGCACGACGGCCGCCCCATCCCGGGCGCGGCGGTGCTCGTGCGCCTGCCTGCCTTCGATGCGAGCGGCGTGCTGCGCACCGCCCACACCGACGCGGACGGCAGCTTTACGTTGGAAGGCGGAGAAGCTGCCGGCCCCGGGGCCGCGTTGGAAGTACGCGCGCCGTTTCACAGCGCATTGGCGGCGCCGATGCCGCCACCGGGTACGCTGGTGTTGTCGTTGGTCTCGCGCCGACGGACGTTGCTCGCTCGCTTCGTCGAGTGGGCGACGCACGACGGCGGATGGGAGCGGCGCGTCGAAGCGACGCCCGGAGAGCTGGCACGACGCAGCGAGCGCGCGGACGTTGCGGCGTGGGCTCATGCCGTAGAGGAAGCGGCCTTTGGCCCGGACCCCCTGTCCGAGGCGAAAGAGCAAGGAGTTTCCGGACGTGAACCCGCACACCGTCGGAAACCGGCCTGATCGGCCGAGCGCGGCTTACTGAAAGCGCGCAAGCCCCATTGACGGAGCAAAGCGCGCGTTTCTATAGTCCGCTACCACTGCCGCACCGGCGCGGTAAGCCGCAATGATTTACGCCCTAATCGCGCTCGTCGCAGCTGTCGCCGTTTATTTCTTGTTCTTCAGGAAGGCGCAGACCGCGGAGCTGCCTCCACCGCCCAAGGCCAGCGAGAAGCGAAGCGAGCCTCCACCGCGGCCTCAGCGCTCGCCGGCACGCACCGCGGGCGTACCCGAGGCGTCGATCGCGCCGAACAGCGCCGCGCCCCGCTCGGGCGTCAAAGCAGGGCCATCGAATCTAGTTCCCGCTGCGCCTGCGGTCACTCATTCACAGGCCCCCGGCTCCGCAGGGCGGCCTCCACCCCCGTCCGCGCGCCACCCCGAGCGCGCGCCACGTGACATCGAGGGGCTGCGCCGCGGCCTGTCCAAAGCGCGTGGCTCGGAAGGTTTCTTCGGTCGGCTTCGCGCGCTGTTCTCCGGACGAACGGAGCTGGGCACCGAGATCACCGCCCAAATCGAAGAGGTCTTGTTGGCCTCGGACGTCGGCACGGAGACCACGGAGCTGCTGCTCGACCGGGTCAAAGAAAGGCTGGCACTCGGCGATCCGAGTGACCTCGGGAATCCCGAAAAGGTGTGGGACGCGTTGCGGGCGGAGGCCGAACGGATCGTCTCGATCAATGGCAGCTCGAGCGCTCTCGAACTCAAGGCCAAGCCAAGCGTCGTGCTCTTGGTGGGTGTCAACGGCGCCGGAAAAACCACGACGATTGGCAAACTCGCGACCAAACTCAACGCCAGTGGCAAGAAGTGCCTACTTGCCGCCGGCGATACGTTTCGCGCTGCGGCCGTGCAGCAGTTGGTAGTCTGGGGCGACCGCGTGGGCTGCGAAGTCGTGCGCGGCAAAGACGGAGCAGACCCGGGTAGTGTGGTGTTCGACGCGATCAAGAAGGC
>CAXSGJ010000001.1:169211-299460 GCA_964236865.1 uncultured Polyangiaceae bacterium
GAGTGGATGTCGTACTCGCGGATACCGCAGGTCGCCTACACACCAAGTCGAACCTCATGGCGGAGATGAAGAAAATCGCCAAGACAGCAGAAAAGGCGCTACCTGGTGCGCCGCACGAAATATTGCTGGTCATCGACGCGACGAACGGGCAAAACGCTCTTGCTCAAGCTAGAGAGTTCAAGGAAGCGTTGCCGCTCACCGGCATCGTGCTGACGAAGCTCGACGGCACCGCAAAAGGCGGCGTAGTACTCGGAATCGCCAACGCACTTCGTCTGCCCGTTCGCTTTGTAGGCCTCGGTGAACGGCCTGACGATCTTCACGAGTTTGCCCCAGCTGACTTCGTGGAGGCATTACTCGGTCGCGACGCCGCCGAATGAGGCTCCACGCTTCAAAGCCGGATTGTCGTCGGGTCGCAAATTTTTAGCCTGTTGATTGTAAGATTTTTAGCGTGATATAGTCCCTCGGCGTTTCAGGTTACGGAATTCCCTAGTAGTTCCAAGTGGTTGCGGCATCTGCACCCGGTGGTCCAAAGCGTCGTTCGAGTGGGAAAGCGGAAGAGGCATCGATGAAGTCAAGTCCCATCGGGCTCCTCGTAGCAGTGGCCCTCGGCATACTCCCAGCGCAAAGCTGGGCAGCCGGGAAAAGCCATGCAGCCGGAAAAGCTGCTGCAGCGAAGGATTCCAAAGGCGCTGCCGACAGCGCAGTCGTAGATGCCGACGCCCCTGGCGCCGGCGACTCCGCGGCTGCGACCGACGCCGCCGCAACAGGTGACACGGCGGCAGTCCCCGCGGCGCCCGCGCCTGGAGGCGACGACAATGCGGCGCCCGGCGCTGGCTCTGGCCTCGAGGACATCTGCAAGATCGACCCGGCAGCCTGTCCAAATCTGGACATGGATAAGGAGGCCGCCCGCCCGCTCAAGGAGCAGATATTCGCGGTGCAACAAGCCTACGCCCTGCGCGTTCGCCGGTTGGAACTGCAGCTCGGTTGGTCGGTGAGCATGAACGACCAGTTCGTGAGCCATCCGGCTCCGGTGCTGGCGCTGAACTACTACATCACCAACGTCCTCGCGATCGGCCTCAACGGCGAGTACTACCTGAATAACGACAAAGAGTTCAATGCTCAGGTACGCCGCTCCGCGCGCGTCGCCGTGCCGCTCACTGAGTACCAGTGGGCCGCCGCGCTGAACTTCACGTACGTCCCCGCCTACGGCAAGTTCGCGGGCTTCGGGGATTTCATCTTCCACTACGACGCGTACGTAGTCGGCGGTGTCGGCGCGCTCAGCGTTCGCCCGATCCCGGTGATTGACCCGGACAACCGCAATTTCTCGTTCGAGCCGAAGCTCGCGTTCAACGCCGGCATCGGCTTGCGCATCTTCTTTAACCGCTGGTTTGCGGCTGTCGTCGAGGTACGCGACTACGTCTTCAATGACAAGCTCGAGAGCCTCACGGTGGATCGAAACCCGGCGAATAAGAATACTTGGTACGGCGAAACCAGCTTGACGAACAACGTGCAGGCACAGTTCGGTGTCGCGTTCTTCATCCCGCCGTCCTTCGACTACCGGTTGCCGAAGTGATGGGCAAAGGGCGAGGCATGACGACCACGAAACAGAAGTCTCTCAAGCGCGTCGTGTCCGGGCTGGCGGCCGCGCTGGCACTGTGCGCCGTGACGGCGGGCGCGCAAGCGCAGGAAATTCAGCTGACGGGGCCGCTTGCCGGGGCGCCGGCGGTACGCAAGCTGAGGCTGCACCGCAAAGGGCGCTTCGAGATTGCTCCGGCCGTCTCCTTCACGTTGCTCGACGAGTACCAGCGCACCATCTTGCTCGGTGGACGACTACAATACAATTTCACCGATTGGCTCGCGTTCGGCGCCTGGGGCGCCGTAGGCAGCGTGATCCGTATTCCCACGTACCTGACCGATCAGATTCAAAGCGTGAATGCGGGTCGTCGCGCATCGGACCCCGGCACCGCAGCAAATCCGAACGGGACCTCGTTGGATCGGCAATTGACGGCGGGCAACGTGGGCCCTGACTTCGAGAAGCAACTCGGCGGTATCGATTGGGTGGTCGCGCCGCAGCTCACCGCCGTGCCCTTCCGCGGCAAGTTGGCCTTGTTTCAGAGCATTTATCTGGACACCGATCTGTATTTCTTCGGTGGTCCGGCTTTTGTGGGCTTGACGGAACGCGCTGACTGCAATGCGTGCGCGGGCGTGTTCAAGACCTCCACGCGCGTTGCCGTTGCCCCGACCTTTGGTCTTGGTTTCAACTTCTACATCAACAAGTGGAGCGCGCTCGGCTTCGAATATCGCGGACTTCCGTTCTCTTGGAACACCAGCGGCTTCGACACCGCCGGCGGCGGCAAAGACAAGAAGTTCCCGGATAACCGCATCTCGGACGACGATCGTCGCTTCAACTTCAATCAATTGCTGACGGTGAGTTACAATATCTACTTGCCGTTCCAGTACCGCGTGACCGAGTAAGCGTCAGCGCCGCGGCTCGAGTTACGTTCGAAAAGCGCCCCGCTCACGAGCGGGGCGTTTGGCATTTTGTAGATCGCGTCAGCGAGACCTGTGAACGACACCGGAGGCGATCACGAATCCTGGTGGCAGCGCCTTGGTCGCGTTCGGCACGGCGTCGGCTGAGATTGGCCAAGCTTTGTCCGCCAGCCCCTGCGCGATTCTGTTCTGCACCCGACGTGACTCTTCGGTAGCCAGCGCTTCGACGAGCGCCACCACACTGGCCGCGTCGTTCACGGCGAACAGCGTGGTCGCCGCCGTGAAGCGCACGGGCTCACTCATGTCACCCAAGAACGGCTCCACCGCGACGCGAACGTCATCGGACGGGTACGCCTCCAGGGCTTGGATGATTTGGACCTTCGGCTCGGCGTTTCGTACGTATTCCGTGTCGAACTGATCGAGAATGCCGAGCAGCTCCTGAGCGGCCTCCGTATCGTCTTTCACGATGGCGCGGAGCACCTTGAGTGGCCAAGTCAAGCTTTCGGCCTTTTTGCAGTAGTCACGAATCGGCCCGAGTGCATCCTCCCCCGCGGCAACGATGCCGTGCATGCACGACTCCTTCTCCTCTTGGTCGGTGATGGAGGGGTCCAACACCCAATCGAAGCGCTTGAGCAATGCCGAAGCAGCTTGCGCCGTGCCCATCCGCCCGAGCTCCTGAATCGCCTCTTGACGATCGAAATTTTGCGACAGCTTGTTGCTGAGCAGCCGCTCGAGGCGCGCGATTTCTTTTTGGGAAGCGCGCGGTGGAGCGTCGCTTTTTTTGCTCAGAAAGTCGAAGATTCCCATGGTCCTACTAGGCGAGAGCTTGGGGCGCGAGACCGCGCCGCGGGCTCATATAGCTTGAAAAGCGTCGCTGTCCCAGCGCTCGAAGTGCCTTGGGATCGAGTGAGCCCGAGCGCGACCCGTTCAAGAAAGCGGAACGGGGATTAGCACGACGGCGGTGCCCTTGATCTGGACCTGATAGCGGACGGGCTTTCCCAGCTTTTGCGAGATTTCCGCCTCGCTCGAGCGGATTCGACCGACGAAGGCTTCAAACGTGATGTGCTCCACCGGCTCGCTCAGCTGACGCTTGGCAGCGATGTAATCGTTGTACAGCCGGCGATAGTATTGTTCGGCCCCCTCCGCCCCGAGCGCAGCGGAGACGTTGGGATCGATGCTGCCGACCGAGCTTTCATCGACCGCTAGCGCTTCTTGAAAGTCGCGCGCGCTCGGACCTTGTGATGGGCGCCCGTGTTCGTCCGTCGTGTCCTCGGCCACGCCCATCAAAGCGTTCAGTAAGGAGTTGATCCGGAACACCAGACCGCCGAGCTCGTCGTGCTCCAGCTGGAAGCGGAGGTCGGAGTTGCCATTGATGATCGCGAGCAAGCCATCCTCGAGCTGGGAGATGGGGCCCGAGATGTAATTGCCGAGCAGGACGCCGCCCACTAGCACCAAGAGCAGACCAAGGCCGGAGACCGCGAACACCGGCCACAGCAGGCCACCCAGGCTGTCCACCAGGGACGCAGGAACCGCGGCGATGATCACGCCTTTCGTGATGCCGGAGTAGCCGTCGAGCGGAACCGCACCGAACAACTGACCGCCACCGACGGTGTCGACCGTCACGACGCCACCTGAACTGAGGGCTTGTTTGACCGCCGCCGTCACGCTGCCTTGACTTGCCGCCGCGACCACCTCCGCGGGCGCCGCGCTGTCCGCAACGACCTCCGTGACGTCGGACACCGCGGTCAGGAGCAACGAGTGACCGCTCGTCAAGTCACTCGTGCGCGTCATGCGCTCGTCATTCAACGGCGTCCCTACGACAAGGGCGCCAATCACCGCGCCGTTGTCGCCACGCAGTGGCGCGTAGCTCGTCAGCATTTGCTCCTGGCGCTTGTGATTCACCCACATAGCGCTCGCGGATTGTCCGCTCTTCAGCGACTCCGCCAAAGACGGGTACGCCGCAGCCACGTTTTCCCCGCGCATCAAGGCCGAGCCATTGCGTCCGACGACGACGCCGCGCGCATCGACGATCAGCACCAGGGAGGGCGCCATTTTGGCGAACATGGGCTCGCTCACCGCCGCGTCACGGAGGCGATTGGCCTCTGCCGTCGCCGCCTCACTCCGCGCGTCCGCCGTGCCGCTGGCCAGAACGGCGCGTACGGAAGGGGCGCTGGCATTCGTCTCCAACCAACGCTCGAGTCGCAGCGCATCGAGTGCAAGCTGCGAGTCAGCGGCGCGAAGTGCCTGTGCTACCTCACGCTTGCGCTCCGTCTGATTGGCGAGGACGTCCTTCAGTGAGGTGGCCAGCAAAACGTATGTCAGCAGCCCGACGACAATGACGATAGCGGCGTTTACGATGATGATCTTCCAACGCATCCTGTGGCCCCTTTGGCTCGACCCCGAGTGGGGTTGGCCGCGCTCCGACAATAAAACGCCCGGCGGCGCTTTAGGCTCGACGGTACTACTTGTCTGCGCTGAGCTAAAGCGCGGAACGGCCACGACGGGTCCGGACCATGAGCCCAGTCATGCTTCTCTCGCGCGGTCGCCGCACCGCGACCGAGCACCCGCGCGACGCCACGCTCAAAGCGCCCATGCAAAAAACTCTCGCGTTAGTAGACGACCCCCTGTTCTCCGAGCACGTCGCGCCGGCGGGGCATCCCGAACGACCGGAACGCCTACATGCGGCCCGCGCTGCGATCGCCTGCGCCGAGGTCGACCTACGGCGAATCGATGTCGCGGCACGCGGCGCAAGTGACGAGGAGCTGGCCCGCGTGCACACGCAGGCTTACCTACACCGGCTTAACCAGGCGGCCGGCCGCTCAGGTTACATGGACGAGGATACGTTCTTCAGCCCTCATTCGGTAGCCGCGGCGCGCGTCGCTGCGGGCGCAGCCGTGGTCGTTGCTGAGACGTTGCTCGAGGGCAGAGCAGACTTTGGGTTGGCGCTCGTGCGACCGCCGGGACACCACGCCCGCCCCGGCTGCGCGATGGGCTTTTGCTTGTTGAACAACGTAGCCGTTGCGGCCGCTCACGCGCGGGCTCGCGGCGTGGCACGAGTCGCGATCGTGGACTTCGACGTGCACCATGGCAACGGCACTCAAGAAATATTTTACGCCGATCCGAGCGTGCTCTACCTCTCGTTGCACCAATCGCCGCTGTATCCCGGTACGGGCGCGTGCGCTGAACGGGGCCTGGGCGATGGCCACGGCTACAACCTCAACATCCCGCTTTCAGCTGGCGCAGATGACGCTGTGTATAGCGCGGCCGTCGAGCGCATCGTCGCGCCCGTGCTCGAGTCTTTTCAGCCGGGCTTGGTGTTGTTCAGCGCAGGGTTCGATGCCCACGCTCGTGACCCGCTTGCGCAGATGCAGATGACCGACGCCGGGTTTCGTGCGCTCCTACGCCGAGCTTTGGCCGCTTTGGCCCCTGGCGTGGGGGTGGGCCTAGTGCTCGAGGGCGGCTATGACCTGCAAGCGCTCGGACAGTCGTTGGGCGCATCGCTAGAGGGCCTGGGGGAAGGGCCCCTCCGGAATCTCCCCGCAACCCCGCTCTGGGCCACGCACGAGCACGATCTGAGCGTCGCCTCGGCAGCGGCAGCGGAACTTTGGAAGCTCGGCTGAGAAATTACTTGGTTTCAATCCTCATCCTGCGGTTGCTGTGTCCCCCCGAGGTGAGCTAAGAACCGCCTGCGTCGTCGGTCCGACAGGCCGCCGGCCACCGTCATCACGGTGGGTGTAGCTCAGTGGTAGAGCACTGGATTGTGGCTCCGGTTGTCGCGGGTTCGATCCCCGTCACTCACCCCGTCTCTCTCGAACGGGCCCTCGGCGTTGAATCCGAGGCGCCCGCGCAGCAAGCCGCGAAGGCGACGATCCGAAAGCCGCTGCACTCGCCATCGCTCTCACTGAAGGCGCCGAGTGGGCTCGGACAGCGAACACTAGGAGCGAGCGAGCGTAGAGTCCCAGAGCCGGAAGCGCGCGAGCTGCGAGCTGAACGATGAGTGCTTCAATGCCTCTGGGCGCGGCCTCCGCCGAGCTCGCTCGTTGCAGTCGTCACGCGTGGGCGTAACAGAACGCGGCGCAAGCCGGACCACGCCGAGCCGACCTCGGAGGCAAGCGACGCTCCTACGAAGCGCGCGGCGTTGCAGCGTGAGTACGTCGTCTTGGGGTGCGGCCGCGGGACGGGAGGCAGGCTGCGCGGGAGGGCGGCGCTTCGGTCACGGATCACCGGGGCAGTATGTGATGTCCATCTCGGTGCCCTTGGCACACACGTTGTAACCACTTTGCTCTGCGACGTCATCGTACGCAAAGGCGTAGATGAATGGACACTGCTGGTGGGCCCACTTGGCGTACACATTGTACGGCGCGGCTTTATAAAAGCCGCAATTGTTCAAGTGCGTTTGAGTCGTCGCGTTGCCCTGATAGTTGCGGTTCACCTTGGCACAACACGCTGCGCCGTTTTTCTCTACATTGGGCGGTTGCGAGCTAAAAAAGCCCCCTGCGCAGCCGAAGACATCGTTCGGCGTGAACGGTCGGCCCTTGCCGACCACACAATCGGGGTCGTTGTTCAGCGTGTTGGTGGCAGACGCCATCAGCGCCTGACAGAACGGCTCGGCGGCATGCGCGCCGCAATACCAGTTCGGCGCGTGGCACTTGCCCTCCTTCGTGTCTAGCAGCTCCGTAGGGCAACCCGTGAGGAGGCTGGCGTAAGGGTGGTAGCAGGCCGTCACCGTGCAGCTCTTGTCAGTGCCGACGCCCTTGATCTCAACCGGTAGCGCCAGCCAATCAACGTGCGAAAGATTGACGTTGAAAGCCTTGTTTGGCTCCGCATTCATTTCGGAAAATTGAGCGAGCACGCTGCCGGCGGTATTTGGTGCGGCCTTGGTATACGCCTCAATCCGACCAAGCACCTTTGCCATATCGAATTCCGCCGTTGCCTTCGCAGCGAGTTCGACGACGCCGTTGTTGCCTGGGAACTGATTGCCAGGGTTGCTCGCTTTCACCCAAATGGTCATCGGGCAGTTGTTCATGAAACGGAACCGAAGCCCGGTCGGGTTCGGGATCTTCGTGGCCGGGAAGGCCGGTGCCTTGCGCTGAGCCTCGGTCGGCGCGACTTCGCAGATTGTCGCCGACTGCCCGCCTGCGCCCGCGGCGGCCCCCGCACTCCCCCCTCCCGCAGCGAGCCCGGCACTCCCGCCCCCGGCACTGAGGCCGGCACTCCCGCCCCCGGCAGGCGGCTCGCCGCCTGAGCCACTCAATGGGCTCGCGCTGCCACCAGCGCTCTGGCCGCCCGCACCAGCCACGATAGTCGGCGCGCCACCTGGCTCACCTGCACCGGAGCCGGAGACACCGGGACCGCCCGCTTGGCTGGCACCTGCGATGCCCATTGGACCCGCGGCGTCAGTACTGCAGCCAGACACCCACAGCGCGCCCAGGGCGCCCAGCGAGGCGGCAGCCAGGGCACTGCCTGCGCTTAGTGATCGCGACATAATTTTCTCCAAAGCACCGGGCGGCCCTGCAAAAGGCGCAGATATCATTGCGTGTTCGCGTCGGACCTTTCCGATCGGTGATTCGCCGGAACCGAGCCGCCGCGCTTCTTCGGTCGCAGAGCCGGCGAGCAGCCGTCGGCTCTACGAGGCGCCGTGTGAGAACCGTCCATTACCATGACGGGCGCGGTTGAGCCGTACGGCTCCGGCGCTTAATCTGTCAAAACAAAAAAGGAGCAGCAGCTGTGGCGACGCAGCCCAATTCGGCAGCAAGAGCGGACCAATACGACTCTCACTGTCATCACGCGCCCAACCGCGCCTTTCGTCGAGAAGGGGTCTCCGTCAAAGCTCCACCACAACTTTTTTGCGCGATATTTCCGGGCTGGCCGGAGCGAATGCGGTCACTTGCCGGGAACGCGGCCGGGAGCGAATTGTCGAGTAAGCTGGGCACAGGAGGAATGCATTAATGATCAACGCTTGCCCGCGCCGGTCGCTTCTGGCGGTCACGATACTCATAGCATCCGGCTGCAGCGACCCCGTCCCGCTCCCGAGTAAAGGCGCCGTGACGCTCAGCATCAGGAGCGTCAATGTGAACGCGATGTCTTGCCCCTTCACGGCCAAAACGTACCTCATTGGGTCGCCAGCTCCGACTAGCTTCGAGCCCGGGGAGAGTGTAGTCGACGGCGATCACGGCGCGGCGGTGAGCTGCTCGGTACAGGGCAGCGGACCGTACACGTTCTCCGGCTCACTAGCGGCGGCCACCAGTGAGGGGCAGCCGATCACCGTGACACTCACTGGCGGAACGGTGGATGCGGACAAGGCAACGGGGACCGTCGGGGTCAGCATCTACACGCCGGACCTGGCGAGCGCTTTCGACAGCGGCGCGACTCCGTGCACGGTCCAGGCCAACAACAAGCAAGTCAAGCCCGGTCAGCCGGGCAGTATTTGGGTCGACTTCGAGTGTCCTACCATCGCTGCCCCACCGAGTAACCTGTGCGGCATAGGGAAGAGCACGATCGTTTTCCAGAACTGCAACGGCGACTGAAGGCTCGAAGCGGCTCGCGTGAGCCCATGCGCTGAAGCCGGCAACCCGCTCGCTTCAGCGCTCTCGAGGCTCGGACTTGGGCGCGACGATGCCCGCCGGAGGCGTGTCCGCCGTCACGTCCGGCATCGACGCCTGCTCGGCGCGACGCACGACGGTACCCGGCGTGGGCAATGTGTCCGAGAGGCTCGCGTCTTCACCATTGCTTTCGATGCGGACCACGACAGCGGTGACGTTGTCTTCGCCGCCGTGCTCGTTGGCGAGCGCAATCAACTTCTTACAGACATCCGTTAGCTCGGGTGACGACTGAACTAGATCCAAGATCTCGTCGTCGTCGATCATGCCGCTCAGGCCGTCCGAGCACAGCAGATAAGCGTCGCCCACCTGCGCGTCGTCCGCTTGCAAGTCCACCGACACGTGCTCTTGCATCCCGAGCGCGCGCGTGATCACGTTTTTGGGGAGCTCGCTGCGCTGTTCCTCGGTGAGCTCGGGCATCGCGAGCAGGTAGTCGTTGACCAAAGAATGGTCACGAGTCATCTGCCTGATTTCTCCGCCGCGCACACGGTACGCCCGGCTGTCGCCGACATGGCCGATGTACATTTTTTTCTTGCGTGCGCTAAATAGACAACCGACCACGGTGGTGCCCATGCCGTGATACTCGCGCGAACGCGCGCTGCGCTCTACGATCTGCCGGTTGGCGATCTTGATGCCAGTCAGGAGTCGGTTCTCTTCCTCGGAAAGGCGAGAATCGAAATGAAAGGGCCACGTGAAGTCTTCCGCCGCGGTGGCGCGAAAAAAGTCGACGATGGCTTCAGTCGCGAGCTTGCTGGCGACGTCCCCGGCTTTGTGCCCGCCCATGCCGTCAGCCACGATGTAAAGCGTGTGGTCCTCGAGAATCGCGAAGCTGTCCTCGTTGTGATCCCGCTGCAGCCCCACGTCCGTGACGCCGGCAGCTACTGCACGCACGGGTAACTTCCCTGAACCGTTGATCGTTTAGCCATGCGGGCCAGACCCTCACTGAGAGCAACCCGTACGATTTCACGCGGCCCCCGGCGTGTCAAGCGGCGCCCGGCCGCGCGACGACGGCTGAGCGCGGCTGCGCCGCCCGGTCGCGCGCTCCCCCATGAAGCGCTTTGCCGAGTGCGCACAGGCCGTGCGTTGCCGAGCTCGGGCCGGCTCAGATGGCTAGGATTTCCTTCTCTTTGAGCTGGATGATGTGGTCGATCGCCTGGCCGGCCTCCGCCATGATTTCCTCGACCTTTTTCTTTGCGCGCTCGACCTCGTCCTCGCTGGCATCCCCGCCCTCCTTGATCTCGGCGAGCAGATCAAGCGCTTCGTGGCGCGCCTTACGAACACCGACTTTGCACTCTTCGCCATCCTTCTTGGCGATCTTCACCAAGTCTTTGCGGCGTTCCTCGCTCAGCGGCGGAATGGGGATGCGGATCAGATCACCGTCCACTTGGGGGTTCAAGCCCAGGTCGGACTCGCGCAGCGCTTTTTCCGCCGCCTTGACCTGTGATTTGTCCCACGGCTTCACGGTCAGCAGACGCGGCTCGGGGACGCTCACCGTGGCCATTTGTCCGAGGGGGGTGGTCTGTCCGTAATAATCAACACGGATCGAATCGAGCATCGAAGGATGCGCGCGACCGGTTCGGAGCTTTGCCGTTTCGCGGCGTAGCGCGTCCTTGGACTTCTCGATTGCCTGCCGCAATTCGTTCAAAACGTCGTCGATCATCGGCGTACCTGCGTTTGGGGTTCGAGCACCAAACTGAGTTTGGAGGCGGCTTCTATATCACCGGCGCGAAACTCGGGCGAGGGCGGTCTGCCGTTGCCGGCACCCGGGCCCTTCAGCCGGCACGCCGAGTCACCGCCGCCCACCAACGCGAGCTCAGCGCGCTAGAGTCCCGTCAGACTGCCCATCCTTTGTCTTCGAGCTTTGCATGCAATTTCGTGTCGTCAGTTGGAACATCCATAAAGGCATTGGGGGCGCGGACCGCCGCTACCGCTTGGAGCGTGTGATCGAAGTCCTGCAGGGTCTCGCCCCGGACATCGCCCTTCTGCAGGAGGTGGCCGAGGACATGCCACGCTCTCGCTTCCACGATCAGCCGTCGGCGTTGTCGGAAGCGCTGCACATGCCGCACCTAGCCTTCGGCCCCGAGCACCGGTTCCGCATGGGGGGCTATGGCAACGCCATTTTGAGCCGCTGGCCACTGTCGGACGTGGAGCGCGTCGACCTCACGATCGGCAAACGCAAGAAACGCGGCGCGCTCACCGCCCGTGCGCACGTGTCGGCGGCGGGCCACACGCGCAGCCTGGTCTTGGTCAACATGCACCTGGGCCTGGTCGGCTCGGAGCGCGGCGCGCAGTTGGAGCGCTTCCTCGCCTCCCAGCCCTTTGCTCATCTGCAACGGCGCACGCCGGTGCTGTTAGCCGGTGACCTCAATGACGTTTGGGGCTCGCTCGGTCGGCGCTACCTCGAGCCCGCCGGCTTTGCCCGCTGTGGGTCGTTGTTAAAAACCTTTCCCGCGTATCTGCCGATCCGGCCCTTGGATGGCGTGTTCGCGCGCGGAGACCTCGAGGCGCGAAGTACTCACGTCCCGCGCAGCGCGCTCGCGAAGCAGGCATCCGACCACCTGCCCTTGGTGGCAGATTTGCAGTTGATCGGCCTGGATGGCTAACGGGTTTTGTGCCTGCCTCATGTTACGCTGGCTCCGCCAAATATGACCACCACCAGCAAGCTCAGCCAAAGCCCGGAATGGCAGTCCCTACGAGCGCACCAGGTAGCCCTTCGGGAAACTGAACTGCGCGCGTTGTTCGAGGCGGACCAAACGCGCGCCGAGCGCTTTCAAGCCGAGGCACTCGGCATCTACCTCGACTATTCGAAGAACCGCCTCACCGACGAGACCCTCGAACGGCTATTCGCGCTCGCGGAGAGCGCCGGGTTGAGCGCGAAGATCAAGGCGATGTTCGCGGGCGAAAAGATCAATACCACCGAGGGTCGGGCGGTGCTGCACACGGCACTACGCGCGCCGAAGGGCGCATCAATCCTGGTGGACGGCAAGAACGTAGTACCTGAAGTGCACGCCGTGTTGGACAAGATGTCGGATTTTTGCGAGCGCGTGCGCAGCGGCGCCTGGCTCGGGCACACCGGCAAGGCCATCAAAAACGTCGTCAATATCGGAATCGGCGGCTCCGATCTGGGCCCATACATGGCGACCGAGGCCTTGCGCTTTTATAGCGCGCGTCACCTCACCTTTCGCTTCGTCTCGAATGTGGACGCGACGGATTTCGCCGAAGCCACCCACGGCCTGGACCCGGAGGAGACGCTCTTCATCGTCTGCTCCAAGACGTTCACGACGCTCGAAACGCTCGGCAACGCCCGCACCGCGCGTGACTTTCTGCTCGCGAGGCTGCACGACCCCGAGGCCGTAAAAAAGCACTTCGTCGCGGTCTCGACCAACGCGGAGGAGGTGGCTAAGTTCGGCATCGACACCGCCAACATGTTCGGTTTCTGGGATTGGGTGGGCGGGCGCTATTCTTATGATTCGGCCGTTGGCTTGTCGTTGATGCTGGCCATTGGTGGCGAAGCGTTTGCCGAGATGCTGTCCGGCTTCCACGCCATGGATGAGCACTTCAGGACGACGCCACCCGCGCAAAATCTGCCGGTGTTGCTCGGGTTAATTGGCATTTGGTACAACGATTTCTTCGGCGCTCAGACCTACGCGGTCTTGCCCTATGACCAGTATCTGGCTCGTTTCAGCGCGTACCTGCAGCAGCTGGACATGGAGTCGAACGGCAAGCGCGTCACCCTAGAGGGCGAGGCCGTTGATTACGAGACCGGGCCCATTCTTTGGGGGCAGCCGGGCACGAACGGCCAGCATGCCTTCTATCAGCTCATCCATCAGGGCACGAAGCTCATCCCTTGCGACTTCATCGGTTTTTCACAGACCTTGAATCCGATCGGCACCCACCATGATTTATTGATGGCGAACTTCTTTGCCCAGACTGAGGCGCTGGCCTTCGGCAAGACAGAGGCGGAAGTCGCGAAAGAGGGCGTGAAGGCGGAGCTCGTTCCACACAAGAGCTTCCCCGGCAATCGCCCGACGAATACTTTGCTCTGCGACCGCTTGACGCCCAGCATGCTTGGCAAGCTAGTCGCGCTGTACGAGCACAAGGTCTTCGTGCAAGGCGTCATTTGGAAGATCAACTCCTTCGACCAATGGGGCGTTGAGCTCGGCAAGGTACTGGCCAAGCGGATCGCGAGCGAGCTCGAGAGCAGCGCCGAGCCTGAGCTGACGCACGACGCGTCCACGAATGCGCTGATTCGCCGCTACCGGGCAGCCCGCGGCTGAGTCGAAGCCGCGAGCTCCTGCACGACTTCGGCGCACAGCGCCGTCGCCCGGACGGGATCCAGCGTGCCGGGCTTCCAAATCAACCCCAGGCCCGATTGGTCATCCGGCTTCGGGATGATGTGGAAGTGAACGTGGAAGACGGCTTGGTGCGCCAGGCTTTCGTTGTTCTCCAGCACGTTGAACGCGCTGGCGCCGGTGAGCCTCTTCAATGCCCGGCACAGACGGGGCAGCACACGGCCGATCGCCGCGCTCGACTCGTCCGACAACAAATCGAGTGTGCTCGCTCGCTCCTTAGGCACCACCAGCGTGTGCCCGAAAGCGAGCGGGGCGATGTCCAAAAACGACAGCACATGCGCGTCCTCGTACAGCTTGTGACACGGGATCGCGCCGCTCAGGATCTTGTCGAAGATGGTCTCGGGCATGCTTGCGGTTTTAGCACCGCTCGCAGAAAGCTCAGGCCGCGGAACGCCGGCGGCGCCGGCTTCCCAGCACCGCGAGCGCGAACAACGCCGCCCAAAGCGGCTGGCGGCTCGCGTGACGGTCTGCGATGGCGCAGCCGCCGCTATCGTCCGAAGCGCTCGGCGGCTCGACCGCGCTCGCGCCGCTCGCACCTGGGCTGCTGCCGCCCGTCGGAGCCGGGCTCCCGCTGCCGCCAGCGTCAATGGTGCCGCCGGCCGTTGCTGAGCCTGCCACGCCGCCCGTGTCGCTCGACGCGCCGCCCGTTCCGCCGCTGCCGCCAGAGACAGAGCTGCCGCCCGCGCTCGCTCCGGCGGACGCGCCGCCAGCGCTGCTGCCCGTTGCGCCAGCGTGGGCGCCGCCGCCCGCGCCCGCCCCGCTCGCGCCTGACCCACCGCCCGTGCCACCGGCACCGCCCGCTCCGAATGCCGGCAAACTCGGGTCTGCGGTGATCTTCAGATCGGCACAATGGTGATAAAAGTACGCGCCGCCCGGGTTCGGCCCGTGATTGGCCATGAACTCGATCACCTGCAGCGTGCATTTGGCACACGTGACGTTGGGCAACGTGAGCTCCGTGTGCAGCGGTCCCGGGTCTGCGGTGTGCACCCAGAGGTGATCGGCCAAGACCGGAAACACCGCTGGGCTCTCGTACTCGGCAGACGCGGACGTCCCCGAAGGACTACCGGTCGGTGAGAGAACTTTGCCCATCGCGTCCTTCACCACGTTGTCGATCGGTAGCTCCGAACGGGAGTTGATGGCCAGAGCGATGCGATAAAAGCCTGGATGGATCACTGTCTCGTCGACATCGATCTTCAAGATGTGGCCGCCGGTGACGGCCACGGGCGCGCTTGACGCGCCGTCCGGGCCGCAGGGCGGTGCGCCCTTGCCGCTAGAATCTCCGCCGGTGGACGGCGGATTGACGAGCTTGAAATGAGCATGGGCGTTCGCCGCCAAGGAGAGCAAAGAGAGGCTCAAGGCCAGGGTCCAGGTGCGCATCGAAACCTCCGGTAAACAAGCTCGTCGTGGATCCTTCAACTGTAGCGAGTTTTTCGCGGTTTCCAACGAGCCGTTAGCGCCCCGCGGGCGATTGTTCGTAAACGGTGGCAGCAGCAGCGTCTTTTTTCGCTGACCCAAGCGCGACCTCGCGCAAAGCGAGCAGGTATTCCCCCAACATGCGCCCCTGCGCCTCCAGCGCGGCGGGCGTGGAAATCGCAGCCAAGACCGCTTCGGCGCGCGCGCGATGGCCGGCTTCGCCCGATGCGTCCGCGAGCGCACTCAGAAAACGCGCCGAGCTCACATTGTGCTCGAACGGGTGGCGCCGATCCGCGAACACACCCGCCGCGTCCGGATCCGCGTCGTGCGCGAAGTAGGCATTGAGCGTCGCATCGAACAAAGGCTCGAGCCCGTGAGCGATGGCGCGAGCCGCATTCAGGTACTTGGCGTCTTGGGTGACTCGGTACAGCGCCACAAACCCGCGGCCGAGCGCGGCGCCGTCCGCCAAGAAATGCACTTTATCCGAAGCCTGCGCATCGTGCAGCACGCGCCCGTCGGGCTCGACATGTGAGAGTAGGAGGCCGTCCGCCGCGCGGCGCGCAGAGGCGAGCGCGGAGTCCGCGCGCGTGGCCACGAATAAGCTGCACAGAGCCCCGATCATCAGGCCGTTCTCGGCCGCGTACACGTGGCGATCCACGTCCGGCACGCCGAGCGCCAAACGCTCGCTTTCGTTGCCTGCATAGTAGCGGTGGCCGTCGATGAACGGCGCCCGTTCGTCGTGGGTTCCGACGTCTGCGTCTTGACTCACGTAGAAGGTGCCGTCCGGCGCGGTCAGAAAGCGCGTTACGTAGCGGGCAAAAGACTCCGCATCGGTGCGTAGCGTGAGATCCTTCGAAAGACGAAAACCCTGCGCGTACGCCTGCAGGTTCGCCGCTTGAAATGGCATCAGCTTCTCGAAGTGCGGAGCCCGCCAGTCACCGCCCACCGAGTATTGATAAATGCCGCCCCAAACTGGATCGATCAATTGCGCTTGTTGCCGCAACGTAAACAAGGCCCGCGTCCACGCCTGCTGATCGCCAGCGGCACCGCGCAACAACTCGAATTCTGCGTCGGCGCCGAGCGGCGCTTTCTGGCGCATGCCCCATCCTCCGTGCTGCTCGTCGTAGTAGCCATCGAGCTCCAGCGTGGCCAAGTGGAACAACCAAGGCAGGGCCGCGATCGGCGCGGACTCAGCGCCCGGTTCGGTCGCGAGAGCCGAGCCCGGTTCGATGTGCGGCGTGCTGACGTTCTGGAGCGCCTCGAGCAGCTCGGCAGGCGGCAGATAACCGCGGAACTTACCCACCTCCTGCGCCTCGGGCGAGAACAAGATTGTGGCTGGCCAACCCCAATCGCCGTAGCGCTCGGCGAGATCGGGACGTGCGTCGATGTCGACGCGGATGGCGATGAAGCGGTCGCGGAGCAGCCGACCGAGCGCGGGATCACGATAAGTGATGGCCTCCATGACATGGCACCAATGGCACCAAACCGCCGCTCCATGCAGCAGGATGAAGCGATGCTCGGCGCGTGCACGCGCGAAGGTCTCCTTGGACCAAGGCGCCCATGTGAAGAGCTGTGGCTCATGCCCCGCGCGCGCTTTCGCGACGTCGACCGCCGCTGGGGTCTCTGGAGCGGCACTGCGCGGAGCGGGTGCCAGCGGTGCGCGCGGCACGGGCGCGCAAGCCGCGCTCAGCAATACTGAAACGGTAACGAGCCTGCGCACGATCGAATTACGAGCCAAGCTCGCCTTCGGATCTTACCGACGCCGATCCGCAAGCATTATCCGCCCAGGGCGGCGCTGACGATGCGCCGTGCCTCGTCCAAAATGAGCGCCAGGTGCTCGCTCCCTTTAAAGCTCTCAGCGTAAATCTTGTAAACGTTCTCCGTCCCGGACGGGCGCGCGGCGAACCAGCCGTTTTCCGCGACCACCTTCAGCCCCCCGATGGCCGCGTCGTTTGCCGGAGCGCGCGTCAGCTTTCGCAAGATGGGCTCGCCCGCCAGCTGCTTGGCGCTCACCGCTTCGGGCGAGAGCTTCTTCAAAAGTGACTTTTGCGCGGGCGTGGCTGGTTGATCGACGCGTGTGTAGTAGGGCGTGCCGAACTGGGCCCGCAGCTCCTCATAATGCTGCCCCGGATCTTTGCCCGTCACCGCAGTGATCTCGGCGGCCAGCAGGTTGAGGATGATGCCGTCCTTGTCAGTAGTCCACGCGCTCCCGTCCTTGCGCAAAAAGCTCGCCCCAGCGCTTTCTTCACCGCCAAAGCCGAACGAGCCGTTCACCAGACCGTCGACGAACCATTTGAAGCCCACGGGGACTTCCTTCAAGGGCCGGCCGATGGAATGCACGACGCGATCGATCAAAGAGCTGCTGACCAAGGTTTTGCCGACTGCCGCAGAAGCAGGCCAACTCGGGCGATGCGTGAACAGGTACCGAATGGCGACGGCCAAATAGTGGTTCGGATTCAGGAGCCCCCCCGACGGCGTCACGATGCCGTGTCGATCGGAGTCCGGATCGTTGCCGAACGCGATGTCGTAGTCGTCTTTCAAGCCAACAAGCTTGGCCATCGCGTACGGGCTCGAGCAATCCATGCGGATCTTGCCGTCGTGATCCACCGTCATGAATGAGAACCGAGGATCGACCGCGGGGTTCACGATACTGACCTGGAGCCGGTAGTGCTCGGCGATTCGCGACCAGTACGCGATGCTCGCGCCACCGAGCGGATCTGCGCCCAAGCGGAGACCCGCGTTCCGGATCGCGTCGATGTCGATCACATTCTCTAGGTCGGCCACGTACGCGGCCGTGAAGTCGACCTCGTGCGTAGTCGACGCGCGCTGCGCGGCCTCGTACGTGACGCGCTTGACCGACGAGTTGTGCTCGCGCAGGAGTGCGTTCGCGCGGTCTTGTATCCAGCCAGTGGCGTCGGTGTCCGCGGGTCCGCCGTGGGGCGGGTTGTATTTGAAACCGCCGTCGCGAGGCGGATTGTGGGACGGCGTGACCACGATGCCGTCGGCCAAGCCCGACGAGCGCCCGCGGTTATAGACGATGACGGCGTGGGAGATCCCCGGCGTCGCGGTGTAGGCCCGGTTGGCCTGGACGATGGTCTCGACTCCGTTGGCGGCCAGCACCTCCAGCGCGCTGCGCTCGGCGGGCTCGGACGCGCAGTGCGTGTCGCGTCCCAGATAGATCGGACCGGTGATACCTTGGGTGGCGCGATACTCGCAGATCGCTTGCGTGGTGGCGAGGATGTGAGCCTCGTTGAAGCTCCCGTCCTCGGCCGAGCCGCGGTGGCCACTCGTCCCGAAGCTGACTTGTTGCTCCGGATTCGACACGTCCGGCTCGACGCCGTAGTACGCGGCCACGAGCTTTTCGGGATCGATCAAGATTTCTGGGGGCGCGGGCTTACCAGCCAAGGGTGAGAGCGACATCGCCGCCGAGAATGCCCTTCCCCGCCCAAGTTTGGAAGCGCGCCCGCGCCTGCGGCCATGGAAAAGTGGACCGCAGGCGCGAGATGCCTAGCGCTAGCGTGCCGCTCAGGAGGCCTGCACCGAGACGCGACGCGCGCGGAACGCGGCGCTCTTCGTCAGGTGAACACGCAGTACCCCATCCTTGTATTCGGCTCGCACTCGCTCAGGGTCGATCCGTTCGTCGATCCGAAACGTGCGCGCATAGGTGACCGGCTGCTTCGACGAGCCTTGCACTTTCGCCTCGATGCGCAGCTCCGGCAGCTCGACGTGCACGCCGATTTCTGTGGGGTCTAGACCGGGCACGTCGGCCACGAGCAGAAGCTCTTGCTCGTTTTCGAGTATATCGACGTTCGGCGAAAGTTCCCGTGTGCGAGGGCTTTTTTCCTGTGTTTGCTGATCCATGATCTTTCTCTTTCCACTCTTTGAGTGTCCCATGGGTTCGTGCGCGACGGTCACGCTGCGGCGGTAACCGTCACCTTCTTGGGCTGCACCTCGGCGAGTTTCGGCAAGGTGAGCGTCAGCACGCCTTGCTTCAGTGACGCCTGCACCCGCTCTGGATCGACGCGGGTGCTGAGCTCATAGCTGCGAGCAAACGTGAAGCTTTGTCGTTCGCAGCGGTGTGCGGTGTAGCCCTCGGGCGCATCGAGTTTCCGCGTCGCTTTGATGGTCACAAGGTTCGCAGTGACATCGATATCGATGTCTTTTTCCGCGACACCGGGCAACTCAGCGCGGAGCGTCAGGGTCTCCGCGGTGTCCGCGAAGCTGACGGCGGGCGCAAAGCCGCTCGCGAACGAAGGGGCACGCTCGAAGTCGCCAAACAGGCGGTCGAGCTCGCGCCTCAAATTGTGGGCGGGAAGTGCGCGTGAGGCGCTAAATACTGGAAAACTCCGATCGTTGAAGCGTACGAGCATGGCGAAATCCTCCTAAATTGGAAATCCGTGTCCGCCGCGCGGTGCCGATCACACAAGACTGGTTGGAATGACCCGCCATCCGCCGTGACCGGTGCTCAGCTGGGGACACCGACAACCTGTCCATCTCGCTCCGCGCTGACAAGACCCCCTCGGAAAAATCCGAGCCGGCGCGGCGAGGGTTTTGGGCGTTCGCGGCGGCCAGGTTATAAAGCCGATATGCCTATCCTGAATGAAGGGGATGCCGCCCCCACTTTCAACCTCAAGACTGATAGCGGCTCCGATGTCGAGCTGTCGGCCCTGCCCGATAAGCCGGTGGTGCTGTTCTTCTACCCCAAGGACGACACACCCGGCTGCACCATCGAGTGTAAGGAATTCCGAGATGCGCGACCGGCGTTCGAGTCGCGTGCGCACGTGTTCGGGATCAGCCCTGACGACATGCACAGCCATCAAGCGTTCGTGGCCAAGTACGCCCTCAACTTTCCCCTGCTCACCGACCCAGGCCATCTGGTGGCGGAAAAATTTGGCGTCTGGGGGCCAAAAAAGCAGGGTGGCGAGGGCATTCAGCGCACCACGTTCATCATCAAAGGCGGTCAGATTGCCCGCGTATTCAGGGACGTGAAGCCCGAAGGGCACGCCGCTGAAGTGCTCTTGGCGCTCTAGCCGCCGTGACTTCACTCGGCGACTTGGCGCTGCGCCCCATCGGGGTCGTTCGTTCCCCATTCAAGGAGCGTGTCGACGCGCCGCGGCAGCCAAGCGCCGCGCGCGGGGTCGAAGGTTCCATCGAGCTCTACCCAGGCCGCAACTTCGAGCAAGCTCTGGAGGATATCGAGAGCTTCAACTTCATTTGGGTCTTGTTTTGGTTTCACCTCAACACGACCTGGAAGCCGAAGGTCTCACCGCCGCGCAGCGGGCTCCGGCGCGGCGTCTTCGCGACACGCTCACCGTATCGACCGAACCCGATCGGATTGAGCGTCGTCGAGCTGCTTAAGGTCGAGGGCCTCACGCTCTCGCTGCGCAGCTTAGATATTTTGGATGGCACGCCGGTGCTCGACCTGAAACCGTACGTCCCCTACGTGGACAGCCTGCCGGATGCCAGCAGCGGCTGGCTCGACGCGCCGAGCGATCCGCAGCCCGAGTTCGCGGTTGAATTCGCTCCGCTCGCGCGTGATCAGTTGGCGTTCCTACGCTCGCACTTCAAACTTGAGATTGGCCAACGCTTCGTAGACGCACTCAAGCTGGGCCCGGAGCCTCAGGCATTTCGACGTATTCGTCGCGACGGCAGCGGCTATCTCATAGCGGTCAAAGATTGGAAAGCGCGCTTCGTCGCTGCCGCACGAAGCATCACCGTGCTCGACTTCCAATCTGGGCACCGCGCGCGGGTCTTGGCCACGGGCCAAGACGCCGCGCTCGATGCCCACCGCGCCTTCGTCGCGCAATTCGGCCGACCGTGACCGGCTCAGCGCCAAGCGCGGAGCACCCGGAGCGCTTGTCCATTGAGCTCGACCGCGCGCGCCTCGCTCCCGGCCTCGGTATAACAACGAAGCTCCGGTGCGTTGCCCGAGGGCCGCAAGTGCACGATCTCCTCGGAGGCAAACGTGATGCGCAAGCCGTCGACGTTCGACACTCCAGTGACGTTCCCGAAATCGGGAAACTCTTTCGCGATCGCCGCCACACCGCCTTGTGCGAGAGCGCCCAGACGCTCTTTCGATAGCGCCGTCGGAAAGTCTTCTAGGCGGTCACTGGCGGTAAAGCGCTGCGGTAGCCGCGCCAGCAAAGCCGAGATGGGGATGGCCGCCTGGCGCGCGCTGAGTAGGACCGCGAGGTGTACGAGCAGGGCGTCTCGCGTCGGAAGAGCCGGCAAGACGCCCGCCAAGGTAAAGCTCGACGCCGTGAGAAAACCACCATTGGCCTCGTAACCAACCACCTTTTCGGCGCCGCCGAGCGCGCCATTCATGGCCTCGATCACGTACGGGGAGCCAATTCGCGTCCGCGCCACGTGCGCAAACGCGCCGCACTTCTCGACCGCGGTATTACAGCTGACGGGGGTGGCAACAAAGGTCGCGCCCAGAAATTGCGCGGTCACGATGCCCGCTACGTCGCCTCGCAACCACTTGCCGTGTTCGTCGCTGACCAGCGGTCGGTCGCTGTCACCGTCCGTCGACACGATGGTCTCGAAATCATGTTCGCTTCCCCAGCGGGCGGCGGACGCAACGTCCTCGGGGCGAATCGCCTCGGTGTCGACGGGGATGAACGCGTCCGAGCGGCCGAGCCGCGTGACTTGTGCTCCCAAGCCGCTCAGCACTCGAAAGCAGATGTCGCGCCCGACCGCCGAATGCTCGAACAAGCCAATGCGCGCGCCACTCAATGCGCCTTCGCCAAATGCGTCGAAGTAGCGCCGCACGTAGCGCTCTTCCACCGCGCTCTCCAACGTAGGCTCTGTCTGCTGCGCCGCGGTCAGCGTCGCGCCTTTGGCGTCGAAATCCGCGGGGAGCTCGACCACTTGCTCCTTCATCCCGGGCTCGTCCCGCTTGAGCAGCTCGCTCTTGGGGCGGTTGAACTTGATGCCATTGCGGTCATCCGGAATGTGACTGCCGGTGACCATGATCGACGGGATATGCATGTCGAAGCCGTACGAAGCAACCGCGGGCGATGGCACGCGCCCACCGTTGACCGGCACATTGCCGTGATCGACGATGGCCTTCATAACCGCGCGCATGATGCGGGGCGTGCTGGAACGCAAATCGCCCGCGACCGCCACGCGCCCCCCCCGCTCAATCTCCTTCTCGCGCTCGAGGTATTGAAGAAAGCCGCGCGTATAAGCGTAACAAACCTCGTCGGTCATCGCGCTGACGAGGCCGCGAGCGCCGCTCGTGCCAAACGCAACACCACTATGATCCATGACCTCTGCGATCGAGACTTTACGGGGCGGCATGATGCGCGAATTATACACGCCGGGGCCCCCTTGCACCTGCACCGACGCGAGGCGCGCTGATTAGAGGCGCCGCGCGAGGCCGCGGTGAGCGCGGAAGCGATGCGAGGCGCAGCCGTTGCGGCGCGGTCAGCCCAGCGCTTCGACGTCGACGGCCACGGCGATACTGTGCGCCCCGCCGCCCAGTACGACGCCGGTGAGCGGGCTCACGTCGCTGAAATCGCGACCCCAGCCGACGGTGACATGGCGCGTGGCAGGCACGATCGCGTTGGTCGGATCGAAGTCGAACCAGCCGAAGCCGGGGATATAAACGGACGCCCAGGCATGAGATGCATCGGCGCCGACGAGGCGCGGGCGATCGATCGGCGGGTCGGTCTCCAGGTAGCCGGAGACGTAACGGGCAGCGAGGCCGAGCGAACGGAGCGCGCCGACCGCGACATGCGCGAAGTCTTGACACACACCGCGTTTGTCGCGAAGCACCTGGGCGAGCGGCGTACTGATATCGGTGGCGCGAGGGTCGTACGTAAACTCTTCGAAAATTTGGCGATTGAACGCCAACACCGAATCGAAGAGCGAGCGCTTGGGCGCGAACGAGGGCGCAGCGTACGCGGCCAGCAAGGAGTGCGCGCGTACGAGGGGTGAGTCGAAGCGGTACTCGCTCACTTCGACCAAGCCGCGGTCGGCCGCCAGACGCTCCGCGGCGTCCTCCCAACTCACGCGCGCCGCGAGGCCCTCCGGCGTATCGCGCTCGCGTAGCCCGATGTAAGTCTTGGCGGTAACGACGAGCGCATCGTGCTCGCTCAGGATCTCGATGAAGTGCGCGCGGTTACCGAAATAATCGTGCTCCTCGTAGAGGCTCGCGGGCTCTGGGGTCACGTCCAAGGAATATCCGGATACGCGCTGGAACTGCAGCGGGCGCGGCGCCAAATGCGCGATGTGGTGGGCGTGCACGACCGGGCTTTCATATTCGTAGCTGGTCGAGTGGCTGACGCTGAACATCCTCATTTGGCCTCCAAATCCTCGTTGATCCACACCGGCGGCGAGACTGCGCGCGAGGACGCCAGGTGCGAGAAGAAGGTGTGCCCGACCTCGTCCGAAAATTGCCAGAGCAGGGTCGCGGATTCCTCGAGCAGCTGCCGCAAGCCGGAGCCGTCGCCAGCGCAGGCCTGTTCGACATCGGCGGTGAGCAGCGTGCTCTGGAGGGCAATCAAACGGCGCTCGGCGCGGCTTCGCGTGACATCTCCGTCGATGCGCAGCCGTTTGAAGTGCTCCATCAGCGCCTCGACTTGGAACGCGACCGAACGCGGATTACTGGTGTCGGTGAGCAGTAAGTCCACGACCGGTGCGACCTGCAGCGTGCTCAAGTAGCGGGCGCGGTACGTGAGTAAGCTGTCGGCGACCTCCAACAATGCTTCCATGTGCACGCGGGAGGCGCCGGCTGGCAGCAGTGCTTGCAGCTGAACGAGCGAAAGCGCGCCGCGCTCCACGCGACGGCCCATGTCGAGGAAGGCCCAGGCATGGCTGCGCACCATGTTGTCCAGTGTGGTCCCGCTAACCGCGGCCAAGGTGATCAGGATCTGGTCTAGTACGTCCACCGCATTGCCCAGCTTTTCGTGGGCCGGATGCGCCTCGAGCGAATTCGAAAGCCGACGTAGGACGTGCCAAGCATCCCGCGATAGGCGGCTCCGCACCCCGAGCGTGAGCTCGTGCACGCGGCGTAAAATGCCGCGCAAATTGTTGGGCGCGTCGGTGTCGAACAAAATGCCGAGCAGGATAGCCTCCGCCGCCGCGCTGGGCGCAGCGCCACGGCCCGCCACTGGTTTGGCCTCCTTCGCTACCGGCGTCACGCCGGAACGTTGGAGCGCTTCGAGGATGGCGCCGAGCGCCAGCGGCGCGTCCGGCGCTGCCTCCAAAGTAGCGCGCTCGATCCCGGCGCGGGTCAGACGCGCCGTGCAATCACAGCGTTCCACATAGCGCCCGAGCCAGTAAATATCGTCGAGCAAGCGACTCGGCAGATCGAGCCCGCCGCGCTTCAGATCCACGCGCCGATCAGGCATGGATGGCAGGACGGGCTCGGCGCTGCCCGGCGCCGAAGGCACCCAAACATCCTTACTGACCGCGTTGCTGCGAATGGCTAGAAATAGGCCGTCCGGCGACTCATTGATGCGCGCCAGGCCGCCCGGCATCACGTCGTAGTCTTCGCCGTCCCGACACAAAAACGCGCGCCAGGCCAAGCCGCCGGGGTGGACACCGTGAGCGTCCCACATAGGCACCGTCGACAAGCCGACCCAGCGTTCGGCGACGAAATCATCCGGACGGGCCTTCAGGCGATCGACCAAAGCGATGCGTGCCTTGTGATCCATTTGCGCAGGCACGAATGGGTCACCGCGCCGATCGCCGAAAGCGGGTTTGATCACGAGCTCATCGAGCGCACCAAGCACGAGCGCCAGCGACTGAGGATCGCCACACCAGAACGTGGGCACGGACTCCAGCTGCAGCTCTTCCCCCAACACCGCACGTGCCAACCCGGGGAGATACGCCTTCAGCGCCGGCATCTCCGTGATGACCGAGCCGAGAGGGTTCGCGAGGCCGACATTGCCGGCACGCGCCGCAGAGACCAGACCCGCCACGCCTTGGGTAGACCCGCCGCGTAGGGCCAAGGCGTCACACCAAGCGTCACCGACGCGTCGCAAAAGCACGTCTACCCGGCGCAAGCCGGATAAGGTTTTCAAATACACGACATTGTCGCGCACCGTGAGATCACGTCCCTCTACCAGCTCGTAGCCCAGGTAACGAGCCAAGTAGGCGTGTTCGAATGAGCTCTCGTCGCGCGCCCCCGCTGACAAAAGGAGCACGCGCGGTTGCCCCCCGTTGGTCTTGGGCGCAAGGCCCTCCACCGTGCGCCGCATCTTGGCGAAGAAGCCCGCGATCCGCTCGACGCGGTAGTCGCGGAACAAGTCGGGCAACGTGCGGCCCATGACCAAGCGATTTTCTAGCGCGTAGCCGGCGCCGGTGGGCGCTTGCGTGCGGTCCGAATAAATCGTGAACTTGCCGCTCGGGTCGCGACCGATATCCGCCGCGTACAGATGCAGGCGGTGCCGCCCAACTGGCTCCCAGCCGTGGCACGGGCGCAAGAAGTCGGGATGACCGAGCACCAGCTCGGCCGGCAGAAGCCCGTCACGAACGAGGCGTTGCGGGCCATAACAATCAGCAATGATTTCGTTCAGCAGACGAGCTCGTTGACGCAGCCCGCGGCACAGCGTGAGCCACTCCACCCGGTCCACCAAGTAGGGCAGCACGTCTAGATGCCAAGGTCGGTTCGTACCCTCAGGGACGCCTAGAATGTTGAACGTGACCTCCTGCTCGGTGATCCGCCAACGCACCGATTTTTGCAGCTGGTCGAGCTCGAGGCCCGACCGTTCTGCCAAAAAGCGGCCCAACAAATTCTGGTGCGTGCGAAGGGTACCGCTCGCGTCACGGAACTCGTCGAACGCGCTCAAGGGGTGCTCGAGCGCGTTCGAAGATCCGATGTACGGCCAAGAATCGACTGCCACCACGTGGTGTCATACGCGAGACCCGGGCGGAAAGTCACGCCTCTCACGGCATGCGGCGCAAATCGAGAGTGAATGGAAAATGGGGGTCGATGCGCGGGGTGCGAACCGGAAAACGACCAGGCACGTGCCCCATGTGGTCGAAGCGCGCGATGCGCCGGCTCTCAGCGGCGGCCGCGTTGACGGGACGCGCCTCGTTGGCACGGCCGCCTGGGTGAACGACATGATAAGTGCAACCGGCGATCGCTCGCTGATTCCAGCTATCGTACAGGTCGATGTGCAGCGGCCCGTGCACGCCAATCGTCGGGTGCAAACAGGAGGGCGGCTGCCACGCGCGGAACCGTACGCCAGCGACGCCCTCGCCGACTACGCCAGTGGGCTGGAGTGGCAGTGCATAGCCGTTGGCAGTGATCTGGTGGCGTCCCTCGGTGAGACCAATGGCGCGCACCTGCAGGCGTTCGAGCGAGGAGTCCACGTACCGGGCCTGGCCGCCCGCTGCGCTCTCTTCACCGAGCACGTTCCACGGCTCGAGCGCACCGCGGATCTCGATCAACACGCCGTCTTTGGCCAACCGGCCATAAAACGGGAAGCGGAACTCGTAGTGCGGGCGAAACCACTCCGCGTCGAATTCGTAGCCGCGCGCGTTCAAGTCCCGGATTACGTCCGCAAAATCTTGCTGAACGAAATGTGGCAAGAGGAAGCGGTCGTGCAGCAACGTGCCCCACTTGACGAGGGGTGCGCGGTAGGGGCGTTCCCAAAAGGCGGACACCAACGAGCGCAGGAGCAGCTGCTGTGCGCTGGACATGCGGTAATGTGGCGGCATCTCGAATGCGCGCAGCTCGAGCAAGCCCAGACGCCCGGTTGGGCCGTCCGGCGAATACAGCTTGTCGATGCAGAATTCCGAGCGATGCGTGTTGCCTGTCACGTCGGTCAGCAAGTGACGAAAGATGCGATCGACGAGCCACGGCGGGCTGTAACCGCCGACCTCCGGCAGCTCGCGAAAGGCCACCTCCAACTCGTAAACCGAGTCGTTGCGGGCTTCATCGACGCGGGGGGCCTGCGAGGTGGGCCCGATGAATCGGCCAGAAAACAAGTAGGACAGCGACGGATGGTTGTTCCAGAAGGCGACTAAGCTCGCCAACAGATCCGGGCGCCGCAAAAATGGGCTGTCGGCGGACGTGGCGCCGCCCATGACCATGTGATTGCCACCGCCCGAGCCAATGTGCGCACCATCGAGCTCGAATTTCTCGGCCGTCAACAGCTCTTCGCGCGCTGCGCCGTATAGGCTCTCCGTTTGCGCAACCAGCTCTTGCCAGTTCTTCACCGGAGGAACGTTCACCTCGATGACGCCCGGATCCGGAGTGATGCGAAATACTCCGAGACGGGGATCGTTCGGCGGCTCGTAGCCCTCGATCTGAATCGGCATCTTCAGGTCGCGCGCCGTGGTTTCCACCGCCGCCACGAGCTCGAGGTATTTTTCGAGCTGGGGAACGGGTGGCATGAACACGTGCAAAATGCCGTTCCGCGGCTCCACGCACAGGGCCGTACGGGTGATGCCCGTGGCAGACTCGTGGGGCAGCGGCTTGAGCTGCGGGTCCGCGTTCGTGAAGGGCTTGTTCAGCGACCCGGGCCGTTGCGGGCGACGAACGGCCGGCCGTGCCTCGGCCGGCTTGGGCGGGAAAACGAAGGCCTCCGGTAACGCCCCGCGCTCCGCGAACGGGTCCGGCGGCGGTTCGACGTCCGAGTCCCCGGCCGCCATCCACGGCGTGGAATCGAGCGGCAAGCGCAGGCCCATGGCTGAATCACCTGGGACCAAGAACAGCTGTTCTTCGCGCAAGAACCAAGAGCCGGAGACCCAGGCCCCGGTATACGCGAGCGGTAGCGCGTAGCCGACGACGCTGCCTAAATCTTGGCGGAATATGCGCGCGATCCGGTCGCGCTCGATGGGATCGGCGAGGTTACTCTTTAGGGGGTCCACGTTGGAGGGCAGGCGGCGCTCTCGCCACATGTAATAGTACGCGTCCTCATACGCTGGCATCAGGCCGTGCTTCTTCAGGCCCAGGACTTCGATCAAGCGCTTAGTGAAGCGCTCGGCCTCGGGTTGCTTGTGGCCGGGGGGTGCGGACTCCTCCGCGATGAGTTTGGGGTCGGCCCAGACCGGAATACCGTCGCGGCGATAAAAGCAGCCAAGCGCCCAGCGGGGCAATTGCTCACCGGGGTACCACTTGCCTTGCCCGTGATGCAGCATCGCCCCGGGCTGCCAAAGCGCATGCAAGCGCCGCAACAAACGGTCGGCGATGGGCAACTTCTGACCGCCCATGGCCGCCACATTCCATTCCGGCTCGTCCGGCTCGACCGAGCTCACGAAGGTCGGCTCGCCACCCATGGTAAGTCGGACGTCCTGCGCTTCGAGCTGCAAGTCGACTTCTTCCCCGAGCCTCAAAATCGCTTGCCACTGAGCGTCGGAGTACGGCTTCGTCACGCGAGGCACGTCGATCACGCGCTCCACGGACATCTCGAAGCCGAACTCCGTCTCGACCTTCTCCACCCCGCCCTCGATCGGCGCTGCGGACAGCGGATCGGGGCTGACCGCGAGCGGAATATGCCCTTCCGCGGTGAAGAGCCCGGAGGTCGGATCCAGGCCGATCCAGCCGGCTCCTGGGACGTAGGCCTCGCACCAAGCGTGCAGGTCGGTAAAGTCCACGGTCGGGCCGGTGGGGCCGACGACCGGCTTTTCGTCCGCCACCAATTGAATCAAATAACCGGATACGAAGCGTGCGGCGATGCCGAGCTCGCGCAGGACACGCACGAGGAGCCAGCTCGAATCACGACATGAACCCTTGCCGAGTTCAAGCGTCTCCTCCGGGGACTGCACCCCGGGTTCCATACGGATCACGTATTTGACCGCTTCATTGACCACGCGGTTCACGTCGATCAAAAAGTCCACGGTCCGCCGCTCGGTGCGGTCGATACCCAGCATGAACTTCTCGAAGTGCTCGCCGGCCTCTACCTTAGCGAAGTAGGGCTGTAGCTCATGCTCCAGCGTTTTCTCGTATTTGAACGGCGTTTTCTCGGCGCTGGGCTCGAGGAAGAAGTCGAACGGATTATAAGACTCTAGGTCGGCGACCAGGTCGACGGTGACGCTAAAGTGCTTGGTCTTCTCCGGAACCACGACCCGCGCGAGGTAATTCCCCTGCGGATCCTGCTGCCAATTGATGAAGTGTTCGGGCGGTTGGATATCCAGCGAATAGGCGTGGATTGGCGTGCGATTGTGCGGCGCGGGCCGCAGCCGAATCACCTGGGGTGAAAGCGTGACCGCGCGCTCGTAGTCGTAACGAGTCTTGTGTCGAAGAGCGATGCGTATAGACAACTGGTTACTCAGACCTGGAAAAATTGCTGGTGAATCGCCGTGCCGATGTCATTGAGTGCCCCCTGTAAGCCGTCGACGTATTCATGGAGGCCGCCGGCCATGACGTCGTCAATCGTCACGTAATCGAGCCGCGCCCTGAGCTGACCGAGCAGGCGCTCGGCTTCGCAGCGGTACGTTCCAATGGGCGACCGCATCAGCGCGTGCAGGCTCTCCTGCGCTTGGCGCACGCAGTACGAGATTGCGCGCGGGAAGTTCTGATTGAGCAGCAGGAATTGCGACACGTTGGAAGGTGAAGTCACGTGGTACAGCTGCCGATACATCTGGAGGGCGCTGGCCGAGTTCAAGAGCGCCGTCCAGCCCAGTTGATCGACCGTGGTGCCGATCCCGTTGCCGACGGGCAGCAGCAAGAAGTACTTCACGTCCAAGATGCGGGACGTTTTGTCGGCTCGCTCGAGCATCCGGCCCAGGCGGGCAAAGTGCCAGGCCTCGCCGCGCGAGAGCGTTGCATCAGTCACGCCCTCGAAGTAAATCCCCGCGCGCTTCACGCGGCCGTAAAAGTCATTCAAATCTTCGGGCGCCACGTCCGGCCGCGCCGCCTGCACCACCATCAGGTAAAATTCGTTCAGCTCCTGCCACATTTCCCGCGAGATGATGTCGCGCACCGTGCGCGCGTTTTCCCGGGCCGATGCCACGCTGGCTAAGATCGAGCTTGGATATTCACTATCGAAGGTGAGAAACTGGGTGACGGCTTGGGGCGTGAATTTACCGAAGCGTTTGGCAAACAGATCCTGATCCCCGGTGATCATCACTAGGCTTTCCCAACCGCTTTTTTGTTCGATCTGGGAGTCCAGCAACAGGTTCATGTTCACGTCGATGAAACGCGCCACGTTCTCGGCGCGCTCCACGTATCGGCTCGACCAATAAATCGCCTCGGCAACTCGGGACAGCATCTTCGTCTTGTTTAATTCGGGAACGGCGGGCTTGAAATTCGAAACTGACTATTTTCGCGGGTCGCCACTTAGCGAAGAACTTAAGATTGAGATTGTGATTGTGATTGTGATTGTGATTGCCCCGCGCTGAGCTCGTTTGAAAGCACCCAGGTGTCCTTGCTGCCGCCGCCTTGTGATGAATTGACGACCAATGACCCCTTCTTCAACGCGACCCGGGTCAGACCTCCGGGTTGAACGTAGATGTCCTGGCCGTAGAGCACATAGGGCCTCAGGTCCACGTGGCGGCTTTCGAAGTGCTCGCCGATGATGGTGGGCACGCGGGACAGCGCGAGCGTCGGCTGAGCGATGTAGCCGCGAGGGTTTTTGTTGATGCGCCCCGCGAAGTCCACTTGCTCTTCGAGAGTAGAGTGCGGGCCGATCAGCATGCCGTAGCCACCGGCGCCGTCAGTGGCCTTGATCACGAGCTCCGCTAGGTGCTCGAGCACGTACTTCCGATCGCTCTCGTCGCTGCACACGTACGTCGGCACGTTCGGAAGGATCGCATCCTCATTGAGGTAGTATTTGATGATGCGCTCCGCGTAGCGGTAGATAGCCTTATCGTCGGCGACGCCAGTGCCAGGAGCGTTGGCCAAAGCGACGCGCCCATTCAAGTACACATCCATCACGCCCGGCACACCCAGCAGCGAGTCCGGTCGGAAGACCAGTGGATCCAAAAAGTCGTCGCCGACGCGACGATAGATCACGTCGACCCGGCGCAGCCCCTCCGTCGTGCGCATGTGTACATAGCCGTCCCGCACCACCAAATCCTGCGGCTCGACCAGCTCGACACCCATTTGCTGGGCGAGAAAGGCATGCTCGTAGTACGCGCTGTTGTATCGGCCGGGAGTCAGCACCACGACTTGCGGGTCGTCACGCCGGTCGGAGGCCAAATAGCGCAAGGTTTCCAACAAGCGGAGCGGGTAGTCATCGACCGGGCGAATCGACATCTGCTCCAGCACGCGCGGAAAGGTGCGCTTCAAGATCTGCCGATTTTCCAGCACGTAGCTCACGCCCGATGGACAACGCAAGTTGTCCTCCAACACGTAGAATTCGCCGTTCTTGTCGCGCACCAAGTCGGTACCGACGATGTGGCACCAGATGCCGCGCGGCGGCTTCAGACCGAGCAGCTGCGGGCGAAAATCCGCGCAGGTCTTGACCAACGCGTCCGGCACGACCTTGTCCTTCAGGATCTTCTGTTCGCCGTATACGTCGCACAGAAACAAATTCAGCGCTTCGATGCGCTGGCGGAGACCGCGATCGATGCGCTCCCACTCTTTGGCGCCGACCACCCGGGGAATGACGTCGAACGGAAAGATTCGCTCGGAGCTGCCGCCGTCGCCGTACAACGTGAAGGTGATGCCCATGCTTAAGAGCGCTCGTTCGGCCGCCGCTTGACGCATGAGCAACGAGCCCGGCTCGAGCCCGTTGATGCCACTCACGAGCGGCTCGAAGCCCGCCCGCGCCACGCCTCGTGCGGCGAACGTTTCGTCGTAATACGGGCCGTTTTGAGGATCGTAAGCGTCGAACTTCATGAGCTTTCCACAAGCAGCCGCCTGGCCACCGAACTTACCCGGATCACAGCCGACCTAACGCCGAACGGAGGGTCGCGACGCTTTCAGTCGTGTTTCCGAAGAGTACCGGCAGACGTAGCAGATTTCGAAGCGGGGCGGGAGCTCAGCGGCTGCGTTGACAGACGCTCCGGCCCGGACGTAGGGTCTCGGTCTCGGCCGGATGGGGTGTCTACCTGCCCTCGTTTAGCCAATGTCGTGGATCTTGGCGACTTCCATCGAGCGTGAACGGCCCTTGGCACCGCGTGGCGGAGTAGGACGAAGCACGAGGCGCCCGCTCCTGCTGCTCGGCATGGCCGCCTGCTCCTCGAGCCTGAGTTGCGTTGCAACTCCGCCCATAACGCGCTCCGCAGTCGACGAACGACTCGAGCCGCCGGTCACGTTCGAGGTCGATGGCGGACCACTGTGCTTCGTCGGCGCCAACAATTACTACTTGGCCTATAAACCGCACTCGATGGTGGACGACGTGCTCGAAAGCGCAGCGGCGATGGGCGCGAAAGTCGTGCGCATCTGGAGCTTCATCGACCGCGGCTCGCTCGACGGGCGCGTCGCGAGCGTTGACGGCGACGGCACTAAAGACGGCCACTATTTCCAGGCTTGGGACGCGGCGAAACAGCACGCCATCTACAATGACGGCCCCAGCGGTCTGCAGGGTTTAGACTACGCGCTGGCCAAGGCCAGCCAATTGAAGCTCAAGCTCGTGCTGGTCCTGACCAACAATTGGCACGAATTCGGGGGCATGGATCAGTACCTGGCTTGGTACGGTCGGACCGCTCACGATGACTTCTACGCCGACTCTCGGGTGAAGCAGGCGTACCGGGACTGGCTTTGGCATCTGGCTTCACGCGTCAATGTCATCACCGCGGAGGCCTACCGTGACGACCCCACGATCTTCGCCTGGGAGCTGGCGAACGAGCCGCGCGGGGCGGCCGGCACTCCCAATGCTCTGCTCAGCGACTGGGCCGGAGAGATGTCGAGTTACCTCAAATCGATCGATCCTCGCCACTTGGTCGCGGTGGGCGACGAGGGTTTCCTCGACGGGCCCAGCCAGCACTGGACTTATCACGCCGACAACGGCGTCGATCACCGCGCCCTGACCGCCCTACCGAACGTCGACTACGGCACGTTCCACATGTACCCCGATACGTGGGGCACCGGGGCCTCCTGGCCGGAGCATTGGATCGACGACCACGTGCGCCTGGCCCGTGAACTCGGCAAACCCACCGTGCTCGAGGAATATGGCTTGAAGGTCACGCGCGACGCGCTCGGACGCGTCACCGACGGCCTGGACGCACGGCTGACGAGCTATTCTTCCTGGAACGAACGCGTGCTCTCGCGCGGCGGAAACGCCGCAATGTTTTGGATTTTGGCTGGCAGAGACACGGCGGGAGGCCTGTACGCGGACTATGACCATTTCAGCGTGTACGCCGGCGACCAGACCAGTGACCTGCTGCGCAAGTACGCTGGCTCGTTCGCTGCGGGGGCGCCTGCTTGCGCTCGAGCCCCGAGCTCGCTCAGCGACCCCTCCCCGTTCGTGCGCGTTCGTAGACCAAACAAAAACGCGGTGGGCTTTCGCGCGAGCGACGGTTGAGCGGGTACCTCTCCACCTGCACCGCGAGCGACTTCGCAAGGAGGGGATTGAGGGCCCAAAGGGCTAAGGGCCCGAAGGGCTAAGTCGGTCCCTCTCGCGGTTGATGCACCCCGGCGGGATTGGCTGCTCCTCAGGGAGGTACCGCAGGACTCGTCGCGCCTCGCAGCCGGGCGCCGCGACCGCAAACATGCACCGACTCAGCAATTCGCGAGCGCTAGGGCGGCGTCGTGTTGGTACAAGACACGTCAGCAACGACCAGACCGTTATAGATCGGATCGCCAGTACTGTATGCGTTCGTGGTGATAATCTTGTACGGCGTCGTCATACCCATGGTTCCGTCGGCCAGGCCAGTGACGGTGATGTACTGCGGCATGTACCAGTTGTCGGGTGTGAAGAGAGCGCCCAGCGTCGACGCGGCCACCAGCATGCTGTCGCTCATCGTGCCGATGCCGACGTTGGCCGCAGGCTGAGAGGTGAGCACCAGTGAAAAGGTCGCGGTGGCGGTAGGTGTCGTGGCGCATGTCGTCGGCGTCACGGTGACGCCTGCAACGTCGTCGTCCGTATTCACGACGGACACCGCGAGCGGCGCCTTGTTGGAGTAGCCGGCATCGGCGCTGGTCGCTGGCCCAAACTGGACCGCGTAGGTCTGCGGCCCGTCCACCTTCTTGTCATCCACACCCGTGACGGTCACCGTCTGCGGGATCTGCCAGGTATCGATCGTGAACACTAGAGAAGACGGTGACACCGTGCCTTCCTTGGTGTTGCTGCTGGTCAGCGACAGCGTGACGGTGTTCGTGCCAGTCGGCTGCGTCGCCAGCGCGACCGTGAACGTCGCCTTGCCGCCCGCTTCCGTCGTGGTCAGGCCGGTGGTCGGCGCGACCTTGAAGCCGGGCGTGTCGTCGTCCAAGTTGGTTACGAAGCCGCCCACCCCGAACTTGCCGCCGTAATTCGGGTCGGTGCTGACCGCGTTAGCGATGTTGACTGCGTACACTTGTGGGCCGTCCGCCACTTTGTCGTCCACGCCAGTGATGGTGACCGTCTGCGGAACGGACCAAGTGCCCGGCGTGAAACTCAGGGAACCCGGTGAGACCGTACCTTCCTTGGTATTCGAGCTGCTGATGCCCACGGTTACATTGGCGGTCGGCTGCGACAGGAGCGCGACGGTAAACGTCACTGTACCGCCCGCTTCCGTCGTCTGCATGCCGGTGATGTTGCCGACCAAGTATCCGGGATGGTCGTCATCGACGTTACTGAACGGCAAGTCGACGCCGAACGCGCCGCTGTAGTTCGGATCGCTGCTGGTGGCCCCGCTGATGCGAACCTTGTAGGGTTGATCGCCGTCCGCGATTTTGTCGTCGATGCCGGTCACGGTGACGGTCTGCGCCACGTTCCAATTGCTGGTCGTGAACGCGAGTGTGCTGGGCGAGACCGTGCCCTCCGCGGTATTCGAGCTGGAAACGCCAAAAGAGACGGGTCCGGTCGGCATCGAATTGAGCTGCAAGGTGAATGTGCTCGTGCCGCCCTTTTCCGTGGTGACGGCCGGGGTCGCGGTGGGCGCCGGCAAGATTCTGATTCCAGCGCTATCGTTGTCCACGTTCGTCACCGTCACGTCTGCGGCGATCAGCCCGTTGTACTTGGGGTCGATGCTGGAAGCGGGCCCCGCGGTCACCTTGTAAATCTGGGGGCCGTCCTGGACCTGATCGTCGACGCCGGTGACCGTCACCGTCTGGAGCGCATTGTAGTTCAGATTGGTGAAGGTGAGCGTGGACGGGCTGACCGTGCCCTCACCCGGTTTGCTGGTGGTGAAGGTGATCTTCACCGTGGCGCCAGCGCCCGCCGGCTTGGACTGAAGAGCGACGGCAAATGTGGCGGTGCCGCCCGCTTCCGTCGTCACAAGGCCGGCGGTCGGCATGACCAAGATGCCTGCGGTGTCGTCATCTGCGTTGGTGACGGTAACGTCCGGCGGATCGATGCTGGTAGGCGAGCCGTATTTCGGGTCTGCGCTCACCGCGGGCGCGGTCACGATCTTGTAAACTTGCGGGCCGTCCGCGATCCCGTCGTCCTGCACACCAGTGACGGTGACGGTCTGCGGGGCATTCCAATTCACGGCGGTAAACTTGACGCTGGACACATTGACCGTGCCCTCCGCCGTGTTGGTGCTGGTAAGGCCGATGGTCACGTCCTGGGTCGGCTGTGATTGGAGCTGAATCGTGAACGTCGCAGTTTTGCCGGCCTCCGAGGTGGTGAGGCCGGTTATCGGGCTGACGATGATACCGGCCGAGTCGTTGTCACGATTGGTCACGGTCACCTGCGTCGCGAACTTTGCGTTGTAGCTCGTGTCTTTGCTGCTGGTGGCGTTGATTGCGACGACGAAGGCCTGGTTTCCATCGGAGATCTTGTCGTCCACACCGGTGACGGTGATGGTTTGTGCGGCTGCATAATTGAGCGCCGTGAACTTGATCGAGGCCGGCGATACCGTGCCTTCCTTGGGGTTACCGCTGACCACCGTGATCGAGACGTCTTGAGTTGGTTGAGAGGCGAGCGCAATGGTGAAGGTCGCGCTGTCCCCCGCTTCACTCGTGACCAGCTGCTTGCCGTTCGCCGGATCAATGCCGCCGACCAACGTCACGACGACGTTCGCGGTGTCATTGTCGCGGTTCGTGACCTGAATGTCGGGTGGCTCGAGGCCAGCGTAACCCTTGTCGTCGCTGACAGCGGCGCCGGTCCGTACGTAATACACCGGGCTGCCGTCCTCGATCGCGTCATCCACGCCCTTCACAGTGACGGTCTGCGGCGCGTTCCAATTGTCTTTGGAAAATACCAGCGTGGCCGGGCTGACGGTGCCTTCACTGGGCGTGCTGCTGGCCAAGCTGATGCTGACGGTTCCGCTCGGCCTCGAGTTGAGCGCAACGGTAAAGGTGGCGGTGTCCCCCGACTCACTCGTCAGGAGCTTGCTCGAGTCGTTCGGATCGATGCCGCTCACCAGGGCGACGCTGAAGCCCGGGTGATCATTGTCGACGTTGGTCGCTGGGACTTCGATCGCCAGCAAGTTGTCGTAATCGCGATCGTCCGTCTTGGGCGCTGCCAGCACGACGTTGAACGGTTGATCCCCGTCCGCCGCCTTGTCGTCGACGCCCATCGCAGTCACGGTCTGAGGGGCGTTCCAATTGAGAGGTGTAAACGTGAGTAAAGTCGGATTGACCCCGGCCTCGTCCGGCGCATCGCTCGAGACCGCGATCGTCACGACGGCGCTTGGTTGCGTGTTCAGCTGCACAGTGAAGGTCGCGGTGTCACCGCTCTCGCTCGTCCGCAACTTGTCCTTGTCGTTCGGATCGACGCCATTGACGAGCGCGACGGTGATGCCCGCTGTCTCGTTGTCTTGATTCGAGACCCCGACGTCAGCCGCGTCGACCCCGCTGTAATTGTGGTCGGAGCTGACTGCGGCTGCAGTAACGATTGTGTATGGCTGCTCCCCGTCCTTCTTGGAGTCATCGGCACCGGTGACCGTAACGAGTTGCGGGGCCATCCAGTTGATGCTGGTGAACACCAGGCTCGGCGGCATCACCGTGCCCTCGTTATTGTTGCTGCTGGTGAGGCCGACGGTGACGCTGCCCGACGGCTTGGAGTTCAGCACGACAGTAAAGGTATCCTGCATACCCGACTCGCTCGTGACGAGCCCCGACGTGGGCGCCACGGTGATGCCCGCGGTCTCGTTGTCGATATTGGTCAGCGCGACGTCGATGGCGTCGACGCCATTGAAAGCGCTGTCGTCGCTCTTGGCCTTGGCGGTCACGACGCGATAGATTTGATTGCCGTCTGGGAGAGTGTCGTCGACGCCCGTTACGGTCACGACCTGCGGCGCATTCCAGTTGTCTTGGGTGAAGACGACCCCGGTGGGGCTCACCTTGCCCTCATTGGAGTTGCTGCTGGACAGGCCAACCGAGACGTCCGAGCTGGGCCTGTTCTTCAACACGACGGTGAACGTGGTTTGGCCACCGGATTCCGTCGTGTAGAGGCCGTCGGTGGGGGTGATGTAGATGGGCCCTTGTTGCACGGTGCCGGAGTCTCCGTCGCCGTCGATCCCGCCTGAGCCAGCCCCGGCGCCGCCGTCGAACGCCGCATCATCAATCTTGAAATCACCAAACACGGCTTGGCAGCTGGCGCTCAGGCCCGCCAACATCAGCCCCGCAACGAGCCCTTTCAGTGACTTGCCGAAGCGCGCCATCAAAAACTCCCGCTAGCGCCGACACTCCCGAGCCCGACGAACGGCCGGAGGGCGAGGCCCTGCGCCGGCGCGGCGCTGGGATTCCGGTGGAGGAGCCACAATGCGACGCCTGCCCCGAGGCCCGCGACTCCGACAGCGAACCCAACCCCCGAAACCGTACCGAGGGTATGATAAGAATGCAGCGCGCTATCCTGATCCGAGCGGCAGTTGCCCGCGGCATCGCACGCATCCGAGAGCTTGGAACGCTTGTTCAACGCCAACGCGCCGGTGACGCCGCCCAGGACCAGCCCCGCACCGCCGAATCCGAATGCAACGTAGGTGAGCGTGGAGTCGTGCGACTCCGGCGGAACGGAGACCGGCCGCGGGCTTTCGGGCGGTGCCTTGGGGGCCTGGGCGTCAGGGTCCGGCTCTAGCGTAAAATCCGCCTTAGAGTCGCCGCCTTCTGCGAGCTCGAGGGCCATCTTCTGGGGCAAGTAGCCCTTGGCGGTGACGCGCACCACACGCCCACCCGGATTCACCGCGCGCCGCACGCCAACCGCGGCCGGCGGCACCGCAACGCCGTCAATGCTGACGCGTGCTTCGCTGCTCCCGGAAACGATAATCGTTATCCAGGCTAAGCGGGGCTTCAGCTGAGCGAGCTCGCTGCCGGAGTCGTTCAGCGCGCGCTGCCAGGACTTCGGCGATTTCGCTTCGACGCCCTCACGAATGATTTGCTCGTAGCGCTCCTGCGCTTCGACCAGCTTGCCCATGCCGACCAAAGCGCGGGCCCAGTCGATCATGAGGGTAGGCGCATGCACCAGAGCATCCGCGCGACTGAAGCGGTCGGCCGCTGCGGCGTAGTCCTTGGCTTGCAGGGCCTGGTAGCCTTCGCCCGCAAGCGACCGTGCCGTGGCGCGGTCGGCCGCGCTGGGCTCGGCCAGGGCCATGCCCAGCCAAAGGAAAGTTGTTGCAAACGCCGAGTAGTGACCGAGCTTGAGTGCCATAGCGCTCCGCTCAGATGCCGTAATCCCGCACGGATTCCGCGCGCGGGGCGGGGGTGGGGGCGGGCGAGATGGAGCTCGCGCCAATCGCAGATTTCTTCTTCTTTTCCGAATCGGCTTCACGCGGCAAGGGGGACGGACCGAAGATGATGGGCGGCGGTTGCAGCCGACCCGGGGCGTCTGGTGAGGCTTGAAGCGCGGAGCGCACCGGACGCGCGGCTGAAGCGCCGGTTTCTGCGGGACTATGAAAAGCAGCGATCACGAGGAAGCCTAGTATGGCTAGCAGCGCTCCGCCCACGGTCAACACGATCAGCCGCTGTTTTGCGGGAAGTGACCCGAGCTCCGGCAGCACTGAGCGCCGCGTGCGCGTGACTGGCGCGCCCGTACCCTCGGTGACCGGTGTCTTGTCGCTGAACAGAGGGGGGGTATTGAACCGCGTGCTCTTGCCAGCGGTGTCGAGCTGCGGATACGGGCTGATACGCGGCGATCCGCCATTCGAGTCCAGATCATTGAAGCTGGGGAGCGGGGCACGGGGCGTGATCCTGGGCACCGCCACCTGCCGCGCCCGGATGGCCTGCCCGAACGCGTCAGCGAGCTCCTTCGCGGACTGGAATCGCTGCTCGCGGTCGCGGGCAACCGCCCTCGCCCACCACTGGTCGAGCGCCGCCGGCAGATTTGGGTTTTGCGTCGTTAATCTCGGGATCGAATCGTACAGGATCATGCCCATGAGCTCGCCGAGGGCATCGCTTTCGAACGGTGGGTGCCCCGTGAGACACTGGAAAGCGATCACGCCCAGCGCCCACAAGTCCGACCGCCAGTCGATATTCTTACCGCGGGCCTGCTCCGGGCTCATGTAATAGGGCGTGCCCATGAAGGAGCCCGTCTTCGTTGCTCTGCCAGCGAGCGAGTACTGCTCGTGTTTGGCGATCCCGAAGTCGAGCACCTTGGCGACCTCGTGCTCGTCCCCTGGAACGAGGAAAATATTTTCTGGTTTTAGGTCGCGGTGCACGATGCCGGCGGCGTGCGCACGAACCAGCGCTCTCGCAACCTGGCCGATGATTTGGTAGGTCTCGTACGGGTCGAGCGGGCCAGCTCGCTCCAAGCGCGCGCCCAGATCCTCCCCCTCCAGATACTCCATCACGATGAATGGCGTGCCTTCGTAGACGCCGTGGTCGAAGATGTCCACGACGTGGGCGCCGCGGACTTGGGCGGCGGCACGGGCCTCGCGCTCGAAGCGCACCCGCACCTCCTCGTTCAGCGCTTTCTCTGGGTCGACCAGCTTGATCGCACACCGGCTGTCGAGCGATTGGTCGTGCGCCAGCCACACCGAACCCATGCCCCCGGCCCCGAGCTTTCGAAGCAGGCTGTAGCGGTTCGCGATGATGCTGCCAACGGTGGCTGCTTGCACGAGTTTCGGTCCCAATGTTCAGGCTGAATCAGATCAGGAGAGCGGACGCCAATGTTCCCCACGCGCACGCAAATTAAGTAAGCGGATATACGACAAGGAGCGTACCAGACCTACCTTAGCGCCGCTCGAAAATCAACCTCATGGCGGCGAACCGCCTTGCCCTCCGTACTTCCAATCGCGCTCGCTCGAGAGCGCGGAGGGCGCGGAGGGCTGAAGTCATTGTTGTCCGGAACGGGTCACTTTTGACCGCAATTTGCAGTTTTTTGCAGCGGCAGTCTGCAAGTCGTGTTTCTAGCGCTTCGCCTCAGCATCACTTTCCGTCGCCAGCGCAAGGTAGCCCGGTCAGGCAGATCTCACATATGTCCCATTTGTGAGATCTGGGAGTACGCCCGGGCCTCGGGCTCCCGAAAAAGCGGCGTCGACGCGCCCCGCTCAGCGCAACGCTTCCGGCACACGGGTCAAAGCACTGTGCAGCGCCGCGCGAAGGGCAGCGCTCTCCGCCGCCCCGGCATGCGCGCGTTCGTCTTCCGCCGTCGCCTGGCCGCGGATCACCGCGTACAGCGCGGCGCCCCTATCACGCAACAGCGCGACCGACACGACGCACGTGGCACGCACCGAATCGCTCGAAAAAGTGCTGTCCAACCGAAGTAAGGTGGCCGACAGCACGTAGCGCTCGCGCAGCTTGACGCGCCGAAATACCAGCGAAGCGAGCTCCGCGCGGAGCATTGCCTGCAGCTCTCCTCTGACCTCAGGCGTCGCCACGCCGACGCCGACGGCACCAAAAAGTGCGGGCACTTCGGCGCCGAGTGCTGGACCGGGGGCCAAGAATGCGGCCGTTCCCAGCGCGAAAGGAAGTGCGCTCACGAGCAACTGTAAGCGCGCAGTCGGCGGGCGGTCCGACGAGTCTCGGACCGGGACATGGGCGACCGTCATCACCGACATGAACTAACAGAGCGGCCAAAAACGGCAAAAATTCGCGCGGTTCGTCGCGCCCCCCGTCGCAGGCTCAGGACCCGTCGTGTGCTTGGCGGAATTAGCAGCGCCACCGACAACCGGTCTCGCTGGGCACTCCGCTGGCGGATGCTAGCCTCACTCGAGCATGGCGAGTGAGCGACGCGGTGTTCGGCAAAGGCTGCAGCGCGCGCTCTTGGCCGGCACCTGCCTACTACTCATTGCTGCCCTGAGCGCCTGCGCCTCGGTAGTCGGGGGCGGGGTGCTGATCGGGGTGGTCACGATCGGGGCGCTGACTTCTCGCTGTTACGACTACTTGGACGTGACCGTGTTGGACGAGCATGGCCGCAAGACGTGCGCGGCGACGGTCACCGTGAGCAATGGGACCGACCACTTCGAACTCGGGTCTTGTTACTACACCCCGCTCACGGACGGGGTGTGGCTGCTGCGCGCTACGTTGCCGGGAGCGTGGGAGGCGGTCAGCACTGTTCCGGTAGAGCACGCCGAGGGATGCACCCGGCACGTGCAGAGCGTCGAGTTGACGCTGAGCACTCCCTCGTCCCACGGCGCCCAGTCCCGCGCGCCGCAAGTTCCCGTTCCGCTCGCACCACCATCGGCAGGGGCGGCGATGCCGGTGCCCTCGAGTTCCGTTGACCCGGTAGCAAAGCCGCCGTGAGCGCGCAGCGCAGCGCTTCCTGGCATCATACCCGAAGGGTGAGAATCGAATGAGGCTTGCGGCGAGCGCTGTGGGTTCAATACTCACGTTGTCATGCAGACCGGCCGCGCCGCCTCGTCTTATCCGCCCCCTGCGCAGCCCGCGCATGACATACCTCGCTGCACCTCTTGCGGCGCAACCGATGTTCGGAGGTCGCACTCGCGGTCATTCCTCGACAGCATCGTACGCAAGCTTGGCTTTCGCCCGTATCGCTGCCGCGGCTGTCGCGTGCGCTTTCTGGCGCGCGTGCCCGGTGACCGATCCGCCGAGTAGCGCCCCGACGGTCAGCCCGGCGCGTTGCGGGCAAGCTTAGCTTCCGCGCGCTGCCGCAGGTAACGGCGCCAGAAAAACAGGGACAAGAGCGCGACGACGCCGCCGAGCACCGCGCACGAGAGCTGCAGCCCGACGAACTGCGTCAAGGCCTGATTGACGGAGGGCGCACAAGATAAAGAGTCTTGCAGAGGTTTGAATAGTAAGCTGACCAGCCAAGGGCCACGAAAGCTTGCGCCAGCAAAACCAAATATGATGCCTAAGCAAAGAACCGGCCACGTTCGACGGCGCTGATTCTTGAGAGGATCTTCGATCACGGGCGCGAGCATAGCGAGGGGGCCACTTTTCGTCGAGGAATATCCCGATCGCGAGGACGCCGGCTTACGTAGGATTGGCTTTGAGCGCCGTCAGCAATTCATGCACGTTGCACAGCGCAAAACTACTCGCGTAATCGCTCATAGCGTACGGGATGATCAGATCTTGGCCGTGGATCTGACCGCCGCAGCTGTACACGACGTTGGGCACGTAGCCTTCCCGCTCCGTGTGCTCGGGCGAAAGAAGCGGCTCGCGGAGGCGGCCGATGACCTTCGATGGGTCGTTGAGATCCAAGAGGAAGGCTCCAATCGAATACTTGCGCATCGGGCCGACGCCGTGACTCAGCACAAGCCAGCCCGCTTCCGTCTCTATCGGTGAACCGCAGTTGCCGAGCTGCACGAATTCCCAGCCATAGGTGGGCTTGAGCAGGGTCTCGCGCGTGAGCCAGAAGTGCAGGTCCTCCGAGTACATGAGGAAGATGTTCTCGCCGTCCTGGCGAGAGAGCATCGCGTAGCGCCCATTGATCTTGCGGGGGAACAGCGCCATGCCCTTGTTCTGGACCTGCGGGCCGTTCATGGTGCTGATCTTGAAACGCAAGAAGTCCGTCGTTTCCAAGATTTGGGGAAACGTGACGCGCCCATCGTACGCGGTGTATGTCGCGAAGTACTTGGTCGAACCGTCCTCCTCGAAGAACTGGACGAAGCGTGCATCCTCGACGCCATTGGCTTCGGTCGGTGAGTTCGGGAAGATAATCCGTTCTGACATCTGATGAACGGGCTCGTAAATGACCTCGTAATTAGCCTCCGCCAGAGCAAGAATGGAACGCGACGTTGCAGGCGGCAGGCTCTTTGACTGACTTCGAAATTCCAGTTCCACGCCGCGAACGGCGGCGCGCAACTCCTTCATGTTGAACGTATCGCCGAGCCGCCCCAGTACGCGTTCCGAGAAGCCGTCCGCACTGCCAAGCTCGAACAGCGTACGCTGGAAGAGCCATTTGTCGTAAAACGGGTCGGGCACCGTCTCCGGGGTGGTCACGAACGGCGTCACCGTATCGAGCACGATGTCGCTTTGTGAATCGATGATTCCAGAACGGAAAGTGATGGAGGAGACGTGCCCCTCGCCGGTAGAACGCAAGCTCAACACGAAGCGTCGCGATCCGTCGGGGACGCCGCTCTGGTCCGGATGCCACACCAAAGACGGATTAAAGAGCGCCGCCGACTCCACGGAGTATTCCTGCGTAAAGTAGGAGCCGATGAGCATTCGCCGCTCTTCAGAGAGCGGCAGATCCGACACCATGAAGCGGCGCATCTGCTCGAACCGAATCATGAAGAACTGCTGCAAGCGGTGATGCCGCCCGCGAAATTCTGCCATCACTCGTTCGAGCAGTTGCGTGACCTCCTCGTCGCGCAAGGACATTACGCGGGCGAAGATGCGTACGACGCGCGCTTCGTCGACCTGGTTGAACGGACGGAACAGTACTCTCGCCGCATTCGGGCGAATGACGATATTCGTTCTGCGAACGATCATTTCCGGAAGCTATAACACAGTCAGGTCGAGCTTTGCCGCACTGCGGCGACCAACGTGGCGCGGCCTCGTTCTTCAGACTGAGGTAGCTCATCAATACCGATGACTCGGGTCTCTAGCGCCTGAATCTCAACGAGCGCTCCCAAGAAAGCGAGCGTCGACTCGGCACCCTCGTTCAGGTTTACCCGGTCGACGTGTAACCCGTCCCGGCAGCCTCCCGAGTCCGGGTTATAGACGCTGGTGTCGAGGTCGTTTTGGCCAAGAAACCAGCCGAACGCGCGACGGGCCTCGTCAACCCAAAACCGATCAGCCGTAATTTGGAATGCTTCGGCACAGGCGGACACGGTCGCGTGCGCCTCGAGCGGCTGTTGATCAAAGCGAGCCCGCGCCTCGCCGCGCCGATAAAAACCATTGGATCCGATTGGGCGAAAGTGACCACGTTCCGCGCGTTGGGCTTCAAGGAGCCAGCGCAACGCCTCCAAGCCGACCTCGCGTGCGCGGCTGAGCTCGGGGTCCTTACCAGCGGTAGCAATGAGCGCCTGAGCCAGGCGTGCGTTGTCGTAAGAAACGACGTCCTCGAACCAGTTCCATCCAGGACTTTTTACGTCGTCGTACAGGCGCACGAGTCGGTTAGTCAGCTCGACTTGCATGGCCGCGACTCGCCGGTCACCACGCAGGCGGCGCAGGTATTCTCGAATTCCCAGCAGCGCGAACGCCCAGGCGCGCGGCGACGTGGAGTCAGTCATGCCAGGCAAGGCCCGCATGAAGAGCTCTGCTGCCCACGCGCGGAGCTCCCGTCGCTGCGTGTGCGCTACGCAAGTGCCCAACGACCACAAGGCACGCGCTTGGCTATCCTCCGAGCCGACCTCCTCGAGCCAGCGCCGATCGTAACCCATGAAGTTTCGAAACTTGCACAACTCGCCATTGAACGCGTAGTCGACGAAGCTCGCATACCGGGTCCCGAGCGCCGCTATCTCTTCACCCCCCACGCCGCGCTTTTCCAGCTGAACCGTGAGCATCAAAGCGCGCGCGTTGTCGTCGATACAGTAGCCTTCTGCGTAATTCGGAAGTGTGAAACGCGCGTGCTGCAAGAGGCCGGTCGAGTCGGACATTCGCTTGAGATGCTGGAAGCCAAGCTCGGGCAGCTGGAGCTCGCGCGATTCTGCCGTGCGTTTGGGCACGACCTTGAGCGGCCGCTCGCTCCGCGCTTTTTGGGCGGACTCGAACGTTGCCAGATAGTGCTCCGCCGTCTTGCTCCAGACCATCTCCCGGCTCGACAGGTAGGCCCGCTTACGCATCGCGTGGCGGCGGCCCTCATCGCGTAGCAAGCCGCAGATTTCCCGGGACATCGCGCCCGAATCGCCAAACGGCACGAGCACGCCCCGGCCATCGGCCAGCAGCTCTTCGGCGTGCCAGTAAGGCGTGGAGACCACCGCTTTGCCGCAACCGAAGGCATAGGCAAGCGTGCCGGATGTGATCTGTGCTTCGTTCAAGTAGGGCGTCACGTAGATGTCCGCAGCTCCCAAGAAGCGCTTCAGCTCTTCCAGCTCGACGAACTGGTCGAAGAAGCGCACGTGCTCGGATACACCAAGACGCTCGGCCAGCGCCTGTAAACTCTCGCGATACACTTCTCCGTGATCGCGCACCAAGTTCGGATGGGTCGCGCCGAGGACGATGTACACGACATCCGGGAACTCGGCGACGATCTCCGGCAGTGCCTCGATGACCTTCTCAATTCCCTTATTGGGTGACAGTAGCCCAAAGGTGAGGAGCACCCGCCGACCCTCGACTGAGTACTGGTCTTTGAAGAAGTTGGGATCAGCAAACGGCATGTCGGGGATGCCATGCGGAATCACATCAATCTTGCGGTCGGGGACCGAGTACGTTTCCTTCAGGATCGTGCGGCCGACCTCGGACATCACGACTAACCGGGCCGACAGGCTCGTGAGCTCTTGCATCACGCGGCGCTGCTCCAAGCTGGGCTGCTTTAGAATCGTATGAAGCGTCGTGACGAACGGCATGCGGAGCCGGCGCAACATGTTCAGCACGTGACTGCCGCTCGGCCCGCCATAGATCCCAAATTCATGCTGGAGCGAAACGCAGTCGACGTTCAGTAAGTTGAGATACTCCGCGGCGCGGAGGTAATCGTCCGGTTCCTGCTCGGCGATCTCGAAGCGCACTTCGTCCGGATACTCGTAGCCCTCTCTGCGATCGCTGACCGAGATGACCGAGCATTGGCCGCCGGGCAACGCGTCCTGAACGGCGTTGCGAAGGTCGTGGGTGAACGTGGCGATGCCGCACTTTCGCGGTAAGTAATTACCGACGAAGGCAATTTTTCGGAAATCACTCATAAGATGCGGCTCTGCAAGGCTCGTTCCGGGTGCGTAAGAGGCTTCACTATGCAAAGTTCGGCGCTGAACGGCCGTCTTTTCTGCGGGCTTTATGTGGCGCTTCGTCACGAACCTTCAGTACCGTCTGACCGTGCGATGCTTTTTGCCGCAAGAAGCGTCTCACGAGCGTCTATCGCACGCTGTAATGCGCGGAGCTTCGCGCGGAAACATCCGAATGTTCAATTGGCATAGACGCTGCAATGTGAAGCACCATACACACTTCCACCCGGAGGATTGCGTCATGTTGTATTGGGCAGCCGTGTTTTTCGTAATTGCGCTACTCGCCGCGATCTTTGGTTTCGGTGGCTTGGCTGCTAGTGCGGCCGGCGTTGCGAAGATCCTGTTTTTCGTATTCCTAGTCTTCGCGCTGGTGTCGTTCCTCTTTGGTCGTCGCAGCCCGGCGGCGTGACGTCCAGCCGTAGCCGCGCCGCGCTCAGTCCGCGGCGCGCTGCTACGCGCTCCACGCGAGCTAACAGCCTTGTAAAGCGCGCCTGAGTTGGCAGTTGCAGCACCCGAGCGACGAGTTCTGTGCAACCGCACCCGCGCCGTTCGAGAGACTTCGACGGCTCCTGCGCGAATGTCCGGTTAAGGTGTGACGATCGACGCGGGCGCCCGTGGGCTTGCTAAGCGCTAATAGCGCTCGACGCTGCGTTCGTGACGAGCGGCGCGAGGCAGGTTCAAGCCACCTTTGCCTATGTTGAGTGGGGGACCGCGCTGACGGGCTCGCGCGGGGCCGGCGCTGCACCGGGGCGAGGCTCGACCATTGCAGCGCCCAAAAGGCGCTGCGCGACCCTCCCGCTTAAGATTCCGAGTGCTGACAGCGCGGCGCTGCGGGCGGCCTCTGCCAAGAAGGAGCGCTCCTTAGAAGTCTGCGGACGGTTCGTGCGACGCGATCCGGATCGGCTAGCAAGCACCACGATTCCGATGAGCGCAAGGCCCGCGGCGCCCAGGCCAAGCAATACCGGCGCTGAGTGCATGGCCGTTTCCGTCTTTTTGACCACGTTATCGCCCAATTTCTTAATCTGACGGATGTCCTTGAGCAGTTGCGCGCGCGCTTGGTCCGCGCGGCGCGTGTCATCGTCAGCAGCAGGGTCAATCACTTCACGGTCTCCATCACTTGCTTTGCGTCCAATGCCAGTCGCGCGCTCGTGCGCGCGAGCTTCCGTCGCTCGAGCGAATGCCGAGCAAAGAGCAGCGCCACGGCACTGATGGCAAGCATGCCGACGACCACGAGCGCACCGCCGATGCCTGCACCCAGGGCGATCACCAGGAGTACTCCGAGGGTTGCTAGTGCCGCCTGTAAAAACAGCAGGGCCACGACGACGAGGGCCAGCGAGCCTGCACCTGCCTTCAAATCAGAAACGAGCTCACGCTTGGCCAATGACAGCTCGGCCTCGAACAGGCTCTTGGCCTGATGCAGCACGTCTTCCAAAAGCTCGCCAAGGTTCGGCGCTGGTTTCTCGGGCACACGATTGAGCGACGTCTCCATCAGCCGCCGCGTGGGTGCACCACGCGTGCCAGCGCGAACGAGGCCCTTATCCGCCGCCGGAGGAGCCTGAAAGACGCTGACGTTTCGCGCCGCCTTCGTCGAATAGCAGTGAGGCGTAGTGGCGCGCCGCCCCAGGGCGAGGCGAGACGCCCCGCCCACGAAGCAGGCTTGGATTGGTGTTCGCGTCCGACTCGGGCCGTTGAACCGCGGGCCTGATTTCTCGAGTTTCGAAAGCGCGGCGCAATTCCTTTTTTCAGCGGGTTTTGGTCCACTCCGAGGCTCACGGACAAGGCCACGCGCCGCTCCGACGCTTGCCCAAGTCTCCGGAGTACTCGTGAGTTGTCACGCGGGCGGCCTCGAAGGGGGGCCATAAAGACCCCAAAATGGTTCGCGCGACTTGGCATCGCCCTTGCTGACATGTCCTCGTATGCGGCAAAACTGTACGGCCGCGACACATGCCAACATCAAAGGAAGGCAGACATGAACTTCACCAAAGCAGCCGTGGCAGTGGATTCAGCGCTTGGCGTCCGTGATCTCATAAAGACGGTAGAAGGGCTCGAGCTGGAGGACATCCTTGGTGTCATCGGGCTCGAGCGCAAGCCTGGCTCGCTCGCTCGCCTACTGCCGGCAGCCGGACTCATCGCGTTCAGCGCGGCGATCGGCGCTGGCGTCGCATTGCTGCTCGCGCCGAGTTCGGGCAGCAAGTTGAGGGGACGTCTGTCCGAAAATCTCGAGGATGCGAAGCATCGCTTGAGCGATAGCATCAACCAAGCTCGCACGCCGACCAAAGACCCCCGACACGCAGTATCGTAAGCGCGTTAGCCCGAAAGTCAAAGATCCATGCCTGATTCAAACATCGAAACCGTAGACATTCTTGCCCTTCACGATCGCGCACGCGGCCGCGCGCGTAATGCGCGCATCGGCAGCGCCGCGGTCGGGCTCGTGCTCGTCGGCGCGGCCGCAACGCGCGGGGGATCCGTGACCCGATTTTTAATGGCCGGCGCTGGCGCGCTGCTCATTGCCCGTGGCATCACCGGCTCGAGCCTGCAGCAAATGAGTGCATTTGCCGGCAGACTATTTGCCCAACGAACAGACTTGGAGAAACGTTTCAACGACGGCGAGCACGACATCGTCGACGCGGCATCGTTTGACTCTTTTCCGGCGAGCGACCCGCCCAGCTACTCGCCCGGAGCGAGCTGAGCGCGCCCGCGCAGCGGCTGATGATGGCTGGTAACGAGACTGGAAAAGGCGCCCAGGCGCTGATGGTGTTGGCGGCGGCGGCGATCGTCGCGGCCGCTATCAAGCTCGCCGCTGGGTTCATCGCACCGCTTTTAGTTGCCGCGTGTATCGCGATTGCCGTGCAACCCATTTTTCGTTGGGTTCACAGTTCGCGAATTCCAGACTTCAGCGCGATCGTGATCTCGTTGCTCGTAGTGATCGGTTTATTGGTCGGGGTTGGCGCGCTGCTTGTCGTGGCGTTGGCGAATTTGAGCGGCTCGGCGGCGCAGTACCTGTCGTCCCTTCACCAGGTTCAACTTCAAGCGACGGTCTGGTTGGAAGCGCATCACCAGCACGCAATTGCTCAGTCCCTGTACGGATCACACGTTGACCAGTTGATGCAACAGGCAACATCTTTTGTGATGACCAGCGTGCCTACCGTGCTGTCCACCGTCGTAACGGTCTTGTTGTTGATCGTATTCATGCTGCTCGAGGTGACGACCATGCCCCGACGCGTACACGCTGCGCTCGGTTGGTCGCCGAGCACGTTCAGTGATTTCTCGCGCACGATGTCGGAAATCCAGCGTTACCTCAGTGTCAAGACCGCAACGAGTGCCGCAACGGGCTTGTGCGCCGGCTTATGGTGCGCAGCCTGCGGGGTCCCAAACCCGGCGCTCTGGGGACTCGTCACCTTTGCGCTCCACTACGTGCCGACGGTTGGAAGCCTGGTTGCCGCTATGCCTCCAATCTTCATCGCGCTCACCGCGTTTGGAATTGGGCGCGCCTCGGCGGTCGCAGCCGGGCTGGCCTTGTTCAGTCTAGTCATCGGCAACTTTATCGAGCCAAACGCACTCGGGCGTTCGCTCAGCGTCAGCCCCCTGATCGTGTTACTCTCCATGTTCGCTTGGGGCTACTTGCTCGGACCCATCGGCGCCTTGTTGTCGGTGCCACTCACGTTGATCGCCAAGATAGTGCTCTGGAACACCGGTGACCTGCACTGGGTTGCCGTCTTACTGGGCCCGACTCCCCCCGCCACTGCGCGCATCACCGACCTCGGCGCACCACCTGGGCGCGATTCGCTCCTGCCACAGGTGAAGGGCGGCCCGGGACTCGCTCCGCCCCCTAAGCGTCCCGCGGTTCCGCGCGCGAAGGCGCTCTAGCCCGGCTCGGGCGTAGTGGAGCGCCCTTGTTCTACCCTGATTGACTACAGCCGACCGAGTTTAGAATGCCAGGCATATCCACCACTAATACACAGGGTGTGGATACGCGCCAGCCCCATCATCGCAGCGCTCGCTGACGAACATCGCGGTGGCACGCAGCTCGTTCCGCTCGCGCCAGAGCGCCAGGGGAATGACTCTCGCTGCATAAGCATCATTCTCGCGCGCGTCATTTACCGCCGCGTTCGGCGCCCACCTAAGAGTCGCGCGTCGGTTCTAATGACACCTTGCGGAAGGTCGCGCGGTAGGCAAAACGCGCGGCGCGGACCACAACGCGGCGCGAGCCGGCTAGGAAGGGGCCCCATCCGCAGGCTGCGGCTCCGAATCCGGCACTACATCATCGGAGGCGTAACGCTCGAGCTTCCGATGGAGAGTCCGGCGATCCAACCCAAGCGCATGGGCGGCTCTCGACTTATTGCCCTCCAGCAACTTTACCACACGCACGATGTAGCGGCGCTCGAGCTCATCGAGCGGCACGATCTCGCCCGGCTCGTCCGCCGGCAGCATAAGCTTACCCGTGCGTTGCGCGCGAAGCCGCGGCGGCAGATCGTCGATTCCAAGATGGCTGAAGCGCGCAAGCGCCACCGCGTGCTCCATGCAGTTCTCGAGCTCCCGCACATTACCTGGCCAGTCATAGGCTAGCAGCCGTTCGGCCACCACGGACGGTAAGTACATCTCACCTTTGTGACTCCGGTCCGCCGAACGCCGCAGGAAAAAGCTGGCTAGCTTCAACACGTCTCCTGTACGCTCGCGAAGCGGGGGTACGTCGATTTGCACCACGTTGATGCGGTTCAGTAGGTCTTCCCGAAAGCGCCGAGCCGCGACCTCTTGCTGCAGATCGCGATGACTGGCGGCAACGATCCGGGTCGTGAATCGCACTTCCTCGTTCGAGCCGACGGGGCGGACCGTCCGTTCTTCCAACGCGCGCAGCAGCTTGGACTGCATCTCCAGCGGCATGTCGCCGATTTCGTCGAGAAACAGAGTTCCCCCAGAGGCACGCACGAACAGGCCTTCTTTGGCGAACTTGGCGTCGGTGAATGCTGACTTGGCATGGCCGAAAAGCTCGCTCTCCAGCAGGCCGGCGGGGAGAGCGGCGCAGTTGATAGCAACGAATGGCCCGTCGGGGTGCGGCCCCGCGGCGTGCAAGGCCTGGGCGACGCGCTCCTTGCCTGTGCCTGTCTCACCCTGAATGAGGACTGACGCTTCGCTCGCGGCGACACGGCGAATGGTGTCGTAAACACGCCGCATCGCGATACTGTCCCCGATCAACTGCTTGTCGGCGGGAGAATCTTTGTCCGAACGCAGCTTCTTCACCTCCAACTGCAACCGTTGGTGCTGCGCCGCACGCGCGACGCACAGCCCCAACAGCTTCTCGTCCACGGGCTTGGCGAGAAAATCGTAGGCGCCCGCGCGCAACGCGTTCACGGCGAACTCCATGTTGGCATGGCCGGTCACCGCGATAATGGGCGCCTCGACACCGCGCCGGACCAGGCGGTCACACAACTCGAAACCATCCATGGGAGACATACTGAGGTCCGTGATGACGACTGAGAAACGCTCTCGACTGGCGTGGTCCAACGCCTCTTCCGCGGACGTGGTCGCGGTAACGCTCCAACCGAGGCGAACCAACATCGCACGAAGGAGCTCGCAGTGGTCTTGGTCATCGTCGACGAGCAGGATCGAATTTCTCATAGTAAACTCGGCATATTTCACGGGTGGGGCGAAGTTGAATGTCGCGCTGCAAGGCGCATGCCCGCATCCCGGCCTCATTTGCCGAAAAAAACGCGGTTTCCGCGCTGGTTCACGATACAAAACGCCACGATGAGTGCGCGCCCGAGGCGGAGCGCCGCTAAACGTGGCGCTATTCCGATACGATGAGCGCCGCGGATTTCGAGCGGCGAAGTCAATGCCAATCACAACTAGGTAACTGTGCGGAGTGAGCGCAATGCTTCCGAACAACGGGCCGACAGCTGGGGCAAGTTGCTACATTCGCCGCAAACCTGTCACGCTTGAGGCCGAATTTGGCTCCAGAATCGCGCGCTCCTCAGCGCACACCTCGGCAAATTTGAGCGAGCGCTCAGTGTGGCAGGGTGGCACGTCACTTGCTTAACCGCCGCGCATCCTTGACTCGGTCGCACCTTTTCAGAGTGCTTGACGGCTGAACCCCCCCCCACAGGTCCAATGAGTAACGGTCGAAAGATCTTGGTTGTAGACGACGACGAAGCCACCTGTGACTTGCTCCAGATGATGCTGAAGCGGCAGGACTATGAAGCAGTTACAGAGACGTCCGCGCGCGCTGCGCTGAACCGCATCGCCAACGAGGACTTTACCGCCGTGCTCACCGATCTCGACATGGCGGAGCTAGGTGGCATCGAGCTGTGCCAGCGGATCGCCGGCGTGCGAGCTGATATCCCCGTGATCGTCGTCACCGGCATGGGCAGCCTCGAAAATGCCATCGCCGCCATGCGGGCCGGCGCCTTTGACTTCGTGACTAAGCCCGTCGACCCTTCCCTGCTTTCGATTAGCGTGAATCGCGCCGCGCAACACCGCGAGCTGCGTGAAGAAGTTCGGCGACTGAAGGAGAGTGTTTCGAGCCTGAAGGTTGACGGAGTGATCGGGAATAGCCCAGCGATGGAGCGAGTGTTCGACCTGGTCGCGAGGGTCGCGGAAGGGGACGCCTCCGTCCTCATCTCAGGCGAAACCGGGACGGGCAAAGAAGTGGTCGCCAAAGCGATTCATCAAGCCAGTGGTCGCAAGGGCTCGTTCGTGGCCGTGAACTGCGCGGCAATGCCCCCACACCTGCTCGAAAGCGAGCTATTTGGGCACGCGCGCGGAGCATTCACCGACGCAAAATCGCAACGCACTGGTTTATTCGCGCTCGCTGACGGCGGCACCCTCTTCTTGGACGAAATCGGCGAGATGCCCTTGGAAATGCAGCCTAAGTTGCTGCGCGCGTTACAGGAACGCACCATCCGCCCGGTGGGCGCGAATACCGAGGTGCCGTTCGATGCACGGGTGATCACTGCAACCAACCGCGACCTCGAGAGTGAGGTGTACGAGAAGCGCTTTCGCGAAGACTTGTACTACCGTATCAACGTCGTAAAAATTGCCCTGCCGCCGCTCCGCGAGCGCGGGATGGACGTTGTGCACCTGGCCGCGCATTTCCTCGGCAACTTTGCGGCGAAGGGCAACAAGGGCGCGCTCACCCTGTCCGAGGGCGCGGCCGAAAAATTACTGGCCTATAACTGGCCAGGCAACGTACGCCAGCTCGAAAATTGTATGGAACGCGCCGTTGCCCTTGCACGCTTCAATCAGATATCGGTCGACGATCTTCCGGAGAATGTCCGCGGTTACACCGCAGATCGCTTCGTGGTGGCCGTCGATGAGATGGCGGAGGTGGTCAGTATGGATGAGCTTGAGCGCCGTTATATTCACCGCGTCTTGGCCCTGGTGGAGGGCAACAAGTCCCGGGCAGCCCAACTCTTGGGCTTTGATCGTCGCACGATGTACCGAAAGCTAGAGCGCTACCAGTCGCGTCAGCAGTCATCGCGCGATCATGAGGCTCCTAAGCGTGCTCCCGAAGCCTGATCCGCGCTTTTTGGCGATCACTGCCCACGATTTACGCGGTGCAGTGGGGGTGCTCGACGGGGCGCTCAAGGAGCTCACGCGTGAGCTACCGAAAGATAGCCCCGACGCCGATAAGCTAACGCAGATGATGGGCCGGAGTAGCCAGCGTTTGCTGCTGCTCGGCGATCGCTTATCTTCGCTGGCCAAGCTGATGGATGGCTCCGAGCTAGAAATTGGCGAGGTGGTAGATTTGACCGCGTTAGTCAAAGAGGCAGCCAACCGTGCATTCTCCGCGCATGCTCGCCGTAGCCTTCAACTTCGCCTGGAAGGTTCAGCCGCTCTTGTTCCACTGCACGCCTCGAGCTTTGCCGCCGCGGTGTCCGAGTTGACTGCATTGTTCTGCAGCTTTTCGCAAAATGAATTATTGGTTACGGTCTACTCCACGTCGGACGCCGTGTGTGTCGAGCTGAAGAGCGACAACACGGGCGAGAGCGTGCAGCGCGCGCTCCGCGACCGCTCCGCGATGACGCAAGCGAATGCTGGTATCGCCTATGCGGAAGCAGTGTTGGCCAGGCATGGCGGGCGTGTCGAGCTCGCGGACGCGCCGGGCGCGAAGGCGACCATCACGCTCTTGATACCGGACTCTCGCTCACAGGCTTCCACCGCAGGCTGAAACGGGTCGCCGGTCGCTGCCGCCTACACCTGCGACGCCCCCCGCTCCGCCGGCACCCGGCGATGCGGTGGTTGCCTCTTTAGCGGTAGGCGCCCCCGCCCCGCGCTCGAGTGCGACGCCAATTTCCGGCGCCCTCACCACGCGAAGTTCGGCCGCGGGTTCGCGCATCTCCCCTCGGCGCGCTAAGGGCCCGATCGGGGTGAGGCTCGCGTCCGTGTTGTCCGACGGGGTGGTGGTGGAAGCATCACTGCTGCCACCGACCGGCTCAATCACTCTATCCGTTGTGTGCGTGCAAGAAATGACCGCTAACAACCCGAGACCGGCGGACAAGGTGAGGGCGGTGAGGGCGCGGGGTAGCTGCGACATGCCCTCCAATTGTGCAACCGGCGTGCCGCCTCGTTCCAGGCGGCACGCGGACTCAAGGCCGTCAGGCCTTACGGCGAGCTTTGCTCCTTGTCACGTACCCGGCGCGGCGAGGTCCGCATCGTTGCGATGCTGACGACATAGGTGACAGTGACCCCTGTGAGCAGCACGATGACGGCCGCAATCAGAGAGTGGAACGCGACGCTTGTGATGAAGGCTGCGACGAAGGCGATCGCGAGCACAGCACCTTTCCATTGACGGGACATGCCTCGGACCAGCAATCAATATGCCAGACGCGTTTCGCCCTTTAGTGCGGCCGAATGTGATCAAAATGTTTCATGTGACAGCTCGGTCGCCCCGCTGAGGCGAACCGCCACAAGGCGGCCCTGACGTTTATTTAGGCCAAATTCCCGCAATTGTCCGGCGTCGTACGAAAAAGGCGGATGGCACGCGGGCTGCAGAGAGCGCTCGCAGCACGAATGAAGACTTCCTCGCTCCTCGCACTACATGTCGCCTCTTGCGCGTTAGTGCTGGCCTGTAGTTCGAACAAGCCCGCCAACAGCCCCGGGCCTGCCGAGGAGGCAGGCGCAAAAGTTGATGAGGGGGCCGCTAACGCGAAGGAGTCGGCTGCGGAGGCCGGCCATAAAGTTGGGGAAGCGACCGAAAAGGCCGGCGACAAGATGCAAGAGAAGACGGGCGACTGACTGGGCGCGTCGGTTTGACTGAGTCGTTCAGCGTCAGCTAGTAAGTGCAAAAAGCGCTCGACATTGCAGCGTCGACACTAGCGTTGCGCCACGCCCAAAGACCCATTTCGTTTATATTGGTTCAAGAGGAAAACATGCAATATTCCAAGTTCTTCGTCTCCACGTCCGCATTGATTGCTCTAATTGCTGGTTGCGGCACGGCCGCGGTCCCCATGGATAAGCTGACGGACGCCAAAGCGACGGTCCGCGCAGCGCAAGAAGCTGGGGCTGAAAGCACCCCGCAGGCTGCACTCCACCTGAAGATGGCGAATGACGAGCTTGCGTCCTCTCAAAAGGCGTTGGACGACAAGGACAGTGACCGCGCACATTTGCTGCTGAATCAGGCGCAGTCGGACGCTGACTTGTCCTTGGCTCTTGCGCGCGGCACGGCGGAAAAGCAACAGGCGCAGGCAGCGCAAGCCAAGATCGACGGGCTACTGAAGCAAGCGCAGTAACCCAACAGAATTAGTAGGAGTATGTCATGAAGATTTCGACCATTGCAGTTGTTACGAGTTTCTTAGCTGCCACTGCTTGCGCGGCTTCAACGCCGACACCCGAGCTCGTGAGCGCGCGTCAGGCGTATGAGCATGCGCGGACGGACCCCTCCGCCTCGCTTGTTCCCGACAGCGTTCTCAGCGCCAAGCAGGCGCTCGATAAAGCCGAATCGGTGCACTCAAGCGATCCGCAGTCGGATTCGGAAAAGAGCTATGCCTACGTCGCGCAACGCCGCGCCGAGTTAGCTGTCGCATTGGCCGAGAATGCCAAGGCGAAGCAGGACGCGGACGCCGCAACCGCGCACTACACTGAGCTCCAAGACAAGCTCCGCACTTCCGCGGTGGCGCAGCTGGGCGCGGAGCGCAATCAGGTGAACCAACTCGGCTCATCGCTCGCGGCCGAGACCGACGCACGCAAGGCGGCGGAAGCCCGCGCTGCGCGCGCGATGGAAAGCTTGGCGAAGATCGCGGCGGTGAAGGAAGAGGCCCGCGGTATGGTGATCACCTTGTCGGGGCAAGTGCTGTTCGTGACCGGCAAGGCCGAGCTCTTGCCCGCAGCTCAGGACCAACTCGACCAGGTCGCCAAAGCCCTCAAGGATCAAGGCGACGTCAAACCGATGGTCGTTGAGGGTTACACGGACTCTGTGGGCTCGGATGCGAATAATCTGACGCTCTCGAAGAACCGCGCTGAGTCGGTGCGCACGTACCTCGTCAGCAAGGGGGTGCCGTCTGATAAGATCAGCGCAATTGGTAAGGGTAAGGCCAATCCTGTCGCCAGCAACGACACGCCGGATGGTCGCGCCAATAACCGCCGCGTCGAGATCGTCATCGCCGGTGGCAAGTCCGACATGATGGCGAAGTAGACAACGCACTGCTTCGCGTTGCCGCCCGCGGCAGGCAGACGGGCGCGCCGAACAAGAGTCGGCGCGCCCGTCGCGCTTTGTGGAGGGGCCGCCGACGGGCGCGGTAGCTCCTCCTTGGCTCGCTCCAAGTATTAGCGCGCACGCACGCACTCTCGCCCCAGGGGGCGTCAAAGTGCTACGCCTTTTTAGCCGGGGCTAGAATCCGTGCTGCGACTCGGGGGTCAGCTCATTCGGTGGCGAGAACGCTTCGTTCACCCGCTTCGGCGATGCGATTGGTTTCAACTGCGCGTCGTACCAAACTTCCTCGGCAAACATCAACGTCCCGTCTTGCGAGTAGCGAACCCGCCAGTGCGCGAAGCGCGAGCCCGCTGGAGGGTTAACCCAGCCACCGCGCTGCCAGACGAAGGTCGACCCCCGCCAGGCCCAGTGCCCGTCGGTCCACACTGCGGACGCATTCGGCGCTGGTGGAACGGTCTCGGCGAAGGCCGCGGGCGGCGGGTACGGCACGGGCAGGTACGCGGAGCGCGGTTGGCGAGCGTTCTCAGGCGTAGGAAGCGACGACGAGCACGCGAGGCCAAGACACCCGAGCAGGCACGACCAATGCACATACGTTAGCCAGCGTTGCACGTTCCGGCGACGCGAAGCATGAACCGCGCCAGGGTGGCGCAGCGTTTGCACGGCGCTCAGCTGTGCTTCAGGTGCGACTCCTGCCCGCTGCTCGACCGGCAGCGGGCGTGTTCTGGCTTTGTCTGCTTGTCGCGCTGGCGCTCTTGATGATCGGCTGCACCTCGGTCCCGCCGGGCCGCTCGGCCGTAAAGGCAGTCGAACTCACCGGTAACGATGCGATCGATGCCGACGACCTTCGGCAAAAGCTGGCGACCGCCGATAGTCCAAAGTTTCTCGGCTTTTTCCAAGGCGTAGTTTACGACTGGAATGTCTTCGATCGGTTCGTGCTGGAGCGCGACCTGCAGCGTATCGAACGCTACTATCGTGCGCGCGGCTACTATCAGGCGCGCGCCCGGGCGGGGCGCGTCTTTTTCATTTCGAGTAACAAAGTTCGCGTCGATATCGTGATCGAGGAGGGCACGCCAGTGGTCGTCGGGCGTGTGGACCTGCACGGTCTGCAGGGCCTGCCCGAGCCCGTGATTGCGGCTGTGACCAAGCGCGTGAAGCGCAAACTGAAAGTCGGCAAGCCGTTCCAGGAAGATCGGTTCGACGATGCGGGCAAGATTTTACAAACCGCGCTCGAAGACAATGGTTACGCGTACGCCAAGGTCGAGCGCGCGGCCGACGTAGATCTGCCCAAGGGCAAGGCGGCGGTTGGCTTCTTCGTGACGCTGGGCCCGCTGACGCGATTTGGGGACGTCACCATCACCGGCCTCGGCAAGATCCCGGAAGAGCCAGTGCGCCGAGCGCTTGATTTGCACCCGGGTACCCCCTATTCGCGCGCTGAGCTCGAAGCCGCGCAGCGCGCGCTCCTAGACTTGAATGTGTTCAGCTCAGTCGTGATTGAGCCGGATCTCAGCCGCGGTGAAAATCAAGCACATCCCGAAGTACCGATCCGCGTCACCGTCGAGCCGAGTAAGCTCAAGGCAATTCACGTCGGCGGTGGCGCGGAGATTGATTCGCTGAAGTCCGAGGTCCACTTGGTGGGCGGCTGGGAACATCGCAATTTCTTCGGCGGCCTGCGCAGTATCTCTTTCGAAGTGAAGCCCGGCGTCGTGCTGTACCCGACGCACTTTCCGACGTTTCAAGCGCCAAAGAATTTCTTTCCGGAAGGTCGCTTCAACGCGGCGTTCCGGCAGCCTGGCTTTCTCGAGCCGCGCACGGGTTTTTTCACGCGGCTGGACGGCTCCGTCGCGCCGCTGATCCTTTCTTCTGAACAGACGAAGATTCTTGGCTATCGCGACGTCCGCATCACCGCCGGCTTGGATCGCTCGATGTGGCGGGTGTACGCGGCCCTGTCGCACACGGTGCAGTTCGACAGTCCCTTCGCATATTTGGGTGGCTTGGACCGAGACTTGAAGTCCGTGGTGATATCTTATCCAGAGCTCTTCGTGACGCTGGATTTACGCGACCAACGCGTTCACCCTCACGAGGGAGCGTTTCTCAGTGAAGACCTTCAGCTAGCTGGGGTAGGCGGCGCCGCCCGCGACGTCCGCACCCAGGCCGAGGTGCGCGGCTATATCCCACTCAGCAGAAAGTGGACGCTCGCCTCACGCGTCACGGCGGGTCTCTTGTTTCCTCAGAACTACGGGCAAAGCATCGAGGCGACGGCGCACAACGCTGAATACGTGGAAGGCACCGACGCGCGACGAGCGGCGGTTCAGGACATTCAACTGATGTTCCTGCGTGGCTTCTTCTCCGGCGGCGCGGGGTCCAATCGTGGCTACGCGCTCCGCGAAATCGGCCCCCACGGCATCGTACCGCAAGCCAGCACCGCGGCCGCGCAGTGCCGAGATCCCGACCCAACCAAGTGCGTCCTCGATCTTCCGCTTGGCGGTTTCACGCTTTGGGAGGCCTCCGTCGAGCTCCGATATCCGCTGTCCGGCGCGCTTACCGGTGCTTTTTTCATCGATACGAGTGACGTCTCCGACAAGAAGGTGAACTTTCGCCTAGACCGTCCGCACCTCAGCCCCGGCCTCGGAATACGTTACGACACGCCCGTCGGCCCGATTCGGCTCGACGTGGGTTACCGAGTTCCGGGCCTGCAATCACCCGCTAACGACTCCGACGAGCTCAACCCCGACACGTTGTTGGGAGCGCCCGTCGCGCTCTCGTTCGGTATCGGTGAGGCGTTCTGATGCTTATGGCAAACCCCAAGAGAACCCCCCAGCCCAACCGTCTCAAACGTTATGCAAAACGCGCCGCGGTCGCGGTGGGCGGGTTGCTCGGCTTGGCCGTGCTGCTAGTGGGTGGGCTCTTGTTTTCGCTCCGTTTCGCGCGGGTACGAGACCTAGTGGTGGCGAAGGTCAACGGCGCGTTAAGCGATTCATTTCAAGGCAAGATCAAGCTGCACCGCCTACGCAGCGTTGGCTTGGGCGGCATCGGCGCGGCTGACGCCGAAATTTTCGACCCTGCAGGCCGACGCGTGATCGATATCCACGGGCTCGACGTGAGCTTGAGTGTCCCGACCATCGCGTGGGCAGCGATCGCCCATAGCTCACAGCCCCTCACACTCAAGTTCGACGCCATCTCGCTCCAGCACGCGGAAGTGCTGCTGATTGATAACGGCAAAGGCTCTCCAACCTTGGCCGATGCCTTCCAGGCGAAGACGCCGAGCCCACCCAGCTCGGGTCCCGGCACGATCGTGATCATCGATCAAGCCCAGATTAAGCACCTGTGGGCGCACGGTTCACTCTCGTCGACGCCGCCGCTCGATGTCGAGCTCAAGGACGCCCACGGCTTCCTGCGCGTCGACGATGTTGCAACCAAGGTTGCCTTCGAAAAGGCGCATATCGAGGCGCGTGGCTTGCCGCAGGGAGTGGATCCGGTCGGCCAGCTGCGCGCTTCACTCGAGATACCAGCTGCTCCTGCTAAGCCGCTCGGCGCGAAGGCGCACTTCGAAGGCGCGGCGGCGACCGTGCCGGTCGTGCTGGACGCGAGCTTCGTCGACAACCAGCTCGCGGCCACCGTTGACGCCAGCAACATCCCGCCTGACGCGGTGAAGAGGCAGGTTCCCGGCTTGGAGCTCCGGTCACCGGCCTCGATGCATATGACCGCGCAGGGCAAGCTGCCTGACGTTCACGGCAACTTCGCGCTCGGCATTGGTGCGGGTAAAGTGGACGGGGATTGCCAGCTGTCCCTGAATAACGATCTCGCCGCGAGCGCCAGCGTGCACGCGCACGGCTTGGACTTGGCAGAGTTAGCGCCCAATGCTCCGCCGTCCGGCCTGGAGCTAACGCTGCACGCCAATGTACTCGTGCCGCAGACTGGGCCACTGACGGGCAAGTTCGCGGTCGATACCGGTCCCTCGATCGTGGCTGCCGAGAGCGTGCCGGGCACCGCTTTGAGCGGCACTTTTTCCGTCGATTCCAAGGCTCAGCGCACGCATGTCGAAGCGCATGCCGAGATCGCTGAACCGGGCGCTCAAACAGCCCTCGATGTGACGCTCGAGCAAGCCCGGAGCACCCGTGTCGAATTCAAGACCCGAACCGAGCTTCGCAATCCGCCGCGGCTCAGGCGGCTGGCTGCGCTGGCGAGCGCGCAGGGTGAACTGACCGCACAAGGTGATTATGAGGTTGAAAGCAGCCGCCTCAATGCCGACGTTCGCGCGGACTTGCGCAACGTCCAACAAGCTCAAAATCGCGCAGCACGCGCCAAGTTGAGTGCCAAGATCTCCGGAGCGCTCCCCCACCCCGACGCCAATGTGATCCTAGAAGTGACCGACGCGGAGCTCGCGAGCCAGCACGTGAAGACGGCGCAGGTCGCCGCGCGCGGGTCACTTTCGCACTTGGCGCTCAGCGCTGAGGTGGCCACACGCCTGCCCGAGCGCCACGTCCAAATCAGCGCGATTGTATCGAACGATCACGGCATCGTCATCGATCATCCGAGCGTCAATCTGACCCAAGACAACACGCACGTAAAGATCGCGGCGGCGGGCATCGAGGTCGTTGGCGGGCGGACGCGGGTGAACGCGTTGCACGTCGAGGGGGTCGGAAAGGCAGATGCCTCGCTGGTGTACGGGCCGACGCTCGAGAGCGCCAGCGTGCAGACTCAAGCGCTCGACTTGGCGCGCTTGTGGCGCCTAATCGATCCGCAGGCTCCGCTTCGCTCTGGCACCGCGACGATCGGAGTCAGCTATGAGCGTCGCGGTGGCAACCCGAACGCGCACATCAGCGCGCGCAGCGACGACTTGAGCTTCGACCGCATCAAAGGCGGGTCTATGGTGGCCAATCTGGACTTGAGCGAACAGCGGTTGAACGGCAGGGCCAACGCGGATCTGAAGCAGTTGGGCCATCTGAGCTTTGATTTTCAGGATCTGCGTGGCATCAACCCCGACAACCTGAATCCATCGGGGGTGACCGGTAAAGTCGCGATCGAAGGCCAAGTGCAGCTCCGTGATCTGAATGACCTCGTACCCAAAGACTCGAACATTCCCATCGCCCGCATGCTCGGCACCATCAAGTACGACGTGGCCGTCGAGCGCACGCACGCGGGACCCGGCCTGCCCACGCTACACGCGCACGTGAGCACGAAGAACCTGCAGCTTGCGGGCGCCCGCACTTCCAAGACAACCATCAACACAAAGGAAGAGGCGATTGCCGCCGCCCCCGTGGCAATCAAAGGCCTCGACGTCGATATCGACCTTACGCACGCGGAGTCGGGCGAGACAGAGCTTGCGGCGAGCCTTTCGGACGAGCACGGGCGGCTGTTCGCGCTCACCGTAGAGGGAAAAGCCACTCCCCACTTGGCGACCATCGCGAGCGAGCTCGGCAGCCAATGGCAGCAGCTCCCCCTCAAGTTGAAGCTGACCGTCCCGCCGCGTGAGCTGCAGCAATTGCCGGTCGAAGTGCGCCCGACGGCGCTCAGCGGCGTGGCGTCGGCGGAGCTCGACTATGAGGGCTCCTTGAGCTCGCCGAAGCTTGCTTTCAGCGGCAAAGTCGACCGTTTCCGACAGGACGCCACGGGCAAAAAGTCGCTCGATCTGTCCTGGAACGCGAGCTACGACGGCCTCCGAGCTAAGCTCGACGGCCGCGCGCGGTCAGGCGCCCGCGACGTGGCCCAGGCAGACATCAATGTCGAGACGGGCATCGGCGGCTGGCTGAATCGAGCCGCCAGTGGAAATCCGCCACTGGACGCGAACGCGCATCTAGCGTTCGACGCGTTTCCGATCGCGCTGTTGCCGGGCACCAGCCAGACCCAGGTCGACGGAGCATTGAGCGGTAAGATCGCGCTCGAGCACTTCGGGAAAAATGCCGCGGCAGATGTGGCATTGGACGTCGCCTCCTTGCACATCGGCGCGTCCCCCTTCGGAAGCGTTCACGCAGAACTTCAGGCCAAAGGCGGCAAAGGCGACGTGATAGTTCGCGTGCTGGGCGACCGCGGCACCACCACGGCCGAAGCGCACTCCGGCCTAGACTGGGGTCCTCGCTACGTGCCGCAAATTCAAATGCCCGCAGATGCTGCGCTGCGCGCCAAAGACCTGCGCATCGGCGCCTTCTCTCCCTTCGTGGCGTCCACTTTCGGCGAGCTGGACGGCCGCCTGAATGGCGACCTCAATGCCCACTTCAGAGGCGGCGCTCCAGCGCTTGACGGCCACGTTGACCTCGACGATGGCGTGGCGCAACTCGCTTCGCTGGGCCAACGGTTCGACCAAATCAAAGCGCGCTTCTCGCTTGAGCCCGGTAAGGCAAAGCTCGAACAGCTGAGCGCGCGCGCGACGACCGGTCGTATCAACGTCACCGGTGAAGCGCGTTTCGCCGGCCTTGATTTGACCGGTGCCGAAGGGCATGTGCGTATGGCAAAGTCGGACGGGGTGGCGATGTCCCTTTCGGGCACCGAGATCGTCGATACGTACGGTGCGATAGACATCAGCCTCACGCCGAACGAGACGACGCACGCGAACGCGCTCAAGGTCAACATCCCCAACTTGCACGTGGGCATGCCCGACACCGGCAGCCAGGATTTGCAGGATCTAGAGCCGGCCAAGGGCGTACGTGTGGGCGTGTATCAGCGACGCGGCGGCTTCGTGACGCTCCCCCTGCAACCGCTGAAAGACAGCGACCCGAGCAAAAACGACAATCCAATGCTCGTCGATGTGCACCTAGGTGCGATCGAAGTTCAGCGCGGCGACATGTTGAAGGCCCAGGTGAACGGGGACCTGCAGTTGGTGCTGGGCGATCCGATGACCATGACCGGCCAGATCAACCTTCAGGGGGGCAAGCTCGACGTGTCGGGCAAACAGTTCGAGGTGGAGAGCGGCACCGTTTCCTTCTCCGGCGAGCCCGCTAACCCCACCATCGTGGCGACCGCACGCTGGGATTCGCCGGATGAAGACAAGCACCGCGTTTACGCAGACTTCACCGGCACGGCAACCAAGGGCAAGATCGTCCTTCACTCCGAGCCGCCGCTGACTCAAGACCAAATACTGAGCTTGCTCTTGACGGGTTCGGCAGACGGCTCGCTTGGCGGAGGCAGCAGCGGCAGCAGTACGGCCACGGCGGTCGGCGCCGTGGGAGGCTCAGCGACTCAAGGCCTGAACAAAGTGCTTTCAGGTATTTCTGACCTGGACGTGAGTACGCGCATTGACACGAGCACCGGAAGCGCGCGTCCCGAGCTCGTGATTCAGATTTCACCCCGAGTGGCCGCACAAATCACGCGCGCACTGGGCGAACCGGCACCCGGGCAGCCGCCAGACTTGACGTTTCTCACCTTCGACTTCCGAATTCGAAGTCATTGGTCTTTGGCAGCGTTGATCGGCGACCGCGGGGAATCCGGACTCGACCTCGTGTGGCGTAAACGCTATTGACGGTTTGCGAGGAGTCACACCGGCGTGCCGCACTGAGGCAGCTTGCGTCAACCCCCGCGCCTATACGCGTGGGAAAACCCGCGGTTTCGTGACGGACTCGTGGCATGACGTTTGCTGGGTGACCTGTACGCACGACACAGTGCGTTTTTAGACCACCGCTAGGAGGATGCTTCGATGAATCTCAGCAAAACGTTGTGGACTTTGGGTTCGATGATCGGCGCGCAGCAGGCGGCTAAAGCCGTGCAAAGCGTCGAATGGAACGACCTCCTCGGGGTCGTCGGCCTGGAACGCCGCCCGGGCTTCTTCTCTCGCGCCTTGCCGGCGTTGGGCCTCGTCGCGGTGAGCGCCGCGGTCGGTGCGGGTGCGGCGCTGTTGCTCGCGCCAAGCTCCGGTGAGGAGCTGCGTTCGAGGCTTTCGGACGGGCTCGATGGCATGAAGAATCGGCTCGACGACGCCAAGGGCCGCGTGAACGAGAAGATCAGCGATAAGATCAGTACCTACGAGCAGCAGCATACCAGCAACTCGACTTCGTGATTCTCTCCAAACGCTGAGGCCCGCGAGCATTGCTTAGATGCTGCGCGGGCTCGCTCGTTGCTGGTCGGTAGTTGGCGATGCCGATTCACGCAGGGGAGAGGGACGAAGCTCCCGGTCGAGCTCGGCATTTAATTCGGCGCCGTAGACCATGATCAACGCCGAGATGTAGAGCCAGAACTCGAGCACGATCACCCCGGTTAAGGCTCCGTACGTGGCGCTGAAGCTGGTGAAGTACTGAACGTAAGCGGAATACACTCCGCATAGCAGTACCCAAAGCAGCGCGGCCAACGTCGCCCCCGGCGCCACTTGGTGAAAGCTTACCACCGGTCGCCGTTCGACGGCGTAGCGGTAAAGGAGCGCGAACGCCAACCACGCGATCGCGCCCATGGCGGGCCAGCGCAACACGACGACCGCTGCGCCAACGCGAAAAAGCGACAAAAGCTTGGGCAACAGAGCGAGCAATGGAATCAGCACGAAGAGCCCGAACATCGCGCCCAGCGTGAAGACCACGGCGATCCGACGCCGGTGCAGGAAACTTCTTCGCTGCGGCAGATCATAGGCCACGTTGATCGCCCGCACGAGCACGCTCATGGCTGACGAAGCGCTCCAGAGTACGGCCAAAAACGCCAACACCATGCTCAGGCTCAAGCTGCGCGTGGGGCGAGCCACGAAGGTCGATAGCGCGCCGATCACGACGTCGCGGGCGGAAGCAGGCAACGAGCGAGTGATGTCGTAAAGCGTGCGTTGGATTGCCGCCGGATCCGCGACCAGCCCATAGAGCGATACCATGGCGAGCAAAGCCGGAAATAAACCGAGCACGCCGTAGAAGGCGAGGCCTGCTGCGACGATGTCGGCGTCGTCGGCGTCCGCTTCGACCGAGACACGGCGGATCAGCGACCAATAGCGCTTCCAGGCGAACTTCACGGCGCCGGCATAGCAGGAAACGTGCCCCTGCGACGGGACGCCACAGTCGAGACTGATTTGTGTCCGCAATGCGGCGAAACCCGGCACAAGTCCGCGTTTTGATGGAGATTCGTAGCGACTCATTTGGCACGCGCGCTGCAATGCCGCCTCCGTGCATCGCCGCCGTGCTGTGACCAGCCTTCCTGTACAGTTCGAGCGCGAGAACGAGTGATGAAGATCTTCACCTGCTCCGCTTGCAAACACGTCGCCTTTTTCGAAAATTCGCTGTGCATCCGCTGTGGCCACACGCTCGCTTACCTGCCGGACCGCAGCGTGCTGAGCGCCATGGAACGCGACGCGGACGCGCCGGGCGATAGCCTGGTGTTCGTTGCCTTGGACTCGGCCGCGCACGGCGAGCGCTATCGGCTGTGCGGGAATTACACCGCCCACGCCGTGTGCAACTGGGCGATTCCAGAGCGTGACCCGAGTGCCTTCTGCCCCTCGTGCCAGTTGAATGAGATCATCCCCGAGCTGACGGACGTGGCTGCGGTGAACTCCTGGCGGCGCTTGGAGATCGCGAAGCGCCGGCTGGTTTACACGCTGTTGCAGCTCGGCTTACCGCTGGAATCCAAGATGACGCGGCCTGATACTGGGCTCGCCTTTGCGTTCAAGCACGACGGCGTTGACGGCGAGCGCGTGCTCACCGGGCACTGCCAGGGGCTCGTCACCATCAACGTAGAAGAAGCGGATGCGACCGCCCGAGAACATACGCGAGAAAGCCTAGGGGAACGCTACCGCACGCTCTTGGGACATTTTCGTCATGAGTCCGGGCATTATTATTGGGATCGGTTGGTCAGACCCAGCCCGCTGCTGGACGAATTTCGCGATTTGTTTTCGAGTGAGGAGTTGGACTACGCAGAGGCAGTCAAACGCTACTATTCCTTGCCACGGCTCGACTGGGCTGACGATTTCGTGAGCCCGTACGCCACCATGCACCCTTGGGAGGATTGGGCAGAGACTTGGGCGCACTACCTGCACATGGTCGATACCTTAGAGACGGCGCGGAGCTACGGCCTCGTCCTCAAGCCCAACGCGATCGGCGGCGCCACCTCCGAAAGCGTAGCCGCCCAGCGGCTCCACTTCGACGACTTCGACGACTTGATCGCGGCCTGGGTTCCGCTCACCGTTGCTCTAAATAGCCTCAACCGCTCGATGGGCTTGCCGGACATGTACCCATTCGTGCTCGGGGAGCGCGTGAAAGACAAGCTGCGGTTCATCCACCACGTCGTCGAACAATCCACCACCGGCATCGATCCGACGTTGGAGGTGCCGAAGCAGGTGGCCAACGAAACGCCCGGCCTCGAGCTGGCGCCCGCCCCACCGTGATCGCTCCATTCCGTCCGCCAGGGTGCAAGGCAACCCACCGCTGCTCGAGCCGGGTCAGTCACGCATGAAGTGACACGTGTAGCCGCCTGGATGCTTGTCCAAATACTTCTGATGGTACTCCTCAGCCGGAGTGAACGGGCCCGCATCCACGATCTCCGTAACGATGGGAGCGCGCCACCGCCCGCTCTCTTGAGCGTGTTTCTTGGCGAGCTCCGCCGCTTCACGCTGCTTTTCAGAGGTCACGAAAATCGCGGAGCGGTACTGGCTGCCGCGATCGTTGCCCTGCTGGTTCTTGGTGGTTGGGTCGTGCATCCGGAAAAACCACTGCTCGAGCAAATCCTGAAACGAGACGCGCTTGGGGTCGAAAAGAATGCGAATGGCTTCCGCGTGTCCCGTCTGTCCCGTGCGAACTTGCTCGTACCTGGGGCTTGGCGTGTTGCCCCCCGCGTAGCCCACAGTGCTCTCAATCACCCCGGGGATTTGCGCGAGGATCTCCTCCATGCCCCAAAAGCAGCCCCCCGCTAGGACCGCTTCTTCGACGGTTGCCTCGCAGCTGGCGGCTTGCCCAGGCGCTGGCACGGCGCAAACGTTATCGTGATCGACGAGCTCGGCCTGCGGAGTCGTTTTGGCGTCGCCAAAGAGCGCGCGGTACTCGCCGTAACCCTGCGTCTCTAGCTCGGCGACCGGGATGAAGCGGAGCGACGCGGAATTGATGCAATAGCGTAACCCGTTCGGACGCGGGCCGTCCTCGAACACGTGCCCCAGGTGTGAATCGGCGTGTTTCGACCGCACTTCCGTACGCCGCATGCCATGGCTCACATCGCTGTGGCTGATGACCAACTCTGGATCGACGGGCTTCGTAAAGCTCGGCCAACCCGTGCCCGAGTCGAACTTGTCGGCCGAGCTGAACAGCGGCTCCCCGCTGACGATGTCCACGTACAGCCCCGGCTCGTGGTTGTCCCAGAATCGATTTCGAAACGGTGGCTCGGTAGCGTCATGCTGCGTGACTTGGAACTCGAGCGAGCCCAGGCGTGAGCGGAGCTCGTCAGCGGACGGTTTTGCGTAGGAGCGCGGTGCCATTGTTTGGAGATCCTTTCCCAGGTCGCCGGGTCGACGCGACGCAGCTCTAAATACGCGCGCCGTTTGGATTGGTTACCGCCGCACGCGTTCCGCGCAAGCGGATTCGCTGGCCGTGGCCCGTCCACTTGGCTGGCGCAGAAATGTCAGCCCCTACAGGCGCGCGCTTGGCAAGAGCGCCCGAGTCGCATAGTCCTTTGAAGGTGCTGTCCGAATCGCACCCCGAAGCGTGGCGCTGCGTGCACGGCGTACGCTGGCGTTTGTTGGAGAGCTACGCCTTGGCGCGCCAGGAGGGCTTGGCGAGCCCGGTCGGCCTCGTCGCAGACGTGCGACACCCACGCGCGGCTCAGCTCCTCCACGAGCTCCTGCTCGCGGCTAGCACGCCCGGCAAAGACCCGGTGTACGCGGGCTGCGTCGAGCGCGGCGCGCTGTGCGCGGCCCTAGTCCCCATCTCGCCAAAACTCGCGGAATTTCTCTTTTCGCGCGGGGATGAGCCGGGAACCTTCACCGCTCTGGTGCTGCAAGACGAGGAGGTCGTGCTGAGCGCCAGTTGGCAGGAGCTGATTTCTGGCATCGGCGCGCGCGAAAGCGTCGGCAAGCGCAGCGAACGCCGCCGCTGACTAGCCTCGTTGGCCGGCCCCCGCCGAGCTCGGCGCTCCGCGGTCGGCAGATTCGGCACGGACCGCCGCCTTCAAATAGACCTCTGCCACGTCGGACTCATCGAGTAAGCCCAGCAAACGGCCGGTGTCGGATACGACCGGCAGAGCACGAAGGCCGCTGGAAATCATGCGCTCGATGGCGGTTCGCAGGTCGTCCTCCGCCAGCACGGTGACCCTGTGCTGCATGACGTCCGCGGCCAAGGCCCAACGCGTATCGGCGAGCTCCAGTGTGATCACCCGCAGCGTGGCCCCCGTGATCAAGCCGACGACCCGCTCTTCGTCGTCCAGCACCGGAAAGACTTCTTGCTCGGGCGCGTCCCGCAGCTTTCCCAAGATGTCGCTGGCGGCGGTCTGCCTACGGAAAAATACCGCCGGCGGCTCGGTCTGCATGATCTCGGCGACCCGCGCGCGACGGAGCACATCGAGCAGCAACGAGTCGCGGTAGACCGGCGAGTCCTGCTGCGTCGCAACTTGCGCGCTGTACAGCGCGCGCTTCCGGAGCGCGACGAAAGCGATGCCCTGGGTCAGCATCAACGGGACCAGCAAGTCGTAGTTACCGGCGAGTTCGCACACGAGCACCAACGCGCTGAGCGGCGCGTGCGCGATACCCCCGTAGAACGTGCCCATGCCGACCAGTGCAAACGCTCCATAGGAGAGGCGCGGGTCGTGCAGCAGGAGCTCTGCGGCTCGGCCGAACGCGCCGCCCAGGAGCCCGCCAACGGCCAGAGAGGGAGCGAAGTCCCCGGCGCTGCCGCCCGAACCGATCGTGATTGAAGCGGCGAAGAGCTTTGCGAAGCCGAGCGCCGCCAACCAGGCGACCGCGGACCAGCCAGAAGGCAGCCACGGCGAGCCAGAGATGGCCATTTGTACCGCGCCGTATCCCCCGCCGAGCAACCCGAGCCCTTGACCGGGTGCGTTGAGGTGGTGCCCCACCAGCATGATCACCGGCGTACAAAACATGCCGAGCATCAGACCGCCGAGCGCCGGCTGCGCCCAAACCGGCACGGGCAAGCGTTTAAAGAAGCGACCGAGCCCCTGGTACACCGCCAGAAAGCCAACGGAGACGACGGCAATCAACAGCGCCAAGAGCAAGAACAGCGGGAGATGCGCCGGCACGAACGGAAACCGCGGGACGCGCGCGAAGAGCGTGCTCTCGCCGAAGATCGAGATGATCACGGAGTAAGAGACGACGCTGGCGAGCACCGCCGGGATCAGCGCTTCGGACTCGAAGCCGTCACGGTACAGGACCTCGACCGCAAGCAAGGCGGCACCGAGCGGCGTGCGAAACACCGCAGAGATGCCGGCCGCCACCCCGGCCACCATCAGGATGCGACGCTCGCGCGCGCTCACCTGCAGCAGGCGCCCAACGAGCGCGCCGATGGCGCCCCCAATTTGCATCGTCGGCCCTTCGCGCCCGCCTGCGCCTCCCGTGCCCAGGGTGAACATCGAGGCCAAAGCCTTGACCCAGATCACGCGTCGACGGATGAGGCCAGCGCCATGGTGAAATGCGTCGATCATCGCGTCCCCTCCCCCGCCGCGCGCTTCGGGCGCAAACCGGGTGATGAGGCCACAAGCCAGACCGCCGAGGCCCGGCAAGATCAGCAGCAGCCATGGGCGAAAAGCGTGGCTGCCGCTGCTGGCGGCAAAAGTTTCACCGTCCGCACGCAGAGGAATGTAGCCGGCCAGCTCTTCCAGCACGCCGCGCGTGAAATACTCAAGCCCCGCAAAGAAAGCCGCGCCGGCCAAGCCAGCAACCACGCCGACGGCGGCCGCGTGCAGCAGCGAGCGCCCGACGATTCGTAGATCCAGCGGTGCGCTGTCGACCACCATTCGAAACACCGGCCGGCGCCACGCGACGAGCGCGCCCAGGCGCCGCTTGAGCGAATTTGTCACGTGGGCTCACCCTACCACGTGAAATCGGGGATAGCGCTCGACTCCGCGCTAAAGAGGGCGCACGAACCCTATCGTGAGCGAGCCGCCGGTCTCCTTGCCTCCCTCATCCCTGAGTGGTCGGTACATCGATTCGGACGTGCAGCTCGGTGTTCGCTACGTGCTCGAGCATCAGGTCGGCGAAGGCGGTATGGGCGCCGCCTACCTGGCGAGGCGCGAAGGCCCCGAAGGCGCTTCGCCGGTCGTGGTCAAGGTGGTGCGGCGCGCCTTCGGCACGACAGACATTTCACCCGATCTCGTCGCGCAAAAGGAGGCCGTTGCGCTCGGGCGCTTGAACGAGCGCGTCCCGCCGAGCCCGTTCGTCGTGCGTTTCGTGGACACGGGCAGCACGCCCTACTTCGGCCTGCCGCCGACTCCGTGGATCGCCATCGAGTACGTGCACGGCGGTGTGGAAGGCACAACGCTCGAAGATCGAGTCACCTACTCGATCCACAAGACCGGTTACGCTTTCGACTCCGTGCGCGCCCTGCACGCCCTGCGCTGCCTCGCCAGCGGCATCGCGGAGATCCACGGCGTGGGCGTAATTCACCGCGATTTGACCCCGGGCAACGTGCTCTGTTGCGGCTTCGGCGCGACGGAGATCTTCAAGATCTCGGACTTCGGGCTGGCGCGCCCGGTCGGTTTCGGGCGCACGTTCGCCGGCGTGGGTTTTGGGACCGTGGGCTACGCTGCACCCGAACAAGCGCTGGACGCGGGCGTGGATATTCGAACGGACGTGTTCGCTCTGGCTTGCATCGCGTATTACGTGCTCACCGCGACCCACTATTTCGACGCCACGACCCCATACGAGGCGTACGAGCAGATGCGCTCGAAGACGCGCAAGAGCATTCTGGAGAGCGCCGTGCTGAGCCCGGAGATCCGCGAACGGGCCGACGCCTGTAAGGCAATCGATGCCGCACTGGCCTGGGGTACGACGCTGGCGGTCGAGCATCGTCCGCAGACAGCCGACGCGCTCGCCACTGCCCTCATCCCCTGGCTCTCCGAGCGAGCCGCCCCGCCGGCCTCGAGCCAACTTTTGCTCCGTACCATGCAGAGCCTGTCGCCGCCTTCCGACACGGCGGGTTGGCGTTGGACCGTGCGGCATCGCCCGCACGACGAGATGGTGATTCAAAGCGCCGCCTGGGACACGGACGGCCGGTGCTTCGCGCTCACGCCGAGGGGTCCGCTGTTTTGGAATGGCGAGTCGTGGCTGGGTGCCAAGAGCATTTTGGCGCGCGTGCCCCGCGGCATGGCGTTCGCGAGGCGCCACGAAGCAGGCGGCTTTTTGATCGGTGGCGCCCACGGCACGCTGGCGGTGTTTGGAAGCGAGGGCGTACGCGAACTCACCAGCGCTCCGGACTCCAGCGTAGAGCTCCAGGATGCGAGCGGTTTGTTCGACGACCTGGTAGTGGCCGTGGGCCGAAGACCCGGCCTGCCTCCCGCGCTGTACGGATTGTCGGGCCGACGTTGGCTGAAGCCTCTGCCGCTGGAGGGAGTCCAGAACGTGGCGGCCGTGCTGCGCTTGGACGACACGCGCTGGGTTGTCTGCGGTCGACGCGTGCAGGGTGGAGCCTTTGCCGCCGTCTACTCGCCTCTAAACTGGGAGCTGAGTTACCTGCCGACGCCGTCCACCCGCGCCTTTGTTAGCGGTGCAAGCAGCGCCGAGCGCCACTTGGCGCTGGTCGTCGGCAGTGATGGCAATGCGTTGCGCACCGAAGGAGATCAGACCACGATCTCCGTCGTGCCGGGCGCTCCGGACCTGTCGGCGAGCGCGCTCGATGTGCTCGACCGAGAATGGGTGGCAAGCCTTGGTACCTTGTGGACGCGCGATCCGCGCTTGGCGGAGGCCTGGCGACCGGCTTGGTCGGACGCAACCTGGGAGGCCCCCTTCATCAGCATGATCGCCGACTCCGGACGCGTCTTGGCGATGACGGCGAGCGCAGGCATCGTGGAAGGCCGAGCCGGGAGCGACGGCCAGCGCTAGCGAGGCGTCGAGGGCCGCGGTACTGATCTTGCACCGACTCAATCATCTTTTTCGCGCCATTCGGTGGCGTTTTGGAGGTGCTTCATGAGTCATTCTCAATCGCGACGCCCGGTGCGTTCGCTGGTCATTGGTGTCATCGGTCTTGGTTTTCTGCAAGGAATGCTCGGCTGCGGCAGTGACGACAAGGGCCCGCCGGTCGGCGCACCCTCTGGCCCGACTGTGATCCAGGAAGGCGGCGGTGCGACGGGCAACACCGGGACCGGCAACGGCGGCGCCACGACCGACAATGGCGGCGGTTCCAACTCTGGGGGCGGGGACACGGCCACGAACGGCGGCGGGAATGCCTTCGGAACGGGTGGAGGCAGTTCCTTCGGGACGGGCGGCGGGAGCTCCTTTGGCACCGGTGGTGGTAGCTCGTTTGGCACCGGAGGATAGTTTCGACATGAGGCAATCCGGCACTAGCCTGCAACATCGCCGCGACACGGCGGGCCGTGCCTGGCAGAATTCTCGCGGCTAGCCGTACAGTCACGATTAATCGGCAGCGGCACGCTCATTGCTGAGTGTTACCGCGCACGCTCAAAGCGGGCGCGCGACGGCAACCAAAGGACCGGGCGTGAGCTACAAACCGGGCAACCCGTACCCACTCGGCGCGACGTGGGACGGAGCAGGCGTGAATTTCGCTATCTTTTCCGAGCGCGCCACGGGCGTCGAGCTGTGCCTCGTGAGCCCCGAGGGCGAAGAGACGCGCGTTGCGTTCAAACGGCGCACCGGCTTCGTCTGGCATTGTTACTTGGACGGCATCAGCCCAGGCCAGCGCTACGCCTACCGAGTTCACGGCCCCTACGAGCCGGAGCGAGGGCTGCGCTTCAATCCGAATGTCCGGTTGCTCGACCCCTACGCGAAAGCGGTCTCAGGCCTCCACGATTGGAGCAAAGGGTCGTTCGGCTACGAGCTCGGAACAGGGCGTGAAGATTTAGCGGTGGGCTCCGCCAATGCGCTGGGCGCGCCACTCTCGTTGGTGTGCGACCGCCGCTTCGACTGGGGCGACGAGAAGAGCCCGAACTTAGCTTTTCACGACTTGATCATTTACGAGGCGCACATCCGCGGCCTCACCATGAGGCATCCGGAGATACCGGAACAGCTGCGCGGTACCTATCTAGGCATGTGCCAGCCGGCGATCATCAACTACCTGAAAGATCTAGGTATCACCGCGATCGAGCTGATGCCCGTTCACGCCTTCGTGGATGATCAATTTCTGTTGGACAAGGGCCTTCGTAATTATTGGGGCTACAACACGATCAGCTTTTTTGCGCCCGATCCGCGCTTCCGCGCGGGCGACGCGCCCGGCAGTGAGGTGCAACAGTTCAAGGAGCTGGTGAAGGCCATGCACGCGGCCGGCATCGAGGTGATCCTGGACGTGGTCTACAACCACACCGCCGAGGGCAACCACTTGGGCCCGACCATGTCGTTCCGCGGCATCGACAATGCCACGTACTACCGTGTCGTCGAGGACACGCCGCGCTTTTACATGGATTACACGGGCACAGGCAACACGCTCAACGTGCGCAACCCGCAGACGCTGCAGTTGATGATGGACTCATTGCGCTACTGGGTGACGGACATGCACGTCGACGGCTTTCGCTTCGACTTGGCGGCGGCGCTTGCACGCTCGTTACACGAGGTCGATCAGCTCTCTAGCTTCTTCATGCTCATTCATCAGGATCCCACATTGAGTCAGATCAAGATGATCGCCGAGCCCTGGGACGTCGGGCCAGGCGGTTATCAGGTCGGCAACTTTCCCATTCGATGGGCGGAGTGGAACGGCCGCTACCGGGATGCGATGCGCGCGTTTTGGCGCGGCGACGGAGGCTCGGCGTCGGAGCTCGCGTACCGACTGACCGGGAGCAGTGACATCTACGAAAACGACGGGAGAAACCCGTACATGAGCATCAACTTCGTAACGTGTCACGACGGATTCACGTTGGCCGATATGGTCTCGTACTCACAAAAGCACAACGAGGACAACGGCGAGGACAACAAGGACGGCAACGACAACAATTTGTCGTTCAACTGCGGGGTCGAGGGCCCGACCACCGATGCGACGATCCGAGCACTGCGAGCCAAGCAGCAAAAGAATTTGCTGGCCACGCTGCTACTATCGCAAGGTACACCGATGATTTCCCACGGTGACGAGCGGGGGCGTACTCAGCGAGGCAACAACAACGGCTATTGCCAAGACAACGATCTCAGTTGGCTGGACTGGCAGTTAGACGACGAGCGCAGGAGCTTGCTCGACTTCGCCAAGAAGCTGACTGCGTTGCGACACGCCCACCCCGTGTTGCGGCGGTCGACTTTCTTCAAGGGCCGCCCGCTTCGTGGCTCGGACGTGAGCGACATCGTCTGGTTCCGTCACGACGGCGTGGGCATGTCCGATGCCGACTGGAGCAACTCCGCGACGCGCTCACTTGGCGTCTTTTACGCCGGTGACGGCCTGGACGACGTCGATGCAAACGGCAATACCCTGGTGGACGACGACATGCTGCTCTTGGTGAACTCGCATACCGAGCCCATCGAATTCGTACTGCCATGGGAAAATCACGAAGGCGTTTGGCAACTACTCCTCGATACCGCCGACGATGCGGCACGGCAGTCGGCCAAGGGCGGAGAGAAGACCCTGGTCGCGCCGACATCATTGAAACTCTTGATGCGGAACCGGATCACATGAGCGCGGCTGACGGCGCATTTCTGGGCGCGCGCTTTGAGGCTGCAGGCGTGCGCTTCACGGTCTGGTCGGACAAGGCACGCGACGTGTCTGTCGTCCTCTACGATCGGCCCGGCGAGATGAGCCGAGAGATCCCGCTCGGGCGCACCGAAGAGCCGCACACGTACATGGGCTTCGTGCGCCGACTGCGTCCTGGAGCCTTGTACGATTTCAAGTTGGATGGGCGCGTAGCGGTCGACCCGTACGCGCGCTGCTTACCGTTCGGCGTGCACGGTCCCGCAAAGGTCGTTTCGCCTCCGCCGCCTCGCGTGCACCCCAAACGAGCAATAAAGCTCAGCGCTGGTGAGGCGGTGTATGAGCTGCACGTCGGTACATTCACGGTAGAGGGCACGTTCGAAGCCGCGGTGCAGCGTCTTTCCGAGCTGCGTGAACTCGGGATCACCATCGTCGAGCTCATGCCCGTCGCGGCCTTTGCCGGCGCGCGCGGCTGGGGATACGACGGCGTCGGGCTCTTCGCGCCGTTCGCCGGGTACGGTTCGCCGGAGCAGCTGAGTGCGTTCGTCGAGGCAGTGCATGCTCAGGGCATGAGCATCATTTTGGATGTGGTTTACAATCACCTGGGCCCCGACGGAAATGCTCTGCCGGCCTTTTCCGACCATTACTTTGACAATGAACGGAAAAACCCATGGGGCAACGCCCCTGCCCTCGAGAAGCCAGCGTTTCGCCGCTTCGTTTGCGACAACGCGCGCTACTGGCTCGATACGATAGGTTTCGACGGGTTGCGCCTGGACGCGACGCACGAGCTCGAACCGGGCGGCGATCCTCACATCCTAGCCTCCATCGCTCGTGTTGCGGAGGCTTGCACGCCGCCGGCCGTATTGATGGCGGAAGACAGTCGCAATGAGCCGAACGCTCTCCTCGACCACGGCGTGAGCGCCGTGTGGAGCGACGACTTCCACCACTCGCTTCACGTGTTGCTCACGCGCGAGCAAGACGGCTACTACGGGGGCTACACGGGCGAACTGAAGGAGCTTGCGAAGATCATCGTCCGCGGCCAGTTGTATGAGGGCCAAGTCTTTGCGCCGAGCGGAAAGCCGCGTGGCGCCCCAGCGGTCGGTGTATCACCCGAGCACTTCGTTTTTGCGCTGCAGAATCACGATCAGATTGGCAACCGCGCGCACGGCGAACGCCTTCACGCTTTGAGCGGCGTGGACGCATACCGGGCGGCGTCACTCTTGATGTTGTTCTTGCCGGCGACTCCGCTGCTCTTCATGGGCCAAGAATGGGCCTGCAGCGCCCCATTCCAGTTTTTTAGCGATCACGCAGGTGAACTTGGTCACGCGGTGAGCAAAGGCCGCCGCGAGGAGTTCGCTCACTTTGCCGCCTTTCGCGACTCGGACCCGGATTCCCTCCCCGATCCTCAAGCCGAAAGCACCTTCCAGCGCTGTAAGCTGGACTGGTCGGAGAGGCGCTGGCCCGAGCAGGCCCAGACGCTGTCTTTGTACACCCGTGCGCTCGAGCTCCGTCGGAGCGACCCCGTGCTCAAGGTCCATGGCGAGCTGCGCGCGGGGACAATCGGCCAAACGCTTTGGGTCATTCGCGGCGCCGCCGACGGCGAGCGGCTGCTGCTGTTCAATCCCGGGCCCGCCACCACCCTGGCGGAGGTCGCCGGCCGCTCGGCTGCAGATGCCCGCGCCCTGTTATCAAGTCATGCCATCAATCCTGGGTCGTCCTTCGAGCTTGCTTCCATGAGTACGACGATTTTCATTTTGGACGGCAAAGCCTAGGTCTAAGTCACCCACGATGCGTATCCCGAGTGCAACTTACCGTTTGCAGCTTCACCAAGGCTTCAGTTTTTACGACGCGGCGCGCATCGCCGGCTACTTACAGCGCCTCGGTGTGTCCGAGGTTTATACGTCGCCAATTTTCAAGGCGGCTCCTGGCAGCACGCACGGCTACGACGTGTTGGACCATGATCAGCTGAATCCGGAGCTCGGCGGTGCAGCTGGCTTTCAGGCCTTGGATGATGCGGTCAAAGCTTGCAACCTGGGCCTGATCGTCGACTTCGTGCCCAATCACATGGGCGTCGGCGCGGACGGCAACCGCTTCTGGGAAGATGTATTGGAGCACGGGCAGGCTTCGGAGCGGGCCGAATACTTCGACATCGATTGGCAACCCCCCAAGGAAACGCTCAGCCGCAAACTGTTGTTGCCGCTCTTGCCCGATCAGTACGGCGTGAGCCTGGAGAGCGGCTATTTCTTGCTCCACTTCGACGGCTCGGCGATCCGCCTGTCGGCTGGGTCCCGCAAGCTGCCGCTACGCCCGCAGAGCTTGGGCCGCGTGTTGGCAAGAGTTGCAGATCTCCTGGAGGCCAGCGGCGTGCTGACTCGACCCGAAGAGCTGCGTCAGCTGGCTCATTCTTTTTCGGAGCTCGACGAGGGCGATGCCGAACGTCCCCTCGTGACGGAGAGCTATCGCCGGAACGCGCGCTCGCTGCAGCACCAGCTGAGCGAGTTCGTGGTGTACGCAGGGCTCGAACTTGCGCTGGAGCAGGCCCTAAGCTCGCTGTCCGGCACGGTTTCACAGCCGGCGAGTTTCGATTTTCTGGATCAGCTGCTGCGCGCGCAGCACTATCGCTTGAGCGCTTGGCACTTGGCGCTGGAAGCGGTCAATTACCGGCGCTTCTTCGATGTGACCGAGCTCGCTTCGCTGCGCGTGGAGCTGCCGCCGGTGTTCGACGCGAGCCATCGCACGCTCCTCGCGCTGGTCGAGCAAGGTAAGATCAGCGGCATCCGCCTCGATCACATCGACGGCTTGTTCGACCCAATCGGTTACTTGCGCCAGCTTGCTGATCGCTTGCAGCACGCGCTACCGGGGTCAGACCCGGCCGAGCTGCCCGTGCTCGTGGTAGTCGAAAAAATCTTGGCACCGGGTGAGGTCCTACCGGCGAGCTTCCGAGCCCACGGAACGACCGGGTACGAGTTCGCTCGTGTCGCAGGTGGGGTGTTGACGGACCGACGCGCCGAGCTGAATTTGTCGAGCACTTATCGTCGATTCACCGGCGACTTGTCGAGCTTTGCCGACCACTTGCTGGTCGCGAAGCGCGACGTTCTTTCGTCCTTGTTGGCGAGCGACGCCGCCATGCTGTCGCGGGCTTTGGAGCGACTGGCCGAGCAAGACCGTCGCTGGCGTGACCTGACTTGGCGCAGTCTGCACGATGCATTGGTCGAGGTCATGGCGGCGTTCGGCGCGTATCGAAGCTACGTGCGGCCCGATGGCTCGCGGACATCGGAGGACGAAGGGCTGATCAACGGCGCAGTCGCGGCGGCGATCCGCAGAAATCCGACGACCGGTCGCGGCGCTTATCAGTTCCTGCGTTCGCTGCTACTCCTGGACAGCACGCTTCCGGGAGCGCGGGAGTTCGCCATGCGTTTCCAGCAAACGACCGGACCGGTGACGGCGAAGGCGCTGGAAGACACCGCATTTTATCGCTTTACCCGCAACGTCACCGACAATGAGGTAGGCAGCCGGCCAGACCGGATCGGGCTCGAGTTGTCGGAGCTCCATACTCAAAACTCGATCGAGCAGAACGAGCATAAGTTCTCGCTCACGGCCACCTCTACGCACGACACGAAGCGGGGTGAGGACTTACGCGCTCGGCTCAGCATGTTGTCTGAGCTGCCCAATACTTGGCGGCGCACGGTCCACGACCTCGCGCACATTGCATCGAAGCACCGCACAGCGTACGAGGGCAGCGAGGCTCCGGCGCGCTCCGACGAATACCTGTACTACCAGGTCCTGATCGGTGTGGTTCCCTTCGGGTGTCAGGCAAATTTTTTTTCGGACCCCGACTCCGAGACCCGGCTGCAGGCCTATATGCTGAAAGCCTGCCGTGAAGCCAAAACTCACACTTCTTGGCTCAACCCAAACGCCGGCTACGAAGCCGCCGTCCGAAGCTTTGTCGCGGGCACGCTGGCTGACAGCGCCTTTGCGACGAAGATCCTGCGCTTTTGTCGTCGAATCGACAGCTATGCGGCGTGCAAAGCCCTCGCCCAAGCGACCCTAAAGATGTGCTCGCCTGGGATTCCCGATACCTATCAGGGCTCCGAGACGTGGCATCAAATGTTGGTCGACCCCGACAACCGGCGCCCCGTCGATTACGATGCACTCGACGCCCAGCTGGCGGCGTTGGACGAGCGGCGTGCCGAGCGCGTTTCACTCATCCCCGAGCTCTTAGCGACGTACGCGGACGGGCGAATCAAGCTGTTTGTGACCAGTGAACTGCTGCGGCTGCGCCGCGCGGAGCCGGAGTTGTTTCGAAGCCGGTATTGCCCGCTCGAGGCGGGACCGAACGCGATCGCTTTCGGCCGCGGCGCGGACGGCTGTGAGCTCCTGTGCGTCGTCGCGCGGTTTCCGTTTCGAGTGACCCGAGGCCGAGCCGCCTGGCCTCTCGGCGAATACTGGCAAGACCAGCAGCTGTCCGGCCCGGGGCTGTCTGGTACCTACAAAAACGTGCTGACTCATGAGAGCCTCGTGATAGCGGGCTCAACGCCCATGTCGCGCGTTTTATCGCGCTTCCCCGTGGCGGTTCTACGACGGATGAGCTGACCCAGGCGTCAGCGGCGGCCCGTGGCTGCCGCCGTCGCTCAGAGCTTTGCGCCCTTGCTCAGGCCCTTGCCGCGGCGATCCGAGCTAGGCCCGCCAGGGGCACCGGGACCCAAGTGGGGCGATTATTGAGCTCGTAATTGACCTCGTACAGGACCTTCTCGAGCTCGTAGAATTCGAGCAGGACGCGCGCCAATTCGGGCGTCTTGGGACAATAGGTTTCACCCGCGATGCCGGCCAGGTAAGTGCGGACGAAGCTCACGCAGACCCACGCCCTGAACGCCTCTGCCCAAGGAGCGAGCCGCGCGCGATCTTCGGGCCGTAGACGTTCGGATCGCAACGCGTTCTCGGCTGCGTAAGCAAACGAGCGCATCATTCCCGCGACGTCGCGAAGCGGGCTCCGTTTATAACGGCGATCCGACAGCGGGCGGCCGGGTTCGCCTTCGAAATCGATGATCACGAAGTCATCCCCCGTGAACAGGACCTGGCCCAAGTGATAGTCCCCGTGGCAGCGGATACGCGTGACGTCGGCCTTGGCGCGCGTGACGAGCCGGAGCTTGTCGTCGATGGCCGCTTGCTGGTCCAGCACGCGCCGAGCGAGCTCGCGCGCGTCCTCCGGGAGCTTCGAACTGCTGTCTCGTAACTTCGAGAAGCCGCGCGCGAGCTCCGTATGCGCGCTCTGGTAGAGCGAGTGCTGGTGGAGCATGCTGAACGGCTCTTGTCCGAAGCCGGGTTCGGAGGAGGCGCTGCCCAGGGCTCGGTGCATCTCCGCGGTGCGCTCGGCGAGCAGCCGCACGAGAGTGAAGTATGGGCTCGCCAAACGCACGAGCTCTTCCGGAATTTCATCGGTGCACTCAGCCGGATGGGCGCTGGGCGCCCGCACCACTTCTGCGGAAGCTTCATTCGTCACGATGCGCTCGAAAAACGTGAACAACGACTCGAGCGTCACGGACCAGGCGCTGCCGCGATTTTCGACGTACTCACTCAGCACCGCCAGCGTCCGCGTCCCTACGTCCGAGCTCAGCTCGAGTGTACCGGCAGGGTGCGGAACCTTGGCGGGCGGCGTGGCCTGAGCGAAGAAGCGGCCGACCTCGAGCTCCATGTTCGGTCCAAACTCCACCTTTCGCAGCAATTTGAGCAGCCATTTGGAACCGTAAAGGATCGTGGAGTTGCTTTGGTCGAACGGTAAAAATCGGGGCTCGAGCGCCGCCGCGTCGGCCTCTGAACCCGCGGACGCGAACAGCTGACCCCGGAGCGACCCGTTCTCGGTCGGCAAAGCGTTTTGGCTCCGAAACAGATCGAGCAAAATTTGCGCGAAGGCGCGCGAGGCGCTCGCGTCGAGCAAAGCGCCACTTGCGCTCTGCCCTTCGGCGGGCGCGCTGATCTCCACGTCCGCGATCAGCGACGCGCGCAACTCCGAGGTGGCCGGCTGACTTTGAGCCGAAGCGGCGAAACGGAGCGGCATCGAATAAACTTCGCGCGAGCCGTCCTCCAGCTCCACCGCCAGCAACACGAGGAAGTGGTCACCGGTGCCCGGCGGGCCAAACAGACAAATCTCCTCTATCTCAGCGCTCTTGGTCCCGACCGCCTTGCTGCGGTACCACCGTTGTTCACGCGCATAACGGCTCAAGCGTTCGGCGAGCGCGCTGCGAGCTGGCTCGATGCCGAAGTTCTGCCACGAGCCGGAAAGTGCCAAGGGCCCGAGCTCTGCGCTGGCGCGCGTGCCTTGATTCGATTCGAGCGAAAACCAAAACACCTGATGGCCGCCCAGCGTCAGGGGATAGGGCCGATCGGCGATCTCTGGGAAGCGACTGCGCCCAAAGACCTCGCGCGGCATGCTGCCGAGATGCTCCGCCAGATCCAACTCCGTGTATTGGGCATTGCGCGATAAGTTGGCGACGACCAAAATTCGTTCGTTGTCATCTTCACGGAGGAACGCCAAGACTTTTGGGTTCGTGGGGCTCAGAAATCGCAGGGTGCCTCGGCTCAGCACTCGATGCCGCTTGCGCATGGCGATCAATTGCTTCATCGACCACAGGAGCGAAGCCGGGTTGTCTTGCTGTGCTGCGACGTTGACGGCCTCGTAGTGAAACTCTGGCTCGACAATCACCGGCAAATACAAGCGTTGCGGGCTCGCTTTCGAAAAGCCGGCGTTGCGGTCGGAGTCCCATTGCATCGGGGTCCGCACCCCATCGCGGTCGCCCAGGTAAATGTTGTCGCCCATGCCGATTTCGTCGCCGTAATACAGAACCGGCGTGCCGGGCAGCGCGAACAGCAGCGCGTTCAGCAACTCGACTCGGCGCCGTTCGCGGAGCAGCGGAAACAGCCGGCGTCGGATCCCGAGGTTGATTCGCGCCCGGTCCTCCGTCGCGTACACGCGATACATGTAATCGCGATCTTCGTCGGTCACCATTTCGAGCGTGAGCTCATCGTGGTTACGCAGGAACGTGGCCCACTGGCACGAGTCAGGGATGGCTGGCGTCTGCGTCAGAATGTCTACGATCGGAAACGCGTCCTCGCTGTGCAACGCCATGAACAGGCGCGGCATGAGCGGAAAGTGGAAGTTCATGTGGCATTCGTCGCCGTTGCCAAAGTAGGCCGCCGCGTCGACCGGCCACTGGTTGGCCTCAGCGAGCAACATGCGATTTTTAAATTTTTCATCGACCCGCGCACGGAGCTTCTTTAGAAAACCGTGCGTCTCCGGCAAGTTCTCGCAGTTCGTGCCTTCTCGCTCATAGAGATAAGGGACCGCGTCGAGCCGCACTCCGTCGACCCCTAGCTCGAGCCAGTAATCGAGCACCTTGAAAATCGCCTCATGCACCTCGAGATTATCGAAATTCAGGTCGGGCTGGTGGCTATAAAAGCGGTGCCAATAATAGGCCTTGGCGATTGGATCCCACGTCCAGTTCGACACTTCGAAGTCCTGGAAGATCACCCGCGCGTCGGCATACCTATCGGCGCGATCACTCCAGACGTACAGGTCACGCTCCGGCGATCCGGGCGGGCTAACGCGCGCTCGCTGGAACCAGGCGTGGTCGCTCGAGGTATGATTGATGACGAGTTCAGTGATCACGCGCATGCCGCGGGCATGCGCCGCGTCCAAGAAGCTCTTGAAGTCGTCGAGGGTTCCGTAGTTGGCGTGAATGCCGAAATAGTCGGAGATGTCGTAGCCGCCATCGCGCAGCGGCGACGGATAAAACGGCAATAACCAAAGCGCGGTTACGCCAAGGTCCGCGAGATAGTCGAGCTTATCCACGAGCCCGGCAAAGTCCCCGATACCGTCGCCATTCGAATCGGCGAAGGCCCGCACATGAAGCTCGTAAATCAGCGCGTCTTTGTACCACTCGGGGTCATCACTCAGACTGGGATAGGATCGCAGACGCTTGGCTTTACGCTCGATTGACGCGGACATGGTGCTCGCTCGTGAGGATGATTCGGAACGGGGGGAGGACTACAATGGCGCGCGGCGTCCGACCACCAGGGTCACGACCGCGAGGGCGAGGCACGCGAAGGCCAACGGCTTGACGATGTGAGCGGCACTCACGGAGATGCCCAGGTACACGAAGATGCCGGTGATGAGCGCGGCAAGAAAGAGCAAGAGGGCGGCTTGCATCATGGGACCGGTCCGGCCGCGCACTAAGCGGAACCGCTCCGGAGCTCGGTCAAGCGGCTGGTCACGGCCACCACCCCCGGCACGGCGCGAGCGCGCGCTTCTAAATCAGACTTTTCCGACGGACGGCGCACGGTGCCGTACAGTGTGACTTGGGCGTTTTCAACTTCGACGCGCAGGTCGGCCGCATCGATGTGCGCTTGAGCCAAGGCCACGCGAACGGCCTTTTCTAGTTGCTGGTCCGCGGCGTTCGGAGGCAAGTCCGCTGCGGCGTCGGGCTCGCTACCGTGCGCGACCTGATGGCTGTAGTCCTCGCCGAAGCCGCCAACGGGGTTTTGATCGTACCCGAACACACCGTGTTCGCGTGTCGCCGGCTCGAGCGGAGCGTCGGGCCGGGGCTTCTCGGTCGACATTCAGCGCCCAACCGCCCGGAATGCATCCCGTAACAACTTCGCGTCCAGGCTCGGCTCGGTGTCGCGCGCTTCCAACTCACCGTCAGCGGTCTCGAGCTCGCGGCCCAGCGCTTCGCTCTCGGCGGACGCGGGAGCGGCGAGAGCGGCGTCCAAGTGTTGACGTAAGGTGACGCGAGCGGCCATCGGCAGAGTGTCGCGCTCACTGTCATCGTCTTGCGTCGTTTCGTGCTGAGAGGCCACATCTTCCGGCACTGGGTGCTCCTTGGTTTGCGTTCGCACGTTAGGCTTTCACCCAAAGTTGTTCATGACGACGAATGTTTAGCAAGGGCAGTGCCAGGTGCGGAGCCGCGATGGGTCGCTGTCAAAATCCGACCTGTCACACAGCACGGCGACTTCGGGACTTTTCCCGGCTCGCCTCGATGTGACAATTCGTCACGTCACGAGCGCCGGTCGGGGCGTCTAGGAATCAGGTCGCGCCGAGCGTCGGCACCTAGTATGCAGACGCACTGCCGAAGACGAGGAGCACCAATGAACGAGCTCGACCCCCGCACTTCTATCCGACCCGCGAGCCCCAACAAGGAGACGGGCACGGCAGAGACCGACGAAAATTACGACCTGGTTAGCGTCTTATATCACTGCCTCAAGGCAGCCGATGCGTGCACTCAATACATCGCCGATGCAGAGGACGCGGGCGACGATGAGCTGGCAGAGTTTTTCGAGAGTGCGCGGCAGGTCCAGAACCGGCTGGCCACGGATGCTCGAGAGCTACTAGTAGAGCGCATGAGCGAAGCGCGCGCAGCAAGCGACGAGGAAGGCTGAGAGCCAAACGCAGCTCGGAGAATCCCAAGTGATTCGTAGCGGCTTCAGCACAGCCTGCGCGTTCGGGCACGCGGCTTGCTCTCCGCCGTACATGGCCGATTCAAAGCTTGTTGCGGAAGACCAGTCGCCGGCAAGCGGTGCTGACCCGGTACTGAGTGCGCGCACTCGCGCATTGAACCCGGTCAGTCATGATGTGGTGCTGCAAATCAGAATTCTGGATCGGCTCAAAGCAAGCCCCGGCTTCAATGACGAGCAGGTGAGCGTCGTCGTTCGAAACCGCAGCGCAACCTTGTTTGGTTCCGTGACGAGCGAGGAGCAGAAGGGGCTAGTTCAGAGACTCACCGCGCAGGTCAGCGGTGTGATCGAGGTCAGCAATCGCCTCAAAGTCAGCCACCGCGGTTAATGCCCGGCGCGAGCTCGCTCCGCAACTGACCTAGGCCCGCGCAACGCCACCGCTGAGCGCGTTGGCTTTGGATTCAAGCGCTAGGGCGTTGAAGCATCAGCGCGAAGACAGCGGAGTAGACGGCATGGTGGAGGGAGTCGCTGGCGGCGACGACCCGCGCGTGCGCTCTTTCACAATCCGGCGCACGATGGCGACCAAGTCATCGAGGTCGACCGGCTTCACCAAGAAACGGTCAGCGCCCAATGACGAGAGTAGCTTCCATTCATTGGGGCCGCCCGATGCGGTCAAGACCACGATTGGCACCGACACCGACGCCGGCCGTGAGCGCAGCATGACCGTCGCCGCCATCCCGTCCACCAGCGGCATCTGCAAGTCCAAGATGACGACGGACGCCGGCTTACGATCGAAAGCGGCCAACGCGGCCTGACCGTCCGCGACTGCTTCGATTTCCGCGTCCGGAAACTCCGCTCGCAATTTGATCTCCAGCAGCTCCCGAAAGTCGTCCTCGTCCTCGGCGACCAAGATGCGGCTGGGCTCGGTGCTCTTAGCGCGGGCGGCCAGCAGCTCAAGCCTGAATTGCTCGACGCTCGGCGTGCGCAGCTCGGGATCTTTCGCGAGCGCCCGCAGCACTACGGCATCGAGTGGGTGGGGTAAATCACTTCGCAAGAAGCTCGGGCGGATGACGTTGGCGCTTGCGTGCAAGCGGATTAGACCATCATCGCTGTTCGAGTCGAAGGGCGGCTGTCCAGTGAGCAACTCATAGGCGATACATCCGAGCGAATACAGATCGCTCTTGGGGTTCGCTGCGACGCGCGCGCCAGTATCGAGCGTGAGCTCGGGCGCAATGTAGCCCAGCGTACCGACCAGCTCCTTGATCGCCTTCGCGGTGACGTACTTCTGCGCCAAACCGAGATCGGCCACGCGAACCCGAAACTCCGCATCGAGCAGTATATTAGCCGGTTTCAAATCTCGATGAACGATGCCCGCCGCATGCAGCGCGGCCACACCCAGGCAGATCTCATCCAGGATGCGCAGCGCGAGGTCTAAGTCGACCGCGTGGCGGCACTCGGCGATGACCCGATCGAGCGTGGTGCCCGCCACGAACTCCGTAACGAAGTAGGGCGACGTGCGGTGCTCACCAAAGGCATGGATGACCAGCACATTCGGATGAGTGACCTCCGCCATAGCGCGTGCTTCCTGTAGAAAACGGTCATGGAAGTGCTTGGCGAAGAGCGACGATTGAATGAGCTTAATGGCCACCTTGCGCTTCAAACGTTGGTCGACGGCCAAGAGCACCACGCCCATGGCACCGCTCCCCAGCTCGCCCTCCACGCGGTAGGTGCCCCCGATTACGTCGCCCTCGACAGGCAGCGGCGGAAGGGGGGCCGGCGACGACGCCGCCTTGTGGTTGGCCTCTACAACCGGTTCAGGGACTAGGAACTGCTCGATCACCGCGTCGTCGTCCGGTCGTTTCTTCGGTTTTAGGTCCTCCAGTAGGTCCTCGAGTTCCAGCATCGAGGGCGGCACGTGCAGGGTGGGCGACAGCACGCCCGGCGAGCTCTCCAGCGTGACCTGGAGCTCCGCCGGCGGAGCGAGCGGAGGCAACGGCGGACGGGCTGGCTGGTTGGGTGGCGACATCGGCACGCTGCGACGGCTAGGCTGCAGGTTAGACAATGCACGGCGCATGCCGCTCGGACCGTCAGGACCGGCGCCCAGCCACGCGCGCAATCGTGCTCGCGATCTAACCAGTTCCAGCAGCACTAGAGCAAAGCCGAGTGTGGCAAACTGGCGCGAGCGGGGCGCGAGGGCTCAGGCCATCGAGCAGATACGGAGGGGCGGTGCTCGACGACGAACTACATCCACCCGCGCCACTTGAACCAGAGCAATGGAGCCATTCCAGTCACGGCCATGAGCGCGAGCGCGCCGGGGTAGCCGAAGCGCCAGGTGAGCTCCGGCATGTGTTGAAAATTCATGCCGTAGATGCCGGCGACGACCACCGGCGGAACACCTACCACGGACACGATAGTGAGGGTTTTCACGATGTCGTTTTGCTCGATGTTGATGAAGCCGAGCGTGGCGTCGAGCAGAAACTGAACCTTGCCCGATAACTGCCCTTGATAGTCGTTGAGCGATACGATGTCTGCGCGGACGGCCTTGAGGCGCGGAACTTCTTCCTTGCCGAGCACGTGTTCTCCGGTTTCGCACACGAAAGCCGCGATGCGGCCGAGTCCAAGCAGCGTGTCTCGGATTTGCGAGATCCAATCGCCCAGCTGGCCGAGCTTCCGCAGCCCTTCGCGAAGAGCGCTGCTCGGCTTTTTGTGCACCCCGTCGAAGTGAAAGGCATGCTGCGAGATGCCGTCTAGTTCAGCGCTCGTGTGCTCGAGCGTGTCGGCAGCGCGGTCGACCAAAGCCTCTAAGATGCGCAGGAAAACTTCACACGCGGACAGCTGCGGCTCATTGGAACAGCTTTGATACACCGCGTCGAAAACCGGGTTTTGCGAGAAGCGAACGCTGATCAACAGATGCTGAGTCAAGACGAAGCCGGCCGCGCTGAGCGGCTCGGCGGACTTGCTCGCTACCGGCAGCGGGGTCGATAAGTAAATGGCGTGATGCTCGGTGAAGGCGCGGCTCGTGGTTTCGATTTCGCTGATTGCGTTCTTGCTGGGCACACGGAGGCCGGTAGCGGTCTCGACCGCCGCGCGCTCTTCGTCGGTCGCTTGGCAAATGTCTATCCAGGTTGCGCCCGTCCAAGGCGCCTCGGCGGGCGGTAGGGTGCGCAGCATGGGGCTCAGCCGCGGTCGACGCGCTCGACTTTGCCATCGGCATGTCTGGCGAAGCGGCCTTCTTCTCGAGCATGCACCGGGGCGTCGCTCGCCCATGGCCAGCCGCCAAAACGGGTGCGCTGATAATCGGCCAAGGCCACCTGAATCTCAGCGCGCGTGTTCATCACGAATGGCCCCTGCTGCGCCACCGGCTCCGCGATGGGACGGCCTTGCAGCAGCAAGATCTCGCACTCCGAGCCGCCGTTCTCGAGTTCGACCTGAACGTCGCTGCGAACTTGCGCGGCGGCGTGCGAGCTCAGGCGCTCGCCGTCGATCATCAGCAACGTGCCTCTGAAAAAATAGAGCGTGCGCACCGTGCTGGCGAGGGTGGGTGGAAGCGTAAACTTGGCCTCCGGCGCCAGCCTCAGGGTCCAGATCGCGACGTCTGCTTCCGCACGCGCAGCCCAGGAGTGCGGCGGAGGAGGTGGCGCGTGCGCGTCCCCCAGCTTGCCGGCCACTATGGTGACGAGGGTCTCTCGGCCTTGCCCGTCCAAATAGGAGTAACGCGGAATGGCTCGATCCCAGAGCATTGTAAAGTGCGGCTCGACGAGCTTGTCTTCACTCGGCAAGTTCAGCCAAATTTGAAAGAGCTCGACCGGGTTGGGTTGATCGGACTGGAGCAACGGAAACATCTCCGAGTGCACGATGCCGCGGCCGGCCGTGAGCCACTGCGCGTCGCCGCTGCCGAAGCGCGCCGTGGCCCCCAATGAATCCGCATGATCAATGATTCCCCGGCGCACGATCGTGACGGTTTCGAACCCACGGTGCGGGTGGTTCGGGAAGCCGGGCACCACCTGGCCGTGATACATGTTCCAGCCGTCCTTGCCGGCGAAGTCTTGGCCCAAGTCGCGCCCTGCGAGCGACGCGGCCGGCCCCAGGCTCTCATTGCCTGCGGGGTAAGCGTCGTTGTGATGCATGCAGAACAAAAAGGGGTCCGCGGTCAACCACGGAAACCCTAGTGGGCGTATCGCGAGCGGCGCTCCAGCCATTACCCGACTGTAGCCCGAAATGGTGCGAGCGCGTGTGGCCGTTCGCGAGCACAGGAGGCCGGTGGCCGCGCTGCTCAGGGCGCCGGCGGCGGGCTCTTTCGCGGCGGGTCTTCCCGCAACATGGGCTCCAACAAGGCGCGCCGGTCGAGCGCGGCGATGTCGTCGAAGCCGCCTACGGAGACGCCGTTGATGAAGATTTGGGGCACGGTGCGGCGGCCCGTTTGCTCGATCAGCCAATCGCGTTTGGCGTCGTCATTGGAGACGTCCACCTCGGTGACGGCTGCGCCCTTTCGCTTGAGCAGCTCGGAAGCGCGGCTGCAGTACGGGCAAAAGCGGGTCTTGTACATCACGACTTCAGCGGGCATGGCTTGCTAAATGATGACCGCTCAGCGACGCGTTTCAAGGGCCGCTGAGCCGAACCCTTGCTGTTACTCGGCCGCGTGCGCGCCCTCGGCCGGGATGACGCCGGAGGAACCGAAGTTCGACTCCGCCGGCGCCTTTGCCGTCTCGCGGCGATGATCCTTGGCAATCAGCACGTACACCGACGGAATGACGAACAACGTGAAGAGCGTGCCGATGCTCATACCGCCGACCAGCACGACACCAATAGAATTTCGAGCCACGGCGCCGGCGCCGGTGACCAAGGTCAGCGGGAAGTGACCGGCCACGGTGGCGACGGTCGTCATCAGAATTGGACGCAAGCGAGTCGCGGCGGCTTCCTGCACCGCCTCCAGCTTGCTCTTGCCAAGCAATTGCTGGGTGTTCGCGAATTCAACAATCAAGATGCCGTTCTTCGACACCAACCCGACCAGCGTCACCAAGCCCACCTGCGAATAGATATTGAGCGTGGTGGTCCAGCCCTCCGTCAGCTTGAAGTGCATTCCGGGGGGCCCAGAAAACTTCAAAAAAGTGAAAATCATCGCACCGAACATGGCCAGCGGCACCGAGCCCGCCAGGATGACCAAAGGGTCGCGGAACGAATTGAATTGCGCCGCCAGCACCAAGAAAATCAGCAATAAAGCGAGCCCCATGGCGGGCAAAAATTTGCCGCCCTCTTGCCGAAGCTGCCGTGATTCGCCGGTGTAATCGAAGCGGTAGCCGGCTGGTAGGACCTTCTTGGCCTCGGCCTCAAGCACCTGAAGCCCCGCGTCCAGGCCGCGGACTGCCACGCCCGAGAGCTTGACCGCGTTCAGCTGCTGAAAGCGATTGAGCGTTCGGGGCTCGAGCCCGTTGTGCAAGGTGGCGACCGCGCTCAGCGGCATCAGCTGATTATTGGGACCGCCGATGTAAATGTCCTTGAGCTGCTCCGCGGTGAGGCGGCTGGACCGTTCGATCTGCGGGATGACTTTGTACGCGCGACCGTCGATATTGAAGCGGTTCACGAAGTTGCCGCCGACCGCGGCGGCCAGATCCGCGCCCACCGACTGCATGCTCAAGCCCATAGACGCGACTTTGTCTCGGTCGATCACGATGTCCGCGTTCTGCTGATCGATACGCACGTCCAAGATGGGTGGAAACGCGAACATGCCACTGCCCGCGGCCGCCTGCTGCAGCTTCTCGGCGAAGCGCAGGATTTCGTCGTGGGGAGCGGTGGAGGCGATCAAGAACTCGACGGGAAAAAAGCCCGCGCTGGGCAGCGCCGACGGCAGAAACACCGGCGCGTGAATGCCGGTGACAGCGCCAAGCTTCTGGTTCAGCTCCTCCTGAATCGGGAAGATGCTCCGCTCGCGATCCTCCCACGACTTGGTGAGCAGGCCCCCGAACCCGGCCGTCGCGAACGTGACTTGAAAGCTGTTGGCAAACTCCGGTTCGCTCTTGAAAATATGATAAACTTGATCGGAGTAAGTCGTGATCTGCTCGAGCGAGGCGTTGGGCGGAACGTCCAACGCACCGAACACCACGCCTTGGTCTTCGTTCGGAGCCAGCTCCGCGGGCGAGAACATGTACATGGGAACCAAGACCACGGCCAGGGTCCCCCACACGGCGTACACCAAACCGCGGTTGCGCAGCGTCGCCGCTAAAGCCCGATTGTAGCCCCGCTTCACCGCCTCGAACGTGCTGTCGATATGCCGCGGCAGCCAGCCCTGGCTGTGCTCGGCCTTGAGCAAGCGTGAGGCCATCATCGGCGACAGCGTGAGCGCGACCACGCCCGAGATGAAGACCGCGCCCGCCAAGGTAAACGCAAATTCACGGAACAGTGCGCCGGTAAGACCGCCCTGAAAGCCGATCGGCGCGTACACCGCGGCCAGCGTGATAGTCATCGACACGATTGGGCCGACCAGCTCGCGCGCGCCGGTTATCGCGGCGTCCATCGGGGTTTTGCCCTCGCGAATGTGGCGCTCCACGTTCTCGACCACGACGATCGCGTCGTCGACCACGAGGCCGACGGCCAGCACGACGGCCAACAGCGTCAACAGGTTCAGCGTGAAGCCGAACACTTGCATCAGGAAGATCGCGCCAATCAGCGACACCGGGATCGACACGAGTGGCACGAGCACCGTGCGGATCGAACCGAGGAACATGAAAATGACGACGATCACGATTAGGACGGTTTCAGCGAGCGTGTGCTTGACCTCCGTGATCGCGCTGTTGATGTAGCGGGTGGAGTCGAACGCCACGCTGGCCTGCATGCCCGTTGGCAGCTCCGCCTTTAGCGTGATCATCTCTTTTCGAACGCGCTCGATCACGTCCAGAGAGTTCGCGTTCGGCAGCACCCAAATGCCCATGAACACCGCACGCTTGCCGGACATGCGGACGTCTTGCTCGTAGGTGTCGGCGCCGAGCTCCACGTCGGCGACGTCCGAGAGCCGGACTAGGCCGCCGTTTTGGGTGCGGATAACGAGCTTTTTGAACTCGTCGACCGACTTCAAATCAGTCTCGGCCGTGACGTTGACTTGAACCAGCGCGCCTTTGGTCTGGCCGACGGCGGCCAGGAAGTTGTTCGAACCGAGCGCCTGACTGACCTGCGCGGGACTCACATTGAGCGCCGCCATTCGCTCCGGTTTGAGCCAAGCTCGAATGGCAAAGGTGCGGCCGCCCAAAATGTCTGCCCGCTGCACCCCCTCAATCGCGGACAGCCGAGGCTGCACGACCCGCAGCAGGTAATCCGTCACTTGGTTGTCGGCGAGGATGGTCGAGCCAAAGCTCAAGTACATGGACGCGATCTGCGAGTCCGAGGGCTGGATACTGATGGCGGGAACCTGCGCTTCGGGCGGCAGATCGGCGCGCACTTGGTCCACGCGGGCGCTGATATCGGCGAGGGCGCTGGAGGCGTTGAAGTTCAACTTCAGCCGAACGTTGATCGTCGACAGACCCTGAACGCTCTGCGACTCGATGTAATCAATGCCATCGGCGGCGGCGATCACGCGCTCGAGCGGAGTCGTAATGAAACCGCGCACGAGCTCGGCGTTGGCGCCGACGTAGACCGTAGTGACACTGATCGAGGCGCTGTCGAGGCGCGGGTACTGACGCACGTTGAGCGTGCGCACCGCCTGCAGACCGGCGATGATGATGATCAGGTTGACGACGATGGCTAAGACTGGCCGGCGCAGAAATAGGTCGGTGAACCGCATGTCAGTGGTTCTCGGGCTTGGGGTTTAGCTCGGGTGTGGCCTGCAAGGTGTTGTCGACCACGATCGGCGAATTGTTTCGCAACTTGAAGGCGCCAGCGCTGACTACTTCTTCCCCTGCCTTGATGCCATCCAGGATGGAGGCGTAGTCGCCGCGCGTCTCACCCAAGCGCACGAACTGCTGGCGGGCGTTTTTGATGGGCTTACCGTTGGGCGCGGTCTTAGAGCCCGGGGCGTCGGCCTTCTTGTCCTCGACGACGAATACCGAGTCACCGAACGAGGCGTGCACCACCGCGGTGAGGGGCACGGTCACGACCGTGCCCTGATCGGGCAAGATGACCGCGACATCAGCGAACATGCCCGGCCGAAGTTTGCCCCCCGAGTTGGGCACGGCGGCGCGCAGCTTGATCATGCGCGTGGTGCTGTCGATGGTTGGATCGACGGCCGCGATGGTACCGTCCACCGCCGGGTCAGAAGAACCCTCGATGCTGACCTTCACCGGCATGCCGTTACCGAGCGTGGTCAGCTGTTGCTGAGGTAGCGAGAAATCCACGAACACGGCGCCGACGGCCTGTAGGACGGTGAGGGTGGTACCGGGAGCCAAGTACTGGCCCACGTTGACCGCGCGAATTCCTAGCCGGCCAGCGAACGGCGCCCGCACTATTTTGCGCGCAATCTGGGCCTGGATGGTCTGGGCGTCCACCGCCGAGCTCTTCACGCTGGATTCGTCCGCGTCGAGCTGGGATTGGCTGCTCACCTGCTCCTTAACGAGCGCGCGCGAACGGTTCACGTTCACCATTGCCAGGTCGTGACGGACTACGGCCGAGGCGAGCTGAGCGCGCTCGACGCTGGTGTCGAGTTCGACCAACACCTGCCCTTGCTTCACGAGGTCCCCCGACTCGAAGTCGATCTTAGAGACGACCCCGGGCGAATCATTGCTGAGCGCCACTCCTTGCACCGGTGCGACGGTGCCGACCGCGGTCATCCGGGATTGCCAGGACTGGGCGCTGGCGACGGCCGAGCTCACTGCTTCCGGCGGGGGCCCGGCCTTTGCCATCTCCTTGCCCATGTTCATGAGCGAGGAGATTTGCGAGAACTTGATGAAGCCGAGGGTGCCGACGAGGAGCAGCAGGCCCACGATCACGGTTAGAATTCGGAGTGCCCTACGGGGCTTGCGAGCGGTGTTCATGGCTGATTGCTTCTTCGGCCCTTGCATGTGGTGAAAAGGCTCCGACCGCAATCGGTCTGCGCGCGATTGCACGCCAAGTGCGGCAGATCGAGACGCTTAGCCTCCACAAAGGCCACGATTCGTAGCCATTACATAGCGTCTTCCTGGCTCATACAGCGATTCGGAACCGCGATGCGTTGTTGGAAGCGCTCGGCTCGCGTCGGTTGCGCCAGGGACGGACGGGAAACACGGCGACGGCCGCGGCGTGCTCAGGTCAGCTCGGCGCCGAACGCTTTGAGCCAGCCCAGAAATCAACCACCCGTGACAGGCCTGGGTCAGTGGCCGCGTGGCGCCGCCAGCATTTGCCTAGGGCGCTGACGGACGGCATAAGGGGCCCGGCGACCCACGCCGAGCTCGCATGAATCGCCATAGCTCGTTCCTCGCGCTGACCGCCCTGTGTTGGGGGCTCTCCGTTTCTGCGCCGGTGGCGGCCATGAGTCCCCGGGACGAACCCTCGGAGGACAAGCCGACGCCGCCCATTGACCCCACGCGCGGCGAACGGGAGCCCTTCAGCATCCACTTCCAGTCGACGATGGTGACCGCCTACCATCCGGCGTTTGCGGCGAAGTATGCCGGAGAGCACAGCCTGAGCTCGCGCGGCGAATCAGCTACCGCCTTTGTCTCCACGTTGTACGCCGACCTGCGCCTCTGGCCGGGTGCCGAGCTTTTGTTCAATCCCGAGATCAGCGGAGGCAAGGGGCTGAGCAGCACGCTCGGCGTGGCCGCATTCCCGACGGGCATCGTATATCGCGTCGGCGATCCAGCGCCGGCGGTGTACGTTGCTCGCTTGGCCTTCAGCCAAACCTTTGGGCTGGGGGGCGGGCGCGTGACAAACGAGGCGGGCCCGAACGAGCTCGCCGATACCCGCGACCGTGACGTGCTGGCGATCACGGTCGGTCGTGTGTCGGTCGCCGACGTGTTCGACGGCAATCGCTACGCGCACGACGCAACGGAACGATTCTTCAATTGGGCGCTGTTCGCGTCTGGCGCTTGGGACTATCCCGCGGATACGCGCGGCTATACCTGGGGCGTGCTCGCCGACTTGGCCATGAGCTGGTGGTCGGCGCGTGCCGGCGTTGCGCTCGAGCCAAAGTCTGCGAACGAAGCCGACATGGATTGGCGCGCCGAAAAATCGCACGGGCTCATGGCCGAGTACGAGGCGCGCTACACCGTGATGGGTCAGCACGGCGCGCTGAGCACGCTCCTGTTTTTGAACCAAGCGCGCATGGGTAGTTATGCGCAAGTCTTGAGCGACCCCGCGCGCTACCGAAACAGCGTCGTGGAAACGCGTCGCGATTCGCGGAGCAAGTACGGCATCGCGCTGTCCGTGGAGCAACAGATTCGTCCTGAAACTGGGGTATTTGTGAGGCTGAGCGCGAACGACGGCAAAACAGAGTCTTGGGCATTCACCGAAATCGATCGCTCGGCGGCACTGGGCATGGTGCAAGGCGGCGCAATCTGGCACCGCCGACGGGACGAGCTTGGCGCTGCGTTCGTGCTGAACGGGCTCGCGCCGCTTCACCGCGCTTACCTGCAAGGTGGCGGCTCGGGCTTCATTTTGGGCGACGGCGCACTACGGTATGGGCCGGAGATGGTCGTCGACACCTACTACAAGCTAGCGCTCGCCGACCACGTGTCCATTAGCGGCATTTATCAACCGATCATCAACCCCGGCTACAATCGCGACCGCGGGCCCGTGCACGTGCTCACCGGCCGCTTACACGTGGCCTTCTAACCCTTCGAAGGAGGCTGTGGGCTCTACCGACCGCACGCGGCGGACAGGTGCTCGGGCGCCGGAACCTTGTCCGCGGCTGCGTTCATGCCCGTCGTGGTGACGCACGCGACCGCTGTTCCGTCATCGACATAGCTCAGGCCGCCGTGGGCCGTGTCGGCGGCGGCGGCCGCCGTCCAAACCAGCGGTTGACCCACGCTGAGCGGGACGAGCCGTTCGCGAAGGGCGGCAACTCCTGCGGCCTCGAGCCCGAGACGCCCGGGATCGCTGAATAAGTCGTCGAACAAATCGAGTGGAAAAGCCAGCAGGTGGACGTCGAGCGTAACGCGTTCCGGAAATGCAGACAGGCTCTGGAGCGGGTCTTTGGGGAAGGAGCGGCTGACGTGGCTTTGGTAGTAGCGCGGCGACGCTTTATCGAAGGTGAGCTGGCCCGGAATCAAGTTGGGGTCCAGGCTGACGGCCTCCCAGAGCTTGGAGACCTGCTTGCCGTTGGCGTCGAGCATGCAGTCGCGAACAAGCCACAGGTCATCGTCGGCGAGCTCCGCCGGCTCGGAGCCCGGAGGGACTTGGCCGCTGTGCAGAAGCTCGCGGCCATTGGCAACCGCCGTGACCTCGAACCAAGCCCGCCGATCTTGCGCGGCTCCGCTCGGCCAATTATGGCCGGAGGCCACGTTGTCCACGATCACTTGCACGCTGGCGTTCTTGCCGCGCCCGCGCACGCACAGCGCCGTTTGCAGCGTCGTCGCCAAAAATTCCTGCACTGCTTGGCGCTGCCGGTCCGCTTCTGGAAGCTCACTCAACGCGAGATCCACGCCGGGGAATTCGTGACTGTGCAAGTCGCGAATGGGCGCGCCCGGCACGTTCGCGGCCGGCGCGCGTTCGGCGGCTTTTACCATGTGGCACTGGCTGCAAGTGGCGCCATTTACGCTCGAAAAAGCCGACTCATTCCACTCGATGAAGCTTCGCTCCACCGCAGCTCCGTGGCCGTTCAGCAAGTCGTGGCAACTGCCGCAGAGCGTCGCCGAGGGCAGCTGCGTGCGATCGTGAAGTGACGAATACGCCGAGCCATGGACGTCGTTCGGGAACGGATCTTCGTATTCGCCGCGCAGGGCGCCGTCGTCCGCCAAGTGGAGCGCGTTGTTGTGGGAGCCCGTGATGCGATCCGCGCTATGACAGGCATAGCACGTGACCCCGCGCAGCGAGGGGGCGAGCGAGCCAAGATTGAGTCCATTGGTGGTGGCGTTGCTGTGCGCCGCCATGGGCGCGTGGCAATTCACACAAAAATTACCGAGCTGTGCCTCGTCTTGCGCGCGCTGATTCAAGGCGATGAATAGCGGGTCGTCGCTGGCGTAGGCATGCATGCTGCCCGACCACTCCCGGTACTGCTTCTCGTGGCACGGCGCGCAGTTCACCGGATCCATGAGTCGCTCCCGAAGCGCGTCCGCGTCGGGTTTGGGATCACTGCTGCAGCCGAGTGGCAACAGGCAAACGGCCAGGACGCGCTTCATGGGACGGCGCTCAGGGCCTTACTCGATGCAGAACTTAAACACCGCTGAATCCGTCCCTTCCGCCGTGGCGGGCTCGCCCGCCGCCGAACCTTGACCGCTTGCCGCATCGGGCTGGAAGGTAAAGGTGATGCGCCACAGCCCGACCATGAACAGGTCCATGGGTTCAAGGGTAAAGGCCTGCGCTCGGTCGTCGAAGCGGACTCGAGGTGCGGCTGGGCTCGGATGCCCGTGCTGAGGCATGTCGAGCGCTATGCCCAGCTGCCCATTCATCGGTGACCCATCGGCGCCGCGTACCTGAAGCACGAACGTATTGTCACCGAGCGCCGGCGGCGCCGGTGTGCTCGACACGAGCTCGAAGCGGTAGCGCCCTGCCTCTCCCGCCTTCTCCATCCCAGCGGAGTACGTATCGGCGTCCGACGCGCGCGCGCAGCCCACCTCGCTGGTCTTCGCACTCGTGTCTTCCGCGCCGGCAGAGGCGGTCTCGACTCCAGGCGCGTGGCTCGAGGAAGAGCAGGCGCAACACGCCATGGTAAGCAGCAGCGTCAGCAGGGTGCTCGGTCCGGTCATGCGCCGCTCATGATGAGCCGAGCCGCGCGCTTCGGCCCGAGAAACCTGCTTTAGGCGCCAGATTTGCGGCAAATAACCCAGAGGCGGGCGTCGAACGCGCTAGCGCGGCAGCTGATAGCGCAGAAATAGGTGCGAGCCGTGCCGGCGAGCGCCCAATAGGTCGAACCGCGTTCCGCGGAGGTCGACTCCTTCGCTCAGCGCCTTGCGTTCGTCGTTCGAAAAGCGACCGAACAGAGCCGGCGAAGACGTCAGGAACAGCTGGTCGATCAGGCGCTCGCGGACGAGCGATGCAAACAGCAGGGGTCCACCTTCGGTGAGCACGCGACTGTAACCTTCACGACGCAGCTTCGCGAGCACGTCTATTGGCGCGATTCGTTCGGTGTCGAAGACCGACAGCCGCGCCGTCTCGGAGAGCTTGCCGCGGAGCACCCGCTCGCCCTTGGGCGTCGTGATAATCCAGGCGGCTTGGGCCGCGGGCTGCGTAATGTCGAGATCGCCCGAGCCGCTGATCAGAACCAATTGTGGTGCTTCGCTCAAGCCGAGCCCCTCCCGAGCCTCGCTGAACAGCGCGGCGGCGGGGGGATAGATGCGCTCCGCACGCCAGGCGTGGCCCGGCGATTTTCGAAAGGTGCCGGCACCGAGCAGCACCGCATCCGCGCAGCTCCGAAGTAGCCCCATCACGAACCGGTCCGCCTGGTTGCGGCCGCTGATGATCTGACCGGACTCCGCGTCGCCCGGCAGCGCGACGACGCCGTCGAGCGAAGCCACGAAGTTGGCGTACACGCATTGGCTAGGCAGCCCGAAGGTGCCCCCGTAGATTTCAATGAGCTCCTTTGGAAGCTCAAAAGACGGCATATTCGGGCGCTCGAACAACAGTTGAAGCGGCTCTGCCGCAAGTGAAGGGCTGACGTCGAGAGCGGATTCGATGGGGATCACGGGCGAATCAACGCTACCACTTCCGAGCGCGCTGGAGCGCTCGCAAAACCTGAGTTGAGAGGGTTCCGGCACCGACGACGCCACCCGCGGCACGTTTGATCTCCGACGCACTGCTGCAGACCGGTGGCGCGAGCCTGCTTGTCGTCGGCATCGCGTCGCCTAAGAAGGTGATTGCGCGCGATTTCATGGGCAGTTTGCATTGGTCGCCCGGCCCGGTCGGCCGCACCGGTTACGGTGGTTCCGTGTGGGCCGCCTTCTGAGCGCGCGGTCGCGGGTGATCGTTCGCAGGGCCCAGCAGGAGCCATTGCCGCACGGCTAGATGGCTTCGCCTCTAAATTGGCTCGTGTACAGACGGTGGTACACGCCGCGACGGGCCAACAGCTCTGCGTGTTTACCGCGCTCTGCGATCAAACCTCGATCGATGACCAGGATCTGATCGGCTTCGACGATCGTACTCAGCCGATGCGCGATCACGAAGCTCGTGCGACCACGCATCAGGGTCAACAAGGCGCGCTGAATACGGGCCTCCGTGCGCGTGTCGACGCTGCTCGTCGCCTCGTCCAAAATAAGGATGGCCGGGTCGGCCAGAATGGCACGCGCGATCGCGAGCAACTGACGCTGACCTTGACTCAAGTTAGCGGCGCGCTCGGAAAGTTGCGTTTCGTAACCCTGGGGCAATAGCCGAATGAAGGGGTCCGCTTCGGCTAGCTTCGCTGCGTTCATTACCTCGGCGTCACTCGCTTCCAGCCGACCGTAACGAATGTTGTCCAACACCGAGCCGGAAAAGAGAAATACATCTTGCAGTACCAATCCGAGGTTGGCGCGTAATTCCCTCTTCGCCACGCGCGCAATGGACTTACCGTCGATCGCGATAGAGCCGCTGTCGAGCTCGTAAAAGCGCGTCAACAGGTTGATGATCGTGGTCTTGCCCGCCCCCGTGGGACCGACCAGGGCCACGACTTGGCCTGGCGTTGCTTCGAACGAGAGATCCCGCAGTACTGGGATGCCCGGTACGTATTCGAACTTGACGTGGTCGAAGGTCACTACCCCGTGCACCTCTCCGAGCTCGGGGCCAAGACCGGGCGCGTCGGGCTCCGGCTCGAGATCCATGATCGCGAAAATACGCTCCGCACCCGCCAATGCCGACTGAATCGAGTTGTACAGATTCGCCAACTGCCGCAGTGGCCCGACGAAGCTTTGCCCGTAGCTGATGAAGGTCGCTATGATGCCGACGCTGACCAGGCCCGAAAGCGCCAGCCAGCCTCCCAATCCCGCCAGCACGATCACGAACAAGTTTCCGAGGACGGAAGTGATCGGCATGAGCAACAGGGCGTAACTGTTCGCGTACACCCCCGCCTGGAAAACGCGCTGATTGCCGGCTTGAAACCCCGCTATTGCAGCTTCTTTGCGGCGAAACGCTTGGGACGTGCGCTGGCCGCTGATAGCCTCTCCCAGGACACCCGTCAGTTGTCCGAGATCTCGCTGCAAGTCGCGGCAGCCCTTACGGGTGTATCGGGCCACGAAGCGTGTAAAGCCGAACATGATCGGCACGACCAGCAAGGACGCAAGCGCGAGCCAATAATTCAGCATGACCATCGCGAGCACGATACCAACCATGGACAATGAGCTCGCGACGAGCGTGGTCACGTTTTGCGAGATGGCTTGATTGATCGCGTCGATGTCGTTGGTCAGGCGGCTCAGCAAGTCGCCCGCTGGGTTGCGATCGAAGAACGCGACCGGCAATCGTTGCACGCGTAGAAAAAGATCGGCCCGTAGCTGTTTCAAGGCGAGCTGCGAAACGCCCGCCATCAGGCGCCCCGCCAGCGCTTGAAGCACATTGTAAGACAGGTAAACCACGAGCATTTCCAGGCTGACACGGGCCAGCCCGGCGCTCAGCCGTGTGCTCAACAAGCGATCGATGGCAACGCCCATCAAGTAGGGCCCGAGCAAGCCCAAGAAGGTATAGACGACCACCAGTAGCAGCACCGACGAGACGCTCTTCTGGAACGGCCGGAGGTACGGCAGCAGCCGGGCAAGCGTGCTCCGCGGATCCTTCGCCGCCTCTATTTTGGCTACGTGCGAGGCGCGCCGCGGCGGCCCATCAGGCCTGTCGCCGCGCCCGATTGGCATGCCGTTCACGGGATCACCGGTGTATGTACCAGCTTTGGCAGGTCAGAGCCTCCGAGCTGAGATGCGTAGATCTCCCGATAGACTTGGCTCGATCGGAGTAACGCGCCGTGCGTACCTTCGGCCACGATGCGGCCTTCGTCGAGCACGATGATCTTGTCGGCCCGCAGTACGGTGCTGATGCGCTGCGCGACCACGATACGTGTCGGCGCCGGCCGGAGCTCCGCGAGCGCGCGCTGAATGTGCGTCTCAGTCTCCACGTCGAGGGCGCTCGTGCTGTCGTCCAAAATCAAAATCTTGGGTTTGAGCAACAGGGCACGCGCCAGGGCGATGCGCTGGCGCTGGCCTCCAGAAAGGTTGGCGCCCCGCTGTTCGACGCGGCTCTCGTAACCGTGTTCCATAGCGATGATGAAGCCTTCGGCCTGCGCTGCGCGCGCGGCCTCCACGACCTCGGCCTCGTTGGCCGTGGGCAAGCCATAACGAATGTTGTCGCGCACGGTGCCCGAAAACAGCAACGTTTCTTGAGGTACAATCGCCATCTGCGCCAAGAGCGAGTCTTGGCTCACGGCGCGTACGTCGATGCCGTCCACGGTTACCCGACCTTCGCTCACGTCGTAAAAACGGGGGATGAGCTTGATCAAGCTCGATTTGCCCGCGCCGGTCGCACCCAAGATGGCCACCGTCTGTCCGGGTTCGGCGACGAAGCTGACGTCTTTGAGAACGGCGTCCGCGCTTTCGCCTCGGTAGGCAAAGCTGACTCGTTCGAAGGCAATACGGGGCGCCGACTCGAGCCTCAAAGCAACGGCGTCGGGCGCGTCGGTGACCTCGGAATCTGCGCTCAACACCTCGTCTAAGCGCTTGGCCGACGCGATACCGCTTGCCCAAACGCTGGACAGCAGCGTCATCATCACGAGCGGCGTCATCGTCGTCATCAGGTAGTTCGTGAAGGCGACGATCTGACCTGCGGAGAGCTTACCGCGCACGGCCTCCATGCCCCCCGCCCAGATGACGATGACGACGCCGACGTTGACGCACAGCGTGAGCGTCGCGGGCATGAGCGCGGAAAACCGCATTACTTTTGCTGATTCCTGAGCGTAAGCTTGATTGCTGCTCTCGAACCGTTGGGCCTCGAAACGCTCACGAACGAAAGCCTTGACCAAGCGAATTCCCGCTATGTTCTCCTGGAGCACCGCGTTCATGCCATCGAGCCGCCTCTGAACCGCACGGAACATCGGCTCCATTTTAACGAGGAAGAACACGATTGCAGCCGAAGTGATCAGGAGCAGCGGCAGTAGCCTGAGCGCCAACGCCGGGCTGGTGGCAATCATCAACATGAGGCTGCCCAGCATCAGCAGCGGGGCTCGCGTGCCGATGCGCAGCGAGATCTGCAGCAGGCGTTGCACGGCGCCCGTATCACTGGTCAGTCGCACCATCAGCTGTCCGGTGTTTTGGCGGTCCAAGTTGCCGTACGAAAACGTTTGGATCTTCAGGAAGACGGCTTCCCGGAGGTCGCGCGCCACGCTCTCACCCACGTACACCGACAGGTTGTTATTGCCCACCGCGACTAGGATGCTCACCGCTGAGACCGCCAGCATCAGCAGCGAGGTGTGAAGCACGAGCGCTCGATCGTGGCCCATGATCCCGCGGTCGATCAGCGTCTGAATCAGGCGCGGGATGGACAGATCGAGCACGACCAGAGTCGCGAGCAGGAGCAGCGCGAGTGAAGATTTCGTCCGATACGGCTTGATGAAGCGGATAAGCTTTCGAAGAGGGCTCATGTCGTGGCGAGCGGCAAGATAGCGCACCGACCGCGCGCACGGCCCGGCCGTTTCGCCTCATGCGACCGGACTTGCCCACCGCCAGGCGCTCCAGCGGGCGAAATACTGCTCCGCGCGAACGTTGGCTTGGCATGCGAGATGCAAAACATGTCGGTTTTGAAGCCATCGAAGCGCTGCTCAGCAGCAGAGAGGCCCCCATGCCTAACCCCGTTCAGCCTTACGTCATCGTGGTTGGTGTCGATTATTCACCGGCGAGCGACCTCGCACTCGCCCGGGCGTTCGAGATCGCAGTTGAACGCCCGCGGTCCGAGGTTCACGTCGTGAACGTCGCTCAGTTGAACGGCGGCCAGACCCTGATTGACTCGCCCATCGACCCGAGCGGCATTGCCAGTCTTTCGGTCGCGGACGCAACGTCCCAGGTGGGGCTCTTTGCGGACGCGCAATGGCGTGCCTTCGAGGCGCAGCACACCGACTTGGCATCCGAGCGCTCGCCGCGCGTCGTGCCGCACTTGCGCTTGGCCGCGCCCGCCCAGGAAGTCGCGCAAATGGCCGCCGACCTAGCCGCTGATCTCGTCGTCGTCGGAACACACGGTCGAAGCGGCCTCGCCCGGCTGATCCTCGGTTCGGTGGCGGAGTCAGTCGTGCGCTTGGCGCCCTGCCCGGTCCTCGTGGTGCGGGAAAAAGGCGTTCCGGAAGCGGATGACCCAGTCCCGCGCATCGAGCCGCCGTGCGCCCGCTGCGTGGAGACCAGGCGCGTCACGGCCGGAAAAGAGTTCTGGTGTGAGGACCATCGCGCGCACCATGGTCAGCGACACACGTACCATCAAGGAGACCGCGTGGGCTCCGAGACGGAGATGCCGCTCACTTTCCGCAATTAGCCGGTCCAGCGGCGGGCAACGCGGGGCGCGCGAGCCGAGCTCGCTCGGCGTGAGCGGGGCAAATCACCCCAAACGCACGCGGCACGCCGCAGTATACTCGGCCCCATGTTCACGGATCGTTGTTCGCGTCGGGCATGGGCGTGTCTACTCCTGGCGTGCTGCGCCTGCGCGGGCGAGCACAAGACGGTTTATCCGCCACAAGCGCAGGGCACGGCGCCGGCGCCCGCGCCGAGCGTGCCCGCGGTAGCGGCCCCAGCGGGTCCCCTGCCCTCGGTGGGCGGAGTCGCCTTGCCCGTCGTGAACGATCCGATCAACTCCGTAGACCTCAGCTACCTGCGCGGAGAAGCGCAGTCGCTCTTGAATGAACTTGTGGCGACGCTGCCGCCGCCCCAGCAGGCGCGGGTACAGGGCATCCCCCTCGTCGTTGACAGCACGGTGGGCGACGTCAATGCCTTCGCCGCGTGCACGAAGGGCGGGCACGCCGCGATGGCGATCACCGATGGCCTCCTCGACATCGAAGCTCACTTGAGCCAGGCGCAGGCCACCGACGAAACTTTCGGCCTGCACACGTTGGACGCCTACATCAGACTCATTGCGACGAAGCAACGGCCGAACCAGCCCATCGTGCAACCGCCCGCGGGCTTCTTCAACCCTACGCAGATGGTGGACGGTCGCAAGGTCGCGCGCCAGCATCAGATCCTCGACGAGCAGGTAGGGTTCGTGCTCGGTCACGAGCTCGCGCACCATCACATGGGCAATTTGCCTTGCACATCCGCCGGTCAGCTTCCGCTCGCAGAGCTCGGCCAAGTCCTTTCGGGGTCGGTGCCCCTGTTCAATCAACCGAACGAATTCGCCGCGGATGCGGCCGGGACCAACACCCTCCTCACCCTCGGTTATCGTCGAAGCGGGTATCACTTGAGCGAGATGGGCGCTCTGATCACGATGCAGTTTTTCGCCGGCCTCGAGCAATTTACGCCCGGCGACTTGGTCTTCGCGTTTCAAAACACCCACCCTCCGGCGGTAATCCGTACACCCATCATCCGGCAAACTGCCGCAGCTTGGCGTTTGACTGGGGGGCGGGGACTGCCTTATTTGATCTAATGTTGGCGGCGCCCCCCCGCAGCCCCGTCGTCGTGATTCACAGGAGTTGCGGGCAGCGGCTAGATGATGTTGGGAACGAGGGCTTCGGCGCCGATCGTGAGCCCCAACCCCAGGCTCAAGAGGCCGGGCGCGCGCAATAGCCAACGCGAGATCCTGCCCCGGCTGCGCTCGGCCCACGTGATCGGCCATGCGAGCAAGAACGTGAGGGCGGCCATGCCGAGCATCGTCCCGGCACCGAACAGCGCCAAGTACACACTCGCCCAAACGCGCGATTGGATCGTGGTCGCCGCGAGCAGCGCAACCGTCGCCGACCCGGCCAGACCATGCAGTAGCCCAATCGCGATCGGTTGCCGCCGATCGGCGGCGCGGTGCGCTGGCGCGGGGCCTTTCCACAAGTGCCTGATCCCAAGCGCGATCAACATCGATGCAACGAGGATATCCGCCGCGCGTTCGAAGCTCTTTGGCGCATGCAGTCCGAGCACGACGATGCACAGCCCGACGCTCAGGAACGATCCGGCGTGACCTAGTCCCCAGAGCATGGCGACGCGCGCCGCCTGCACGGCGCCCGTTTCACGGCGGATGAGGGTCGTCACCGCCGCGACATGGTCGGGCTCGGTGGCGTGGGTAAAGCCGAGTCCAAGACCGAGCAGTGCCGCCGCGGGATCGATCATTGTCGCCTGTAACACGAAGCGCTCACTTAATGCAACTTAGTTGCGACAACTGTTTACGAGGCGGCGTCCCAGCGTCTTTCTTTCCTGCGCCTCTCCGGCGCCATGCCTTCAAGCAGCCTTGGGCGCGGGGCAAAGGTCGCCATCCAGCCTTGCAAACCACTGCCGAGGGCCGAGCCACAGCAGCTGAGCCACCGTCCACAAGGCGAGAAGGCCGCCAGCCAGCCACTCGAAGCTTGGATGATGATGCGCGGCCAACGCGTGCAGGCCAAACCTGGCAGAAGCGGGCAGGAACGCGGACAAGACGACCGCGCTAGCGGCAGCAACGCGAGCGGGGCGGGTGCCGATGACCCCGGGCGTTCGCCATTCCCAAGGATAGGCGGCCACGGCCGTGAACAGGAGGGCGCCAGAGAGCGGGAACCCTTTATGAACGAAGAGCACGGCGAGGATCGTCGTTCCGGGTATGCCGATTCTCAGCGTTAACGCGAACGCGGCGGCGAGCGGAAAGACGGCCCAGGAGAGGCCCTCGAAGATCCCTCTGGGAAGAGCCGCTTCCAGCGTCACGGAGAGTGCCACACCCACGGCATAGGAAGGCAGCACGAGCGCCGCGCGAGGCGCATTGCGCGCGAGCAACCAAAACAACGCTTCGCGCCGATTTTGCGCGGGGGGCGTCGCACTGGGCATTTTGGCACCGGAGCGGGCTAGCGGTTCGAGGAGCAGCCGCAACGCCGTGAACAGGAAGCCCAAAAGCGGAACGGTCAACGCCATCAGCGGCAGTAGCATGCTCGGTCGCTCGACCTGCTTGTGTACGGTCAAAATGACGAACACTTCGGCCAGCAGCAGCGCGATCAGAAGGCCGGGCGCTGCCTCGAGCAAAAGGGGTGTCAAGCTTTGAAGGGCTGTGAGCTCACCGGGTTGCGCGCGAGAGAGCAGCCGTTCAGGATCCGGGATCGCAAACAGAATCGAAACGCAGCTGACGAACGCGACGCCACTGGCAACGCGCGCCCGGCGCGCCGCGGGCACCGCCTCATGGCGATGCGTCGCCATGCGCAACATGACACCGAGACCGAGCGCCACGATCAAATGCAGGGCGCGATCGGGCGCATGTTCGAGCAGCTCTCGCCCACTCAGCGCGCCGAGCACGGTTGCGCTGGCTAGGGCACCCAGCCGGATCGTCGTTCGCGATGCACCCAACTTCGGTAACAGCAGGGTCGCGACGAACAGACCTTCTGGGATCTTGTGCACGACGAGGGCCGCCGCCATGGCCAGCCGGCCCGTGCCCAGGTTCGCGCTCCGCTGAAACGCTAGGGCCAACCCGGCGCCGTCGAGAAAGCCGTGAATGGCGAGCGAAGGCAGCACGACGGCAAGACCCACGTCTTTGGCACGACTGTGTGTTCGCGACTCAACCACCGAAAGGCCCAAGTAGCCGATGGCGCACACCGCGACAGCCCACATGCCAGCATCCTCGACCAAGTGCGGCAACATCCGGAGCAGAAGCAGGGCCGGTACGATGCCCAGCACCGCGCCGTCCAACGCCGCCATGGTCACGTCGGTGCCGCGCGTCCACAACACGAGCGCGGGGCCAACGAATAGACCCAACACCGACAGGAGGACCGCTAAAGCGAACAGCGGACACCGCGGGTCGGGTTCACGGCGCAGGGAACCCGATCGTCAACTTGGCTCCCAGTACGCAACCGCGCCGCTCGCATCACCGCCCATCAGTCGCCCATTTCCGGGGTGCCAGGTCAGGCAAGTCAACGCGGCCTGCATGAACGCATAACGGATCGGGCGAGTCGAACGACGAGGCTTCCAAAGCAGAACCGAAGTGTCCTGCGCGCCGCTCGCGAGCACGCCCTGCTTGGCATCGAATGCGAGGCGGGTGCACACCCCTTGGTGGCCCTCGAGTTCGATCGGCCGCGTCCCCTCCGGACCGTTGCCACGGAAATCCCAAACCGTGACCGTCGGGCCGCCGCCGGTCGCCAGCAGCCGAGACTCACGGTCCCACGCCAACGCCTTTGGCTTCACTGGATAACCGCTCATCTCGGAGTCCCGGCCGTTCGCAAGACGCCAAAAATGAACGGAACCATCCTGGCTGCCGCAGGCGATGACCTTGCCGTCCGGGCTCCAGGCGAGCGAGATGAGCGAGCCTTTCCAGGCCAGGTGACGCGGTTTCGCATTGGGAACGAACGGCCACACGTGCACGCCGCCGTAGCAGGCCGCAGCCACTGCGCTGCCATCTGCGCGAAAGGCAAGGGCCGTTACCGTGCTGCCCAGGGCCTCCGTCTCGAGCAGTGGATCGCCTTCGGAATTCCAGAGCCGCACGACACGCCCGGCAGCCGTCGCGATTCGATCGCCGAATGGAGCCCACGCCACCTGCTCGACCCAGCCAGCCTTCCCGCCGGGTAGCTCGCGGACGGGTTGTCCCTGCATAGTCCAGAGCCGCGCGCTCGAATCCTGTCCGCAGGTCGCGAAATGCGTGCCCTGCGGCGACATGCTGATGCCGAGCACGCTGCCTTGATGAGCGCGAATTCTGAACCGCTGTTGGCCGGTGCCCTCCTCGACGGCGATCACGGAGCCGTCGCCCGTGCCGATCACGCAGAGCTCCTGCTCGATCGAAATTTCGGCGGCAGATACATAGTCACCAGCGTCGAGCTGCCACTTGCATTTGAGCTCGACCTCGCGGGGCGCCCGATCCGTCGTCAGACCCGGCATTGTTCGAATGCTTTGATGAGGCTTTGGCGATCGAGGTTCTTGCCAATGAAGACCAAATCGCTGGCCCGAGGGGTGTCTCCCCAGGGCTTGTCTTCACTGCTGTCGAACAGCATGTGCACACCCTGAAACACGAAGCGGTTGGCCGAGCCCTGGACGTTCAGGATGCCCTTCATTCTGAAGATGTCCGCACCGCGGTCGCGAAGTAGTTCCGACACCCAGCGGTTCAGGCGTTCGGGATCGATCTCCCCCTCGAGGTGAATGCCCACGGAGGTCACGTCCTGATCGTGCGTGTGGCCTGCAGCGAACTCCTGCTCCGCAAGCGGCACGCGTAGGACGACGCCACGCAACATCCGCAACCTAAACTCCACGGGCAGGTGCTCCGTATAAAGCGCCAAGCGACCAGTGCACGGTACCCGGATCCGAAAGCGCTTCGTGCCCGCACCGCTCAAAGGCAAAAGAGCTGGCTCGTTGCTCCCGACGGCGATTTCTCCGCCCAGCGGCACCGTGAGCGGCGGGTTCGCCCAGATGCGTGCCGCGTGCTCGGCTGACAGTTTGTCCGAAGCAACGCCTTCTGCTGGCAGGTGGGCGGCAAAGACGCGCATGGCCGGGTCTGGGCCGGCCTCAAGCACTAGCTCATAGGCGCCCTCCTCCACTTCATACGTGCCGGCCCATTCGAACGGATACTCCGGTTCGAGAAAGGTGGGTTTGGTCTCGAGCGCTCGTTCCAGGTCGAAGCCGCCGACGTCGAGCACATCGGCAATGGGCACATTCGCGTTCTGCGCTTCAAGCACCCTCGCCATGGCGTTTATTCGGGTGACGCGCTGCCGCAGCGCGAGTAACTCGTCCTCGGTCACGAGATCGGTCTTGTTCAAGATCAACACATCCGCAAATGCGATCTGTTCCTTGCACTCACTGGAGTCCTCGAGGTGGAGCTGGACGTGCTTCGCGTCAACGAGGGTAACAATGCCGTCCAAGGCAAAGAGCTCGCGCATCTCGTCATCGACGAAGAACGTTTGCGCCACTGGGCTCGGGTCGGCCATGCCCGTGGTCTCGACCAAGATGTGGTCGAACTTGTCGCGTCGCTTCATCAGGTTGCCCAGGATCCGGATCAAATCGCCGCGCACGGTGCAGCAGATGCACCCGTTGTTCATCTCGAAGACCTCTTCGTCTGCGTTGATCACCAACGCCTGATCGATGCCGATCTCCCCGAATTCATTTTCGATGACGGCGATCCTCTTGCCGTGAGCTTCGGTCAAGATTCGGTTCAGGAGCGTCGTCTTCCCCGATCCTAAAAAGCCCGTCAACACGGTAACTGGTATTTTTTTCATGGCTTGAGTGGCGCCTAGCCATCCTGGAACTACTCCAATGTGCAACCAGGTTGCAACCCCTTGAGCGCTCAACCTCGGTTTCTCGTCCGCGACCCGCTCAAAGGCAGCCGCGACCGCCGAATGTGCCTTTTAGTCACATAACTGCAACGCGGTTGCACATCGCCGAGCGGCGTGATACTCGCGCAGCGTCACCATGGTCGCGCCCCGCGCAGCTTCGTTCCTTCCCCAGTCCACTCGCGTCCCGCGGGCCTTTCATGCAAGTCCTCGGCCCACCGGCGTGTTACTTTGCATTGCCTGTGCAACGGTGGCGGTTTGCGCGCCGGGCGCCGCCAGCGCGCAAACCACCGAGCCGCCGATCGTGACTCAGCGCGTGGAAGCGGTCACGCCGCCGGAAGCGAGCGCCTTGACGCAGCCCGTGCAGGTCATGCTGTCGATCATCGTCGACGAGAACGGTGGGGTAACGACTCCCCTGGTCCAAAGCAGCGCGGGGCCCTCGTTCGACGAGGCAGCTTTGTCGGCCGTGAAAAAGTGGCGCTTCAGCCCGGCGACACAGGAAGGGCGGCCCGTCAGCAGCCGCATCCGAGTCTCCTTTGATTTCTCGGCTCCTCTTGCGCCGCTGCCCGCGGCGGGCGTGCCCGTGCCTCTCGATTCCGGCGCCGTCTCCTCTCCGGCGGCTGCACCATCGCCAAGCAGCGCGCCGGTCACCGCCCCGCCCACCGAAGTCACGGTCCAAGGCGCGACCACGCAACGCAGCCACGGCGCCTCCGACTTTCAGATCAGCGTGGGCGCATTGCGCCTGATCCCTCGGCAAAATGCTTCGGACTTCCTGAAGCTCGCCCCCGGCATCCTGCTCACCAACGAAGGCGGCACCGGGCATGCCGAGCAGGTGTTCCTGCGCGGCTTCGACGCGCGCGAGGGACAGGACGTCGAGTTCAGCGTCGATAGCGTACCGATCAACGACAGCGGCAATGTCCACGGTAACGGTTACGCAGATACTCACTTCATCATTCCAGAGCTGATCCAAGCGCTGAGGGTCACCGAAGGCCCGTTTTCTCCCTACCAGGGTAACTACGCGGTCGCCGGTAGCGCAGACTACCACCTAGGCCTCGAGAGCCGCGGGGTGACCGGCAAGGTGACTTACGGCTCTTGGAACACGCAGCGCTTGCTATTGACCTGGGGGCCCCCAGGCGAATCCAAGCAGACCTTCGGCGCTGTCGAAGCGTACCGGTCGGACGGTTATGGTCAGCATCGCTCGTCCCGACGGACTTCCGCGATGGGACAGTACGAGATCCCGCTCTCTAACGGGGCAACGCTGCGCATCGGCGGTCAAGCGTACGCCACGCATTATGAAGACGCCGGGCTGATCAGAGAGGACGACTGGCAAGCTGGCCGCGTCGGCTTCTTCGGCACAGAGGATCCCCTGCAAGGGGGCGACGCGTCCCGCTTCTCGCTGTTCGCGAACTACGACAAGTCAGGCGCGCACTCCGGCTTCACGCAAGGGCTTTACTTGATCCGGCGAACCGCGCGTATTCGGGAAGACTTTACCGGCTTCTTGCTCGACACCCAGGACGTCCTCGACACGCTCCACGGGCAACGCGGTGATCTCATCGATACGAGCTTCGGCGCGTGGACGCTCGGAGGCCGCGGGCTCGGCCGTTGGTCGACGCACATCGGTGGTCTCGAGCAATCGGTCGACGTCGGCTATCAGGCGCGCGTCGACCTGACCCGGGGCACCGGGTACCGCGATACGGTTCCTGGAAACATTCCTTATCGTTTGGAAACGGACTTGGATTCGACCCTCACCGACGTCGGGCTGTTCGCGGATGCGGCCATTCACCCGCTAGCGTGGCTCGCGTTTCATGGCGGGGTGCGGGTGGATACCTTCTCTTTCGACGTGCTGAACAATTGCGCGTCCCAGGGGGACTTCGACAACCCGTCGCGGGCTCGGCCGCCCACCAATGAGTCGTGTCATGACCAGCTCCCGAATGGCCTGCATCGCGAACCCATTCAACGTTCCTCGACTGGCGCCATGAAAGTGATGCCGCGGGTCACGGCGATCGTCGGCCCGTACCAGCACTTCAACTTGTCGTTGAGCTTCGGCGAGGGAGTGCGCTCCATCGATCCTTCGTATGTATCCCAAGATCTAGACACGCCGTTCGCCAGCGCCCGCGCCTACGAGGGCGGTGTGCAGTACGCGCATCCACTCGGCCCGGTCGAGCTCTCCGCGCGGTCCATCTTCATCGTGACCAAGGCGGACAGCCACCTGGTCTTCAGCCAAACCGCCGGTCGCAATGTTTTGGCCAACGGCACCACGCGCGTCGGCTGGGCGGGCGCGTTGCGGCTAGCAGGCTCATTTTTCGACGAGTCGGCAAACCTGACCTTCGTGAAGCCCACGTTCGACGACACGCGGCTCGCAATTCCTTACGTACCATCACTCGTCTTTCGCGATGACGCGGCGCTATTTCATGAGCTGCCATTGACCATGAGCGACTCCCCACTCCGAGGCTCGCTCGCCATCGGATGGACGTTCGTGGGAAAGCGGGCGCTTCCTTACAACCAGGTGAGCGAAGTCATTTCCGTGGTCGACGCGAACGCAGCGGTCGGTTGGCGCGGCTTGGAGCTGTCCCTAGCCGTAACGAACTTGTTCGATTCGCGTTACCGTTTGGGCGAATATAACTTTGCGTCGGACTTTCACAGCGCTCCCGAGCCGACCCTGGTCGCGGCGCGAGCGTTCACCGCCGGGGCCCCGCGCGGAATTTTCCTATCGCTCTCGGGCAATCTCGGAGGGCAGTCGTGAAGGGCCGGACTGCCGCTTCATGCATCGCGTTTCTAGCGCTCGCAGGCTGCGGGCCGAGTGAAACCGGCGGCGGGCTCGTCACGTTTCAGCCATTGGCGAGCGGCGTCGAGGGTATCCATGGCTCTGTCGACTTCGTTACCGGAGCGGGGTATCAGGTGCATCTGACGGTAGCCAAGCTGCACATCGGCGCCGTTTACCTGCGCCTCGGCCAATCGAACCCTGGCTCGGCCAACGCGAGTTGTGTCGGCGCAACGACGTACGGTCTACAGGTACCCGGCCCCGTCGACGTGGACGTGCTGTCGGATGAGCTCCAGCCCTTTTCCGTCCCCGGCGACGCGACCTCCGACTTGGATCAGAGCGCCGAAATCTGGCTAAACGGCGAGCAAGAGTCCGCGGCGGACGAAAGCGGGACGACGATTGTGCGAGGGGACATCAACGCCGTCGACAGCACGACCGTCGTCGCGTCCGTAGCTGGCGTTGGGCGCAAAGGGAGCCGAAATTTTCCGTTTAAGGGTTCGATTCGTATCGGTCGTGACCGGTTGATTCCGACGGCAAACCCCGCGCAGCCGGGTCAAAACCCGATCTGCAAGCTGCGCATCGTGTCGCCCATCCCGGTACACATCGAGCCCAAGGCGGGCGGCCAGCTGCTCTTGCGCGTCGACCCTCGGCCGTGGCTCGGCAGCGTCGACTTCGCAACACTCCTGCCCGGAGCGGACGGAGTGACGCTCGAGATCCGCGATGTGAGCAACGGGTCGGGCGCAGACGTCGCGGCCTCACGCAACTTCTTCACCGGTGTCACCATGGCATCGGCGGAGGTTTACCAGTTCTCTTGGTTTAACCCGGGACACTAAATGACTGAAAAGGACCCAACATGAAGCATCCTATCTCGAGCTCGCTGATCGCCCTCGCCGCAGCTCTTCCGATCGCCCTCGCCGGTTGTTCGAGCGACAGCGACAGCAACGGCTCTACGACGAGCGGCAACGGCGCCGCGACCGATCCTGGTCCGGGCGGTCTGTACCTCACCGCTTCGGGCGAGGCCCTCGCGGTGACCGGGTATAACTTCCCTCCTGGCCCAGACGACGACACCTTTCTCGTAGATGGCTGGGTTTTCCGACTCGATCACGAGATCGTCGCGCTCGATCACGTCAAGCTTTGGGAGGACCCAGACAAGGTCCCCGCGGATCAATCACAACACGGTGCAGAAGTCGCTCACCTGGATGGTCCTTGGGTGATCGATCTCCACAATGGTGGCCCGTTGACCGGGGAAGGCGGTGACCCAGAAAAGGCGCAACCCTTCGCGTCCATCAAGGGGAAGGACGACGGGTCTGCGTTCGACACCACGCTACGCTACGGGATCGGCTTCGACACGATCGCCGCCAGCGCTTCCGCGAAGAACGTGAACCTCGATGCCGATGGGCAATCCGAATATGATTACATGATAGAGAAGGGCTATTCGGTGCTCTACGTCGGCACCGTCAGCCGGCCGGAGAACGACGACTGCGCGACTGCCGGCGGTGATGCGTACGATTTTTCGAAGCTCCCGAAGACGCTCAAGTTCAGGCTCGGCTTCAAGACTCCGACGAGCTACATCAATTGTCAGAACGGCAGCCAATTTCCGGGCGTAGGCGGCCTGAACGGCGAGGACTACCAGCGCGGCATTCAATTCAGCTCCAGTAAGTCGGTGGTGGCCCAAGTGACAGTGCACGCGGATCACCCGTTCTGGGAAAGCTTCGCGGAAGACTCCGCGCTTCGCTTCGATCAGATCGCGGCGCAATACGTGGGTGTCGATTCGCCGGTGGCCACGGTCGAAGACATGGAAGGAGTCGACTTCACGGCGTTCACCGACAAGAACGGCAAGACGCTTCCGATGCGCAGCTGCGTGGATGACTCGCTGTACTCACCGCCATACACCGTCGGCGATCAGCTCCACTTCGACCCGCTCCGGGTTCCTGTCGACAAAACAGGCAAAGACCCGTCGAAAGCCATCAGCGACTACTCCGATTACATCAGGTACACCCAATCCACCCAGGGCCACGTCAATTCGCAGGGTTTGTGTTACGTCTCCCGCAACTATCCCTCGCCGTCTGGCGGGTCGTGAACATCACCGCAATCCCCCGTTGACTCGTCATCGAAGGCCAACGCTTCGCGCGTTGGCCTTTTTTTTATTGTGGAGGGCGCGCCGCGGAGCTTTCGCAACTTAGTTGCATCAGCGATGTTCGCATAGTACAGCCATCGCGTATGATGTCCTCGCAGGAGCTATCATCGGTCGGCGTGGGCGGCTCGTCGGGATTCGTCGGCGGCTCGAGCGATCGCGTCCTGTCGGCGATCGGTGAGCCGGGCGTCAATCTCGCGCTCTGGCGTCGGTCGTTGCCGGCGGATCATGAGCGCCACATTGGGGCTTGGGGCGCGGGTGGTCCGCCCCCTTTCGACCGGGTGCTATCGTCGCAAGTTCATGATGACTCCGGCATCGGACTCGGCATGGAACACAGTCTGCGAAGCTGGCTCCTGGACGACATCGGCATGCTCGTCCGGCATTTCGTGCAGCTCGCCAACACCGCCGAGTTGCGAGTGTTCTTCGGCGCGGTGTCCAGCAATCAATGCCAAAAATTCCATGTGGACTATGTCCGCCTGCGCCTGGTCAGTACGTACGCCGGTCCCGGCACCGAGTGGCTACCGGACTCGGCGGTCAATCGTGACGAGCTCGCTCAGCCGAGCGAGCTCGTGCAAGATGCGAATCGGCGCATCGTAAAGGATATGCGCGAGGTGCGGCGCGCGCACGCGGGCGAGGTGTTACTCATGAAAGGCGCCTCCGCCGGAGATCGTCACCAGCGGGGGGCCGTGCACCGCTCCCCAGAGATCCTGGGTACGGGCATCCACCGAGTGGTGCTGACCCTGACCGCGCTGCGAGATGCGGTCTGACGAGCTCAGGCGCTGACGCACGCGGCGCAGCGCCCGCGCAGCTGAACCTCCGCTACTTGGCTCTTGGCCGCCTCACCGTGAAGCTTGACCGTGCTCGCCGGCAAACAGCGCACGTTGCCGCACTCGGAACACACCAGGTGCGGGTGATGGGAATGGTCGGAGCTCAGCGTTCTGGGTAGCTCGAAGCGCCATACATTATCGCCGAGCTGAGTCCGTACGACGACGCCTGCATCGGCCAAGGTCAACAAGTTCCTGTAGATCGTGGCCCTGTCCAATGTGGTGCCGGACATCCGCTCCGTGAGCTCAGGATGACTAATCGGAGACTTGACCTTCACCATCTCGAGTAGCAGGGTGACCCGCTGCTCTGTGACGCGAAGGCCGCGGGACGCCAAGAGCTCGCGCAAATCGGCCTCTCTGTGAGTGGCAGCCTTCATCGCTCTATCATCCCGTGCGGCTCGCGCCGACGCAAGGAAATAGCGGGCAAATGACGCAGCCGGTCCGTTCCCGAGCGTGACTCCATCGCAAGCGATCGCCGCTCTCGATTAGCGGGTGCAATCCCATTGCAATTGCCTTGACGGCCGTTTCGGGCCGGCCCAATGAAAGAGCGGAGCTCCCCCGGTGTATTCGTCTGTTAGGACCCCGACGCGGGCTCGTCGCTACGGTTGGCGGGCCGTACGGGCGGTCGTCGTGGCCCTGGCTGTTTCCTGCTTGTTCGCGGACGTGTGGCGGGGCGCTCACCTGCTTCTGGAGAGTCACCTACGCTGCCCCTACGACGGGGCCGATATGCACGCCAGCGATCTGCCTCCGGATCTGCGCTCTGTGGCATTGGCAGGAGAGCCACGCCGCCGCCTACCGTCCTCTGCAGTGCCGCGGCACGAGCACGCCAACTGCGATGTGTTTGGCGCAGCGGATCGATTTGCGGCAACGCTCACGGTCTGCCGCCCCACCGCTCGCCACCGGATGAACCGCGTGGCGCCTGCAGCCAGCGAGTGCAACGCGGTGCGGCCGCTCGCCGTACTGAGCTACGCGCCCAAGCTCTCGCCGCCAGCTCGAAGCGGCGCGTAAGCGCGAACTCTGCGCTCGAATCTGCAGTCCCGCGAAGCTCACGGGCGCGCCGTCAGAGCGCCCTGTGGCGCAGTCAGCACGCCGGTCGAGATCGGCACCCCAAGTCTTTTAACCGGACATGAGCCCGCACGGATGTGCCAGCTCCGAAGCGCCTCGTGCGCGACGATTTTCACCGTGGCGCCCAACCATGACTCTAACTTGCTCCGAGATTCACTCATCCGCGCAACATGCGCTTCGGACGCCGCACTGGACCGCGCAGCTTTCCAGCGACATCACCGCCCTGAGCATCGCGCCCGATGGGCTCATTGCGATTGGCACGGGCGCCGGAATCGTTGCGCTCCTCGACGCCGACTCTGGCGCGGTACTCCGCAGCGTGCTCGCCCACGCGGGCGGCGTGACGTCCTTGGGCTGGTCCTCGGGCGGCCACGCTCTCGCCAGCGCGGGTCACGACGGGCGAGCTTGCTTGTACGACGCGCGGGGAAACGAGCTCGCGGTGCTGTCGCGGCCCAACGAACCCATGGAACACGTCGCTTGGTCGCCAGGCGGCGAGTGGCTTGCGACCGCTTCCGGACCGGTCGCGCGCATCTGGAGCGCGACGGGACAGCTCGCATGGACCACCGATGCGCATGAAGGGGCCATCACCGGCCTCGCCTGGAACCCGCGCGGCTCGGAGTTAGCCACTATTTGCTTCGGGGGTGTGCAGCTGTTCGGCATCGCACCTGAACCGAGCACCCGCCGGTTGCCTTGGCGGGGGTCACTGATTTCTCTCGCGTGGAGCCCAACCGGCGCCGTCTTGGCCTGTGGTACCCAGCAAAGCTCGGTCCGCTTTTGGCGGACGACAAACGGGCAAAACTCCGAGATGCTCGGATTCAAGGCAAAGCCGCGCGCTCTGGCCTGGAGCTCGACCGGCGGGCTCTTGGCAACTGCCGGCGACAAGACCGTCAGCGTCTGGATCTTCGACGATGCCGGACCGGAAGGTCGATCCCCGATTCAGCTCGTTGGTCACGACGCGCTGTGCACGGCGCTGGCGTTTCACCCGCGGTCCGATTGTCTCGCCTCTGGTGCCGACGACATGCGCGTCCTCCTCTGGGCTCCGGGAACGAGCACGTCGGCCATTGCCCAAGCGCGCCTGAACGAGACCGTCACCACACTGGGCTTCACGACCGACGGCGCGCGCTTGATTGCCGCGGACGCCGCCGGGACAGTCCGCTCCTGGGTAGTTTAAGCAAGCCGCCTCGAGGCCCAATCTTATTTGCAACTATGTTGCATTAGCTTACCGTTGGTTTAAACGTAAAAAATCACGCGGTCCTGCACCACCGCCACTTTCGATCACGACCACCTCACTAACGTGGCCGGCAAGGTCCTCAGCGTCGACAGCGGGCTCACGCGCCCCAAGGCGCGCTTGACTGCGGTCCCGGAGCAGAAGCTGGCCGCTCGGTCGTCGATGGTGGCGTCGCATCGCCTCGGCGGCAGGCCCAAGCACCATCGAAGGTGGACACCAACGCCGAGGCGAGCGACCCCGCCTATGTACCGTTAAGACGACCCATCGGCAAGACTTTTCGCAACTAAGTTGCGTCTGCAAAACGGAGCCTGGGCCGGCGCGCCCGGTGGCGGCTTCACGACATGCCCGCGGGAAATGCTTGCTATCAGACGGTCAAGTAGCGCGCGACCAACTCGTCGTTGAGGTCGGGCATGTCGCCTTGGGCCACGGAGCGCCCTCGATCCATGATCACGAAGCGTTGGCCCACGCGCCGAGCGAAGGTCAGCTTCTGCTCCACGAGCAGGATGGTGAGCTTTTCCTTCTGGTTGAGCTCGATCAAAATGTCGGCGATCTCACTCACGATGTTGGGTTGAATGCCTTCGGTGGGCTCGTCCAAGATCAAGAGCTTGGGATGCAAAGTGAGCGCGCGGCCGATCGCCAGTTGCTGCTGTTGCCCGCCCGAAAGGTCGCCACCCCTGCGTAGCAGCATCGATCGCAGCACCGGAAAGAGCTTGAAGATCCGCTCGGGTACTTGCTTTTCACCGGTGACGCCGAGGCCGACGCGCAAGTTCTCACCCACGCTGAGCTGCCCAAATACTTCACGGCCCTGGGGCACGAAGCCGATGCCTTTGCGCGCTCGGAGCTCGGCCGGGCGCGGCGCCAAATCCTCACCCAGGAACTTGATTTTACCCGAGCGTGTTCTCAGATTACCCATCACGGTCTTCAAGAGCGTGGTCTTGCCTACGCCGTTTCTGCCCATGAGTACGGTGCAGCTGCCTTCGGGCACGCTCAGCGCCATGTCCCACAGCACATGCGTCTCCCCGTAGAACTGATTGAGACCCTCGACCTCTAACATCGCGATGCTCCGACTTGAAGTGCGGTCCGCTGACGACGCGTGCAGCTCACGTGCGCGGCTCGCCGAGGTAAACTTCGACGACCCGCGGGTCGTTCTGTACGGAGTCGATATCGCCCTCGGCCAGCACGCTGCCTTGGTGGAGCACAGTCACTTTTTTGGCAATGCTGCGCACGAACTCCATATCGTGTTCCACGACGACGACGGTGCGCTCGCCGGCCAGCGATTTCAAGAGCTCGGCCGTTCGTTCCGACTCTTGGTGCGTCATGCCTGCGATGGGCTCGTCCACCAGCAACACCTTGGGATTTTGCGCGAGCAGCATGCCGATTTCGAGCCACTGCTTTTGACCGTGCGCGAGCTGCCCGGCACGGACCCCGGCGTGCTCGTGCAGCCCGATCTGCTCCAGAATCCCCTCGATGGTGATCTTCTGCGCGGGCGAAAGCCGGAAAAATAGGCTGCTCAAGACACCCTTTTTGCCTTGCAACGCGAGCTCCAAGTTTTCGTACACACTGTGGCCGGCGAACACGGTGGGGCGCTGGAATTTGCGACAGATGCCCAGCTCGGCGATCTCGTACTCCGCAAGCTGCGTCAGGTCGCGGGCGTCATGCGTCAAAAACACGGTCCCCGAATCGGGTTTGGTCTTGCCCGTGATGACGTCCATGAGCGTGGTCTTACCGGCGCCGTTCGGGCCGATCAGACAACGAAGCTCACCCTTGTCTAAAATCAGGGTCAAGTTGCTGAGCGCCTTGAAGCCATCGAAGCTGACGCTGATGTTGTCGACGCACAGCACTGCCGGGCGGCCCGCGACCACTGTTGCGCGGCGCGCGGGATCGATGGTGCGCGGGCGGACCGACCATGGCCGCCCCTTTGACTCGGCCGGAGGCTTCGGGTCGCCGGGGACCGACGCGCTTTTTTCAGCGCTTGCTTCAGTCGTCACGTGGCTCAAGGCGGAAGTAGACATCATCTTTTTCGTTTCAGGCGGCCAAGGGCGCCAGCCACCCCGTCAGGGAAAAGCAGCGTGACCGCGATGAACAGCGAGCCAAGGATGTAGAGCCACGCATTGGGCATGGCGGCGGTGAAGAAGCTCCGCATGCCGTTGACCAGAAAAGCGCCTAAAATTGCGCCAAAGAGCGTGGCGCGCCCGCCTACCGCCACCCAGATTGCCATCTCGATCGAATTCGCGGGTTGCATCTCACCCGGGTTGATGATGCCCACTTGAGGCACATAGAGGGCGCCGGCTAGCCCGCACAGAACAGCGCTCAACGTCCAGGCGAAGAGCTTGTAGCTGGTGGGGTTGAAGCCGACGAACATGGCCCGGCTCTCTACGTCGCGAATGGCGCGGAGCACGCGGCCGGCCTTGGAGGTGACGATGTAACGACACAACAGGTACGTCAGCAATAAACCAAGGGCCGAGAACACATACAGCGCTACTTTGGTTGATGGCTGGTGAAGATCATAGCCGTACAGCGACTTGAAATCAGTGAGCCCGTTATTGCCGCCGAAGCCTGTCTCATTGCGGAAGAAGAGCAGCATCAATGCGTAGGTCAGCGCTTGGGTAATGATCGAAAAATACACGCCGCGGATGCGGGAGCGGAACGCAAAATACCCGAACGCAAACGCTAAGACCCCGGGCACGACCAAGGCCGCCGTGAGCGCGACGCCCAGGTTATCGAACCCACGCCAAAACCAAGGCAATTCCTTCCAATCCAGAAACACCATGAAATCAGGCAGCGCGCTCTTGTATACGCCTTGTGCCCCGATGGACAGCATCAGGTACATGCCCATGGCATAGCCGCCGAGCGCGAAGAACACGCCGTGGCCCAAGCTCAGGATACCGGTGAAGCCCCAAATCAAATCGATCGCCAGAGCGACGATGCCGTAACACAAGAACTTGCCGAGGAGCGCGACCAGGTAGTCCGGTAGATGCAGGGGGGAGCTCGCGGGCACCGCGACGCTCAGCACGGGCACGATCACGCCCATGATCAGCACCGCAACGCCGACGCCGATCCAGCCACGCTTGCTGTGCAGCGCCTTCAGACCCACCGCGGGCTCGGCGATCACATGCCCTCCGCGGCGCGGCCCTTGAGGGCGAAGATGCCCTGAGGACGGCGCTGAATGAACACGATGATGAAGCCCAAGATGAAGATCTTGCCGAGTACCGCGCCGGCGAGCGGCTCGAGGTACTTGTTGACCAAGCCCAGGCCCAGCCCGCCGACGATGGTGCCGGCGAGCTTACCGACCCCGCCCAGCACGACCACCATGAACGAATCCACGATGTAACCCTGACCGAGCTCGGGCCCCACGTTGCTGAGCTGGGACAGCGCGACGCCGCCGAGCCCGGCGACCCCCGAGCCGATACCAAACGTCCACATATCGACGCGGCGCGTGGAAATGCCCATGGCCGCGGCCATCTCGCGGTTCTGGGTCACCGCGCGCACTTCCAAACCAAGCCGCGTTTTCTGCATCAGAATCCAGACGAAGAGCATGACCACGATGCTGAAGGCGATCACTGCCAGGCGGCTGTAAGTCAAGACGACCTCCGGCAGGATCTCGACGCCACCCGACAGCCAGGAGGGGTTGGCTACCGTCACGTTTTGGGCGCCGAAAATCAAGCGCACGGTTTGAATCAACAGCAGCGAGATACCCCAGGTGGCCAGCAGGGTCTCGAGCGGGCGACCATATAAATGACGGATCACCGTACGCTCCATGAGCACACCCACCGCCCCGCTGACGGCGAAAGCGGCTGGCACGGCCACGGCAATGTACCAATCCAAGTGCGAGGCCAGGTGCGCCATGAAAAAATTCTGCACGACGAACGACGTGTAAGCGCCGATCATCATCATTTCGCCATGCGCCATGTTGATCACGCGCATCAAGCCAAAGGTGATGGCGAGGCCGAGGGCGCACAAGATCAACACGCTCCCCAGGCTCAGGCCGTAGAACGTGTTGCCCACGGAGTTGATCAGGAACTGCCGGGTTTCGATGGCGGAGATGGCGGCGGTCGCCGACGCGCGCACTCTAGCGTCCGGCTCGACGAATTTCCCGTCCTCCCCCTTCGTGAGAAGGTGCTCAACGTCGCCCTTGAAGGTAGCGTCGGCGGCGGTGCGAATGGCTTCCAGAGCCCGCACGCGCTCGGCCGGTACGGTGCTCGCTATGTCCGCGGGAGCTAGCGCCAGGGCCAGCGCCACCTGGACGTCGGCGTCCGGCTCTTTAGCCAACATTTTGCGCAGAATCGGCACGATTTCATCGCTCGGACGTCCGAGTGAGCGCGCGGCCGCGAGCCGCGTCTTGGGGTCCGGCGCGGAGAGGCTGAGCGAAGCCAGCGCGGGGGACAGTGCGCGCCGTACCTCGTTGTCGCTCACGGGTTCTTCGAGCTTGCCTTGAGCCTTCGCCGCGGCACCGGTGAGTGCATCGGTTAACGCGCCCGCCTCGCCCTTGATCAACAGCTGCTTCGCCGTGTCGAAGCGCAGCTTACCATCGTCCAGCGCATGCAGCGCGGGCAAAGCGCGCGCGTCTCCGCGGTTGGCGGCTTTGATGATGGCGCGGGATACGTCGGCCGCGTCTTTGCTGGCGAGGCCGGCTAGATCCTGACTGAGCTCATCGGCGCGCGCACTCGCTGCGACGCATAGAGCGAACAACACGGTCACGGCGGCGGCCAGGCTTCGTCGAAGCCACGCCGCGAGATCGACCAATCCAATTCGAGTCATGGGTCGCACGGCTGCGCTCCTTTAGACCAGGCACCTTGAAAGCCCCGCTGAAACGCCCTGTGCATCCCAGCGGGGAAAGTCCGAACAGACACGCTGGCGCCGCGTCGGCCGACACGGCCGCCGGCGCTCACGGCGTCAAGCTAGCCGCCTTGTACTTGCCTTCGGTGCAATTGCCGCACACCCAGGGGAACGTCCAGTCCGCGACTTTCTTGGCGCTGTCTGGGACGTATGGGCTCCAGGGCGCTGCGACCACCGGTCCATCCGTCTTCCAAACTACGTTGAATTGACCGTCTGCTTTGACCTCAGCGATGAACACCGGCTTGTGCAAATGATGATTCTTCGCGTCCATCACGATGTCGAAGCCGGAGGGCGACTTCACGACCTGGCCGCCAACCGCTTGGCGCACGGCGTCCACATCCGTGGTACCGGCTTGCTCGACCGCTTGCGCCCACATGGTGATGCCCAAGTACGTCGCCTCCATCGGATCGTTGGTCACCCGCTTGTCCCCGTCCGGTAGGTTCTTTTCTTTTACGTACGCCTTCCACTGGTCGATGAACCCCTTGTTTACGGGGTTGTCGATCGACATGAAGTAGTTCCAGGCGGCGAGGTAACCAACCAATGGCTTGGTATCGATACCGCGTAGCTCTTCTTCACCGACGGAGAAGGCTACGACGGGCACGTCGGACGCCTTCAAGCCTTGATTCGCGAACTCCTTGTAGAGTGGTACGTTCGAGTCCCCGTTGATGGTGGATACCACTGCAGTGTGCTTTCCAGCCGCGAACTTCTTGATATCGCTCACGATGGTCTGATAATCGCTGTGCCCGAATGGCGTGTACTTCTCCATGATGTCGGCTTCGCCGACGCCCTTGGACTTCAAGAAGTAACGTAAGATCTTGTTCGTGGTGCGCGGGTAGACGTAGTCCGTCCCGAGCAGGACCCACTTCTTGGCGCCTCCGCCCTTGTCACTCATCAGGTATTCCACCGCTGGAATCGCCTGCTGATTGGGCGCCGCACCGGTGTAGAACACGTTGTACGAGGACTCTTCTCCTTCGTATTGAACGGGATAGAAGAGTAAACCGTTCAGCTCCTCGAAAACCGGCAGTACCGACTTGCGTGAAACGGAGGTCCAGCAGCCGAAGGTGACCGCGACTTTGTCCTTCTGCAGTAATTCGCGAGCCTTTTCCGCGAAGAGCGGCCAGTTGGAGGCGGGATCGACCACGACCGGCTCGAGTTGACGGCCGAGCACGCCGCCCTTCTTGTTGATCGCGTCGATGGTCATCAACGCGACATCCTTCAACGACGTTTCGCTAATCGCCATGGTGCCAGAGAGCGAATGCAGGATACCGATCTTGATTGGCGACGTGTCCTTGCCTTTGGGCGCATCTGGCGTTGCGGCCGCCGTGGCGGACGCCATCGTGGTTGCGCTCGACGGGGCGGCAGGATTGGTGGCGGAGGCCTCGGGGCCTTTGCACCCGCCCATGCTGGCGACGCCCAACAAGCAGAGAATCGAAGCAGAACCGACGGACCAACTATTCATTTCATGCGCTCCTTCGAAGCGGTGTTTACGCGATCAACCCAAGAATTCAGCGCCCCAGGACGCTGTGCTACCAATCACGCGTTTTCCCTACAGCGCTTTTGGCCGAGGTGACGTTTCGCCGTTGTGTCGGCCGGTCGCCGCACGGATGTCAGACGGCTTGGACGGTTGAATGTTCGCAATTGTGAGATCTCCAATCTCACAATTGGCTGGTCGGCTGATGGCTCTGAACGGCTGCTCGCTCAGCCTTCCAGCAAACCCTCGCGCACGATGAACGCGCACACTTCTTCGACCCCAGCTCCGGTCTTTAGGTTGGTAAATACAAATGGCTTCGATACCCGCATCTTCCGCGCGTCGCGATCCATCACCTCCAGCGACGCGCCAACGTGCGGGGCCAGGTCGGTCTTGTTGATGATCAGTAAATCGCTCTTCGTGATGCCAGGCCCGCCTTTGCGCGGGATTTTGTCGCCCGCAGCCACGTCGATCACGTAGAGCGTGAGGTCCGAGAGCTCGGGGCTGAAGGTTGCGGCGAGGTTGTCACCACCGCTCTCGATGATCACCAAATCCAAGTCGGTGAATTGCCGGTTGAGCGCAGCCACGGCTTCCAGGTTGATCGAGGCGTCCTCGCGGATGGCCGTGTGCGGACAGCCGCCAGTTTCGACCCCGACGATGCGGTCTTCCGCCAAGGCACCGCTGCGGAGCAAGAAGTCCGCGTCTTCACGGGTATAGATATCGTTCGTCACGACGGCGATCTGAAAGCGATCACGCAACCGCTTGCACAAAGTGTCGACGAGGGCGGTCTTGCCCGAGCCCACCGGTCCGCCGACACCGAGCCTCAATGCAGGTTTTTCTTTGTTCACTTAGACCTCGCATCCTTTCACGATCGGAACAGACGGCTGTACGCCGTTTCATGGAGTGCGCTCGCGAGCGCGAGCCCCGGCGCCAGAAAACCCGCGTCCGCCAGGGGAAGCTCGAGGCCGCGAGTTACGGCCTCTGGCAGCCGCACGAGCACCCGAGACAGCAAGCGCTGTGCCGCGACATGGCCGATCGGGAGCAAGCGCGTGGCGGCTGCAACCTGCTGCTCGACCCACGTGAACGAAAAGCCCAAGGCGGCGCTCCGGAGCGGGATCTGAAAATGCACCGCGGCCAAGGCGAAGGAGGTGGCGAACGTCGCGTCCGCGTCGGCGATGAAGTCCGCCGCGTCCGCCACGCCGAGGCCGTCGAGCACGCGCGCCAAGGCGGCGCCCAAATGGCGGTCTTCGGCAGCAAGCTCGGCCGATTCTCGACAGGCATGGAGGAATTGGCTCAGACCGCGCACGCGCAACAGGTCGCGCGCGCACCAGGCCGCATACAGCTCGGCCAATACTGGCAGGTCCAGGCGCGGCAATACTTCTGTAACGACGCCTTCAATCCATGCGCTGGCGCTAGGCTCGTCTTCCACCCAGTGCAGTAATACCGCTTGCTCCAAACCCTGTGAGTACGCGAATGCGCCGATCGGGAGCGCCGGGCTGGCAAGCTGCAGCAGGCGCAGCAGCGCCAAGTCAGGTGGGGCCATGCTCATGAGAGTTTTCGTCCGAATGGGGGTGCGCGTGGCCGCGCGGAGGCTCCACGTGCGCGTGTCCGTGGCCATAGGCGCCCGACTCCGGCTCGAATGCTTCGCTGACGAAGCTCACCTGAAAACCAAGCTCGCGCAACATGTCGTCGAGCACGTGATCGTGGAGGTAGGCCAAGCGTCGCGGCTCGATTTGTACGCCGATGTGCCGGTTACCAAGGTGGTAAGCCGCCCGCGCCAGCGCGCAGGGGTCCTCGGCTGTCACCACCGACAGCGGCTCGAGCGCAGCTTGCACCAAGACGATCGCGCCGTCGTCCGTCAGCAAGCGGTCGCCGTGGCGCAAGCCCGAACCGCGATCGAGCAGCATCCCGGCTGTGGTGCCGTCGTCTAAATGGAGCAAGCCACGCGATTTCTGGCGATCCCCGTGCGGCAAGGTAACGGTCGTGTTGGCCGGAGCCGGCCCTGCTGCTCGTTGAAAAATTTTTCGCATCGCTGGCGGTGGGTCCTATGCGACTCAGAACAGGAAATAGCGTTGAGCCAGCGGCAGCACGTCTGCCGGCTCACAGGTCAAGAGCTGGCCGTCGGCCCGCACCTCGTAGGTTTGGGCATCGACTTCGATCTTGGGCAGAGCGCCATTGTGAATCAGGTCGGCCTTCTTGACGCTGCGTGTGCCGCATACCGCGACCGCGCGCTTCTTCATGCCGACCCGCGCTACGACGCCGTCGTCGAGCGCGGCCTGCGAGACGAAGGTCACACTGGTCGCCGAGCGCGCCCCGCCCAGTGAGCCGAACATGCGCCGATAATGCACCGGCTGCGGCGTGGGGATCGACGCGTTTGGGTCGCCCATGGGCGCCGCGACGATCATGCCGCCCTTGATGATCAGCCCCGGCTTGGCGCCAAAAAACATCGGATTCCACAGTACGATATCGGCCAACTTGCCCACCTCCAGCGAGCCGACCTCGTGCGCGATGCCGTGGGTCAAGGCGGGGTTTATGGTGTACTTGGCGATGTAACGCTTGATCCGGAAGTTGTCGTGTTGCGCGGGGTCCTCCGGCAGGCTGCCGCGCTGCACTTTCATCTTGTGCGCGGTCTGCCAGGTGCGCGTGATGACCTCGCCGACGCGACCCATAGCCTGGGAGTCGGACGAGATCATGCTGAACGCGCCCAAGTCATGCAAGATATCTTCGGCGGCGATCGTTTCGCGGCGGATGCGCGACTCGGCAAAGGCCACGTCCTCTGGAATATCGGGATCGAGGTGATGGCAGACCATGAGCATGTCCAGGTGCTCGTCGATCGTGTTCACCGTGTAGGGCCGCGTTGGGTTCGTGGACGACGGCAACACATTCGGCTCGCCGCAGGCCTTGATGATGTCCGGCGCGTGCCCGCCGCCCGCGCCCTCGGTGTGGTAGGCATGAATCGAGCGGCCCTTGAAGGCGGCGAAAGTATCCTCGACGAAACCCGATTCGTTCAGGGTGTCGCTGTGGATGGCGACCTGCACGTCCAGACGCTCGGCGACGGTCAAGCAGTTGTCGATCGCCGCCGGCGTCGTGCCCCAATCCTCGTGCAACTTGAAGCCCATGGCGCCGGCGCGCGCCTGGACATCCAGTGCCTCCGGCAGGCTGGTGTTTCCTTTGCCGAGGAAGCCGAGATTCATGGGCAGCGATTCGGCCGCCTGCAACATGCGCTCGAGGTACCAGGCGCCCGGGGTGCAGGTGGTGGCGTTCGTACCGGCAGCAGGCCCGGTACCGCCGCCGATCATCGTTGTGACGCCACTCATCAGCGCGTCTTCGATCTGCTGCGGGCAGATGAAATGAATGTGCGAGTCGATGCCCGCGGGGGTCGCGATCAAGCCCTCCCCGGCGATCACTTCAGTGCCCGGACCGATGACGATGTCGACGCCGGGCTGGACATCCGGGTTGCCGCCTTTGCCGATGCCGACGATGCGCCCGTGTTTGATGCCGATATCCGCCTTGATGATCCCCCAATGATCGACGATCAAGGCGTTGGTGATGATGGTGTCCACGACGGCCGCATCGACGCGCTGACTTTGGCCCATGCCGTCTCGGATCACCTTACCGCCGCCGAACTTCACCTCCTCGCCGTAGATGGTGCGGTCGGCTTCGACTTGCAAAATGAGCTCGGTGTCCGCCAAGCGCACGCGGTCGCCCGTGGTGGGCCCGAACATGGCGGCGTAGGCTGCGCGGTCGATGCGCGGCATCAGCTCACCCGCTCCAGAACACCCATGATCTTGCCCTGAAAGCCGTAAACTTTGCGCTCGCCCGCGTAGGCCACGAGCTCCACTTCCCGCTCTTGGCCGGGCTCGAAGCGTACGGCCGTGCCCGCCGCAATATTCAAGCGAAAACCGCGCGTGAACTCGCGGTCGAAGCTGAGCGCATCATTCGTTTCGTAGAAATGATAGTGCGAGCCCACTTGGATTGGCCGATCACCCGTGTTCGAAACCTTGACGCGCACCGTCTCACGCCCCGCGTTCAGCTCGATGTCGCCGTCCGCTAGCAGTAACTCACCTGGGATCATCGTTGCCTCGCCTTACGGGATGGGATTGTGGACGGTGACGAGCTTCGTGCCGTCCGGAAACGTCGCTTCGACCTGAACCTCGGCGATCATCTCCGGCACGCCTTCCATGACCTCCGCCCGCGTGAGCAGCTTGCCGCCGTAGCTCATCAGCTCGGCAACGGTTCGGCCGTCGCGCGCCCCCTCCAGAATGGCAGCGCTGATCAATGCCACCGCCTCAGGGTAGTTCAGCTTCACCCCGCGGGCCTTGCGGCGTTCGGCAAGGAGCCCGGCCGTGAAGATCAACAATTTGTCTTTTTCGCGAGGCGTAAGCTCCATGATCCATCTTCCTTCGAGCGTGTCGGAGCGTCAGGTCAACCAGATGCGCGGTGGGCACGCCGGCCGCCCCAGTAAGACGGGCCGCACGGCAGCCCAGGCTCGGGCGAGGACTTGCCGGGCACGTTCGGTATTGTCACCCAGGTAGCGGCAGACGATCACGGAACGCGTCTGCGTCACGGCAAAGAGCTCGTTTTCAGCCTCGCAGTCGATGGCCGCGCGCGCCGCCGCGACCGCGCCGACGCTCACCCCGGTACAGACCAACGTGCCGGACACCCGTCGCCCACGCAGGCCCCAAGCCGAGTTGCGTACGGGAGCCGCGGCACCGAAGCGCGTGCGCTCGATCCACAGCGGACGTGGGCCCTGCCAGATCTCGAAGGCCTGATCGAGCGACCCGGTGCTGAAGTCGTCACCAGAAGCCGCACGCCCCAAGCAAACGATGTCCCAACCGCAGAACGCTGCGCCTGGCTCGAGTTCGACACGCGTGCCGGTCTTCACCTGCGCGGCGCCGTAGACGATGGTCTCCTGTGGCAGGTATTCGAGACAAGCGCCTGACTGAATGCAAAACAGCTGTCGCTGCTGCGCCAGCCGGCCCTCGCTCCGGTAAAACTTGGTGGCCGCGGGCGTGGTGATCAGCACTTGCGCCGCCGCGGCTAGGTTGACCCGGACCAATAACTGGTCGCCGGCCACGACGCCGCCGGGCGGATGGAGCAAGTAGACGTGGGCCACGCCGCCTTCCGGATAGAACGGCCGCTGTACGGACAGCGGCCCGCGGTGCAACCGGTGCACGAGCGCCGTTCGCCGAGCAACGATCGCGAAGCCGAGCTCGAGCTCGGCCGCCCAGCCCGAATCGCGGCCAATCTGCGCGGCGCCCAGCGTGCTCGTGGGCGACAACGCGTTCATCCCGCTGCGAACTCGACCGGCTGATCCCACGTCACGAATACGATGCAGCCTTCCGGGCTGGTGACCGCGTGGCTCGATCCGGGCGGATTCACGACCACCGTGCCCTTGCCGTAACGGCCGCGCTCGTCCACTTGCGCGCCTTCCAAAACCAGGATTTGTTCGAAACCGCCGTGGCGATGCGCGGGCAAGACCGCGCCCGGCGCGTACCGCAGTAGCGCCGCCGCGCGCCCGACGCCGATCTCCCCGTATAGCTGATGGATCTCGATCCCGACCCTGAACGGTTGCCACGTCATGTCTCCCTTCAATAGCGCGTCGAGATCGACCCTGAATGATTCCTGCATCGTCAACCGTGGCCGGCCATGTGGCGGCCAATCTCTTGCAGATCCGCTCGTGCCGCTGGCGCCTCGTGCACGATAGCACCTTCGCTCATCACCAAAATGCGATCGGCGAGCGCAAACACTTCGTCTAGGTCCGCGCTCACGAGCAGCACGGCGGCTCCTTCGTTGCGCGCTTCCATGATGCGGGTTCGGATCTCGGCGACGGCCGCGAAATCCAGTCCAAAGCATGGGTTCGCCACGATCAAGAGGCGCACTTTTCCAGTCAGCTCGCGAGCCAGAACGGCACGTTGCACATTGCCACCCGACAGATTGCCGATGCGCTCGTCGGCCGACGGAGTCTTGATCCGAAACTCGGCGATTGCGGTATTGGCATGCCGCCGCAAGCGGCCGTGGCGCACGAGCCAGCGCCAGAGCGTGAACGGGCTGACGTCGAAGTTGCGAAAGCCGATGTTCTCGGCAACCGACATGTTTGGCACGCATGCGTTGCGGAGCGGCGCCTCCGGCAGCAGGCGCACGCCCTGCTCGCGGATCTCGCGCCGCGTTGCACCGTACGCTTCGCCAGCAACCGACACCGCACCCGAGCGCAGAGCGCGCTGGCCGGCCAACACCTCCACCAGTTGATCTTGGCCGTTGCCAGACACACCCGCGATGCCCACGATCTCGCCGGCTCGGACCTCGAAGCTCACGCCATTGAGCACCGGTAAGCCCAGGTCGTCGTCCGCTTCCAGCCGAGCCACTTGCAGCACGACGGCGGTGCGGACCGTGGCCTCGCGCGCGACCGACGCGCTCGGCGGCTCGGCACCCACCATCATCTCCGCCATCTGCGCGGTCGTCAGAGTACTCACCTTACCCGAGCCGGCAAAACGCCCCTTGCGGAGCACTGTGACCTCATCGCAGAAGCGGGTCACTTCCCTGAATTTGTGGGTGATCATCAGCACGCTGAGCTCCCCGCGGTGGGCCATGTCCCGGACCATGCCGAGCACGCTGTCGGCTTCGTCCGGCGTGAGCACGCTCGTCGGCTCGTCCAAAATCACGATCCGACTGCCCAAGTAGAGCTGCTTCAGAATCTCGAGCTTCTGCTTTTCACCAGCCGCCAGCTGCCGCACCAGGCGCGTGGGCTCGATCGAAAATGGCATACCTGCCATGAACTTATCCAGCGCCGCGTGCTC
>CAXSGJ010000001.1:299470-322190 GCA_964236865.1 uncultured Polyangiaceae bacterium
CGTGTTCCTTCTTCCAGTCGATCAGCGCAGGGACTGCTGCGCGCGAGAGCACGAGGTTCTCCGCCACCGTCATGTTTTCGACCAGCGTGAAGTGCTGGTAAACCATGCCGATGCCGTGCACCTGCGCGTCCTTTGGATTTTTGATGGAGACTGCGGCGCTGCCGACCAACACGCGCCCGCCGTCCGCGTGATAAAAACCCATGATGCATTTCACGAGCGTGCTCTTGCCGGCGCCATTTTCGCCCAGCAGCGCGTGCACGGAGCCCGGCTCAAGCCGCAGCGACACGGAATCGAGGACGGTCAGAGCGCCAAAACGCTTGCTGACCCCCTCTGCTATCAAGAGTGGAGGCGCCGAGGGCGCTCCGCGCCGCGGCTTGGAGAAGAGCCGGGGGCCGGCCGCGTGCTCGATGGTCAAGCTCACGACAGCGCCTCGATCAACGCGGAGGACGTGCTGACGGCGCCGAACACGCCGCTTTGCATGGTGACCATCTTCAAGGCAGCGGTGTGATTGCCGGCGTCGGTCGCGGCGCAGCAATCCGACAGGATCACGCATTCGAAGCCTCGATCATTGGCTTCCCGCATCGTGGTGTGCACGCAGACGTCGGTCGTGATGCCGGTTAGGATCAGATTTTCGATGCGCCGTTGACGCAAGATGAGCTCTAAATCCGTGGCACAGAACGAGCCTTTGCCGGGCTTGTCGATGATTGACTCACCCGGCAGCGCGGCAAGCTCTGGGATCAGATCCCAACCAGGCTCGCCGCGGACGAGCACGCGGCCGCACGGGCCACTGTCCCCGATCCCAGTTTGGCCGACGCTGCCGTCGTCCCGCCGACGCGACCGCCAGCGCTTGTTTTCGGGCAGATCGGCCAGATCAGCCCGGTGGCCTTCGCGTGTGTGGAAGATGTGATAGCCGCGCGGGCGGAGAGCGGCCAGCACGCGCTGGATGGGCGCAATGCAGGCGCGGCTGTTCGAAATATCGTAACCGAGGAGATCGATGTAGCCGCCCTTGCCACAAAAATCCGTCTGCATGTCGATCACGATCAGGGCCGTATTGTCGGGACGAAGATCGCCGTTGTAGGGCCAGGGATACGGATTTGCGGCGGCGTAGGGCATGCTTGGGTACCTCCTCTGCGGTGCTAGCGGGCTACGGTGAGCTCCGCGGGTTGATCGGCCGATACGCGAGTGGCCGAGCTACTCAGGATCATGATCAGGAGCGTCAGCGCGTAGGGCGCGGCGTTGAATAGATAATAACCTTTGCTCACGCCCACCGCCTGCAGTGCCGGACCGAGCGCACTCGCGCCACCAAAAAGCAAGGACGCATACAAGCAGCGCACCGGATTCCAACGCGCAAAAATCACCAAAGCGACCGCCATCAAACCTTGGCCGCTGGATAGTCCCTCATTCCAGCTCCCCGGGTAGAACAGCGACAAGAATGACCCCCCCACCCCAGCCAAAAAACCACCGGACATGGTGGCCAGAGTGCGCACGCGGTTCACGTCATAGCCCATGGCACGCGCCGCCTCCGCGCTCTCGCCCACGGTCCGCACGATCAAACCCCAGCGCGTGCGGCGTAGGGCGAAGCTCACCGCGGGCGCCAGCAATACGCCCAAAATGAAGAGCACGTTCACGCGCAGCGCGTCCTCTACTTGCGAGGTGTGGCTCCAGAATCCAAAGGGGATCGCGGGCAGACGCGGCGCACTCGGTTGGATGAGCGGCTTACCGAGGAAAAAAGCCAAGCCGGAGCCAAAGAGCATGAGCCCGATGCCGACCGCCACGTCGTTCACGCGCGGCCGGCTACACAGAACGCCATGCAGCGCGCCCAACAAGGTCCCGACCAGCCCCGCGCCGAGCACGCCTAGCCAAGGCGAGCCGCTCAAGTAAGACGCGCCGTAGCCGACCATCGCGCCCATCACTAGCGTGCCTTCCAGACCCAGGTTCACGCGCCCGCTGCGCTCGGTGATACATTCACCCAGGCTCACGAAGATGAACGGCGTGCTGACGCGAATGGCGCCCGCGCACACTGCCAAGGGTACTCCCCACGCGCCGAGCACCTGCGACATCAGGCCACGGCTCCGGCCGACTTGGCGGCGGCCGCCCGACGCGCAAAGCTCCAGAGGTCCAGCCGCCCGTACAGCGTCTCACTGGCCAAGATGACCATGAACAAAATACCTTGCAGCACGTTCACGCTCGCATCCGGCAGGTTGAAATTGCGCTGCAGCAAGCCGCCGCTGGCGCCGATACCACCCAAAAGCAACGCGACCGGGATCACCCCGAGCGGGTTTTGACGGGCCACGAAGGCGACCAAGATGCCCGCATATCCATAGCCCGCCACGAGTGAAGCATTGGCCCGGCCATGCACCGCGGCAACCTCCACCATGCCCGCCGTGCCGGCCGCAGCACCCGCCAAAAAACAGGTCAATACCATCAGCCGATGCACCCGGAGCCCGCTCAGCAAGGCCGCGCGCAGATTGCCCCCGGTCATCGCCGCCGCAAAACCGAACACCGTGCGCTTCATCAACACATATGCGAATAAGCAGGCCAAGACGCCGTAAAACAAACCCCAATGCACGTCCAAACCGGGCATTGGACCCAACATGTTCGCGTCGCCAATGTGGCGCGTAGCAGGCTTGTTCAAGCTCAACGGATCGCGGAGCGGGCCCTCCACGAAGTGGTTCATCAACGCGATGGCGATGTACGCGAGGAGCAGACTGCTGATGGTCTCGTTCACGCCGCGGTACGCGCGTAGTGCTCCCACGAGCCCGATCCAAACGCCCCCCGCGATGGCACCCGCCAAGAGCATGCTCGTTAAAATTACATAAGAGCTCGCGCCTTGCATGGCCAGGCCCGCGACCGCCGCAGCAACGCCACCGACAACCAACGCGCCTTCACCGCCAATTACGATCAAACCGAGCTGGGCGGGCAGGGCCGTACACAGCGCGGTGAGCATCAAGGGCGCTGAGCGCTGAAGCGTATTTTGAAATGAGAACCAAGTGCCGAAGGCACCGCGGAACATCTCCTCGTACACATCCACCGGGTTCAGGCCGTCCAAGGCTAGAAACGCGCCAAAGAGCGCCATCGCCACGAGCACCGCCGCAAGCGAGATCAAGATTGGTTCTAGCTTCTTCCACCCACTGACACCGACCGCGCCGGTTACTTGCGGCGTGGCGGGTTTGGGGATCGCCCCTGCCGGGCTGGACGGCACGGGCGAGGCATCGCTCATCTAATGTACCGAACCCTTCACCCCGTCGACCAGGTAGCCCATGCTTTCGAGCGCGATGTCCCGCTGGCTTTGCTGCGCCCCGGCCGCGACCACTTCCTTGCCCGTGTTGTCCTTGAGCGGGCCGGCGTAGATGACCATGGTGCCCTCCATGAACTTTTTCTTCGCTTCGTCCGCCTTGGCTTTCGTCGCAGCGGAGACGGCCGCTCCGTACGGCGCCATTTTGATGAAGCCCTCTTTGAAGCCGCCGCGTACCAGGTGATCCCAGGGCTCGCCCTTTTTTATCTTCTCGATGTACGCCTTGTATACGACCTCCCAATTCCACTCTGCGCCGGTTAGGTACCCTTTGGGAGCCAATGCCGCTTGGCTGGCGTGGTAGCCGGTGCTGAAGATCCCGCGATGCTCGGCGGTTTCAATGACGACTTTCGGCGAATCCACGTGGGCCGTGAGCACGTCCGCGCCTTGGTCGATCAGACTGTTGGAAGCCTCCGCCTCCTTGACCGGAAGCGCCCAATCACCCGTGAAAATGACGCTCATCGTCGCCTTGGGATTCACCGAGCGTGCACCCAAGGTGTACGAATTGATGTTGCGCAAAACCTGCGGAATCGGCTTGGCCGCGACGAAGCCGAGCTTATTCGTCTTGGTGGTCAGCCCGGCAACGATGCCAGCCACGTACTCTGCTTCGTCGATATAACCGAAGTAGCTGCCCACGTTCTTCGGATGCTTCTTTTCATCGTACAAGCCGCCGCAGTGCAAAAACGTGACGCTCGGGTACTTTTCCGCCATCTTCAGGATGTGGGGATCGAAATAACCGAAGGAGGTCGGAAACAGCACCGTCGCGCCGTCCAGATTGATCATGCTCTCCATGGTCTTCTGTACGACCAGCGTTTCGGGCACATTCTCTTCTTCCCGAATCTGCACGCCCATGCCGGCGAGCGTCTTGGCGCCTTCCGCATGGGCCTGGTTGTAACCATAATCACTCTTCGAGCCGACGTAGATGAAGCCGACCGTGAACGGCTTGCCGGGAGCGGGCGCGGCGGGCATCGCCGCCGAGTCGGCCGCCGCGGTCGGCGGCGAATCGCTCTTTTTGCTGCATCCCAAGAAGCCGGCCGCGAGGGCCAGGGTCACGCCGAAACCAGAGAACAAGGCGCGGCGCGAATGAGCGCGCAATCGCGCCGACGAAGTCGTGTGCATGACGAACGGTCCCTTCGAGAGATGAGTACAACAGAGGAAAACGCGGCGAGCGCCCCTGCTCGCCGCGCCCTCCATACTAGCCCACGCTATTTCTGAATCTGAACGCCGGCGAACACGGCGTTGCTCTTCGGACCATCTTCCACGCCGGCGTGCGTGAAGCCGAGCGTAACGCGCGTCGCGTAGCTGTCGATCACATCGGTGACCTGGGCGTCGATCTGCGTGACCGTCGGGCCGTCATTTCTGACAATGGCCTGCTGCAAGCGCACCAGGGGTTGAAGCTTCCCGAGCACACCCGTATCCGGCGTGAGGTAGCTTGCCAGCACGAAGTGCGACCAGCTCAAGGGCTCGCCATCGCCCGCGTACTTGTAGAACGCGCCTTCCGCATCGAACACGCCGGATGCGCCGAGATTCTTCTCGAACAAGATGTCCGCGTTGAACATGCCATAGTCCTTTAGACCGGTAGCGGTGACGTCTTGGTTCTTGGAATATTGACCTCCCACGCCGATGGCTAGGATGTCCATGCCGTAGTAGGTGCTGCTGCTATAGTATCCGGGCTCTGGGTTCAGCAAACTCAAGTTCAGGCGACCGCTGAACAGGGGCTTTTGGCGAACGGTCCCGCTGCCGTCGATCGGCGAAGCGTCGTCGAACACGCGGTAAGCGCCCAAGTAGTACTTCAACAGCCCGCCCTGAAACTGACCCCACGCGGTGGCGCCGTCGTTACGACCGTTTGGACCTTCCTGAGGGCCAACAATGGCGAACGGGGCACCTTGAGGACCGAGGAACAGAGGGTATATCCAAGGTGCCATGAACCAAGGGCCGCTGAAGTTCGAGCGGTCTGAGGCCACGAGCATGCGGCCAACCCAGAGGTGAAAGGCGTCATCTGGCTCGTACTGCGCGATCAAGTCGAGGACATTGACGGTGCCCGTTACCCCCGCCGGACCTCCGAAGCCGGGACTCACGAAGGAGCCACCATCTGGGGCGCCATACGCGGCCGCGAAATTAGCCGTCCAAAGCAGCGATTTCCGCATCTGGTTACTGAAGTGAAGTTCGGCGTAACCGCCGGTTCCGAAGCCGCTGAGCTTCTTCGGATCTTCGGACTTTTGCAGCGCAGCTCCCACGCGAAACCAGACGCCCACGTCGATGTGCTTGTATTTTTCCGCCATGGGGTCGACTGGCTCGGCCGGCACCGTTGGCGGGGCCGGCGGCACGTCCGGCGCCGGCGGCGCAAGGACCATTGGCGCAGGTGCCGCAGCGCCTGCAGCGGCCGCATCCTTGCTGGCGCCGGTGGCCTGGGCCGTTGTCGGCTCTGGGGCCACCACTGCGGACGCAGGGGCCGGCGCGGCCGTGGGCGCGGTAGGGGGCGGGGGGGTCTGCGCATTTGCGAGGCCCGCACAGAGCGAAGGCAGCGCCGTCGCGGCGATCATCAATGATCGCTTCGCAAAGCTATTCCGAAAGGTCGCTTTCATATTTACTCCTATCCTTCAATCAAAATTGAGCGATGTGCGGACCGGCACACGCGCCGCCTCTACCAATGGTAACCGTCTACATTAGGCCATATGAACAACGTGTTTCGCGTGACGTGACTCGTTTAGAGGAAACCGGTGACCGACATGTTTCCGAATTCCGCGCGCGAGTCGTATCGGCTCATTCCAAATCTCACGAATTTCTCACGGACGAACAGTGGCGAAGACCGAGCGTGGAGCTGAACTTGCAAGCGCATGGCAAGCCGAATGTGAAAACGCGACGTTGATTTTGCCGCAATGACGCCCGGCGCGTACCAGGCAACGCAGGCGCGTTCGGGGCGCGTTTCAAGCCAAGGCACTCAGAATCTTCGTCGAGTCCGACACCCATCCGAAAATCCCGCCTTGTGCTTTGATCATCCGCAGACCCATCTCATGAAACTCGGGAAAGTAAGAGGCGCAACAATCCCCGGGCACGATGCAGCGAAAGCCGCGGTCATTGGCCTCCCGCACGGTGGTGTGTACGCACACCTCGGTGGTCACGCCGCACACGATCAAGCTCTCAATGCCCCTGTGCAATAGAATCGAGTACAGGTCGGTGGCGTAAAACGCGCCTTTTCCGGGCTTGTCGATCACGGGCTCTCCGGCCAACGGATAGAGCTCGGGGATGATATCGTGGCCCGCCTCGCCGCGGATCAAAATCCGCCCCATTGGCCCGGACGCGCCAATGCGGGTGCTCGGGTCGCCCCGCTCGACTTTAGCTTTCGGTGCATCCGTCAAGTCGGGCCGGTGCCCTTCGCGGGTATGAATCACGAGCATCTTCCTCTTGCGCGCGCCATCCAACAACGCCTTGATCGGCGCGACCGCCGCGCCAAGCAAAGAAACGTCGTTGCCGAGCGCTTCGCCGAAGCCGCCCGGCTCCAGAAAGTCACGCTGCATGTCGATCACGACCACTGCGGTCCGTTCGGGGTTGATGCCGATCGCTTCCGGTTCGGCTTCGATCATCGTGGCCATCGGCACGTTCCCACTTTCTCGCGGCTCCCAGCGCGCGCTCACGGTTCGAGGGGACCCTAACGGCGCGCCGTTTCGGCGCCTTTTCAGGGTCGTAAAATGCGCTCGAAATTCGCTCGTAGCGGCGCACGAGCGCGCTGTTTTTGCGCTCGGGGCGAGCTGTTCTTGGCAGCACTAGGCTTTGCAAGCTAGACCCGCATGCGATGATCACGCCCAGTTTCGATGCACCGCGCGTCGCCGTTTTAGTGGCGCACCCGGACGATGAAACGCTGTGGTGTGGGGGGACCCTGCTGTTACACCGCGCGTCGCAAAAGTTGATCGGCGCGGTGTGCCGCGCCAGCGACCCGGATCGCGCGCCCAAATTCGCACGTGCCGCTGCCGCGCTCGGAGCGACAAGCGGCATGGCGGATCTCGACGATGGCCCGGAGCAAGTGCCGCTCGAACCGGACGCCCTACGCGCCGCGCTCCGGGCGCTACTTCGTGATCGAGCGTTCGATCTCGTGATCACCCACTCCCCTCGCGGCGAGTACACGCGCCATATCAGGCATGAAGAGGTGGCGGCCGCTGTGCTCGAGATGTGGTGTGGTGGGCAGATTCAGTCGAGCGAGCTTTGGCTCTTTGCGTACGAAGATGGGAAACGCAGTCACCTGCCCCGCGCGATCTCGACCGCCGACCTCGCGCTCGATCTTCCGCAGGATGTTTGGTTGGAGAAGGCGCGCCTGATTACGGACGTCTATGGCTTCGACCGTGAAAGCTGGGAGGCGAGCGTTACGCCGCGCCGCGAGGCCTTCTGGCGGGTGTCGTCGAAGAGCGACGGGTTGTTGCGTGTTCAGCGCTGACAGCGCGTGTCCTACACGCGCTCACAGATACACAATCACGGCTACGTGAGAAACTGCCGCGTGCGGCCGGCAGCGCGCCGAGATAAGCCCGCACGCTCCCAAACTCGCCGACTTCGAATTCACGAAAAGTGCCTAGAAGCGCCGCTCAAATCGTTGCACTCGCGTTGACGATCCTGGCTCGCCTCAGTACGCTTCACAGACTGGGATGAGTCATATCTTTCGCTGCGCGCTGGCGCTGACGCTGGGGGCTTGCACCGTACCTAGCTTCGGCATCGCCCCCGATCCGGTCGCAGACGACCCGGTCGTCACCGACCCGGTCGTCACCGACCCGGTGGTGGACGCGTGCACCGCACAAACCGTGGCCGGTAAGGTATGCGGTGGGGAATGTCCGGCCTGCGCGAACGGCGGAGTCTGTAGCGCGCCCGCGGACTGCGCGAGCGGGCTGTGCGACGGCGGCGTCTGCGTCGCCGTGCCCACCTGCAGCGACGGCCAGACCAACGGCGGCGAGACCGACATTGATTGTGGCGGCCCGTGCACCGCCTGCCCATTGAACGAGCACTGCACCCACGACAGTGATTGCACGAGTTACATCTGCGATAATTTATCGTGTGCGGCCCCGGCGCCGGTCGCGGCTAGCTGTTCGGACGGGCTGAAGAACGATACCGAAAGCGATATCGATTGCGGCGGCAGCTGCGCGCAATGCGCGGTCAACAAGCGTTGCGGGGCTGGTAGTGATTGCACGACTCTGGTGTGCGCGAGCGTCTGCCAGCCTCCAAGCTGCGCAGATGGCGTGCGCAACGGCGGGGAGTCGGACAAAGACTGCGGCGGGTCGTGCGCTGCCTGCGCCGTGGGTGCGGTGTGCACGGCCAATTCAGACTGCAAGAGCGCCAGCTGCGCAAGCGGCCATTGTATCGCGGCCAACTGCTCCGACACGATCAAAAACAACGACGAGACCGGTACGGATTGCGGCGGTTCCTGCTCGACCTGTGCGGCCGGCCAAGGCTGCCTAAAAGGCTCGGATTGTCAAAGTTTGATCTGCAGCGCCAGCAAGGCATGCGCCGCCGCTAGCTGCTCGGACGGTGTGAAGAACGCGAGCGAATCGGAGATCGATTGCGGTAAGGGCTGCGCCGGCTGCGCTTCGGGCTTGCATTGCAATGAAAACGCCGACTGCGCCTCGGCACTCTGCAAATCAACCTATTGCGTGCCGAAGACAGCCAGCGGTGGCGTACTGATGACCACCGGCTGGACCGCAACGGCCTCCGACACCTACTCCTCCAGCGCGGCGCCCGCCTTCGCTTTCGATAATAAGCCCACGACGGACTGGAGCTCGGGCAAGTCGCAATACAGCGGCATGTGGTTCGCCTTCGACATGAAAGCGCAGAAGATCTTCTTCGGCCTGACGCTGGACGTCCAAAACCAGCCAAGCGACACCCCCGCCCTCTTCGACGTGTACCTGTCTCTGGACGGAACGTTCACGACCCCCACTTTGAAGAGCGTTCCAGGCGCCAGCAGCGGCCTCACTGAGGTGACCTTCAATGGCGCGCAGCTCGCCCGCTACGTCAAGCTCGTGCTCACGAACGGCAAAGTTCCGTGGTGGGGCATCCGCGAGCTCTCCGTCAACTATTAGCGTTAGGAATGCGCCGCCGCGCCTTTAAAACGTGCCGAACATCGTGGCCTACGTGGTCGCCGGCGTAGCAATCGGCCTCGGTGAGCGGATGCGCACGAGGTATCTTTCGACTACGCCGCGTCAGGCGCCGCTTTGACGGATAAAACCGTCAACGTCGCCGATGCATGCGCTGGCATTGAGTTTGCTGAGGCGTGATCAGGAGAAACCAAGGCTATGAATACCAAAAAGAAAACGCGCGGCGTCGGCGGCACGATCAAGCGTACGGTCGACCTGCTCAAAGACGCTGTTTCTGGCGAGGAAACCGCGATCGACCTCTTGAAGGCCCAGCATGAGGAAGTGTCCGCGTTGTTCAAGAAGATCGAGAAAGCGGCCACGCGCGGGCAGAAGACCAAGCTGTTCGACGAGATGGCTTCAAAGCTGGCCGGCCATGACGCCATTGAGCGTGAGCTGTTCTACCCGGCTTGCGAAAAGGCCATGGGCATGACTGACCTCTTGGGCGAAGCTCTCGTGGAGCACGGTATTGTCGAATTCAGCATTTATCAGGCAGACCAGGCACGCCAGGGGAAAGACTTTCAATTCAAGTGCACGGTGCTGAGTGAGATCGTGGAGCACCACGTGGAGGAAGAAGAAGAAGACTTTTTCCCGAAGGTCGAAAAGGCCATCGGGAAGGACAAGCTCATTGAGCTCGGCGCGCGCATGAAAGCGCGCTTCGAAGAAACTCAAGCGGAGGATTATCGCGCCGCGGTTCAGAGTAACCTGAAGCAGGTGTTCGCAGGCGCGCTCAAGCCGGCCAAAAAGGCCAAGCGAAAGGCCGCCTGAAGTAGAACTACCCGATTCGCGCCGCGGGCGCTCGCTGCCGCCTGACTTGCCTGAGACAGCGGCCGCCTTGGGTCGGGGTTCGATGCGTGTCGGCTCAGCGGACACGGCGGTGGCTGTCCGAGCGCGTGAGCCCCGCGTCTCGACCATTCCGCGCCCGGTGATCGGCACGGGCGGCTCGCGTCACGGATTCACATCCGACCGGCCTTATAAGTGTAGCACCCGGTGGTAAGTCGCGAGAGGTCGCAAGTCGCGCCGCCGGAACGTTGTGCTTTACCCAGCGGATTTAGCGTCGCCTCAAGGACAGACGTCGGGCACGAGCAACCGCTGGAGGGCCGCCACGTGGGCGTGGTAGATGCGCTCATTGGGCACATCCTCGTTGAACACGTTATGCTCGTTGAGGCGAAACTTGCCAATATTGCGATGATTGAACAGCGGGCGTCCGCTCCGGTCACGCTGCGTCATTACCGTGCCTCCGCCCCATTTATGGGCAGAGTTGGGCACGCCCAAGTGAAATGGTCCGTATGGCATGAAGCCGTACGGCACGAGCGCCGGCTCGGCCAAATACATGCGCTGTCTGATCTTGCCAGTCCTGGCATAGGCGAGGTGCTGCCAGGCCAGCCGGAACGTGTCTTTGTCGCCTAGAACAAAGCGGTGGTAGAGGTTGCTGTAGCGATTGAAATGGAGTGTAAGCCCAAGCTCGGGCCAACAGCGGGCTTTGTCGATGAGTAACTGGCCCGTCTCGAACTCTTCGGCGTCGTTATACGGGACGTTGAACACCTTCCATACGGGAGCATTCTTGTGCCAGAGATTGGCGCGCTCAACGCCACTCACATCGCGCCAAAACAGTGAGCCGGCGCGCAAATATTCGGGGTCGGAAAACAGAAACGTCGGATCCTGGAGCGGCGCATTGTCCGCGTCCAACCACATCACCTCGCGAAATGCGCTGCCCCAAATAAAAAACGGCTTTGACGCCCAACCCGTCACATTACCCTCCAACACGCGCAAGCGTAGGTCGAGTGGCAGCGAAAGCAAAATCTTTCCCTGTCTTTCGCTGAGCTCGCCCGGCAACGACCAAGCCTCGACAGGAAGCTTCACATTGAGACGCGCTAGCTCGCTCAGCAGCACCCAGCAAGAAGCAAATTCACGGTCGTAGGCGGACGTCACGATCCCGCGCCCGGTCAGATCTCGTGGCGCCACGCTGAACTCGATGACCGCCTGCCGCTGCGCGGCGTAGATCTCGGCCAACGAAACCTTGCTCTTGGACTCGGTAGACGGGTCTTCAGACATCTTCATCAGCAGCGCTGCCGGCGCAGCTTCCCATCGAACACTGTAATCGTCACGTTCTCGAGCGGGCGCACCTTATCATCCGTATGGCTGCGGGATCAAAACCGAAAGCGACACGTGGTGAACCGCACGCATCAGAGGAACGCGCCGCAAATATTGTCGCTGCCCGAATGTCCTCCACCCCAAAGACCATCCGAGGCCCGGGGGTTTGCATGGTCACGCGCCACTACTTGACCGGCAAAGCCTTCGGCGGCGCGTACGTTCCCCATAATTAACAGCAGCATGTGGGCGTCGTAGCGGCGAGCTCAAAAGGGCCGGTATCATAGCGCTCTACAAGCCGCGCAGCGCGACATCGCTCGTCTTGCTGCCCTACACTGCACGAGGCGGCCCGTCGCGGGACGAAGCTCGCAGACCGCGCCGTCGTTACGCGATTCGTCGAGGCGCTGTCGCGCCTCGACTGACTGTCACTCCTTGCAGCGGCGCGGCTACGCGGCGCCGCCACAAGGGCGTTGAGCAATCGGGCTGAGTCAAACGGTAGCCAAGCTTTTGCGCGAGCAGTGCTCCGCATTCCACGAAGACGCCGTTGGCGAGGCCGTCTCGCGCGGGCGGTCTAAAGCATCGCTTTCCAATGCTCGGTTCATGAGCGTCGGAGTCCACCGTGGGACACGCCCGTCTGCGCTGTGCCCGCAATCGAAGCAAGCTGGTGGAAGTAGGTCGGCGAGCAGCGCTACCCGCGACAGAAGTAACCGTTCGGCCCCTCACGCCGGCGCGGGGCTAAAGGATCGAGGTAGCAGCGTAAGTGATCCAGTTTGCTCCACGACTTCGAAAAAGCCTTTCCATCGTGCCGCAGCTCGCAGCCAAGGATGCACGCATCCCCGAGCAAGGTGGGCGCATCACTGAGTGCAAAAGGCGTTTGGACCGGCGCGAGCTCAGCACTTCTGCTTCAACCCCGCCCCTGAACGCTTACCCACGGGAGCCATCCATCATCCCCGGTCGGCAGCACCGGCCATCGTCCGCACCTTTGGAGATGGCAGCTTCCATGCTTAGCTGATAAGCGCAGGCTCGATTTGCACAACCCCACTTCCCGCCGGAACTAGCAAAGTGAAGACTGGCGAACACCGGCAAGCGCAAGGCTACTCGGTTCGCTCCCTTCGCGTGCGCTTGACGCGGCTGAAACCACCAAGGTCTGACCGCGTGATGAACTCCCAGAGAGTCTTCGTCCACGAGCTGTGGTGGTACAGTGAATCGTAGTACTCCGGCGCCAGCGCTCGCAACGCTGCTAAGCGCGAGCCCGGGACGTATGGAAAGTCGTGATGCTCGTTGTGGTAGCCCACGTTGAAGGTGATCCGATTGAGCCGCCCGTAATACGAGTAGGTCTCCTGCCCTTCGCGGAATACGTAGTGTTCCGAGAGGTAATGGCCGGCCACCGGGTGGAGGCCCATGACGATCAACGAGCTGATCGGTAGATAGACAAGGGCTTTGGCTCCCCAGAAATGAAGCACGAGCCCGTTGAACGCGAGCTGTAGCAGCAGGTTTCCGAGCTCCGCTGCGCTGGGCCGTTTGGGGTGCACGAAGAGCGGACGCAAGGCGTAGGCAAAGCCCTGAACGGCGACCCAGCACAGCTTGCTGAGTGGGCTCCTGAGCGCACGGCCCTCGCGCTCAGTGGGTAAATCCGTATCCGTGCCGTCTTCGCCCTGATGGACGTGATGCAGCAGGTGGTAATAGCGAAAGGTCTCGGCGACGGGCACGCCCACCGGCAAGTTGATGAACACCGCAAAGGCCCGGTTCTGCCATGGCTTCCGGAAGGCCAAGTTATGGCTCAGCTCGTGAATGGCCAGCAGCAAGGCCTGATTCAACACGCCTCCAATCGCATACGCGGCGACCACCACGACCCACCACGGCGCGCCGCGCACCAGGTACGCCGCGAGCAACTGCGCCGCCACGAGCGCGGTGCACACGTATTTGGTTCGCGGACATGGCCCGTACAGCGCTTTAATCGCTGGATACTTGTGAAGCATCTCGCGCCGCCGCTCCGCGTGTGGCTCCCGCCCTGTCACCCACGCGAAGGAAGCGCGGCGAGAGACCTGAGGCCCACGACCATTCATGCCTGCGCACTATCTCACAGCCGGCATCTGGGGCGGCGATTGTTCAAAAATTGCTAGTAAAGAGCCCAAAAGAATGAAAAAGGTGGCGCGTGCGTAAGGAGACCCGCCGTGCCTGAGCTGACGATGCCAGAGCTGATGACCGCGACCAACGTCATGTGGACGCTGCTCTGCGGCTTTTTAGTGATGTTCATGCAGGCGGGCTTCGCGCTCGTAGGGACGGGCCTGTGCCGCCGGAAGAACGCAGCCCACCTGATGGCCATGAACTTCCTGGTCTACTCGATCGGCGTGCTCGGCTTTTGGGTCGTCGGGTTCGCGTTCCAGATGGGTGGGGTCGGCGCGCTGACGACGTTCGGCGGGGACGCCACGCTGTCGCACGAATTCATGCTGCAAATCCGAGGCAAGCCCTTCGGAGTATTCGGTACTCAAGGCGCCTTCCTGACGTTCGCAAACTTCACGCCTGCTGTGGCAGCATTATTCTTATTTCAGATGGTGTTGATGGGCACCACCGCCACCATCCCCTTGGGCGCCATGGCGGAGCGCTGGAAGTTTTTATCCTTCGTGCTCTTCAGCTTCGCGATCTCTACTGTCATCTATCCGCTCTACGCCAATTGGGTGTGGGGCGGCGGTTGGCTCTCCACCTTGGGCACCCAATACGGTCTCGGCCATGGCCACGTGGACTTTGCGGGCAGCACGGTCGTGCACATGACCGGTGGGGTGGCGGCGTTCGTTGGCGCCAAGATGATCGGCGCGCGCGTGGGCAAATTCGATAAGTTTGGCAACGCCCAGCCGATCCCCGGCCATAACATCCCAATGGCGTTGCTCGGCACATTCGTACTGGCCTTCGGTTGGTTCGGCTTCAACGCGGGCGCCACGTTGTCGGCGACGGACACGCGCATTGCCATCGTCGCCGTGAACACCCTGCTCGCCTCCGCGGCCGGCGCGTTCAGCGCGTCATTGTTCGTGTGGATTCGTTACGGCAAGCCCGACCCCACCTGGCTGGCCAACGGTATGCTTGCTGGCTTGGTCGCCATCACCGCACCGTGCGCGTTCGTCGGCGCGCCGTTCGCCGTTTTGATCGGAGCAGTCGCCGGGATCTTGGTGATCGTGTCGGCAAATGTGGTCGAGCAGGTGCTTCACATCGATGATCCAGTGGGAGCCTCCAGCGTCCACGGGGCGTGCGGCATTTGGGGTGCGCTATCGCTCGGTTTGTTTGCCAATGGCTCGTACGGCGCGGGCTTGAACGGCGTCGCCGGCAAAGTTCGCGGTCTGTTCTTTGGGGATTCTTCGCAGCTTTTGGCACAATTCATCGGAGTCGTGAGCAACGTTGTGTACGTTGGCGGCATGACCGCGCTCGCGCTGTGGCTGATCGGCAAAGTGGTCGGCAATCGCGTCTCAGCCGAGGACGAGCTCGCGGGCTTGGACATCCCGGAAATGGGCATCCTCGCTTATCCCGACGACGCGATCCCGCCGAATCTCGGCGAAGCCCTCGAAGAGCGAAATCATTATCGGGAATGACGACAGCCGCCGCGCTGACGCACACCTGAGCCGTCCGGCGTCAGCGCGCTTTTGTTTGCGCCGCAGCACGCCATTTTGCAACAGGTCAGCCGACGGGCGACCGCGTTTGTCTTTTGACGGGGAGCCGGATTTTGCGCGATGGTTTGTCACACCCCGAGAGCTTCAGGCGATGGGAAACGCACAATCGCATTTAGGCGCGAGTGAGCTGGCAGGCGTGATCGACACGCTGCGCGAGGGAATCCAAATCATCGATCGCGAGTGGCGCTACGTGTACCTCAACGCGGCAGCAGCGGCTCACGGTCGCAAAGACCGCCAAGAGCTCCTTGGTCGCACGATGATGGAGTGCTACCCGGGCATCGATCAGACGGAGCTGTTCGTCACGCTCCGCCGCAGCATGACCGACTCGGCCGAGGGCTCGTTACGCAACGAATTCGCTTACCCCGACGGCGCGCGGCGGATTTTCGAGCTGCGGGTGCGATCGTGCGCGGTGGGCATCGTCATCCTGTCGATCGACATCACCGAAGAACAACGGCTAGAAGCTCAGTTCCGTCACGCGCAAAAAATGGAGGCCGTGGGCCGGCTGGCGGGCAGCGTCGCCCACGACTTCAACAACGTTCTGTCCGTGATCCTGAGTTTGACCAGCATGGTCTTGAGCGATCTCAAGGGGGTCGACCCACTGCGCCAGGATATCGAGACGATCAAAAAGGCGGGGGAGCGGGGCGCGGACCTGACCCGACAGTTGCTGGCCTTCAGCCGGCAGCAGACGGTGGCACCGCGCACCGTGGACGTGAACGAGATCGTGCTCGACTCGGAGCACATGCTGCGCCGCCTGCTGCGTGAAGACGTCGAGCTCGTCACGCACTGCGCGCGGCCCTTGTCCAAGGTATTGGTCGATCCAGGTCAGATCGACCAGGTGCTGTTGAACTTATCAATCAATGCGCGCGATGCGATGCCGGAAGGCGGCAAGCTCATGATCGAGACGCAAGACGTGACTCTCGACGCGTCCTATACCAATGGGCACTTCGGCTCGACCCCGGGGCCACACGTCATGCTCGCGGTGAGCGACACGGGCGTGGGCATGAGCCAAGAGATACAAAGCCGGATCTTCGAGCCATTTTTCACGACCAAGGAGCCAGGCAAAGGGACAGGGCTCGGGCTGTCGACGGTGTTTGGCATCGTGCAGCAGTGCCGCGGCAACGTCTGGGTTTACAGCGAGGTCGGGGGCGGCACCACCTTCAAGGTCTACTTCCCCGTCCACCAGGGCCCGGACACGCTCGTGCCGGAGGCGCCTGCGCCAACCACCCTGCAGGGCACGGAAACCATTTTGCTGGTCGAGGACCAAGACGACGTGCGCCACGTAGCGCTGCAAATTCTGCGTCGCTACGGCTACCACGTGATTGAGACGCGTAACGGCGGTGAAGCCTGGCTTAGCTCCGAACGCCACCCGCGCACCATTCACTTATTACTGACGGACATCGTGATGCCCCAAATGAGTGGCCGTGAGCTCGCCGAACGCCTGATTAAAATGCGGCCGGACATGAAGGTGCTCTACATGTCCGGCTACACCGACACGAGCGTCGTGCGCCACGGCATCCTCGACTCCGGCATTGCTTACCTGCAAAAACCCATTCTTCCGGAATCATTGGCCCGGCGCGTGCGTGAAGTGCTGGACAGCGCCGGTGGTTAGGCTCAGCCGGGCCAAATCACCCAACCAACTCGACACGTAACGCCGTGCGGTTGTGCGACGCGCGGAGCGTGAGGCGTTGGCCAGGCACGACGGCCAGTGGCTCCGGAAATGGGTAGAACACGGGTGCCCAATGCTGGCTGTCATCGGGGCGCGCGCGGTCCGGGCGGTTCTCGAAGGACAGGCCGGCCATGACCTCCAAGTTCAGCCACTGCACGACCCCCTGGCACAAGCCGTCGGCGGTGGCTTCGATGGTGATTGAGCACTTTTCTGCGGGAAATGTGAGCCTTTCGGCTAAATCGAAGCGCAGCAGGTCGTGCGCCTCGGAAAGCCATGTCAGCTCCATGCCCGGTTGCAAATATTGGATCACGGGCGAGAACGCGTTCAGCGCGGAAAGGTCGAAGCCATGAACCGAACCAACGCGCACTTTCCGCGACAGCCCTTCGCTGGCCACGAGCGCGCCGCGCGCAGTAGCCGCTCTGGGAATGACCGTGGCGCCAGGCTTCAACAAGCGAGCCTTGGCATCCTCCAGGCTCGGCAAGACGCCTTCCGCGACGACCTGCACTGAGAACACTTCGCAGATCAAAATATCGGCCTTCTCGGCGAGATCGACGCCGACCATCAACTCCGAGGATCGCTTGCCGATGACGTGGATCCGCTCAGAGAGTCCGTTCCCGGCGACGATCGCGCTCGCAACCTCGGCCAGCGCGGGATTCTCTTCGCAGGTGACGACGCGGTGTCCTCCTTCGCCGGTTGCAACGCCGCGCGCGGCCATCATGGCAAGCAACCCCGTGCCCGCGCCAATTTCCAGAACCTGATGCTCCGGTCGAACCAGCGCTGCTATCGCCTGGGCGAACAGCTTATTCCGCGCGCTGTCGTGCAGCATGTTGAAGTGCCAATCCGGCACGAGCTTCGCCGCGGCGAGACGGCGCTGAAACTGATAGTCGCGGTTGTCGGGGGCGAGTTCGCCGGCCTTGCAGGCCCGTTGGTAAGCGCTTAGGGCGTTGCCTTGACGTAACGCGATCACCGCTGTGACGTGCCAGATGTTCGCCTGCGTGCCGTCACTGCTCAAACAGCGGTCGAGGTGGACCAAGGCCTCGGCATCTTGGTGAAGCGAGAAGCAGGCATAACCCGCGAAGCGGCGGGCGTCGGCGTGGTTCGGGTGCTCTGCCAGAACGGCGTTCGCGGCCGCCAGTGAGTCCCGCCACGCCTTCCGCCGGCCGTGGCACGACGCTAAATCCAGCAGCGCTGCGACGCGCTCTGGCATGTCGCCCGCGGCCGCGCTCGACAAGTCTCTGGCAGCTGCTTCTAGGTTTCCCTGCTGGAGCTCGATACGCCCGATCAGATGAAGGTACTCGCCGCGCTCGGGGCGCTGCTCTGACGCCCTTTCGGCGAGGCTCAGCGCGCGCGGCAGCTCGCCGCGCTCGAGCGCGAGCACAGCGAGCAATTTGAGCGCCTCCGCGTGCGTGGGGTCGGCGTCGATGATTCCTTGATAGCACCGCTCCGCCTCAGCCAGTTCACCGCGGCGATGCAAGGCCAAACCCACGGCGAGTGGCTCGGTACTTTGTCCGGCGTGCGACATGAGCTCTTCAACGTAGCATAGCCATCCATCGCAGCGGCGCGCTCGGTGTGCCTGCTCGGTCTGCAGGTTAGGCCGGTTCAGCGCAGGTCGGCGCCGACGTGTACACCGACCGCAGCCAGATCCCGGCGAAAGACCTGGCTCATGCGGCGGGCCACGACCTCCGCGTCATACACCCGCGCGACCTCGATGTTTTGCCGCGCCATGTCCTCGTACCAATCGTCGTCCACGAACAGCCGCGCAACGTCGGCAGCCCAGCGCTCGAGCCAGCCATCGGTCAGGGGTTGCATGGGATTCTTCCACGCGGTCTCCGGGAGCGCGCCGAGCTCCGTGCCGACGACTACGGCGCCTGCTGCCATGGCCTCCATCGCGACGATGCAGCTGGTTTCTGGAAAGCAACACGGATAAGCCAGCACGCGCGCTCGCCGCGCGCAGTCGCGCAACGCCGCTTGGCTCACCGCGCCGTGATAACGGACGCCCGGGGTGCGTTGCGCCTGTTCATAGAGCGCCTGGTGCTCCGCCGTTTCGGCTTGTCCGTTCACTTTCAGTGAGCTGAACACCTCGACTTCCGCGAGCGGGACGAGGCCCCGCACGAGCGGCCAGCCTTGAAGTAAATAGCGCAGGCCTCGATACGGGGTGGACGCGTAGTAAGCCAGCGGCCCGCGGGCGCGCAAATCCGGCGAGGGCTGGAAGCGCTCGTACGCGATCGGGTTACTGATGAGGTGGGTTTTTTCCAGAACTAGACCGAGGCGCGCGGTCCAAGCAGCGCGTTGATAATGAGACAAAAAAAACAGCCCCGTCAGCCGCTGATAAAATGCGGTTCGCCACTCCGGCTTCTCGATCAGCGGCGCGAACATGGGTTGATCGGCGTCGTCGTGCGCCCAATAATAGTTCACCCTTCCGGGCGGTTGCTGGAGCTGCAAAATCGGGCCCGGCAAGCGGGAGCTGATGAAGATGTCGCACGCCTTGCCTGCCATCTGCACGCGCAGCTCTTTGGTCGATGAGGGGTACAGGACTACTTCCACCTCGTGACCCAAGCTCCGAAACGTGGACGCCATGCGTAGCAGGGCCGTTTCGGCCCCGCCGAGGGCGTGCGTCTCCGCATAGTCCCAGTCGGAGATGCCGAGCAGTTGCTCTGAGCGCAGCCCGAAGATGATCCTCACCCGCGAAAGCTAGCAGACTGGATCCGAAGTTGACGCGCTCGGGGCCTCGTGGGCCAATCTTTCTCATGGCCGATCCCGTCGCCGAGCAAGCCCCGACTGAGAAGCCGAGCAGCGGAGCCCAAGGCACGCGCCCGGTGTTCTTCCTGGCGACTCCCCTACACGACGGGCGCGTTCACCATGCCTACCTGACCGGCGCGCTGCAGATGGCCGCGGCGGCCCCGGGGCAGCTGATGGTGAGCACCTTCGAAGGCTCGTTTTTGGCCGTCAATCGCGACATGCTGACCGCGCGGTTCTTGCGGTCCAAGGCCACGCACATGCTGTGCGTCGATTCGGATATTGGCTGGGGGCCCGGGGACGTGGAGAAGCTGTTGCAAGCCAATCAGGACTTCATGAGCGGCATGTATGCACGGAAGCAGGCCGAAGGCAGGCTTGCTTCGTCGCTCATGAAAGTGCGTGAGGGTGAGCTCGTGGAGTGCCTGCATGCGGCAGCAGGTTTCCTTCTGTTGACTCGCTCCTGCGTGGAGCGCCTCGTCGCGGCGCACCCCGAGCTCGAATACCAGACGCCCCAGGGCCCGGCCTGGGCGCTGTGGTCGCCGATTTTCTCGGGCGCACCGTACGGCGAGGACACGTCCTTCTGCGCGCGTTGGCGGGCGTTGGGGGGGAGGATCTGGGCGCACTCGCAAGTGGTGTTGAAGCACTATGGCGACGCGGCTTACTTGCCGCGCGGCTACGAGCCGGCAAAGCCGCAAAGCGAGTGAATGCCTAGCGGCCGGATAAGAACGGCAAGCGCTGGATCAGCCACTCCGGCGTGTACTTCACGACGGGCATGACGAGGGCCCAGAACGAGGGCACGTACGCCTCCGGCACGCGCGCTTCGAGCGCCGCCACGATGGATCGCGCGACGGCCCGAGGCTGGCCGAACAGCGCGTGTTTTGCGTGGTCGCGAGTCATGGGTGTGTCGACGGGGCCAAGCTTCAGGGTCGTGACCGCGACGCCCGACGACGACCTGCTCGACCTCTTCACCTTCCACGTCGCCCGCGAGCAGGTCCGCCTGGCGCCGCTGACCTCGGGCTACGGCTTCCACCACGGCGCGCCCGACCTGTAGAGCCGCGTGCGGAGGCCCTGCAGATAGACGTTGAGCGCGCCTTTGGCTGCTCCGTAAGTGTAATTGCGCGGCCGCCCGCGGTCGCCAGCGACGGACGTGATGACGCCGATCGCGCCTTGCCGCGTCTTTTCCAAGTGATTCGCCAGCGGAATGAGCAGGGAAACGACGCTACTGAAGTTCACGCGCAGCGTGTGTTCGGCGATCTCGAAGCTGAGCTCGCTGTCGACTTGATGGCCGAGATCCCCGTGCGCAATCAGCACCACGTCGACTCGACCGAGTGTCGCGACCGCGGCTTGGACCGTGCCAGCGTTTGCTTCGAGCTGGGCGAAGTCGGCGGTCTGAAGAGTGACCTCGGCCTGCGCGCCCGCGCAGCGTCGCGCAACTCCCGCCAGCTTGTCCGCGTTGCGCGCCACCAGGTGCAGGCGATCCCCCCGCTTCGCGTACAGCACAGCAACCTCCGCCGCGATCGCCGAGGTGGCTCCGAAGATGAGCACCCGCTTCGGCAACGCGGCGACCATCAAAAGCCGATTTTACGCATCACGAAGCGCGGCAAGAGCTTGATGATGAACATCACCAGCCGCCACATGCCAGGCGTGTAAACGACCGGTTGCCGCTTGTCTAACGCGCGTAGCACGTCGCGCGCCACTTGGTCGGGCTCGCCCGCGAACGGTGGCGGCTTCAGCCCGGCCGTCATGGCCGTCTTCACGAAGCCCGGCTTCACGCACAGCACGCTCAGCCCAGCGGCGTGATACTTGTGATCCATGGCTTCCAAGTAAACGGACAGACCCGCCTTCGCCGATCCATAGATCGCCACTGGCTTACGCCCGCGGTCACCGGCGACCGAAGAGAAGACGGCAAGCCGGCCGCCTCCGCGCGCCAGCAAACGCTTCCGCACGTGCTCGCAGAACACCAGCGTGTGAGCGTAGTCGAAGGTGACGAGCTTCCGGCATAGCTCGATATCCGACTCGAGCGCGTCTTGCGAAGCGAAGATCGCGGCCGTCACGACCACCGTATCGAAACCGCCGAGCACGGCGTCCGCCGAGTCGAGCGCGGCCGCAAAGTCTTCCGGCTTGGCGAGGTCGCAGAGCGCGTACCCCACCTCCGCGTTCGCGGGATGGTGCGCCTTGAGGTCGGCGGCGCTGCGTTGAAGCTCCGCCTCGTCGTTTGCCAGGAGGAAGACGGCGTCCCCACGTTCCACCAAGCGCCGTGCAACGGCGCGCCCCATGCCGCTCGTGCCACCGAAAACGATTGCTTTCATACTTTGTCGCCAAACAGCCGCACCGACTGCGCGCTGCGCAGTTGGCGCTTGGGATCCCACTTCTCGCGCAAGGCCAGGAACGCGGGCAACCGCGGTTCCATGGCCTGAAAGTGAGCAGCGCGCGTGAAGCGGTCCTTCGTCAGATAAATTCGGCCTTTGGCCGCGATCACGAATTCATTCAAGCTGTCGATGATGCGCTGTAAATCGGGCGCCACGGCCATGTCGACCGCGATCGACGTGCCTTCGAGTGGGAACGACAGCACGCCCTTCCCTTCTGGCCCGCAGTCTTTGATGACGCACAGCGGCGAGGCCCCGCCTAGCTTGGTCAGGAGACGCATGAAGTCACGAACCGCTGGGGCGCCAGCGGCGCGCGGCAGCACGCACTGGTATTGCGTGAAGCCGCGTGAGCCGTACGCGCGGTTCCAGTCCAAGATCGCGTCGAGCGGATAAAAGAACGGGTCCGGCGCAACGATGCCAGCCGACCGCCGGCGCACGTGCCGCCAGTAGTAAGCCGTGTTGAATAACTTTGCCGTGACGGGGTTCAGCGCGAAATTCGGCAGATCAGCGGGGAAAGATTTCTTCTTCGCCTCCACGGGCGGCGCCGCGGGAGCCTCTTCACGGGTGGCCCAACGACCCGCCATCATGATGCCGCGGCCCATCGATTTGCCTCGGCTGAGGCAATCAATCCAACCCATGGACATCGGAAACGCCGCGGCGGCGCGCGTGAGCGAGCCCAGGAATTCGTCGACGCCCGGGACGCGTTCGCTCTCCATCCACAGCCAAGGGCTGCTGATGCGGTGGAACGCGAACTCGACCTCCAGAACATGGCCCAGCAGGCCCATGCCGCCGATGGTTCCGTA
>CAXSGJ010000001.1:322202-327306 GCA_964236865.1 uncultured Polyangiaceae bacterium
TGTCGTCCGCCAAACGCAGGCGCAACCAGCGCACGTGCGATCCGAAGCAGCCGTCAACGTGGTGATTTTTACCGTGCACGTCGCTGGCCACCATGCCGCCGAGCGTGACGTACTGAGTGCCCGGTGTGACGGGCGTGAACCAGCCGCGCGGAATGAACAGGCGGTTCATCTCCGCCAGGCTCAAGCCCGCTTCGGCCCGCAACACGCCCGTCGTTTCGTCGAACGCGAGGATGCGGTTGGCCAGCCGGGTCCCCACGACCTTATCCGCGGCGACAGCGGGCAAAGAAGAGTCCCCGTACGAGCGACCTAGGCCACGCGATAGCCGCGCGCCCAAGGTGGCTCGCTCCAGGGTCTCGCTCAGGATCTCACGGCCTGGTGCGGCGATGCGCCCCCAGCCCGCCAGCTGCGGCTGAACGGGGCTCAGCGCGGCCTCCGCGACCTGCGGAGAAAGCTCGAGCGTCGTAGGCAGCCGGCCAGTCACACAAAAACGGTATTCCGGAACCAGCCCTCCGGCAAGCGTCAATTCGAAACGCGGACCGCGGGGGTCCAAGCGCGCTTGCCGTCGGGCAGTTCGACGCGTGCCCGCACGTAGCCCTCGTCACCCCGAGCTTGATAGACTGCGGGGCCGTCGCGCAGGCTGACGCGCGAAAGCTCGCGGCCGCCAGCTCCGATGAACATTACGGTGGCGGATGCCTGCGCGGGTACGGGCTCGACCTCGTAGCGTTGGTCGTGAACTGCGACGCGTTGCAAGTCCACACCGGTGGAGGCGTACAGATCTCCGAGCGCGAGCGCGGCGCAAATCGGCCGCGCGTCGGTGAGCTCACCAAATGTCGCAATCCAAGCGCGGCCGGGAGTGGCTGGCGGATCACTCGATACGTCGATGTGGTGCTCGTCGTCGACGCCGACGCCCATGAAATCCGCACCGGAGGAGAGCGCTATATCCCACAGCGATTCGTGCGACGGATGGGTCGCGTCGCCCGCCGAGTGCACGTACGGATGGCCGCTGGCGATTTCCAGCAAGGCGGCATCGCGAGCGTCCGTCACGTCGGCCGCGGACAAAGCCCAATCGAAGTTTGGATGGTTGACGATGGCGACGCCGCCCTGAGCGCGCACCTGGCTGATGGCAGTGGACAAGGCCGCCGCCGCGCTGCCGAAGGCGCCGCCTGGGATGCGGCTCTGCGTGCACAGGGCGTTCACGTGCACCTGCCGGCGGTTGCCCGTCATGGTGATTTCTTCGCCCGAGATCAGCACGAACCCAGGCTCCTGGAGCGATGCGTAACGGGCGGGGTGCGACTGGATATTGTGGTCGGTCAGCGCCAAGAACTGATAGCCGTGACTGCGGTACCAGGCGATGGTTTGCTCCGGGCTGCTTCCACCGTCGCTCAGTGTGGTGTGCGTGTGCACATTGCCCTTCTGAAAGTGGCTCACGTCGAAGCTGCGCAAAAAGTGGGGGTGAGCCGCAGCGCCCGGCGAGCTGCGATCCGCATGCGGCTCGACCTCCGCACCCAGGCCGAGGCCACTCAGCAAACACAGCGCGCTGAGCAGAATCGAGACGATTCCCCGGCGGTGGGAAGCGAGCGGCATGGGCATTGGCGGAGCGGCCGAGCGAGACCGCTTGCCGATTATAGCGCCTACGGCTGAAACCGCCCAAAGTTAGCCCTCGAGCCGCGCTCACACGTCAGGTGACCGGGCCTAAATCGTGTTAATCTTCTGCGTTGCTCGCGCTGCGCGGGCAACCGCGAGACTGCGAGCCGAGCCTGTTTTCCGTGAGAATTAGCCTGTGAACCTGACGATCATTCGCAAGGTGCTCGCCCCTGAGCTGCTGAGCCAAATCACCGGCCGCCTCGCCTCCGCCCCGTGGGTGGACGGCCTTCATACCGCGGGCCCCGCGGCCTCCAAAGTGAAGCGGAATATCCAGGTCGAAGCCACCAGCTCAGAAGCCCTTGAGCTTGGGGACCTGATAAAAAAGACCTTGCTCGCAAACGACAGATTCCCCCCGCTCGCGTTGCCTCGGCGCATGACGCCCATCCTGTTCAGCCGCTACGAAGTGGGCATGGAGTACGGCTCGCACACCGACGACGCCGTCCGTAGCCGCGACGGGCTGCGCACGGATTTGGCCGCCACATTGTTTCTGTCGCAGCCGGACACGTACGAGGGCGGCGAGCTCGTCGTGAACAACAACGGCGTCAAGCCGCCTGCCGGCGATCTGGTGCTCTATCCGGCGACCACGATTCACCGCGTTGCGCCGGTGACGCGCGGCGTGCGCGTCGCCGCAGTATTCTGGGTGCAAAGCTTGGTACGGAGCGCCGAACAGCGTGAGCTCCTGCAAACGCTGCACGGTGTGCTGGCGCGTTTGGGTGATCACCCGGTCGCGCTCAGCGTGTCCTCCGTCCAACAGAATTTACTGCGCATGTGGGCCGAGCCCTGAACAGGCTCGTCTAGGGGCAGACACCATCCAGCGCTGCGACGCCGACCGCACCAGCGCCGAGCCAGTTCAGCATGACGTTCTTGCAGCTGGTGGTCGTGCCCGTGGGCGAACAGTTGGACGCGGATGCGAAAGTACGCCCGCCCGGCTGCGGCATCTTATTGCCACTCACGGAGCTATATTCGTCATTGGCGTAGAGCTTCACCTCAGCATAAGTGCCGAGTGGGAACGGACCGATGCCGCCATCGACATGACAGTTGCGGCATACGGAAAACGCTGCCCGCACGTTGCCCGCCGCGCAGCTTGCGGAAGCCGGGATGAACAGAGTGGGACCCGAGCCCCCTGACCCAGCGCCGCCCCCTGTGCCGGACTTACCGCCGTTGCCCGCCATCCCACCGCCGCCACCTTTGGCGCTCGTGCCGCCCGTACCGCCGGTTCCGGATCCGCCCGCGCCGCCGTGGCCCGCCGTTCCGCCGCTATTCGTCGTCGACTTGCCGCCAGCACCGGCGTTGCCGCCGATGCTTGCGCTTCCGCCGGTGCTTGCGCTTCCGCCGGTGCTTGCGCTTCCGCCAATGCTTGCGCTTCCGCCGGCGCTCGCGGTTTCGCCCTGGCCTCCGACTCCTTCACGCACGCATGCTTCGCCACCGCTGCCAGCCGCCGGCTCCTCACTTTCGCCGTCCGTCTCGCCAGCCGCCCCGGTCGTCGCGCTGCCCGCCTCGGCCTCAGTATCACCGCTCCCGGCGTTGCCCTTACTGCGGGCCTTGCCTCCGGTCGAATCGTCCCCGGCATCACTCGCGTTGCCGCTGCTGCAGGCCCCAGAGAGGCCGGCAGCAAGCAGCCCAGCGCAAACACTCGACTTCAGCAAAGAGAATTTCAAGCTAGCCTTCCTTCTGATCACTCGAGTGTCGAACTACTACTCAGATTCGGAACGCCGCCTATCACCCTTGCCGACGACGAGCCGTTCGCCGCAGCAATGTTCGCTAAGCCCGCAGGGTCACGGACACACGCCGTTGGGTGCGGTCACGCCCGGCGCGCCCGCATTGAGCCAGTTGAGGATCACGTTCTTGCAGCTCGTGACTCCGTTGGCCGAGCAAGTTCCGGCGTTGGTCGCGCCGGTGCCGACGAAGCTCGCCGCGGTGGTGCCATTGAGGGGCATGATGCCGCCGGCGATGTTGTTTATCTGAGTGGCAATCACGGTCGAACTCACGTTGAGACCGACCGTTCCGGTGTGCCAGTTAGACGACGTATCCTTCCATTGAGCCGTTACGTCCGCGTAGGTGACGAGCATGATTGGGGGCGTGAGGGCAGTGCTGAGCGGGTTGCCGTGGCAGTTGCGGCACACACTCATTGCAGCGGCCACATTCCCGTAGCTGCACGTCAGGGAAGAAGGGATGAACAAGCTTGCGGTGCCGACGCCACCCGCTGAGCCTCCGGAGCCGCCCGCGCCGCCGCCACCTTTGCCTGCGGAACCGGACGTGCCACCCGAACCGGACGTGCCACCTGAACCGGATGCGCCGCCCGCGCCCGATGATCCGCTTGAGCCGGATGCGCCGCCTTTACCGCTTGTACCCGCCGTTCCGCTTGTACCCGCCGTTCCGCTTGTACCCGCCGAGCCGCTCGTGCCGGCTGTTCCCCCGGTGCCGCCCGTAGTTGCCCCGGCGTCGCCGGTGCCCGTTTCACCGGCGCTGCCGCCTTCGGTCATTTCGCCGGCGGCTCCGCCGTTCGGGCTTCCGCCGCTTGGGCGACCGGCGGTGCTCTCACCCGCTTCGCCGCCGCCTGATTTCCCAGCGCCGCTGACCTCACCTGCGCCGGCATCGCCACCGGTGGGGGTCACCGTGTCGTCGGAACAACCGGCGGAAAACCCAGCGGCCACCAAGGCGCTCAACACTCCAAGCGTAAGCACATACGATTTCATCGTCGATATTCCTTTTCGGCCCAGCACGCAGGCTCTTTGCTCACCACGAGACGCGCGCACGCAGCGCGCCCTTCGTCGAATCTGGATTACTTAACACACCAAACATTTCGTCGCGGCTTACTGAGTGTAACAGCAACAGACACGCATTCATTTTGTGTCGAAGAGGGCGCCCGAGGCTTAGCCAATTGGCGCACTCGCGCGGGAAAATCCGCGCCCAGACGCGGAACTTCACGCACTCATTGGCAAGGAGAGTTGACGCCGACGGCGCACGAGCCGTCTTGGCCCAGCCACGTCATGACGGTTCTCTTCTGTTGTTCCGACAGGTGATAAGGGGGACGCGGCATGTAACCAGTCCTCACCATGTCGTAGATCGCGGCCGCCCGCGGCTTGATGTCCGCATACGTCACGTATGAGGTGCTAGCTGGCTTGGATGGGGGGTTCGAGTGGCACGTACGGCACACGTACAAGGCCGAGTTGACCTCACACGGCAAGTAAAGCTCAGCGGTCGGTAGGACTGCCGTGGTCGGTGCGCACACGGGAGCGACAAACGGCACGCCGCCCGAGCCGCCGCCACCCGTATTCGCGCCCGCGGAGGTACCGCCTTTTGCCGGGCCCGTCCCGGTGTTGGATGCGCTGGCCGCGCCTCCAGCACCTGCCTCGCCACTGGCTCCAGCGGGCGGGGCGTCACTATCTCCACCGGAGGCCAACGGTTCCGCTGAATTCCGAGCTGGATCACCCCCAGAGCCTGCCGCGTCCATGGACGC
>CAXSGJ010000002.1:0-17588 GCA_964236865.1 uncultured Polyangiaceae bacterium
ACGCTGACGATGCTGGCATCGGGCGTCCATCCGAAATAGGTCGACTTTTCGCCCTCGACGATGGGCGAGCTGATCGCTCCAGGGATGCCGGCCGTGATTCCAATCGGCAAACCGATGCGGCGCGCCGGTAGCGCCTGGAATCCGGTGGTCGGGTCCGACCAATAGAGCTCGATCGTCGTCGATGGCGAGTTGTCCGTGCCGTGATTCTTGACGGTGACGGGGATGAGCGTGGTGATGCCAGCCGGAATCGGCACGCCAGAAATCCCGATCGCGTCGTTCGCGTATTCGGGCGGCAGGGGCGCGGCCATTCGGTTGCTGCCAAGATAGATTTGAGGACAACTCATGAGCGATTTCTCCGGCAACGGTGGATCGGACTACGGGGTGATGACTGCGTACAGGATGGCGCGGCTCAGCGTTTGCGACTGCAGATCTCCCGGCAAGGGCCCGTTGATCTTCGCGAACGTTATCGGGACCGAATTGTGAAACCAGGTGGTCGTGGAGCCCAAGTCCGTCGCATGCAAACGGATTGTGTTCGACACTACCAAGACCAACCAATAATTGCCGGCAGCGATACTCACGGGCGGGTTGATGGCACCCTCTGTGGGCGCGGTCAGCGCATCCGTGGTCGTGAGCAGCTCGGTTTGGGCTACGAACGTGGCCGGCACTCCGGCGACGTCGGCGTAGAGCGCAAGGTACACATTCACGGACTTGTCATTGCTGGCGTCGACAGTGGCAAGCAGGCCGAGCGCCGCGACTTTGCCGGCGGCGATACCGCCGATCGGCATCGCGAAGAGGCTGGCACCGACCCCCAGACGAAACGTCGCGCCGCTGTCCGGTCCAGGGCCCACGCGCGCGGATTTGCAGCTGCTGGCGTTGCAATACCCGTATTTGCAGACCGCGCCGCACGCGCCGCAATTGAGCGGATCAATGCTCGTGATCGTCTCACAGCCGTCGTTAATTTTCGGCGAACAGTTGGCAAAGCCCGCGCTGCACGTGCCTCCGCACACCCCACCGCTGCACGCGGCCGTGATGTTCGCGGTCGAGCACAGCGCGCCGCACGCGCCGCAGTTCTTCACGTCCGCGGACTTTGAGTAGTCGAGGGCGGTGCACGTCCCCTTGAATGCAGGCACCTTGCACGAATAGCAACTGTTGCCGCAGGCTGAATCGCAGCAGACGCCTTCTGCGCCGCACACGCCTGTTCGGCACTCGTCCTTGGGGCCGCAGGCTTCGCCCGGCTCCTTCGGGCAATCGTCGTCCGCCGCGCTGGTACAGCCTCTGGGGCATGCTCCGTCGGCGTCGCCGCACGCGTGAGCAGCGGCGCCAGCGGCGCCGCCGCTGGCCGCCCCACTGACGCTGCTTTCGCCGCTTGCTCCGCCGGAGCTCAGCGCTCCGCCCTCGCCCGCACTGTCGGCGGTCAGTGTAGGGTCGAGCGACACGGTAGCCCCCGCGCAGCCCCGTCCGGTGCACGTCTCGCGCGCACCTCCGAAGCCCTCGACGAGGTTTGGCGCCCCGGCTCCAATCAAGCCGTTACAGGCCGGGGTCGCGAGCCAGAGTCCGATTGAGGCGCTCGCAAGCGAGGCGCGTGCTGCGGGCCTCACCAATCGCCCGCGAAGGTGAGCTGCGCCGCGTTCGGGGCCGCAGCGGCGCTCAGCCGAGTCCCCCCGGACGCCTCCTTTTTGGGCTCGGTCAGCATGATCACCAAGCCGGTGGCCAAGGCGGCACCGCTGATCGCAAACGTGACCGTGGAAACAGTTCCAGCGCTCCGTGCCTCGTTGCGCAGGCGGACGCCATTGCCGACGCAGGAGTCTCCCCGACAGTTCGCCGCTTCATTGGACAAATTGTTTTTGGTGATGGCACGTATTCCAAACACCGCCCCGAGCGCCGCCGCCGCGCTGCCGACCCCAAATCCAACGTAGGCCACCGTGCGCCGCGCGCCGCTAGGCGGCTTCGCGGTTGTCTTGCGATCGCGCGCCGGCCGAGTGGCTAGGGAGGGAGCGTCGACCAGCACCGGCACGCTCAAGGTTTGCGTACTGGGACCGATCGGAACCTGTACGTTGACCTGCCACGTTCTTTTGCCAACCGCGTATGCGCGCACGGTATGAGTCCCCGGGTCCACCGGAACCGAGAGCCCCCACTGTGCGTTCCCGACGCGAACACCGTCACGTTCCAGCGTCAGGCCCGGGACGCGGCTCGGCGCCGGCACGTCGACGGTCACGCGCGATAGCTTTGGGCTCAAGGCAGCCGCGCGCTCGTGCGCCAACGCCTGGCGTGTGGCTTGCCCGTTGCGTTTCGTCTCCGATTCGACCTCGAGGTATAGAATCCAGGCGCTCGCGGTGCGATCGACTCGCTCGTAACACGTGGCCAAGTTGAGCTTCGTGCCGATGCCGGCTTCGAGTCGCTCGCTCTCCTCGAACTTCGGGCACGCGGAAGCCGCGTCACCGTTTTGCATCAAGCGCTTAGCCTCATCGAACAACGCTTGTGCCGCGACGCTCCGCTCCGGAGTGACGTCTTGGGCGTGCGCGCCGTGCGCCGCGGACAAGAGCGCGGCCATGAGCGTGGCCCGTAGCGCTGAGTGATGGGTGCGGCTCATACGGGTCGGCGCGAGCGTATTACAACGAACCTCGCTCGCGAAGCACACCGGAAAAAAAACCTACGATCGCGCTCCACCGTGGGGCGCGGATGCGCCACTCAATGTCGGTCTTCGAGCGGGTCGTCGGCGGGTACAACGGGTGGCGGAACGCGCACGGCGGCCGACGCACTGGCCGCCTGGCTCGGCGAGTCCGCGGGGGGCGGCATTACGCTATGAACGCCTGCTGGCCTCGGCTTGGGATGAGCGTCGTCGACCAGCTCGGCGCCGGGGACGGCCGCCGTCGTCGATGCCGCGAGCGCGGGCGCGACCGTCGGCGGCCCCTGCTTTGCGTCCGGAAGCGAACGGCTGCCCGATGGCGCGGAGGCGGGCGAGCTCTGGCGCTCAGCCGCATGTTCGAGCGGCCGCACCACGCGGCTCATGCCAAATAAGGCTGCTGCGGCGGCAAGCAGGCCGGGGATCATCAACCACAGCGGCCAACGTTTCCGACGCCCTGGAGGCGAGCTTGGCTCGGCTCTCAAGGTAACGGCGTTCCCGGTCGCCGATAGTAGGAGGGGCGGCAGGCTCTTCTCGTCGGGTCGGCTGAGCGGGCTGGAGGCGCGCAACACGCGGGCGATGCGCTCCGCCGATCGCAGAGCGCTTGGAGGCCCAAATGGCGCCAAGGCGCTCGCGAGCTCCGCCACGCTGCCAAAGCGCTGCGCGCGGTCTTTTGCCAAGCATCGCAGCAAGATCGGTTCCAGTCCCGGCGGTGCGTCACGACGCAGCTCGCTCAAACTGGGCGGCGGGTCCTCGACTACTTTGCGGCAGAGCGCCGGCATGCTCTCGGCTTCGAAGGGCAGGCGGCCCGAGACCAGCTCGAATAAAATCACGCCGATCGCCCAAATGTCCGCGCGGGCATCCACGCCGCGGGTCGAGCTGAGTTGCTCCGGTGACATGTACAGGGGCGAGCCCATGACCGTCGACGTCTTGGTCATGTCCAAGTCGGAGGAGCCGCCCGAGGCGGTAAACTTCGAGATCCCGAAGTCCAACACCTTGATGCAGGGTGTGCCATCTGCCCGCATCGTCACGAATAAATTGGCTGGCTTCAGATCTCGATGAACGATCCCGAGCGCGTGTGCCTCCGCCAACGCCTCGCAGGCTTGCAGTAGGAACTCCACTGCCTCCGGTATCTCGAGCGGGCCGCGCTCTCTCATCCACTCGGCTAGATCCTGCCCTTGCAGGTACTCCATGACCATGTACGGCGAACCGCTGTCTAGCGTTCCCACATCCGAAACGCGCGCTACATGCTCACTCTTGATCTTGACCGCGGCCCGCGCTTCGCGGGCGAAGCGCGCCACCGCATCTGCGTTGGCGAGCGCCTCGGGTAACAAGAACTTGAGCGCCACACGTTCGTCTAGCTGAATGTGGGTGGCGGCCACGACGACCCCCATTGCGCCTTTGCCGAGCACCCGCTCGATCCGGAACTTGCCGGCGAGAACGTCTCCTTCACGAACTTGATCGGACATTGGAACGAGGACTGCCGGAAACTTTGAACCGAAACGAGCGCCGCGCGCTGCGGCTTCGCACCGTGCTCGCACCGCAGCCTAGCCGGAGATCCGGAAAAGTGCGCGTTTAGCGAGAGCGCGCTCGCGCGTGACCTATCGTTTTCCGATCCGGCGCCGGATTTCGGGCGTATTTCTCGAGTTCCGTCCAAGGGCCGAACCGCGCGTTTCAAAAGCACTTTTGCCATGGCAGTGAACGGCGCCGGGACCCGGCCGCGCACCCCCAGTTTCCTCGTTGCGGTGAGCGGAGGGTAGGGTTATCCGCGCTCAGCGGCGTCCGCGCCAAGGTGACGATGAAAAAGAATTACGTCCTCGACACGAATGTTCTGATCCACGATCCGCATGCATTTCTGAAGTTCGAGGACAACGACGTCATTTTGCCGATCTACGTGATCGAGGAAATCGATCAATTCAAACGCGACGCCAACGAGCGCGGCAGGAATGCCCGCACCGTCTCGCGGTTGCTCGATGCTCAACGCGCAAAAGGGCCCTTGTCCAAGGGCGTCGATTTGCCGGATGGCGGTCGCTTGCTCGTGCACGTGCCCGTGCGCCGGCTGGAGCTCAAAATCGCCCTCAATCCCAACACGGGCGACCACGCCATTTTGCAGACTGCGCTCGAGTTCCGCGACGAGTCGCCGGACAAGCCGACGATCTTCGTGACCATGGACGTGAATCTGCGCATCCGCGCAGACGCGCTCGGGCTCACCACGCAGACGTACGAAAACTCGGCGGTCGACCTGGATCGGGTCGAAACCGGCATCATCGAGCTGAATGTCACGGCGGCCGAGCTAGATAAATTTTTCGAATCGAGCTCGTTCAAACCGGCCGACGCCGACAAGATCAACGCCAACGCCTGCGTCGTCCTGCGCGACGATAGCGTGCGCTCACGCACTGCACTGGGCCGCTTCCACCACGAGCCGAAGGAAATTCGCGCCTTGAAGACGCCGCGTGAAGGCTTGCTCGGCATTCGGCCCCGCAACAAAGAGCAGGCCTTTGCCTTGGACTTGCTGCTCGATGACAATGTGAAATTGCTCACGGTCGTCGGCAAAGCCGGCACGGGCAAGACGTTGCTCGCGCTGGCCGCCGGCCTACGCCGCGTCGTCGACGACGGCGCGTACGCGCGGTTGCTGGTCAGCCGACCCGTCATGCCGCTGGGCCGCGATATCGGTTTTTTACCGGGCGATGTGGATCAAAAGCTCAATCCTTGGATGCAGCCCATCTATGACAATCTGGAGTTCCTGTTGGTCGCGGGCGGCAGCAAGCGGCGCGGCGTGCGTGGCTTCGAGGAGCTGTTCGACGCGGGCCAGCTGCAGGTCGAGCCGCTCACCTACATTCGCGGTCGCAGCTTGCCGCATCAATACGTGATCGTCGACGAGGCTCAAAATTTGACGCCGCACGAGGTGAAGACGGTCATTACCCGCTGCGGCGAAGGCACGAAAATCATCCTCACCGGTGACCCGTTTCAGATCGACAACCCATACGTAGACAGCTCGACGAACGGCCTGTCCGTGACCGCAGACCGCCTACGAGGCGAGCCGATCGTCGGGCACATTTTGATGTCCAAGGGCGAGCGCAGTGAGCTTGCCAATATCGCGGCGAACAAGCTCTGATTCATGCCGATTGCCCCGCAACCCCGGGGTGTGATCGAGCTCGATCGCACCCCGCTCTTTCAGAGCACACAACAGCTGTTGCGGCGGGCAGAGTACGAAATTCGCCTGCTCGACCGCGCGCAACCTCTGAACGCAGCCGCCGAGCGTGAAGCGCTGATCGGCGATTGGGGCGCGGGCAAGCGCCGAGCGCCGCGCTTCGAATACGCAGCGCGCCCCGCGCTCGGCGCGCTGCGTGCTGCCCTGGAAGCTGCCGCGGTCTCGATTGGTGGCTTTGGCGCGCTGGGCGCGGCATACGCCGCCCGCGCGGCCGAGCTCGAAGTCGAAGCCGCGGCGGCCGAGGTGATCGGAACAGCGGAGTTTGCGGCGCGCAGCGCGCGACGTTATCCGCTGCAGGCTTCGCCGGACGCAGAGGCCGCCGAGGCGTGGGCGGCGCGCTGGATCGACGCGCCGGACGACCCGCCGTCGAAGCAGCACCGCAGCGACGACCGCAGCGACGCGGCCAGCTTGTACCGTGCCTTGGAGCGCGCTACGGCGGGCCTACCGGTGCGCGTAGAGGTTCGCGCCAATCAGGCCGCCGCCGCCGCCGTGGGCGACGGCTTCGTGGGCATTCGGCCGGGCCTTTGGCACGGTGAAGACGCCGCCCGCCGCATTGTACTCCATGAGATTGAAGGCCACGTTAGGCCCCGCGTCTTGGCTCAGCGCGAGGAGCTCGGCCTGTTTCGGATCGGCTCTGCCCAGAGCAACGAAGCGGAAGAAGGTCGGGCCTTGCTCTTGGAGCGCGGGGCTGGCGTGCTCGAGGCCGGGCGGCGGCGGGAGCTTGCCCGTCGGCACATCGCTGCGCGCGACGTGCGTCGCGGCGCCGCTTTCGAAGAAGTCGTGAGCGCGTTGCTCGGCCTCGGTCAAGACGTCGCCAGCGCCGTCGAAGCCGCCTGTCGCGCCTACCGCGGCGGTGGCCTGGCACGCGAATGCATCTACCTGGTCGCGCTGTCCCAAGTGGCGCATGCCTTCGAGGCGGAGCCCGAGCTCGAGAGCTACTTCGAGCACGGCCGAGTGAGCATTGACGCGGCGCGCGCCTGCCGCGCCGGCTTCGGTTTTTCGTAACCGCTCACGCGAGCTCAACGAGCACGGGGATGTGATCGGAGGGCTTGTCCAAGCGCCTGGGCTCGGAGTCCATGATCGCACTAGTGCAGCGCGTGCTGAGCGACTCCGAGAGGAAGACATAATCGATGCGCAGACCTTCGTTCTTGCGAAACCCGCCGCCCCGGTAGTCCCACCAGCTGTACAGCCCTCCCTCCGAGTGCAGTTCCCGGAACGCGTCCTTGAGCCCGAACGCCCGCAATTTGGCGAGCGCGCGATGTTCGTCGGGGTGAAAGTGGGTTTTGCCGCGGAATAGCTCGGGCGCGAACACGTCGCGCTCGTCAGTGGCGATATTGAAGTCTCCGCACACGAGCACATCGCTCTTTGGGGTGGTGGTGGCATCGAGCGTCTGCCGAAGCTGTTCCAACCAGGCGAGCTTCTCTTGGAAGGCGGGGGAGCTCACGCTCTTGCCGTTCGGCACGTAGCAGGAAAACACGCGAATGCCGGCAATTGTCGCGGCGATCACGCGTCTGTCCGCGTCCAGGCCGTGCCCAGCCAGGCCGATGCTGATGTCCTTCATCGGTAGGCGCGATAAGATGGCAACGCCGTTGTAGGCGAGCTGCCCCGCCATGGCCACGCCGTAGCCCAAACGCATGAACTCGTCGGTCGGAAAATCGTCGTCGACGACTTTCGTCTCCTGCATGCACAGCACCTCCGGCTGCACGCGCTCGAGCCAATCGCAGGCGTGGTCCAGCCGAGCGCGAATCGAATTGACGTTCCAGGTGGCGACTTTCACTAGCTGCCCGCCGTAATACCGCGCGCGCCGGCCAGCAACCCCCCACGTGCTAGAGAATGTCTTGTCTTGCGCGCGCGCGTGCACTAGCGAAGTAGCGGTCGTTCATGGTTTTTTCTGTGCGTAGGATATGCCTGCTGGTGGCGCTCGCCGCGTTGGCGTCGGCCGCGGAGGAGCGCACCGCTAACGCGCAGTCGGACGACTCCCAGCCGGGCAGTGGATCGGTGCCGAGCGGCGCATCCGGCGCGGTGGTCAAGCAACCCGACCCGAGCTCGACCGCAACGAAGAAGCCCGTCTTCGTGCTGCCCGAGCTCATCCACTTCGAGCACGCCGCGTACCCGCCCGATGCGGCCAAGGCGGGCTTAGAGGCGGATGTCCCGCTCAAGCTCACCATCGATCGCGCGGGCAACGTGACCAAGGCGGAGGTAGTAGAGCCAGTCGGCAATGGCTTCGACGAAGTAGCGCGGGATGCGGCGCTCAAGTTCACCTTCAAACCCGCCACGCGTGACGGCATCCCGATCCCCGTTGCCATCTCCTACCGGTACTCGTTCACCCTCGCCCCGGTTTCTGACGCGGAAGCGCCGCTGCCCGTTCCTACCCTCGGTAACCTGTCAGGCGTCGTTCGCCTGGCCGAGAGCAATACCCCGCTCGCTGGCGCCGCGGTCACCTTCACCTTGCCCGACGGCACGCAACGTCAGGTGACCACGGACGAGGCGGGCAAGTGGGCACTCGCCAACGTGGTTCCGGGCCAATATCGGGTCCACGTGGAGTCCCCAGGGTTTAAGCCGGTCGAAAGTCAAGAAGAAGTCCTCGTCGGCCAAGAAACGAACGCCACTTATCGCTTGGCGCCGGTTGCAGAGGGCATCGAGATCACGGTGCAGGGCGAGCGCCCGCCGCGAGAGATGACGCGCCGTACGATTGAGCGCCGCGAAATCGATCGTATTCCGGGGACCAGCGGCGACGCTTTGCGCTCATTGCAGAGTTTGCCTGGGGTCGCCCGTCCGCCCGGGCTGGCTGGGTTTCTGATCGTGCGCGGTTCCTCGCCGAACGACACGCAAGTGTACGCAGACGGCTCGCTCTTACCGTTGATTTACCACTTCGGCGGCTTATCGAGCGTCGTGCCGACCGAGCTGCTCGAGAAGATCGACTTCTACCCAGGCAACTTCAGCGCCAAATATGGCCGGGTGCAGGGCGGCATCGTGGACGTGGCGCTACGCAGCCCCGACACGCAGTGCCTCGGGCCATACGGCGTGCCGACGGACAAGGCTGGCTGTTTCCACGGCATGGCCCAGCTCGACCTGATCGACGGGCGCGTCTTGTTGCAGGGGCCACTGCCTGCGAAGCATTGGACCTTCGCCGTGGCAGGTCGGCGCAGCTGGATCGACGTCTGGCTCAAACCGCTGCTTGAAAGAGCGGGTTCGAGCGTGACCGCCGCCCCGGTCTACTACGACTACCAAGCCATCGTCGACCACAAGACCGCGTCGTCCCGCTTCAGCCTGCGGGCTTTCGGCTCCGACGACAAATTTCGGATCATCATCACCGACCCCGCCGCCCAAGATCCGGCACTGGGGGGTGCGTTGAGCTTCGGCACCTCGTTTTACCGCGCGCAGATGTTGTACCAAACGGACCTCACGCCGTCGGTCTCGCTCGATACGATGTTGTCTGCGGGCAAGAACTCGATCGGCTTTTCCGTCGGAAATTTCCTGTTCAACCTCGACACCTTCCCCGTCTACGCGCGGACCGAGCTCGGGTTCAAGGTCGCCACGGGAGTCAAGGTGAACGCAGGTTTGGATTTCTCGCTCGCCCCGTACGAGGTGACCGTTCGTTTTCCTCAACCTCCGCGGGCTGGTGAGCCAGATCCGGGCCCATTCGCCAGTCGGCCGCCTCAAGAGTCACACGTCAAAAGCACGTCGTTCCGGCCAGGTTGGTACGCGGAAGCCGAGCTTCAGCCGACGCGCCGGCTGCGTGTCATCCCCGGGGTGCGCGTCGATTATGCGAGAGACACGGGCCATGGCGACTTCAGCCCGCGCATCGTCGCGCGCTATGACCTGGTGAAAGGAGCTGATCCTGCTCAGCCCGAGAGCAACGCGCTCCGGACCACGCTGAAGGGCGGCGCTGGCCTATTTTATCAGCCGCCGCAGTTTCAAGAAACGAATCCGGTCTTCGGCACGCCGGGCCTGCACTCCAATCGCGCTGTCCATTACTCGCTCGGCGTCGAGCAAGAGCTGACCAAGCAAATCGACCTCGGCGTAGAAGGCTTTTACAAGGATCTCACGAGCCAAGTCTCGCGCGCGCCGAATGACCAAGGCACGTACACGTACAACAACGTTGGCCTCGGCTCGGTCATCGGTATGGAGCTCTTCCTGAAGTACAAGCCGAGCAAACGTTTCTTCGGCTGGATCGCTTACACCCTGTCACGCAGCGTGCGGCGGGACAGCCCGGGCAGCCGGGAATATCTGTTCCAATACGACCAGACGCACAACTTGATCATTCTAGGGAGCTACCGGCTCGGCCGCGGCTGGGAGTTCGGCGGGCGCTTCCGCGTCGTTACCGGTAGCCTGGATACGGCCTCTCTTGCCGCGCCCGCATTGCCGGCGCTATACGCAGCCGACTCCGGTGCTTATACCCAACTGCAGGGCACCCCTTACAGCACGCGCCTGCCGCTCTTTCACCAGCTCGACCTGCGTGTCGACAAACGCTGGCAGTACCGAGACTGGCGCTTCTCGACTTACTTGGACGTTCAGAATACCTACAACAATGCCGCCGCTGAGGGTCTGAGCTACAACTACGACTACAGTCGGCGCTCGTATCAAACCGGTATCCCCATCATTCCGAGCTTGGGCATGAGAGGGGAGTTTTGATTTTGATGCACCCGACCTTCAACGGCTGGCGAGGCGCGGTCGCGTTATTGAGCTTCGCTTTGCTCGGTTGCGGGCCTGACTTCGACCCGCCGAGCGAGCTGCACTCCCTGCGCGTGCTCGGTGTGCAGAAGGACGTGCCTTATGCGGATCCGGGTCAGGCGGTGAACTTGCACATGTTGTGGGAGGACGCATCGGACAGGGCGGCGCGTACGGTAAGCGTTCGATGGTCGGGCCCGTGCTTCGATCCACCTGCAGACTTGTATTACGCCTGCTTCAGAGACCCGGATGTATTCAGCGGGATGAGCGCGGGCAATGCGACGTCATTCCAGATGCCGAAAGACATCATCTCGCGTCGGCCCCCGCCCAGTGAGGCCAGGAACTCGCCCTACGGCATCGCTTACGTGTTCTTTTTGGTCTGTGCGGGTGAGCTCGTACCCGTGCCCACGACCGACCAGACCGCGTTTCCCATCGGCTGCCAGGATTCTGCTGGCAACCTGCTGGGCTCGGACGACTTTGTCGCGGGCTACGTGGCCGTCTATTCGTTCCAAAGTTTTCACAACGACAATCCGTTCGTCTCGGGCTTCGAGTTTGAGGACCGGCCGGTCACGTCCCCCAGCTTCTGCACGGATCACGGCTCGCAAGACACGAAAAAGCCGACCGGGATGGACGACTGCCAGGCGCGGGCTGGTTCGAGCGTCCCGGACGACATCGACTGCGACGATCCGAAGCAAGCGCACCTTTGCGTGACGGCGTGCCCCGACGATGGCGACTCGAGCTGCCCCGCTCATGCGGTCCGCCCCAGCGTAGATAAGGCCAATGTCTTGAATCAAAATCAAGATGACGTTTCGAGAATGCTGCTCGGCCGCAACGTGGGTGAGCAGATGTGGATTGACTATTACGCGGACGCCGGGAAATTCAAATCTCCCGTTCGGCTCCTGAACGACGCTACGTCTGGCTGGAACGACGACTACGGCACGCAGTACTACGCGCCCAAAGAGCCGGGCTTAGCAAGGGTGTGGGCGGTGGTGCACGACAACCGTGGCGGCGTCGGCTGGGCGGGCGTAACCCTCAAAGTGCGATAGTCGCTCATTCAAAGCTTGAGCGGAACGCGCCCCGCGCCAGCACGATTTTATTTCCATATGCCGGGGGCGGCGCGATCAGCCGCGGCAACTCCCGCTCGCGTTTGGGCGGCAGCGCACGCGTCTCGATGTCTCCACGGGGAACAGGCCGGGCTGCGCTGATCGAAGATTGGCCACAGGCCCAGAGCGCCATCGCCCCGCAGAGCACGACTAAAAATCTCAGGCGCTCGGTCACATCATTCAAGTTAGCAGCGCGCCGATCCTCAGCAACCGCGGACCCCTCTGGCCATTACCGGGAGTCCGCGGGCGCTGTCTCGCCCATTCAAGAGCACGCCCTTCAGCACGAAACCACTGATGATTCGCGCTGAATAGGCGTCAAATGCACGAACGCTCGCAGCTTACTTCACGAGCGCAGTCGCAGCGGCAGAGATATAATCTCCCGCCCAAGATTTGGCGCTGACCGTCGTGGCGGTGCCTGAGGTCACGTCATAACGAATCACGGCGCCGCCGGGGCCGACGCCCAACAGATCTTTGCCGTCGAACGAGACGGCATCCGGGACGCCCATGAGCTCAGCGCCGAGCTGGCCTGCAGCGAGGTCCAGCTTGTACCAATGGCTCTTGAAGGTCGTCGCGTCGCTCGTCCCGAGTAGCGCATTGCTCCCGCCCACCAAGATCAACTTGCCCAAGTAGTCGTCATTAGTCGGAGCAAACACGACTTGGCTCGTACCGGTCGCGTCGACGATTTCTATGCCTTGCTGCTTCAGCGTGGCGCCCTCGTAGCAACCGTTCGCCAGCACCACGAGCGAGCCGTCCGCCGCAAGTGACACCGACCCGGGGTTGACCAGCGAGAGCTCGGCGGCTTTGCCGGCGGCGTCACCGTTGAGGTCGACGACCGCGTCCGTCGTGGCGTCGATGCCGACGACCAAAGCTTTGGTGCTGCTGCACGGCAGATGAAAGGAAGCGTCGAAGCTCGCAAAATCGATCCGACCCAACAAGAAGTAGGCGATTTTTTTGGTCGGGTCATAGACGGCACCGTCGATGTCGGCGCTGCCGTCACTGTCGCTGGCGGCGTTGTACTGGCTCAAGTCGATGCGCTTGGCGATCGTGCCAGCGGCGAGGTCCAGGACCGCGATCGTGCTCTCGCTGAGCAGCGGCACATACGCCTTGTTACCCAACGCCACCCGGTCGAGAGTCGCCGGCTCTTTTAGATCGAACGTGGTCTTGCTCGTGCCGCCATCGAGCAAGTGGACCTTGCCGTTGCCGCGCTCGAGCGCAAAGCCGAGCCCGGCGCTGCTTACGGAGACAGCATCGCCATCCGCGTACGTTGCGGTGCCGTCCACGGTGCCCGTCGCGAGCGTCACGCTGGCGATCTCGGTCGAGCTCAAGAAATCGGTGCCGGCGACCAGCAAATGGCTGAAAGTGGCCGGCTCGGCTGCGGTCACAATTACGCCTTGGGGGTTCAGCGGCGCCGGCGGCAGCCCCACACTGCCGGATTCTCCGCCCTCGCCCGCGCTAGATTCGCCGGCGGCCGCCTGCCCGGCAGCCCCGCTGGTTTCGCCGCCAGCTCCGGCTTCGCCCGCGCCGCCCGTTGTGCTGGCGTCGTCGCTGCTACATGCCGAAAAGGCCAGGCTGCCGCTCAAAAGAAGTCCAGCGAACACTGAGTTTTGCTTGTTCATCTTCATTTTCGTGTCCCTACTCCGCGGTTGCGGGCCTCCCGCCCGGCCAACCGAATGCCGCCTCGCATGAGGCGGAGTGTAAGCAACCCGAAGGAATGGAAATGAAACGGCGCCGGGCGCAGATCGGCCCGATGTCGCCTCGCTTCCGCGCCCCGCGGATCGCAAGTCGAACCGAGCTGCCCAGAATGGGAAGCGCGGGCACGAGCACGGTAGGTCTCCTGGCTGCCGGATCACTCGCCGCTCGGCCCTTCCCAGGCTCTTCGCCCAGTGGATTTGCCGAACTTTGTCCCCGGTTACAGTGGCGGGGGCCGCGCCGGTGTTGCACCGGCTTCCCTGTAAGCGGCTTTTTGCCGAAGCTCGACAAAAAGGCCGCGTTGACCGCGTTCGCGGGCCCGGTCAAATCACCGAGCCAGGGCGCGATGTAGCACGGCCAGAACGCGAGCGTCCAGCGCCGCCCGGCCCGGCGGGCCCCGGAACGAGCCGATTGCAGTGTACGGTTAAATCGAGGACGCTACCTGCTTCGCCCAAGCACCGCTCTGAATGGCTGCCCCCCCTAAAAATGTCCCGCCGTTAGGGCACGGAACCGTCGTCAACGATCGTTACGAGATCCGCCAGAGCCTGGGCAAAGGCGGCATGGGCGAGGTTTTTCTCGCCTACGACCGCAGCACGCAGCAGCCAGGTGCTTTGAAGGTCGTGCGTGAAGAGTCCCGCATGCCAGGCGACGACGAGGCGCTGCGCCAGGAGCTCTTGCTTGCCCGGTCCGTGAGTCACCCGAACGTTTGCCGTGTGCACGACCTCGCGCCGTCGCCGTGGGGGCCGATCTTGGTGATGGAGCACATCGCCGGCCAAACGCTGCACACGCATATTCGCCGGCGTAAGGCGCAAGGCGGCTACACCGCGGACGAATTCCGAAAAATTGCGAGTGAGGTGGCCGCGGGTCTGGCGGCCATTCACGCACAAGGGCTGGTGCACGGGGACCTCAAGCCGGGCAACGTCATGGTCACGGGCGACCGCGCCATCATTTTGGATTTTGGCTTTGCTCAGGAACGCGCTCGCCTGAGCGCGCGACGGCCCGGCGCGCCGCCCGACGGAGGCACGCCGAATTACATGGCCCCTGAACGTCTGCGCTCAGGCGGTGCCAGTCCCGAGGACGATATGTATGCGCTCGGGCTCACGCTCTGGGAAATGTGGACGTGCCGCGTGCCCGAGCCCGGGTACCGCCCGCGCGCCAAGCCGATGCGTTCGCAGATCATGTTCGACGTGCCGTCGGGTCTGAGCGTGGACGAGGTGAAGCAAATCTTTCGCTGCTTGGCCGATGACTCCGCTCTCCGTCCCACCGCGCGCCACCTGCGCTTCTTCAATCCCAGCTCGCTCACCACGAGCCAGGTTCAGATCCCGCGCGAACGTATCGCCCCCGGCGCGCCGCCGGGCCGCTCCGCCAGTGAATCCTTCGTGCCGTCATCGCAAGCATTGCTCGTCACTTACTGCACGAATGCACCGGAGGCTGCCGGAACGTTATTCGTCCTGGATAAGCCGGCAATCACCATCGGTCGCCGCAGCGGCCAAGACATCGTCATGCCGGAGGCGACCGTATCCGGCTCCCACGCCGTCGTGCGCTGGAACGCTGGTTCGTGGTCGATTGAAGACACCGGCAGCACCAACGGCACTTACGCGGACCACAGCTACGAACGCAAAAAGACGATTGCGCTGCTGCATGGGGCTGAAGTGCAATTGGGCGAGTCGCGCGTGAAGCTCGTCAGCTTTCAGGAACATTCGCCGCCGCACGAACGAGCCCGGGCCTACCTGGCCCGCCGTGATGGGCTCACCGGGCTCTTGCAGCGCGACCACTTGGTCAAGGCATTGGACGAAGACCGCCAATTTGCGGAGTGGGCGGCGGTGCCGTTGTCCGTCGCGCGCTATCACATTCGGGGGCCGAATCGGCATGTGAGCGAGCGGCCGACCATCTTGGAGATGCTCGCTCTGCGGCGCGCCGCGCAGCGCGTGGTGGAGCTGACCGAGATGTTGCTGCTCAGCATCGTGCCCATCACCGGCGGGCGTATTGGGCCGCTCAAATTTGCGCTGGTCATGGCCGGGCCAAACCCGGACGAAGCGCGCAACGTGGTCGAGCAAGTCGTCTCGCAAGTACAGGGCTTGATGCCGGAAGCTTTGGATCTTGCTGCGACCTTGGTCAAGGTAGAGCCTGGACACCAAGTCCAAGCTCTGCTCGACGACTGAGCGCCGCTAGCCGAGCTCGGGCATGGCAGGACCCCCTTCGCGCTCGTCCTTTCCGGCACCAAATTCCGGCGATCCGTCGTCGCGCCGCTTGGGAGTGGGTCCCGGCGGCGGTCGCGCTCGCCCGCTTCGCGCGCAAATCGTCGTGGCGCTGGTCGCGGTCAGCATCTTGATCGCCGTGCCGCTCTACCTCTTGCGTCGCCCTGGCGGAAAATCCGCGGCGCCGGTCAGTGGCAGCGCGGCCCTCGATGCCGGAAAAGTGGCGCTCTTGGCCGGCGACGCCGGCGCCTCCCTGATGCCGCTCGACGGGGGCAAGCCGGCTGATCGGCTGCGCGTCGCGGCCGTCCAGCACGTTCGATGCGGCGCCTCGGCGAACGGCGGCCATGAAGGCAACGTGTGTGACAGCTTACCGTTCTTCGAAGACGCGCTCACCAAAGCCGTACGGGAGAATCCGGACTGCTCGCCCAAGGCGAACGAAGCCGGGACGATCAACTACGTGCTCACGATGGACTTTCAGAGGAAGGCGCTACACTTGTTCGCTGGCGCCAGCGGGCAATGGCGCGGCAAACAAGCCCGCCGTGCCATCGCCTGCGTCAAGCGTGTCTTCCCCGCGCCGGACTGGGCGACGATCCAGCACCAATATCGGTTCTATACCATCGCCGTCTTGGCTACGTACGCGCCGGCGAGCGCGCCGCCCGCAGTGGCGGCCGGCGCGGCGCCGGCGCACAACCCGTTGGCCACGCCGAACTTCGAGTAAGACGCGGGCTGGCAGAGTCCGGCGAAGCTCGAGCCGCGGCGCCCGCGCGGAGTTAGTCGAGGTTTAGTTCGCCGGTGAAGCGAACGGTGGAGACGGCGGCGCCGAGGACGCGGCGGCGGTCTGGGGACGCAGTTTGTGCGCGGAGTGCGGCAAGCCGGTCGACGAAGTCGGCGACTTTGCTGGCGGCGAACATCCGTTCCAGCTCTTCACGTAGCCGGCGGCCGAACGAGGGCGCCTGACCTGAGGTGCTGATCGCGACGGTCAAGAGGCCAGCGCGCGCTTGAGCCATGTGCGCGAACGTGTTGTGTTCAGGCTGATCGATCGCGCAGAAAAAAACGCGAGACGCCTCGGCCAGCGCGCCAATCCGGGCAGCCAGGCCTCTATTTTCGTCCACCAGCACCGCCAGCCATTTACCGTCCAGATCGGCGTCGATGAAGTCGCGTTCGTAGAGCTCAATCTGGCCCGTGCTGGCGAGCATTCGAATCTCGTCGTTCGGCGCGGTCGACACCACCACCGGGCGGGCGCCCGCGTCCAGCAAGCCTCGCGTGCGCAGCGTGAGCTCCGCGCTCGAGCCGACGACCAGGCAGGCGCGACCCACGAGCCGCAGCGCAATCGGAAAAACGGGCTGAATCATGGGCTCCTCGAGTGAATGATGGTGGGTACGAACACCCGGGTCGTAAACTTTTGTTGGCGCTCGGCGTCGCCGACGCGTTGTAAAAATAAACCCGTAAAGGTGCTGAACAGGGCATCCCCGGGTGCGGCGGTGCCGGTCGCGCTGGGCCGCATGACCCAACGTTTTATTTTTTGCAGGAGTTCTGCGCTCACCGGATTGACCTGAATCTTGCCGGCTGCGACCAGCGCTGCGCCACTCGGAATTTGGAGCGCGTCGCCGGCGAGCAAATGATGCACCTCGGTACAGCGCCGGATGACACCTTCGGTGGTGGTGGTCCAACTTTGGCGCGACGAGCCCGGCCGAATCACCTCGACCAGGTACGCTTCTTCCCACACATGCCAGGTCACTTTGCAGGTCTGAGCGGTGGTCGATAGCGGGCGAGTGCTGCCGGCCCGCGACACGGTGGCGGTGAGCACGATGGTCGTGGGCAGGCCGCGGCTCAGCTTGCCTTGCAAAGTGGCGTCGATCAGGTCGCGAAACGAGAGATCGAGGTACAAGAGTTGAGTGTCGGCATCCCAATCGAAATGCGCGTCGCGCGTCACCACCTCGTTCGTGGCCTGTTGGGCGTGGGCGGGGCGCTGCCCACACGTCATGGCCAACGCTAGGCTCACGAAGGCGGTGAGCCAAAAGCGCGTGCAGCATCTGGGCGTTGACCCCCTATCGACCACCGGCGGGCCCCTTGCCCCGGACCGGGATGAAGCC
>CAXSGJ010000002.1:17598-25652 GCA_964236865.1 uncultured Polyangiaceae bacterium
AGCCGAGCACATTCGAGAACGCGAACACGAATCCGCCCGCGCTCGTGTCCATGCGAAAGCCCACGTTTCCGGTCAAGTCCACCGGGACGCGCGACCACCCGGAGTAGCCCACGGGCGGACTCGTGATGTCGCGGGCGCCAGCTACGCCGTAGATGCCCGCGCTTGCGAACAGATCGATGCCGTAAATCGAACGATGACCGCGGAATAGGGGAATGCGGTATTCGCTGGCGAGCTTGAACGCATACTTGCCATACCGGACCTCGACGATGTCCGTGTTGAGAAAATTTGGCGCAGGCCGACGGTCGAAGTTCACTCCCAGAACTCGTGACGGCAAAAAATCGCTCAGATCGCCGACGTAGTACTGCTCGAAGAACGGCGCGTCGCCGGAGATCGCACCCGCAAAAAGCTCCAACCGGAGCACGTGATCGTGCCAGGGCAAGCGCCACCAGTGCGAGGCCTCGACCTCGATCCGTTGATACTCATAGTCGGACGCGGCCGGCAACAAGCCGACCTCCGCCGTCACGGAAGCATGCCAGCCGCGCGTCGGTAAGAATGGGTGGTCGCGCGTGTCGTGGTCTAGCGTGGCACGCAGCGTGGACAGCACGCTGTGTCCGCGCACGATGTCGAAGTCGATGGGCTCGGTGCGGAAGCCCCGCATGTGGGAGGCCTCTAGCGGGTACTTTGCGTCGATCGATTCGAGTCGATAGTTGAGCCAAAACTGCGTAGTAATCGACAGATCCCGACCGACGCCGACTGAACCGCCGAAGCGCTTGTAGCTCACCAAGGCGGACTCGGAGCTGCTGTTACCTTCCGGGTCGTCCTTCAGCACCGCGGCGTTGCCGAAGAAATCACGCGCGTCGTTGTAGAGCAGGGTGCCGTTCGTCATCCATGAGCTGCCCAAGAACGCAGGGTCCAGAAAGCGGACGCGCAAGGCCAGCTGATCTTGCGCGACGGCCATGGCCGAGCCGAGCGTGATGCCTGTCCCGAGCAGGTTCGTCTCGGCGATGTCGACTCCCGCATACGCCGTCAGGGGGCGGCGGTTCCCTTGCGTGTCGGCGTCCGCGGAGATGCCCATGCGTACGTCGTTGAGCACGATCGTCGGCCGTTCGACGACGTCGATGACGAGCACGACCAAACCGCGAGACGAGCCCTTGCGCAGTGAGAATTGGACGTCGCGAAAAAAGCCAGTGCCGAGCAAGCGATAACGCGCAAGCTCGACCTCGGGGTCGTCGACGTCGAACACGTCGCCCTGTTTGAACGGGACGTAGCGCAGCACCACGTGCGCGCGTGTGCGGGTGTTGCCACGCACTTCTACGCCTTCCAAGGTGTAGCGAACGGAGAGCGTCGGCGGCCCGGCGCGTGCTTCGACCTCCTGCTCCGGGCAGGGACAGACTCGCTCGCTGGGGGCGGAGGGCGCTGGCGGCGGAGCAGGCTCCTGCGGCTGAGCTGCGCCCCAGGTATCGATGGCCGGTGGGGCCACGCTGGCCGCTTCGGGATCTGGGCTCACCGGCGCGGGTTCGGCGGGCGCTCTCCGTGCGACGAGCAGCACCGTCAGGGCGGCAAAGGCGATCGCGAGACCACGCCGCACTCGGGGTGAGACGAGCGCATGCCGGCTTCGAAACGCTGAACGCCGGGACCGCGCCATACCCGCTTTGCTCACCCGGGCTGCCGGATATCCGCTGGAATTCGCTCGTAACTTTCGCACAAGGCGGCCATGCGATCGGCGACCGACGGGTCGAGCTCATGGTCCAGCACGCGAAAGGCCCAGTTTTCCGAGGCGGTGCCGGGAACGTTCATGCGCGACTCCGTGCCTAGGCCGAGCAAATCTTGAAGCGGGAAGATGGCGGTGTTCGCGACCGACATCAAGGCGACTCGGATCATGTCCCAGTGCGGCTCGTTGCCGTTGCTGCCGGCGTAGCGCAGCGCCCGCATGCGTTCGTCGCGCAAGGTGAGGGCGTCTTGTTCGACGCGCGCACGCTCGTGCGAAGTGAGCCACCCCATCACCGTGTCGTTGTCGTGGGTGCCGGTATAGACGACCGTTTGCTTCGAGAAGCGGTGGGGCTGGTAGTCGCGCGAGTGATCGACGAAGGCAAATTCCAGCACGCGCATGCCAGGCATCTCGAAGCGTTCTCGAAGTGCTTCTACCTCAGGGGTCAGCAAGCCCAGATCCTCCGCGATGAAGGGCAGCTGCCCGAGCGTGCTCCGGACCTTCTCGAAAAAATCTTCTCCGGGCACGCCGATGAAGCGGCCTTCCCGCGCGCTCTGCGCGTGCGCGGGGATCTCCCAGTAACGGTGAAAGCCGATGAAATGGTCGAGGCGCAGCGCGTCGAACCGGTGCAGCGTGGTGCGAAATCGATCGATCCACCACGCGTAACCGGTCTCGCGCAGGACGCCCCAATCGTACAGCGGGTTGCCCCAGCGCTGGCCCTCTTGACTGAAGTAGTCGGGTGGAACACCCGCGACGACGCGCCGCTCACCCTGTTCATCGAGCTGAAAGATCGCTTGGTGAGCCCAGACATCCGAGCCGTCATGAGCCACGAACATGGGCACGTCGCCCAGGAGCTTTACCCCGCGTTCGTTGGCGTAGCCACGCAGCGCCGACCATTGCCGCTCGAACTCGAACTGCAAAAATTCTTGATAGCGAGTTTCGCTCTCGAGCTGCCGGCGTGTGCGTTCCATCGCTTGCGCTTCACGGCGTTTGAGCTCCGGGGGCCAGGTGCTCCAGGGCGCGCCGCCGCGGGCTGATTTGATCGCCCGGAACAGCGCGTAGTCGGGCAGCCAGTGGGCTTGCTGTTCCAAGAAGCGCGACAGCTCGGCCTGCTCCGTGTCGTTCGAGCGGGTCTGGAAACGCGCGAACGCCATGCGCAAGCGCCGTTCACGGTACCGGGCAGCGGCCGCATAACGCGCCTTACGAGAGCTCTGGAAGGCGCGTGGGTCGAGCACCTCCGAGCGCTCGAGCAGGCCGCGATCGACGAGCACCTCCAAGCTCAGGAGCAGCGGATTGCCGGCGAAGGCCGATGGACTGTCATACGGGGATGCTCCTGCCCCGAGGGGACCGACTGGCAACATCTGCCAGTAGCGCTGACCCGCGCGGGCCAAAAAATCCACGAAGCGCCGCGCTTGGGGACCGAGATCCCCGACGCCGTGCGGCCCGGGCAGCGAGGTGGGGTGAAGAAGGATGCCGCTACAGCGTTCGGAAAATGCGTTCATCGACGGTACTCCGCGGAACTTAGGACTCTGACTTGCCTGCCGCGCCCTGTGGTGGGCGAAGCAGTGACAAAACAATCGCTCCGGTGAGCACCACGACGATCACCGCCAACGAGACCAAACTAGGAATCTTCACGAAGTGCACGATCGCCATCTTCACGCCAATGAAGATCAAGATGAGCGACAAGCCCGTGCCCAGATAATGAAAGCGATTCATCATGCCCGAGAGCACGAAGTACAGGGCGCGTAACCCTAAAATCGCCATGATGTTCGAAGCGTAGACAACGAACACGTCCTTTGAAACGGCCAGCACGGCGGGCACCGAATCGACCGCGAACAGCAGGTCCGTGACCTCAATTACGACCAAGACCAGAAACAATGGCGTGGCATAGCGGACGCCGTCTTTCACGAGCGAAAACTGATCACCGTTGTACTCATCGGTGGTTCGCAGGAAGCGCCGTGCGAGCTTGAGCGCCACGTTGTCTTCCGGGTCGACCGTCGTGTCTTCCTTGCGAAGGGCGAGCTTCAGTCCGGTGTAGATCAAGAAGATACCGAACACATAGGTCATCCAATGAAAGCGATGTAGCAGCGCTGAGCCCGCGAAAATGAAGATGCCGCGCATCACCACCGCGCCCGCTACGCCCCAAGTCAGCACTCGGTGCTGCCTGCTCTCGCTCAGCTTGAAATAGTTGAAGATGACCAAGAACACGAACAGGTTGTCGACCGACAGCGACTCTTCGACGAGGTAGGCGACGACGTAACTGGCCGCCAGGTCCCGCCCCAGGCGCGCCCACACGAAGCCCGCGAAGCCGAGGCCGGCCGCGATATTGAAGGCGCTGCGCACCGCAGCCTCGCGAAACGACATGTGCCGCCCGCTCTTGCCCAGGAGCGCGATGTCGATCGCCATGACGCCGACCACTACGGCGGCAAACACGGCCCATTCGACAGAGCCCGCGCTCGTAGACATCTTCGCCCTTGCTATCATGATGGGCGCGCGCATGCTAGAAGCAGGAAACGCATGCTAAGCCGGTTTCTGCGAGGATTTTGCACGGTTTTTAGGCTCTCAGCGCTGCTCGTGGTGGCGAGCTCGAGCTCGCTCGGCTGCAAGAAGACCCCCGAGCCGATGGGCGCTGGTGTTGTCCCGCTGGTACCCGGCGTGAAGACGGTGGACAGCGCGCCCCAACCCGCCGCGTCCGTCACACCCCCGGTGGAGATCACTTGGGTCGACCCACCGGGGCTAAAGCGCGTACCGCCCAAGAGCGCCATGCGCAAGGCCAGCTACGAAGTGCCACACATCGGTACGGACACGGAAGACGGCGATCTCGCCGTGTTCTACTTCGGTCCCGGCCAAGGCGGCTCAATCGACGCGAACGTCGATCGCTGGGTGAAGCAGTTCACTGGCGTCGCCCCGGGCGATGTGAAACGCGCCGATCGCGAGGCCAACGGCCTTCACCAGCACACGGTGGAGGTACTGCACGGGACCTTCGATGCCGGCTCGATGTCCATGGCCGCCACGACTCCGAAGAAGGACTACGCGCTCCAGGGCGCGATCGTCGAGGCACCCACCGGCGCCTACTTCTTCAAGATGACCGGGCCGGCCAAGACCGTGGCGGCGGCGCGGCCGGCATTCCTGCAATTGCTCGACAGCGTGCGCGCCGGTAGCTGATCGGGGCCGCTGCGGCTTCCCTCCAATCGGCGCGTTAGGCCTTCTGAGCGCACTGTGCCTCCAGCGACGCGCGAAAAATGCCGCCTCGCAGGCGGCGCCCCGTCGAGCGCGCGTGCGCGCGGCTTGACCCGATCCGGGCGGCTGAGGAACTGTCCCGGCCATGCGAAAAGTCGAGCTCGGTTGGGTGTCCTGGTTGGTCCTGGCGGTATTGAGCGGCTGCAGCCGCCAACCCACGCCAGCGTTCGCGTCCTCCGCCAATGAGTCCAGCTACGCCGAGCACTACCCGGCAACTCTGCTTGCCTTGCGCACCGAATACGGGAGCGACGAGAGCCGCGCGATCGAAATCTTCAGCGCGTTCCCGACCTACCCAGCCGCGCTGACTACGCCGAACGGCGAGCAGGTGCTGAACGTCGTAGACCGCGCAGACGCCGCCGGAAAGAGCGGCGCGTACGCGCAGCAGATGGAAGAGCAGCAGCATGTCGCACGTTTCTTTAGCGAGGAGAAGGACCCGCTGAACCAGAAGGTTGGCGGCGCCGCGCAATACGCGGCCAAGCAAAAGGAATGCACGGTCGACGTGGCCAGCCCTGCCATCGGCGCGCTCGATCGGGGCATCGACAAGGCGTTAGAAGATCGGCTCGAGGACCACAACGAAGCTCACCGCTACATCGAGGATCACCAGGATGCGCTCGGTAAGTCGAACCTCGAAAAACTTCAGAAGCAGGCGGATGACATCGCGCTTGCCAGCTTCTTGGTTCACGTTCGGGTCAAGCAGATCAAGTCCGAGCTCGCGCGGCTGGTCGACGAAGCCTCGGGGGTGAAAAAGACGCTCGAGCGGAGCGACGCAGACGCCCAAATAGTCATCGCCGACGCGGCCACGTCCAAGAGTGCCAAGGCGACCGCGCAAACGCGCTCCACCGCCGCCAAGGCTGCGAGCGCCAATATCGACTCTGAAGTCGACCAGGCCAAGCGCGTCTTGAGCGACATGGACACTCGCAGTGAGAAGCTCGAAAAAGATTACGGCGCGAGCTTCGATGCGCTGGAGAAGGCGCTCAAGGCGCTGCCGAAGAAGTAACGCGTATGCTAAGAGCGTAGGCCCATGTCTCAAGCCTTCGCTCTGATTCTCGCTGGCGGCAGTGGTACGCGGTTTTGGCCTGCATCCCGGACCACGCGGCCGAAACAGGTTTTGGCCATTGGCCCTGGCGCCAAAGATCCGCTGATTGCGCGCACCGCGCGTCGAATCGAAGCGTTGTGCCCGCCCGATCGCGCGTACATTGCCACGGGCACTTCGCTCGTGGGCGTCACGCGTGAGGCACTGCCTTGGTTTCCCGAGAGTGCTTTCTTGGCCGAGCCGGTGCCACGCAATACGGCGGCGTGCATCGGCTGGGCCAGCGCCATCATCAAGCGCCGCGACCCGGACGCGCTGATCGCCGCCTTGCCAAGCGACCAGTTGATGGATGACGAGCCCGGGTTCCGCGCCGCCGTCGCGCGGGCCTTGCAGATCGCGGAGAGCGGCACGATCGTCACCATGGGGATCAAGCCGAACCGCCCGGAGACCGGTTACGGTTACATCGAGCTCGGCAGTGAGCTCAGCCCCGGCGTGCGGCGCGTCGCCCGTTTCGTAGAAAAGCCCACGCGTGAGGTGGCGGAGACGTACCTGACGAGCGGCAACTACCTGTGGAACGCCGGCATGTTTTTCTTTCGAGCCCAAAGCATGCTCGACGCCATCGCCGCCCACATGCCCGAACTCGCCGCCGGCATCGAGCGCATCGAGGTCGCTGCGAAGCAGGGCTCCGAGGCCGAGCGGGCGGCAACCAACGCCGTTTTTCAGGATCTGAAGTCGGTCAGCATCGACTATGGAATCATGGAAAAGGTGCGGGAATTGGCGGTCATTCCGGCGGATGTCGGCTGGAGCGACCTGGGCAGCTGGCACACGGTGTGGGAGCTCGGCCAGAAGGACGCGCAAGGCAACGTCGCGCCCGAAAGCGCCGTGCTCGTGGATGCGCAAAACAACTTGATCGAGAACCTGCGAACGGTGCCGGGCGGCAAGCGCATCGTTGCGCTAGTCGGCGTGCACGACCTGTGCGTCGTGGATACGGACGACGCGCTCTTGATCATTCCGCGCGAGCGCTGCCAAGACGTGCGTGAGATCGTTGACGCACTCAAACGTCGAGGCGACGCCGTTTGAGCGTTGCCATTCGGTCAGCGTGGCTGCCATGCCAAAAACTGACGCGTTGACCATGGCCGGCACGTTTTGGCCTCGTTTTGGCTCCGCTCCGGTGCTTGCGGACAAGAGCACGCTCAGGGAAGGTGCGCGCCAAACCTTCGCCAAAAATCCCAACTTGCCGAGTGGTCAGTTCCCTAGGGCTCTGGCCACAGCGTGGCTTCTCCTGACCTGGTCAGTGTGCGCGGGCTGCGGCAAATTTCAACAGGCCAGGGAGTGCGGCACGTTCGTAAAGACCGTCAATCTCTGGCTGGCCGAGCCAGAGGCAGCGGACGGCGGTGAAGCAAGCGATCCAAAGCAAGTCGCCGAGCAGAGCCGACGCACCGCTCAGCACTATGCCGTGCTCTCTCACCGTTTGGCCGCGCTGCACATTCAGGCCGAGGAGCTCGCGCCGAAGGTGCAGCGCTATGAAGCCATGGCCGACGAGGCCGACCGAACCTTGCGTGAGGTCGCCGACGCCGTAGACCGTGGGGATCTCGAGGGCGCGCGCCAGAAACGCGTAACGTTCGATGGCGTTGCCCGAAGCGAGCCGCTGCTAGTGAAAGAGATCAACGCGATCTGCCGGTGACCACGGCGCACGCGACTCGGGCGCCGCGTTCCGCCATCATCGTGCCTACTTGCGCTTCCGCGGTTGTTGTGGCGTGCGGGCCTTGGGCCGTGTTGACGGTCGCTTTTCGGAGCGCGGCGAGCCGCCGCGCGTGGAGGCCGGCATAGCGTCCCCCGCCAAACCTTGCAAACGCTTCAGCTCGTCTCGCAGGCGTGCCGCTGTCTCGAACTGAAGGGTTTCGGCGGCGGCGAACATCTCTTGACGCACGGCCTCTATCCGCTCGAGCACCTCGAACTCACTGGGCTCGCGCTCGGACCCGCCGTTCTTGTCTCGCGCGTTGGTCTTCGGCACGGCGTAGTAGTCGGTCGTGCCGCTCGCCGGGTTCATGTCCAGGATCGCGCGTTTGATCGTGG
>CAXSGJ010000002.1:25662-36234 GCA_964236865.1 uncultured Polyangiaceae bacterium
ATGCCGTGCTCGGTGTTGTACGCGACCTGCACCGCGCGGCGCCGGTACGTCTCGCTGATCGCGAATTTCATCGCTTCGGTCTCGCGGTCGGCGTACATCATGACCTGACCACGTGAGTTGCGCGCGGCGCGCCCAATGGTCTGAATGAGCGAGCGCGAGCTACGCAGGAAGCCTTCCTTGTCGGCATCCAAAATGGCGACCAAACTCACCTCCGGAAGGTCCAAGCCCTCCCGCAGCAGGTTGATACCGACCAGTACGTCGAACTCGCCGGCGCGCAAATCCCTGAGGATTTCGATGCGCTCCATGGTGTCGATATCCGAGTGCAAGTAGCGCACGCGAACCCCGAGCTCGGCGTAATACTCGGTCAGGTCCTCCGCCATGCGTTTGGTCAATGTCGTGACCAGCACGCGCTCACCGAGCCCGACACGGATGCGGATCTCGCCCAGCAGGTCGTCGACCTGGCCGGCAACCGGACGCACGATAATCTCCGGATCGATGAGCCCGGTCGGGCGGATGACCTGCTCAACGACAACCCCCGCCGAACGCTCCAGCTCGAAATCGCCGGGAGTCGCCGAAACGAAGATCGTCTGGCGCATGTGCTTCTCGAACTCTTCGAACTTCAGCGGTCGGTTATCGAGCGCGCTCGGCAGCCGAAAGCCATATTCGACCAGCGTTTCTTTGCGCGAGCGGTCACCCCGGTACATGGCGCCGATCTGCGGCACGGTTTGGTGTGATTCGTCGATCACCAGCAAAAAGTCCGCTGGAAAATAGTCGATCAGGGTGGGCGCTGGGTCACCCGCTTTGCGTTGCGACAGATGCCGCGAGTAATTCTCGATGCCTTGGACGAAGCCCATTTGCTCCATCATCTCCAAGTCGTACGAAGTGCGCTGGCCGACGCGCTGTTTCTCCAAGAAGCGCCCCGCCTTGTCGAAGTAGTCGAGCCGCTCGCGCAGCTCCTCACGTATGCCCTCGATGGCCCGATTCAGCTGCTGGCGCGGGGTGACGTAGTGCGAGCTGGGGAAGAGCGAGTAGCGATCGAGCGAGCCGAGCACCTTGCCGCGCAGTGGATCGACCTCGCTGATGCCGTCGACCTCGTCGCCGAAAAACTCCACGCGGATGGCGGTGGCTTCCTCATAGGCGGGGAAGATTTCGACCACGTCGCCGCGCACACGAAACGTGCCGCGATGAAAGTCGATGTCGTTCCGCTCGTATTGAATGTCGACCAGGCGACGCAACAGCTCATCCCGGCGCATTTCTTCGCCCTTGACGATCTCGATCAACAGCCCCGAGTAAGTCTCCGCCGAGCCGATGCCGTAGATGCAGCTGACGCTGGCCACGATGATCACGTCGGACCGCGACAGCAAGGCATGCGTCGCCGTGTGGCGCATGCGGTCAATCGTGTCGTTGATGATCGCGTCCTTCTCGATGAAGGTATCCGTCGTCGGGATGTACGCTTCGGGCTGGTAGTAATCGTAGTAGCTGACGAAGAAGGCGACCGCGTTCTCCGGGAACAGATCGCGCATCTCAGCGTAGAGCTGAGCGGCCAGCGTCTTGTTCGGAGCGATGATCAGCGTCGGCTTCTGCAGCTTCTGGATCACGTTCGCGATCGTGAACGTCTTGCCGCTACCGGTGATGCCCAGCAGCGTCTGCTGCTTGATACCAGCCTCGAACGAGCTCAGTAGGGACTCTATCGCCGCGGGTTGATCCCCCTTGGGCTCGAACTCACTCCGTAGCTTGAAGTCGACCATGGCAAGGAAACGCTCTCAGCTTGTCATGTCACACGTTTCGAGGGCGAGCACCAGGCTGCAAGAAATACGCGGCTCCGCCCGTCCGCCGTGCGCAGGCAGATCCAAGCAAAGTTAGACGGCGGAGCGTCCGAGCGTCCCGCCGTCGGATTGGCGGCTCAGCGCTTGCTGTACTGGAAGCGCTTACGAGCGCCAGCCTGGCCGTACTTCTTCCGCTCTACCTTGCGGTCGTCGCGGGTGAGGAAACCAGCACGCTTGAGCGGGCGGCGCCGCTCGGGATCTTCCGTGGTCAATGCGCGAGCAATGCCGTGACGCATGGCGTCTGCCTGCGCGCTGTGGCCGCCGCCTGCGACGGTCGCCTTCACGTCGTACTTATCGACGAGCTCGAGAAGCTCGAGCGCTTGGCGCGCGATCATGCGACCGGTCTCACGCTCGAAGTACTCTTCGATGTTCTTACCGTTCACCGTGATTTGACCCGAACCGGCGCTGATCCAAACCCGAGCAACGGCGGTCTTGCGCTTACCAGTGGCGTACGTCTGAGCTTCGGACATATATCTTAGTATTCCTCGAAAAAATCGCGGGCAGGGTCAGGGGCAGCAGCAGTTCAGAGCGGCAGCGTGGCCGGCAGCTGCGCCTTATGGGGGTGCTCGGGCGAGCCGTAAACCTTGAGCTTGCTCAGCATTTCCCGACCGAGCACGTTCTTCGGCAGCATGCCTTTGACCGCTTCCACGACCGGCAGGTCAGGGTGGCGCACGATGGCTTTCTCGAAGCTCTCGGAGCGGATGGCTCCCGGATAGCCGCTATGCGTGTGGTAAAACTTATTTTTCGCCTTGGTCCCGGTGACCTTCACCTTGTCGGCGTTGATCACGACTACGAAATCCCCGGTGTCGACATGCGGCGTGAACGTCGGCTTGTGCTTACCGCGCAGGACAGAAGCCACGCGCGACGCCAGGCGGCCGAGCGGTTGATCGGTCGCGTCGACGACCCACCACTTGCGGGTAGCGATTGCTTCGGCGGGTTTTGCCACGTAACTGCGCATCTTGACGAACCTCAAAGCGGCTTGGCCGCGGGGGAAAGGGGCCGGTCTACTAGCGTCCGGCGCTCCCTGCGTCAAGCGCGTCACCGCCCCCTACCGAAGATTCGCGAGGACGTGCTCGGCGCCCGCCCGCGACTGCCTCCCAACTCGGGTGACAGGCTCGCAGGCCGGTGACTTATCTGCGAACTTACGCGGCTTTTCAGGAGCGGCGGCCCAAGCGAAAGGCGCCGGAGCCTGCGCTGAAACGGTATAGTACGTGGCTTCACGATGTCTAACGCAGGCAGCCCGCGGCTTCTGGAGCGCCTAGTGGCGGACGGGCTCCTGGCCCCGGAACAGCAAGAGGCCGCGCTCAACTACATGCAGCGGAGTGGCGAGCGGGTCGAAGAAGCGCTCGTCGACCTGAAGTTTTTGGAGGAGGTCGCCCTCCTCAAATATCTAGCCGCTCTCCACAAAACGCGCTTCGTCTCGACCGAGAAGCTGGCCAAGGCGGACATCGACCGCCTAACCCTCGACAAGGTGCCGAAGAAGCTGGCTGAGCGCGAGCTGATCTTCCCGGTGCTCTACGACACCGCGACCAACACCCTGAGCGTGGTCACGCCAAACCCGGACAACGCGCCGGCCCTGCACGATATTCAGCTCGCATCCAACCTCAAAGAGGTGCGGGCGTTCGTCGGTCGCCCGCGGGCGGTGCGCGCCGCCATCAACAAAGCGTTCAACGGCGACATCCACGCCTTTGCAACGCTCGACCGCAGCGCGCACGAACAATTTACGACCATGCTCAACGTGTACGAGCGCAACCTGGTCAGCGAAGAGAGCCTCACGCTGTCCGTGGCCAAGGAGGCCTCCACCGGCGAGCGCGTCCTGTCGCCGCAAGACTTCAGCGCGGGCCGCACCAGCGCGGGCAGCGGCAAAGGCATCCACGACGAGTCGTACCTCGAAACCTTGAACGTGCTGGTTTCGTTGATCGAGAACACGCGCGCGGATCTGCGCGGGCACTCCGCCCAGGTCGCTCGTCTGGTGAAGAAAATTTGCGAACGCATCGGCTTGCCCGACACGACGCGTGCGGCGTTGGTCGTGGCGGGGCACATTCACGATCTCGGCAAGATGGGCGCCTACCATCTGACGGCGCTGAACGTGGCCGAGTACGAGGGACACCGCTCGCAAGCCCAAAAGCAGTATAAAGCGCCGCTTCGCCTGCTCGAGGCCGTGCAACTTCCGCGCGAAGTCGTCACCGCCGTCGAGCAGATGTACGAGCGTTACGACGGCAAGGGCCTGCCCGACGGTTCATCCGCGAAAGAGATCGCGCTCGGCGCTCGGCTTTTGGCCATTGCCGATACCTACGCGGACCTCACGCAGAACCCGCGCAATCCGTTCCGAAAGACACTGCGCCCAGTGCAGGCCTGCGAGGTGCTCGAGCGCTACCGCGGGTCCGTCTTCGACCCAAACTTGGTCGACCTGTTCAAGCACACCGTGACCGGCGAAGACCTCAAGGCGCGGCTGCTCGCCAATCGCTATCACGCACTGATCGTCGATCCGGATCCGGAAGAGACCACGGTGCTCGAGCTGCGCATGATCGAGCAGGGCTTCGAGGTGTCCCAGGCGCGTGGCTCCGATCAGGCGCTCAAATTTTTGGAGAAGGGCGACATCGAGATCGTCGTCAGCGAGCTCGACCTGCAGCCGAGCGACGGCTTCGCGCTGCTGGCCGAGGCGCGGAAGCATCCGTGGGGCGCCAAAGTTCCGTGGGTGGTCATGACCGGCCGCGCCGGCGGCCGAACCGACGCGCAGCATGCCTTCGAGCTCGGCGCGACCGACTTCATGACCAAGCCGGTTTCGGCCGATCTCTTGGTCGCCAAGCTGAAGCAGATCATCGAGCGCGAAGCGACCCGCGGCGGACCCGCGCGCGGCGTCGCTGGCTCGTTGCAGGAGATGGGCTTGCCAGAGATGGTTCAGGTGCTCTGGTATGGCCGTAAAACGGGCTCGCTCAAAATCCGTTCTAGTGCGAATTCGGGCGAAATTCACTTCGTCGGTGGCCTGATCTTCAATGCCCTTTGGGCGAATTTGCGCGGGGAAGAAGCCTTCTTCGCCATGCTCAGCTTGGTGGAGGGCGAATTTTCCCTGGATCCCAACTTCAGCGCGCCGCAGCAAGTCATTCAGGACACCCCGGAAGCGCTGCTCTTGGAAGGCATGCGTCGTCTGGATGAAGCCGCCAGGTAGGCTGGCGCGCCACCGAGGTCGCTTTTTTACCTACGTTCAGCCGCGCGCGAGCGAGTGTCACCGGCCCGCCTGAGCGTGGTATCCTCACCGCTGGTCGTGAAGGGTTTGGTTGTGTCGAACGTGCCCCCCCCACTGCTCGGGTTCAATAACAACGTCCGGCATCGGGGCCGCATCTTCCACATTCAGACGGAGGACTCCGGCGTCAAGAACCCGCGCCTCGTCACGCATTTGTTCGCGGATGGTGGGCGCATCATTCGGACTATGCGCACCGAGTACACGGAGCACGTCGCGCGCTCGGACATGCAGTCCTTCGTGCGCAATTTGATGAAGGAGCAGCACAAGGCCATGTTCATGGCCTTGCGCATGGGCGAGCTCGACACCTTGCTCGAGGACGTGTGCGGACCGTTCGAACAGCCGCTCCAGCTGAGCAAGGCGCCTCCGTCGCCGCTCATCTCGGCTCCTCCGCCGGAGGCCCCGCTGACGGATTCATTGCCGACGGAGCCGGCTCCCCCGCCGGACTTCGACGAGCGCGCCGCGATGAGCCGGCCCCTGACCAACCCGAACCTGCGCAAGGTCGCCCCATCGGTTCCGCCTCCGAGCACCGCTGCGTTCGAGCTCGACGTCGCGGCGCTCGAGCGTCTGCCCTTGAGACCCACGCTGCCGAGCTTCACGCCGAGCTCGGAGCCGCCGCCGTCGGTCCGGCTTCTGCGCAAAAGCAACCCCCCGCCGCGCAAGCTCAGGCCCAACTTGCCGCCGACGGGTGGCAACGCGCCGCCCAGCCTGTCTCGTCCTTCGGCTCGCTTCGCTGCGGCTCCGTCCAAAAGCTCGCCTTCGATCTTCGGCGAAGGTGAGATCAGCGAGCAATCCCTGGACGAAGTGATCTTGAGCTACCTCGCGGAAGATCTGGACGGCTCGGCGGATTGACGGCGCTGGCGAGTTGCTGACGCCTGCTAGGCGCCGAAGCGAGCTAGGTAGGAGGCAAGCCAGAGCTTCTTCTCCGTGCTCACGGACGACATGTAGCGCACCGTGCCGAAGATCGGACGCACGGGACCCCAGGCGCGGTCGTAGCGTCCGAAACACCACAGGATGCCGCTGTAAGAGTTCGGATCGCGGCCGTCGACCGCGTGGCGGTCATTCAAGTACAGGGTGGTCTCTAGCGCCTGCTCTGGCGTCTCGCACCATTCCAAGATTTTCTTGCCCCACAGCATGCGCAAATAGTTGTGGATGCGACCGTCCCGCAAGAGCTGACGCTGCGCGGCGTTCCAAATGGGATCGTACGTCTCGGCGGCCTCCAGTTGCTCGCGCGAAAACCGCCTGGGCCGGGGATCGCAGGCGTGCTCCCCGAGGGTCTTTTGCGACCAGGCGGGCAAGGCCGAAAAACTCGAGTAATCGGCGTTGTAAGCGCAGAAGTTGAGGCCCACCTCGCGCCACGTCAGCAGTTGATCGAGAAACGCCTCGGCGCTCGGGCGCATGTTCCAAAAGCCGGAACGTTCGCCGCGGGCGCGCGTCCCCAATGCCTCGGGGGTCCATTCCTCGCGCTCGGCGATGGCCCTCACGATGCGGTGCGCAGAGAGCTGGCCGAAGTGCAGGTAGGGCGACAGCCCACTAGTCGCCGCCTTGTCCGGATGATTCCTGTCTTCGACATAGCGCTCGAGATTGTGATCGAGGAAGCGCGTCAGTGTGCTCTGCGCGGCGCGTAGCCCGCCGCGGTAATCGACGATCGGCACCGTGTGATCGATGGGAAGGGCGGCCAAGGCGCTTGCCTTGCCCGCCAATAGCTCCGCGCTGGCGCTCGGCCAACGCGCAGCAACGCGCATTGGGACCGTCGTCTGGGGCAGGCCTAGGCGCTGAAGTGGTGCTGCCGCGGGCGACGCCGCCCAGTGCTCGCGAAACGTCTTTTGCAGTGCGCGCCTAAAGTCGAAGGCGCGGAAACAGGCCTTGCTCAAGGCGCGAATTGGGAGCACGCCATTGGAATCCACCGCCTCGAGCAACACAGGTAGTTTCTCACCCGCTGCCTCAATCATGCGCGGCAAGAAGAAGCAGGGGAACTCATCCGTGACAACGAGCGCTGCGTCTTTAGCCAAAGCCTCCAACAGGCCGCTGCCTGCGCCGGCGCGCGGCTCGACATACGGATGATACGCGACGCCCGCCTTCTCGAACGCCGCTGCATTGTCCACCATCCCGTCGATCACGAACCGATGAAAGCGGTCGCTCGCGTACGGATAGGCCACCCGCAGCGCTTCAAGCACCAAGAGCGGCTTCTGCAGGCGCTTGGCGTGCTCGATCGCTCGCTGCAATCCGAAATTGTCGTGCGTGCGACGCGCGGCAATCATCCAATACAGCACGTACTTTGCCGCGCCGCGGATCTCCCGAGCGTTTACCGCGCGAACGCGCAGCGGCGGGACAGTGACTGGCGGCATCGGCGTTGACCGTGGCACACCCGCGTTACCCGCGTGCTTCCTGTCTAGATCTTCGACCGTGTCGGCGCCGTGCGGGCGGGCGATCGTAATCCAGCCGCGCACCCCGCGCCGCGGCGCATCGCCGCCGTGCGCGCCTCCGTCGTCCGCTAGTAGATGACGCTGAGGCCCATCGAAGTAAAGGGGGCGTCGCTCGTGCCGCTCCACCAGAAAAGTCGGCCATCCGCATCGGCGACGAAGTTCTCGCCTTCGAGCTCCGCGCCGGGGTTGGAAACCAAGGCGTTCGCGGAGGCGATGCCCACGTTTCCCGGCTGCGACAAGGCCCGCTTGCAGAAGTCAAAGCCCGTGATGAGAGGCGCACCGTTGGCGTTCTCGAGCGCGATGGCCGCGCCATGCGCGCTCTTTGCGGCGCGGTGCGCGTAGGGCGAGCTCAGGTAAACCGTGCTTCGTACGATTGAATGATCGGCAATCTGCGTAAAATTCCAAGGCCGATCGACGGACGACGAGACGAGCGCGCCGGTCGCGTCTCTCGTGACGGCTTGCACGCCGGTGGGGCGCTCGGTAAACGTGACCAAACCACGGCCGGCCTGGCCGACGATCGGAGCGTTGAGCGCTCGAAAGCTTTGTCTCCAGGTGTAGCGTGTGAAAATTTGCGTCATGCCGTCGTGGGTCGCTGACAAGTACGCGCTGTGGTTGGAGTACCAGCTGACGAGCGTGGATTCGGCGAATGCTTGCGCGCCGTTTGGGCCCTTCATGGGCTGCACGTGCCACGCGTTGCGGTACGCGGTGAGCGTGAACAATTGGTTTAAAGGGTTGCGGACCGCGATTGAAACGCGCCCCGCGTCGTCCAAATCGGCGATCACCGGATTGCAATTGCTGGCCAGATTCCCGAATCGTGAAAACGCCGATAAATCGAGCTCTTCCACCGCTTGGTCGCCTTTATAAAACAGCTCAATCAGGCGGTTGTCGGCGGAGCGATACACGACCTCCACATGGTCGTGCGGGGAAACTGACCAGGAGCTGGCCGAGGGAGTGCCCGCACATGGAATCGATGACTCGATCGTCCACTCGCCCCATGGGGCGTGGCGATCGGCTCGCACTCGGCGCTGCAATTGGTGATCGCTACTGCAAGCAAACAGCCAGAGTTGACGTGTGGCGTGCCCGACGTGCGCTGGGGCGGTCGGCGGGGGCGTAACCAGAACCCCCACCGCGGCCGCTGCCGGGCGATCGGAGGCCAGGTCGAGCGCCTGCCCGGTTTCACTCGGGTGATCGCCGCGACCGGCGAGCTCTGGCTCCGGCGCGCTGCATGCTGAAACGCCGAGAACCATCAGCGCGATACCCGTGCACCATTCACGCGTCATTGAGTGAGGATCGACGATCTCACCGCTAGCGTCAATCCGCGCGGAGCCGCGGGACAGTCCCCGCGTTCAATCGGCAGTCCGGCGAGCTCAGATGCCGGTCACGCCTTCGTGCTGCAATAACCAACGTTTTCGCGTCAAGCCGCCGCCGTAACCGGTGAGCGACGCATTGGCGCCGATCACGCGGTGACAGGGGACGAGGATTGCGATGGGATTCGAGCCGTTGGCGAGGCCGACGGCGCGCACTGCGGCGGGTCGACCGATGTCTCTGGCGAGCGCGCCGTAGCTCAGCGTGCGGCCGCGAGGAATGCGCTGGAGCGCGCGCCATACTTCGCTCTGAAAGTCGGTGCCGTTCAGCACGAGTTGCACGTCTGCGATCGCACCGTGCTCACCCGCGAAGTAAGCGGCCAACGCGCGTTGAGTGGAAGACCCGCGGCGCGCTTCGCGCAAGCGCAGCGCTTGGCCACGATGATAAATGCGCAGCAACCGTTGCATGCGCTCGTCATGGTCTTCCCAGTCTAGTGCGCGCACTCGGCATTGGCCATCACTGACCAGCACCATGCGGCCCGTGGGAGTATCGAAGCGCTCGATGTCGAAGGTCTCGGTCTGCATTGGGGGCTCCTTGTGTCGGCCGTAGTGTCGCGCCCAGCCCGACGTGAGCTGGCGGAATACGGACACGGACATGGGGGCGCCGCAACGCGCCCCCATGTCCGAAAACCGCTAGAAGCCCCACCCCGCATATGACACAAACCGTTATGGATCTCGACCACGACGCCTGTTACCGAGCGCTCGCGCAGCGCGACTCGCGCTTCGACGGGCGATTTTTCACCGCCGTGAAGACGACTGGCATCTATTGCCGGCCGGTTTGCCCCGCTCGCACGCCGCAGCAGAAGAACGTGACGTTCTACGCTACCGCGGCCGCGGCACAAGAGGCTGGCTTCCGCCCCTGTTTACGCTGCCGGCCGGAGACCGCGCCGGATCTAGGGGCCTGGCGCGGAACATCGAACACAGTATCGCGCGCCCTGTCGCTGATCGAGCTCGGAGCGTTGGATCACGGCGATGTCGAGGCGTTAGGCGACCGGCTGGGAGTGGGCGAGCGGCAGCTGCGTCGCTTGTTTCAGCAACACTTAGGCGCTTCGCCGGTCGCGGTGGCACAGACGCGGCGCGTACTACTCGCCAAGCAACTCATTCACGAAACTCATTTGCCGATGGCTGAGATCGCGTTTGCCTCCGGTTTCGGTAGTGTCCGCCGTTTCAACGAGGCGTTCTCGGCTCTGTTCAAACGCTCTCCGGGGGAGTTGCGCCGCTTGGGTGGCGAGGACGCTGCCGTGGGTGGAGGCGGCGAGTTCACCCTGCTTCTTCGGTATCAGCCGCCGTACGATTGGTCGGCGATGCTCTCCTTTTTGCGGGCTCGCGCCGTCCACGGACTGGAGAGCGTGGATGACCACCGTTATACGCGCGCTATCTCAGTCGGCGGTGCCGAGGGCGTGATCTCCGTGCAGCCGGGTGGCGCACACGCGCTCCGGGCCGGCATTCGTGTCTCGAAGTTGTCAGTCGTGCCGAGCGTCATCGCCCGGTTGCGCCGCGTCTTCGATCTCGCCGCCGATCCGCTGGCAATCTCGTTACACCTCTCGAAAGATGCCGTGCTCGCGCCGCTCGTAGCCCAGCGCCCTGGGCTGCGCGTGCCGGGGGCTTGGGACGGCTTCGAGCTCGCGATCCGCGCGGTGCTCGGCCAGCAGATCAGCGTCATTGCGGCGGCGCGCTTGGCCGCACGTTTGATTGCGCGCTACGGCGAGCCCATG
>CAXSGJ010000002.1:36244-61454 GCA_964236865.1 uncultured Polyangiaceae bacterium
TCACGCACTTATTTCCGCGACCCGAGTCGCTCGCTAGTGCGGATCTGTCTTCGCTCGGCATGCCCAAGAGCCGAGCTGCGACGCTCTCTGCCGTGGCCGCCGCAGTGATAGCGGACCCCGGTTTGTTCGCCACCCGCGGCGGGCTCGATGAGTCCGTGCGCAGGCTGCGCGCCATACGCGGCATCGGCGAGTGGACGGCGCACTATATCGCCCTCCGACAGCTCCGCGAGCCTGACGCGTTCCCTGCCTCCGATCTTGGGCTCATCCGCGCTCTCGTTGACGAGCGCGGCCAACGGCCTGGTGTCCGGCAGGTATTAGCCCGCGCCGAGCGTTGGCGGCCTTGGCGCGCGTACGCAGCTCAGCACCTCTGGGCAGCCTAGTTGCAGCTTCTCCGCGCTCGAGCCATCGAGGGCGCGCGCGGCTGCGTAAAGACTCGGCGAACGGCGCGACGCTGAGAGCGCCGCGCCAAAGCCATCACGCGGTGGCCGCTTTTGGTACAGACGAATCGCTGGTCACGGAGACGTCGTGCGCATGGTATTTCTCCATCGTCGACTTAGCGCTCTTCTCACCGTCACTGTCGGCGACATGTACGGCGATCAGGATGTTGCCCCCGTGTACCTTGCCTTCGTAGGTTTTGGCCTCGATCTCCGGGATTCCCAGACCGACGAGGGCGCCCGCGACTCCGCCCAAGGTGGCGCCAGCGGCCGCGCCGCTGAGCGCTGCCATCAGCGGGCCAGCGGCGATGAACGGACCCACGCCGGGGATTGCGAGCGCACCGATCCCCGCCAGCAGCCCGATCGTGCCGCCGATCAAACCGCCCGCGCCGACGCCTGCGACCGCGCCTTCCGGCGCTTTGGTGTTGTGCTCGTGTGCGAAATCTTTCGTGCCGCGCTTATCCGGGAATAACACCGAGATCTGCGACGACAACACATTGCCGGCTTGCAGCTCACTCACGATCTGCTCTGCCTGCGTTTCACTTTCGACGATGCCGATGACTGATTTTTTCATGCTTCTACCCTCACTTTTTGACTTCTAAAAGGTTGTCGACTTGGTTGGCGCCCGCGGCGCTCTTGGCAGCAGCCTCGATCGCGCTGCGCTCAGCCTCCGTTTTCACCGGCCCGCGCAAGGTGACCTTGCCGTTGATGGTGATGATCTTGACGTTCTTTGCGGTAAACGAGAGCGAGCCGTCTTTCATGACGGCTTGCCGGATTTGCTGAGTGATCTTGCGGTCGCCTTCGCTCCCACCTTGATCCATCGGAGTCAGGTTCTTGCCGTCCTTGTCGCGGGTGTTCACGCGCGTATTGTCCGGCGCGCTGGACGGCGCCGTCTGCGCGGGCATTGCTGCAGCGTTGCTCGCGGCCATATCTGGCGCCATGCCGGCAGGGCTCGGGGCGTGGACGGCGCTGGGGGCGTCCATGCCGCCATTTGCAGTGTTGGCCGTGCTCGGCATGTTTGCCGGGTGCTGCGCCATGCCGGCGTTCATGGCGTGGCCGTCGCTAGAAGCGGCCGCACTTCCGTCATTCGACGCGGGCGCGAAGTCAGCGCCGCTCGACGGAGTGCTGGAGGCTTGATCAATGGACGCGGCGGAGGCTGCCGGCGGAGGGGTATTGGATGAGCAGGCTGCAGCCAGCGCGCCGATGGCGAGAATTCCCAAATACTTCATAGGTTTCTTTCTGCAGCGCGCACTTTTGCGCTGCGCTCGACCCGACATCGGCTCGAATTCGTCCGTTCGGCGGCTATCAGCAATAACCGGACCAATCTCGATGCTCCGCGGGTCCGCGGCGCCGACCCATGAGCACGTGTAAGAACTTTGCGCCAATCAGAGCCGACAGATTGGCTCGATCCTAGATCGAGGCGGAGTGCGCGGCGCTTCAGTGACGGCGACCGGATACGTCATCGTACGCCGGACGAGGTCTTTGTGCACCGGACGAGGTCTTCTGAGGCGCGATGCCTCACGGCAGGAGCGCGCGCGTCCGAGCAAGCCGCGCTCGGCCGACTGCGACCATTTACCTCATGTTCACTCAGCAGGCCCGCGCGCTACGACCCGCTCAATCAATGTCGAATGTGTGTGCGACGTGGTCGCTCGTGGCGGCTGTGGCTTTGCTCAGCGCTTGCGGTGGCGGCGCGCCCTCTGCAAGTGACGCGTATCCGACGCAAAGCCTGTTCGACCTACTGAGTGACTCCGGGCTACAACAGATCGCGGTGCGTACGGCGCCGGAGCAGCCGCCGACGCGCGGCGTCGTGTCGATGCAGTTGACGATTACTGATGCTGCGACAGGCGCGCCGCAGGTCGGGCTCGACTTGAAGGTGGTTCCTTGGATGCCCGCGATGGGTCACGGCACCTCTGTAAAGCCGACGATCATCGAGACGCGGCCGGGCACCTACGAGCTCGAGAACTTAGTGCTGTTCATGCCGGGAACTTGGCAGATTCGCACGCGCTGGGCCGAGCCGTCCGAGCATGTTACGCCCACGCTCAGCATTCGTTGAAGCGCTCGCGGCATTCGCTTTCTTGGCCGGTTGGCCAAGTCGGGCGGGGGCGCAAGCCTGCTGTGCGGGCACAGGAACCGTGACGCCGGGAAGGCTTGGGCTGCATGAAGACGCATTGCTCGGCATGCAGCTGAGGGCCGCAACGGAGCTCGGTTCGTTCGATGCCGAAGCGGGTTACGGCAAGACGCCCGAGGGCGCGAGTGAGCTCGACTTCGAGGAAGACGTGTTCCTGGCGGTTCGCGTACTGGAGCGAGCGCAGTTGGCCTTGCTCGTGCCGGTACTCGAAACACGCCGCGCCAGTTACGGCCTTTCTGAATTCGGAGGCGGGGTTGGCGACCTCAACTTCAGCCTGCGCTACGACTTCACGCTCGCCGGGGCCTCACGCGTCGTACCGGGGGTGGCTCTGCTGGCGGGCCTCACCTTTCCGACCGGTACGCCCCCGGATGCGCGTGGTCTTCAGGCGCTGGCGACCGACGCGACGGGCATTGGCGCGTGGCAGGCGAACCTCGGCGTAGCCTTCGAACAGGCATTGGGGCCCTGGCTGGTGAACGCGACCGGCATCGTGGCCGCGCGCACCGCGCGCACGGTGACGAGCTCTGAGATCAGCGTTCACGAGCGGCTCGCTCCGCAATGGACCGCGCTTGCCGCGTTGGCCTACGTCTTTCCCAGCGAGCGCGCCGTAGCCGTGAGCGTGTCCTACACGGTCGAAGGGAACGCAACCATCAACCGCCAAGAGGCAGCGGGCACGAATCACCGACTGACCACCTGCACGCTGTCCGGGTCGCTTCCGCTTTCCGACACCTGGCGCCTGCAGAGCGCCCTGTTCGCCAATCCGCCCCTGTCGCAGCTTGGCGTCAACCAGACGGCGCTGGCGGGCGCGCTGTTCACGGTCGTGCGGTCGTGGCTTTGAACTGGTTGCGCCGTGCGCTCCTGCTGGCGGTCGCGAGCTGCGCTGCCGCGCGCAGCCCGAGCCTGATTGGCGTTCGCCTTCCAAGCACGCACGGCGGTGTTCTGCCACTGCTCGACCCGGCGGCGCGCTTCACCGTGGTCGAGTTTTTTTCCGCGCATTGCCCATGCCAGGCCACGCATGATGCGCGGCTGCGGCGATTGGCCGCTCTTTATCAAGCGCGGGGAGTCGCGTTCGTCGCGGCCGATTCAGAGGCGAGCGCCACCCTCGCGCGCGACCGCTACGAAGGGACGCGCCGCCGTTACCCTTATCCCATCCTCGTCGATCCCAGGGGCGCCGCCGCCACCGCTCTGCGGGCCGAATACGCCACGTACTGCGTCCTCCTCAACTCCTCCGGCGCCGTCTTATATCGCGGTGGCATCGACTCCGACTGTCAGCAATTGCACCCCGACTCGACCCCGTACTTAGAAAACGCCATCACGGACGCGCTCGCCGGACGCGCGGTCCGAGCGGCCGAGGCAAAGTCGCTCGGCTGCTCGTTGATGCGCGAGTGACACCGAGCAAGAGCAACGTTCGGTGCTCCATTCGCGCAGTTTTTGTAGCCGGCCGCAGCCATCGGTCACGGAGCAGGCTACTCAGGTAAGGTGCCGCATGCCCGAAGAGAAAGTGCAATCATCGAGGGAGGGCGTGACCGGAGGCACGCTGCATTGGACGCGAGAAGAACTCGTTTATCAGTTGACGATCGCCGCCGAGCTGGAGCATGGCCTGGCGTGCCTCTACATGTTTGCGGCGTTCTCTTTGAAGACAGATGAGGGTGAAGGTCTAGCGCCCGAGCACGTGCCCACAGTGCAGCGCTGGAAAAAGGCGATTTTGGGAGTCGCCGTAGAAGAGATGCTGCACTTATCGCAGGTCTCCAATCTGCTCAGCGCGATCGGCTGGACCCCGCACATGCGGCGGCCAAACTTTCCGCAGCCGGCGGATGCCTACCCTTTTGCTATCCCGCTGTCTCTGGTTCCGTTTTGTCGAGACACATTGGAGAGGTTCGTACGCTTCGAGCTGCCCGAAGCGAAAGGTGACCGCGAGCCTGTCGCGAATATAGGGCCTCACGACGGCATCGAGCCATTCGCTCCGGCCTTCACCACCATCGGCGCGCTGTACGCGCAAATCCGTGCGGGCTTCGAGCGCTTGGCGGAACGCGACTTATTCATCGGCCGCCCGCGTGCGCAGACCCTTGGGGCACGAATTCACTTCGAGAAAGGGCTCATCGAAGTATGTGACCGAGCGTCTGCGCTCGCCGCCGTCGACATGATCGTCGAGCAAGGCGAGGCCGCCACGGGGGAGCATCCGGACGCCCACTTCCGCGTCTTTCAAACTATGCTCGAAGAATTCGATGTGCTTGCGGCAGAGTCCGCTTTCTCGCCCGCCCGCGCCGTTAACGTTGACCCAGTCGCGAGACAACGCCTCGGGGCCGAGGCTGGCAATGTCATTCGTAATCCGGCGACCCATGCGGTCGCGGAACTAGCCAACTTTGCATACGAAACTCTCGTGCTGATTCTGCTTCGCTTTTTTTCCCATCTAGATGAATCAGACGCCGACCAAGAGATTCTGTCGCACGCTGCATTGCGATTGATGACATGCGTCATCAGCCCCCTCGGCGAAACTCTCGCGCAGCTTCCGTTCGGTGGTGATGGCCACGGAACCGCGGGCATGAGTTTTGGTTTGTCACGCGAAATACAGCTTTTGCCAACGCGGGACTCCGCGTTTTCCCTGATAGCTGAGCGCTTGCAACATTTGGCCGAGCACACGAACCGCATCAGCGTCGTCGATCTCTCGCTGGTTGGCAAAGAATGCGCCGCGCTCAGCACCGGTTTTCGGAGAATGCACCGGGCGTGACCGCACTGCGGTTGCGCGGAAAGACCGATTATTCGTCGGACATGCATGTGATCGCAGCAGGCGCGCCGAGCCGCGGCTGCTGCGATCGCTGCCTCGCGAGGACTATGCGTCCGGCTACAGCTCGCCGGTGTCTAGGCTCTGCAGAAACGCTGCGACGTCGCGGCGCTGTTTGCTGTCGTCGACGAAGAAGGGGTGAGGCGCGTCTTCGCCCCGAGCCCGATCGAGTAAGTTATCGAGTGACGAGGCCGAGTCATCGTGAAGGAATGTCGGCTTGCGCGCTAGGTCGAGCAGGAGCGGCAGGGTGTTGCCCCGCGGTTGATTGCGGTTGCTTGCCTCGACAATGACCAGCTTGTCGTCGTAGATACCAGGCGCATTTCGGACCGGGGCCAAGCGTGCGGCGGAGCGGTCGGCAACGAATGCTCCTTTGTAACCTGGAAACAGGGCAGGCCGCTTTGGTGCGTTCTCAAAAAACTCGACCGTGTCATTGAACGGCACCACGTTGGTCGGGACGAACCGGCTCTGGTCATCATTGTGGCAGGAGGTGCACTGAGCGCGAAAGATCAGCCGGCCACGAGCGATGGCTGCCGGATCGGTCTTGACCCCGGCCGGCGCCGGAAGCGAGCTCAAGTAAGTGTTCATGTCGAACAATGCCGTGTCGTCGACGCGAATGCCGATCAAGCTGTCCTCGACTTTGGCGCCCGCGGGCAAACCGATCGTGACGTCTGGTTTGGACGGGCGCGCAACGAACGGGTACCCATTAGTGCCGCCAGCGGGGATGGCCATGTCTGCCAAGATGGCCACATAGTTGTCAACTAGCTCGACGCCCGCTGCGCCGCCGCGCTCCGACAAGAAACGACGGCCGCCCTCGGTGGTCAGGTCGGTCGGATCCAGCAGGGCAGTGTAAACCAAATTGCTAAAGTTCTGGAGCTGCGCGATGTCTCCATCGCTCCCCCAAGGGGCAGCTAAATCAGCCCGAAACATCGGCGCATTGTGCATGGGCGCGCCGTTGCCGTCCGGTGCGTCATCGAACATACCGACCGGATACAGTTCGGGATCGTTCAGGAACGCATCGACCTCTTTCTCGGTGGCTGCTTTGGAGATCAAGGCGACGCCAGCGCCCTTCCGCGACACGGATTTGTGCTGATTGCCGACTAGGTCGAGGGCAAGGGTTGGATAGTAGGAACGCGTTCCTTCGCCCAACGCCACCGTTGCGCCAAAATTTAGGTCATGGTTCGCGCGGCCATCCGCGCGCTTGCCGATTCCGCCGCCGTGCGGCGTGGACAGCACGCTGCCATCTGTAATGCTATGGCAAAACGCACACGACATGCCGAGGCTCTCGCCTGCAAAAACATTGCTATCGTCGATGTCGAGTGTGCCGTTCAAAGTTTTCACGTTGCGTGCAGGCAAGCCCACGATCGCGTTTGCCTCCAGCAGCGCCATAAACGTTGCCGGGTCATGCAGCAGTGGAGCTTTTGACGTTGACAGATCGGTCTTGGCCTCGGCGATAATTTTGGAGTGTAGGCTCGCCGGAACCGCGTCGATATCGAAGTTGATGCCCAGCGCGAGTGCCTTGAGCGTCGTCATCCCCGCGCTCTGGAGGCCCTGAGGAAGTCGCAGCACACGTGTCCAATAGCCTTCGTTGCCGAAGGTCTCATCGCGGAAGACAGCGCGGCCGTGATCGGAGTCCTTGCCGAGGGGATGATGGAACTCGTTGAACGCCGCGTCACGCGGGCCCGAGACTCCCGATCCGTCGCCGGCTGCTCCGCCAGATCCCGCGTCGTTGCCGTCGCCGGCCGATGCGCCCACGCCGGCTGAACTATCGTCTTGACCGGCTGCGCCAGGCCCGGCGGCTCCGGCGCTGTCAGTATCGGAACAGGCAACGGCCGCGATTGGTAGCGCGATCAGACCGATTAAAAATAAAGAACTGCGTCGTGCGAGCATACTGCTTCACCTTATCGTTTTAAGCGTGCGGCTGACCGAGACGCGAGGATCGCGCGCGTCACCCTGCGCGCGCCAAGTGCAGCATCTGTGCCGTCGCATGCGACGACGAATCCGGCTACTTAGTGCACCGGAACTTCGCGTACGTCGTGGCATTCCGCCGCGTCAGCGTCGTGTGGCGACATGTCGCCACCCTCGCCGTCGAGCGATGCGGCAACACACTCAGTGGTGGCGCTTGGCCCACGTTAGCCGTTGAGCTCCTCCTCATCATGGACTCGAGCCTTGACGCTGCAGACCGCGGCGCGGGTAGAGCCTCGAGTCAATATCACGTTCAGCGTCCGGGATGCGCAAGCTCGATTGTGTGAACGTGCGTCGTCAACGGCTGAGCTCCACCAGGGAGCTTGCGGTGGCGAGCAGCAAATTAGCCTCGACCGGCTTAGCAAGGTGCGCGTCGAAGCCGCTGGCGGTCGTTCGTTCCCGGTCCTCGCGCGTGGCAAACGCGGTCAGGGCGATCAGTGGGAGCCGGCTACCGAAGTGATGCCGCACGTAGCTGGCCAGCACGTAGCCGTCCTCGATGGGCATGCCGATGTCGGAGATTACCAAATCCGGCTGTGCGCTCGCTAGCATCTGACAAGCCACTGCGACCGAATCGGCTGCTTGCACGCGAGCACCGGCTAGCTCCAGCGTCATTTGCAAGAGTTCCCGAGCGTCGTCATCGTCGTCGACGACTAGCACTGAGCTTCTGGCGAGGGCAGCGCCGGGCCGGTCTCCGAACCGCGCCGGTTCACGCGCCTCGTCGGTGACGCTGGCGTGAATTGGGGCGCTGGCGGACAACGCCGAGATCGGCAGTCGAACCCTAAACTCAGCTCCTTTGCCAAGCCCTGCGCTAGCGGCCGTGACGGTCCCGCCGTGCATCTCGACGATGCGGCGCACGATGGTCAACCCCAAGCCGAGTCCGCCGTGGCGACGCGCTCTGCCCCCGTCCGCTTGCCGAAACGGATCGAATAGGAAGGGCAACACGTCGGGCGCGATGCCTTCCCCGCTGTCCCGAACTTCGAGCTCTACCGCCCCAGTTACTCGCTGCAAGCCAAGGTGCACCTGACCGCCCGGCGGCGTGAACTTCACGGCGTTGCTCAACAAATTCCAGATCACTTGCTGCAAGCGCTCCACGTCCGCCGGCAGCGAGGGCAGGTCTTCCGCGATGGCGCGGGCGATGTGCACGTTCTTGGCTCTCGCGGCTGGCAAGACGGCTTCGAGCGCGCGCTCGAGCGCTTCTCGCACGTTCGCTGCGGCGATGGATAGGCGCATTTTGCCAGATACGATCGTGCTCACGTCCAGCAAGTCACCAACCAGCGCGGCCTGCGCACGCGCGTTCCGATCGATCACCCGGAGCGCGTGATCGAAGTGCTCGCCCGAAATGCCCCCCGCCGTCAGCAGCTGCGCCCAACCGATGATCGCGTTCAGCGGTGTGCGAAGTTCGTGTGAAATCGTGGCGATGAATTCGTCCTTCAGCTGGCTCGCATGTTCCGCCTGATCGTAAGCGATGCGACGCTGCTCTTCCAAACGGGCACGCGCCGTGACGTCATCGAAGACGACCAAGTAACCCCGAATCGAACCAATGATCATGGTGACCGCGCGCGCCTCGATGACCTGGCCGCCCGCCGTTCCACGTTCGAAAGTCACTGTTTCACTCGGCCCCGCGCCGGCGGATTGCAGAAGCCGGGCCCATGAGCCGCCGTCCTCCCCGAGCTCAGTGCCGCCGAGGTGCAAGCCGAGCAGCTGGCGCTCGCTGCGTCCAAAGATTCGCTCGGCAACCGGATTCGCCGTCGCCACGCGATAATCCTCATCCACCGCCACCATAGCTACGGGCGCTAGGCCCATCAGCTGATCGGCATAGTATTCGCGTGCAAGCGCACGCGTAGCGAGCGGCTCGACCCGCGGCTCAATCGCGGTGAGGACCTGACGACGCCTGCGGCGCACACGCGTCCGCGCCGCAGCATTCGCGATCAGCTCAACTGCGCCCGGCGTCATCACCGCGCAAGACACGTCCGTGCCCACCAGGGGCGCGAAGCGCAATGCTTCGTGGATGCGCTGGCACTGCTGCTGATCGCCCGCCAAAATCACGACACTCATCGCTGGTTCGACGCGGTAGGCATGGGAAGCGCCTCGGATCGGGTCGAGCACGGTCTCACCCAAGACGATTGCGTCGAGCACCTCCGAGTTGCCGGTTTTCGCGCTATCGAACTCGCGGAGCGAGTCATAGGCCACGACCGTCAACGACGACTGCTCGAGGGCGGCGCGTAACGACGGCGAGACATCGATCAGCGCGACGGTCATCGCTACTCCGAAAGCAGCGGCAAATCGAGCGCGATGCGCCCGGTCCACATGCGCAGAAGATCCGTCGTTGGTGCCATGACGTGGGCTGCGCGCGCGTCGCGCAACATGCGATGAATTCTGGAACCGGCCGCGAACCCTTTGCCGCCAAGCAGCGTCATTGTTTCATTGACGACGTCCACTGCGCACTCCGCAACCTCGGCTTTTGCAGAACAGAGCGCGGGCAACGCGTCGTCGGCGCCCGCCTCGCCCGCGGCTGCGGCGTGATGAAGGAACGCACGCGTGCGCGCCACCTTCGCCCAGAGGACGCCGAAACGGTGCTGCAGCACCGGTTGTTGCGCGAGCGAGCTACCGTTGTGAGTGTACTTACGGGCGACCAAGTGCCGGCGCGCCTCTTCCAGAGCCGCTGTGGCGATGCCCAAGTAGGTGCCCGCCATAGCAACCAAAAAGTAGGGCGCCACAACATTGAAAACGTACCAGATTTGATCTCCTTCTTTTCCCAGCAAGTGGCCGCTTTCGACCGCCACCTCCGACAGCTCCATCGTGCGCGAGTCGTTGCCGCGCATCCCGAGCCCGCTCCATTGGGGGCCCCAGGTGACGTTGGACGCCCCGCGGGGCACCACCACGCAGGAGAATTTGCCAAAGTCCGCTTCGCTGCCGCCCACCGCCGCGACGGACAACACGTAAGAGTCCGCGTGCCCACCGCTTGTGACGAAGCTTTTTACGCCCGTGATCGTCAAGGCACCGCTTGCTCCGCGCGTAGCTGCAGTCTCCGGTACGTAAAAATGCGCGCCGGATCCCGGCTCGCTCAAGGCAAGGGTTGTGAGGTGCTCACCGCGGCAAATGGGGTCCAAGAAACGCGTGGTCTGTTCGCGCGAGGCTTTGGCCGCGATGACCGCGGAGGCCACGTGGTGCATGGCAAAGCCGAGCGCTGTCGATGGGCAAGCAAGCGCCAGCTCTTCGGACACACACGCCAGCGCGGACAGACCAAACCCCAACCCACCCAAGCTCTCTGGCACGACCAAGCCGCCTAGCCCTGCCGACTGGAGCGCGCGAAAATTCTCGATAGGCCAGCGCGCGTCGCGATCGATCTCTTCGGCGCGCGGCGCCACGACTTCGATGGCCACTTGCCGTACGAGTCGCATCAGCTCTGCCTGCGAATGAATCTGCATACGGAAGTTTCGGAGGGTAACGTACGGCGGCTTCAGGTCAATGAAGCGGCGCGACGCGACCTAGTAGGATGAGCGACGGACAGTTAAAGGGAGTGACTCGATCCGTGACAACAATGCGGACGCGGCGGTCCAGGGCGAGTCAGTTAAACGAACGATCGGTGACCCCGTGTTTAAGTACAGCGTGAAAGCGCCCACCTCGGAGGCCATTGCCGTGCGTCGTTTAGGATGCGCCCGCCACGCTTTCTTTAAATCGGATCTTCTTCACGACGAGAGTCGCCGGCGATGGGTCCGTGGGTGACAGCGCAGAGCGGGATGGAGGGGATTCGCACCTGAGTGCGCGCTGGAGTCGCGTCAACGCCGCAGGCACGCAAAGTGCATAATCCCGCCCACTATGCCGACCAATCAAGCTCCGAATCCGCCCTCTGCGGCGGAGCCCACCCCCGAAGTCGCCGGAAACAAAGAGCCGCAGCCCATTGCATCACCGACGCCTCGCCCGCGGCGCGGGGGAGTGGAAAGCCCGCAGGTCGCCCCTGAACCAGGCGGCGGCACGCCGGTCAACCCAGACCAATCCGACGGGTGACGGTTGTTCCGGATTGTGTGAAATTCCGGGGTTGAAGCTCAGGGGCTGTCGACGTCACCCAAGTCGTCTTCGTCCAACTCGCTCGGCACGAGCTGCAACCATTGACCTCGCACCACGTGCACCCGACGAGAGTCCATCTCCGGAATCTGGTTTGCTCCCAACCGCATGGTGTTCACCACCAGATTCGGGTCAGCGTTCAGTTTGTCGACGATCTGAGCCTTCGTGCACTTGAGGACTGTTGCATGAGCCGTGCTGGGTTCGGAGTAGCCCAGTTCGCCAAGAATCCCAGGCTCGGCCCAAGTGGCCCACGCAATGTACCCGTACGTCTGCTTTGCTGCGGTCATTGCCGTACAGGGCTAGCACAAGACCCGGCGCGCCACGCACAAACGGTCCACGAGGCTCGCCGCGCAGGCGTGATCCGCCGCATATCGTCGGTCTCGTCGCAATCACGAGCGGCGCCATTCGGTCACTGGCGGAGCAATGTGTCGAGTTCGTGCTGCGCTTTCGCCGCGCGCTGGAACTGTCCTGCCTCGCGCAGGTAGCCCGCGAGGGCCCGCCAGGCGTTCGCGTCGTTTGGGCGACCCTTAAGGGTTTCTTCGAGAATCCGGATCGCTTCATTGCGGTCGCCGCTGCTCGCGGTGGCGACCGCAAGCACATAATTGAAGCGCGGATCGGCAGGCGCGAGCTCGACGGCCTTCTTCAGGCTCGCGAGCGCGGCGTTCGATTGATGGGCGCGCACCTGCCAGAGCCCTAACGCGTGGTGCGCGGCGGCGTTCTGCGGATTGCAAGTCAGCGCCGCGCGCAGGGCGCGCTCCGCCGCCACTTCATTGCCACGCTGTCGCGCTACATCGGCGAGATTGAGGTACGCTTCGGCGAGGCATGGCTCAAGCCGAAGCGCCGTCTGCAGCGACGCTTCGGCTTTCGAGAGCTGGCCGCGCGAGAGCTCGAAGGCGCTCCGTTCAACATGCGTTTCGGGCCGCGAGGCGCTCACGTCGAAGCTTTGTTCCACTTCGGAGAACGCGCGTTCGAGTGCAGCGCGTGTGGTTTCCGGCAGCCCCGCGAGGGGTGCGCCCGCGAGCGCCTTGCCCGCGGCAATGCGTACGACGCGCATGCGATGCTCGAGCACGGGCGTGAGCAAGGCCGCGCGCTCGGACGGCGGGAGCTGCGCCGCCCCCAGCACAGCGCCGTACACCACCAGGGGCTCGGGGCTTGCGAGCGTCGCACGTAGCGCGCGCAGTGTGTTCTGGGTCGCGTAGTTGCCGAGGCGTTCGAGTGCGCTGGCCCGCGCGATGGCCGGCACGCTGGCGTCTTCGACCAAACCGCGAAGCGCGCTCGGCGCATCGAGCGCACCCTTGCGCTCCTTGTCGAGCGCCGTCACGAAGTGCGCTCGCTTGGCGGCATCCGGAAACCACTTCGCGACCGAGTCGCGCGCCCACGCGGCCGTCTCTTTTGCGTGGCAGCCGTTGCACGCATTCGGCGTGCCGAATTCGACGCTATGATCGGGGCGCGGAATGCGGATTGAGTGATCGCGTCGCTCGTCGATCTGCATGAATGTGGCGGGCGGCATATGACAATCGATGCAGCGCGGCGCTCCGACTCCGGCATGATGCGAATGAGCTTCCACGTCGAAGTGGGAGGGCTCGTGGCAGCGCACACACAGCGCGTTGCCCGGCGCGTAGAGCTTGGCGGAATGCGGATCGTGGCAATCCGAGCACTTGACGCCCGATCGATACATGCGGCTCTGCAGGAACGAGCCCCATTCATAAACCTCACCCTGCACTTGCCCGTCCGCGTGGTAGCGGCCCGGGCGCAGCAGGTCGGGCTCGAATGAATCCAAGAATGGATCGCTCGCCAAAAATCCTTCTTTGACCGGCGTGCGGCGGCTGTGGCACGGCGCGCACACCTCGACCTCCACGCCATCTTGGGTGCGCGGCGTCGGGCTGCCCGTTGCGGAGGGCAGCCACGGCTCAGACGGCTTCAGCTTCACCGCAAATGGACCCGCCGGGTTCGCCGCGTTCGCGCGCGTTCCCGCCTTGGCCGCTCGAACATGTTCGGCGCCGGGGCCGTGGCAGGCCTCGCAGCCCACGGACTGCTCCGCCCAGCGCGTGTCGAAGCTATCGGCGGCTACATCGTAGCGGCGCTCGACCCGCGTCGAGTGGCAGTCTGCACAGATGTGATTCCAGTTCTGCGCCGAAGACGTGAAGAACAGCGCGTCATTCGGAGCGATACCGCTCTTTCCGTAGACGTGAAACCACTTGGAGCCGCCTTCTTGCGGAGTGCGGCTGTCCCACACCACGCCCAGCGACTGCAGCTTGCCGCGTTCAGTAGCGACTACGTATTGCTCGAGCGGCCAAACCCCCGAGACGTAGCGTATCGGCAGTGTCGCGGCCTTTCCGCCTGCGCTCGGCGTGGTTACGGACGGTGCGCCGTCCTTCATTGAAAACTTGGTGGTGCCCCCGAGCTTCGACGTGAATCGACCGCCGTCGAAGCGTGCCTTTGCCACCTCGGGGCCAGGGGTCACGAGCGCCTTCGCGTGGTGGGAGCCGAGGTAAGCGTCGCTCTGCGCGCGGTGGCAGGGCGCGCACGCGGCCGAGCCGACGAACTCTTCTCGCCCACGAGGTGCTAGTCGTTCGGAAGGCAGGGACGGCGCGAGGAGGGGATGCGGCGGCGAGCTGACGGTACCGCTCGCTGCGTCCGTCGTCGGCGCACCAGCGCCGCGCCCGTAGGCGAGCGCCACCAGAGCCGCAGCGACCAGGGCGGCAATCAGAATTGGCCAGTTACGCACCGGTGAAATTCGCTTCTGACGATTGGTAACGGCGAGGTCCGTTCCCGCGCCCATGCGGCGGCGGGAACGGCAGACTCGCGTGCTCGACTTATGGGAAATACCCGGGTCGGGCGTCCGCGTTGAGTGTGTCGATTTCCGCTTCGAGACTGGCGCGCACGGCGGCGTATGCCGGGTTTGCGTACAAGTCGGTGGTCTCCAGCGGATCGGTCACCAAGTCGTAAAGCTCATGCTTGGCCAGGTTGGAGACGATCTTGAAGCGCCGGTCCTTCAGCCCGTAGTGGCGGTTGCTCGTGCCGCTCGAGGTCTCGGAGAAGGAGTGCGTGCGGCCGCTAGTGGCCGTCGCGCTGCTGAGCAGTGGCTTGATGCTGTAGCTGTTGTTCACGTGGCCTACGTCGATGCCCGTGAGCGACAAGATGGTGGCGTAGAGATCCGTGGTCACGACGAGATCATCCTCTCGACCTCGGCGTGTCACGCCGGCGCCCGTGACGATGAACGGCACGCGGACGCCGCCCTCATAGGCGCTGCCCTTGGATCCGCGGATCTTGGCGCCCTTGTCCTTCACTTCTGCAGGGGTTCCGTTGTCGCCAATGAAGATCACCACCGTGGTCTTCAGGTCGACCTCCTTCAGCAACCGGCCAAGCTCGGTATCCAAGGCCTGGATATCGGCTTTGTAAACTGGCACGTTGGTGGCGCTCGTCCCGGGCGCCGGATTGCCGACCGAACTGAGGTCCACGGAGTGGAGCTCGCGGGGAGGGACCTGGTACGGGCTGTTCCCGCCGTTGGCCGCGTGAGGAGCGTTATACGATTGATAAATAAACCAAGGCTCGTTGGGCCTCGTAGCCTTCTGGTTGCGGACGTAATCGATGGCGAAGTTCGTGAGAACGGTCGTGGCATACGTGGTGGTTGGGACCGCGGGCCCATTGCTGTCATACACGTTCCAGCTAAAGTAGTCGGTGAGCGCGCCCCCGAGGATACCGTGGAAGCTCGGGATCCCCAGGTCACGCACGTGCTGGAGAATCTTCGGAGCGTCCGCGTACGGATCCCCCGCACGCGGATCGAATCCGCTGCCGCCGCCAAGGTGGTACTTGCCGAAAAAGGTCTGCGAGTAGCGGGGATTTTCGCCCGTGATACGGTCGAACACGGTCACGGTATCCGTCGGCAAGACGGCGCCCACCGACGTCACGCCGGTGCGATAACCGTAGAGCCCGCTGACGATGGTGCCGCGAGTCATCGAGCAAGCCGGGCTCGCCCAGGCATTATCGAACACTAGGCCGTTTTGCGCGAGCGACTCGATGTTCGGCACCGGCACTGCGCCGCTATCGCCCACGAGACCTGGATACAAGCTGGCCGCTTCTGCACCGTAATCGTCCGCGATCACGAGTAATACGTTGGGCTTGCTTGGGCCGTCGCCGCCCGCGCCGCCCGCGCCGCCGCTTCCCGCTTCGGGATCGACGAACGTTACCGTGGTGCTGCCGGTGGTGGTGATTTCCCCGTCCGATACGGTCAGCTTCACGGCGAAAGTGCCAGGAGCCGTGCTGCTGAGCTTGGCGTTGGGGCCAATCGGATTGTCGATCACCCCGCCCGTCGTTGACCAGTAATAGCTCAGTGGCGATGGCCCGCTGTCAGCGTCCTTGGCGACTCCAGTGAGGGTGATGATGCTCCCGACGCTCACCGTCAGAGGAGTCACCGTTAGCTCATCGATCACCGGGGCTACGTTCAATGTCCCGTTCACGGTCACGCTGCCGTTCCCGGTCGTGGCCGTGCCCTTCAAGTGAATCGTTACCGCCGTCGTCTTCCCGGCCGTCACATCGAACGTGGCCGATCCAGTGAAGGTCGTGGCTCCGTCAGTCGATTTCGCGGTCAGCGTGAGCGTGTAGCCCGTGCCTGCCGGAATGCCGCCGATGGTGCCGCTGATGGTGGAGGTGCCGCTGACGTCGATGGTGCCGCTCTTGCTGATCCCATTGCCGGTGATGGCGTACGTGACCGCGTTGAGCGTCACGCCCGGCCCCACCTGCAAACTCAAACCAAGAGAGCCGGTGTTTTCGACGTCGGAACTCCCAGAGTGCTCGCTCGAGCAACCGTCGAGTGGCGCGCTCGCGCCCAGCGCCAACAGCCAAACCAATGGAACCTTGCCGAGCCGAGTGAGGAGGCCAGGCTTACCGCGCAGATTCGTCATGAGTCGATCCTTTTGATGAGGTCGTCAGGTGGCCCGACGGGGCTCCTAAACGACTAAGTACAGTGATCGACCACCATTGGCGTTCTTTTAACGTCGCAAAGTCTTTTGTGCAAGACAAATGTTCCGGACGGAGAAAAGTTCGGCATTGTTCGTCGAAACTAACGAGAACGGCCTAAAGGTGCCGCGTCATCGTGGCGCCGAAGTCTTTTAAAGGAGAGCGTGATGGCAGTTAACGAGCGCTAATCCCCGGCCGGGTAGGCGCTTCTCGTGTATGCTGAGCGTCTTGTCACGCGGCTCGCAGAAAGCTCGTAGGTCACCGAACAATGGTTCGTGGCGTCACCGCGCGTTGCAGGTTCTGCGCGTCTTGCTCATCGCCTTGGCATTTCAGGTGCCTGGCCGTTTGGGCGCCAGCGTTGTCGCCCTCGAACCATGCTCGGGTGAAGTGTCCGATTGCCCTCTGGAAAAGCAGGGTAAAGAGTGTCCCCCCGGCTGTCCGCAGTGCCATTGCGCGCACTCAGTTGGGCTCGCCACACCATCGAGCCAGCTCGCGCTCGTGAGCGCGGCCGGCGCTAGCGCGCGCGTGGGCTTGGAGCAGCCTAAGTCGACTTTCATTGGGTCGCCCTTGCGCGCCAACCCTTACCGCCCTCCCCGTTTGAGCGCGCGCGCGTGAGTGAGCTCGATCGAACACCTGAGTCGTGACCGTGCCTGCGCAACGGGTCTGACTCCGAGCGTTTCATATCTCTGATCTGCGGCTCGAACCGCATCTGCCGGAGGGCGCCATGCCTTCACGTTACTGTTCTGCTTTCGTTTGCGCGATTGTAGCGAGCGCTTGCTTCAGCTCCGCCCGCGCCCACTCCTGTAGCCGGATCACGCGCGCCAATGTCATTCCGTGTGCATTGGCGCAGAGCTTCGAGACCCAGAGCGAAAGAGAGGGGCTGGCGGCGGCCCATGGGCGGCGGCAAGCCGCATCGACGCTTCTGCCGTCGAACCCTTCGGTATCGCTGGATGCGGGCGTCCCGCTTGGCTACGAACTCAGTTCCAACAACCTGACTTGGGGCGTGACGATTGCGCAGGAGTTCGAGATCGGCGGCCAGCGCGGTCGCCGCCTCGACATCGCCAACGCAGAGCGCGCGGCTCAGGAGCGCCGGCTGCTGACCGCCGCGCGCGAGGTCGGCAGGAAATCGCTGGACGCCTATTTTGACGTGCTGGCGGCCCGGGAGCAGAACACCCTCGCCCGCAAATTGGGTGGAGTCGCCCGAGCACTGAGCACATACGCACGCTCCCGGTCGGAGGTTGGCCTAGCGTCACCGGTCGAGTCCGCGGTTGTGCAAGCGGAGGCCTTGCGCCTCTCCCAGCTCGAACTCGGGGCTGAGCTCCAATTCAAGAGCGCACTCGCAGCGCTCGCCTCCGTGCTTGGTCAAGACCCGACGCAACCTTTGGTCGAAGTGACCGGGGACCTCGAGCCTGTGATGATGGGCAACGTACCGGTGGGACGATTGGTGAGCGCGGCGATCACCGAACGTGCCGACGTTCTGGCCTCAGTGGCGGAAAGCCAGGCAGCCGCTCGCAGGGCCGCGTTGCTCAGAGCTTCGCGAACGCCGAACCCAACCGTTTCCGTGTCCTATCGTAAAGATTGGATCGCAGAGCGGGTCGTGGGTGTTGGGCTTTCCTTTCCCATTCCCCTGCCAGCGCCCGCGGGGCGAACACTTGCTGGAGAACTCACTGAGGCAGATGCGTTGACCCGTCGAGCCAAATTAGAAACGCAACAGCTGCGCAGAGACATAAGTCTCGAAGTACTGGACGCAAAGCTTGCCTTCGACTCGCGAAAAAAGGAGCTCGCGCTCTTCACACCAGAGTCGGTCGTCCAAGCTGAAGCTGGCGTCGATGCGATCGGTGAGGCGCTCCGTGAGCAAAAGATAGCGATCCGCGATGCCCTGCTCTGGGAGCAGGCGCTCGTCGAGCTACTGCGCAACCACATCGAGGCGCGCCACCGGCTGTGCCTTGCTTCGGTCGAGCTGGCACGGGCGACGGGCCTCGCAGTGGAACGAGGCATCCCGTGAATTTTCTGACTTTACTCGGCCTTTTCGCCTTGTCGCTCGCTGCCTGCAGCAAGCCGGATACGACGCTACTGGACACGAGAGCTCGGCCGCCGGCCTCCGCCCCCGCTGAGTCGTCCGCACACTCCGAGGAACGGGCGCACGAAGCACTGCCAAAGCGGCTGACTTTGACGCCCGAGGTGATCAACGACGCGAAGATTCGAACCGCCCTGGCCTCGAAACAGGTCCTCGCTGAAACGCTCGCGCTGCCCGGTGAGCTCACGGCCGATCCCGATCGATTGGCGACCGTTGCCAGCCCCGTTTCGGGGCGCATCGAGCGCGTCAATTTTCGCGAGGGCAGCGCCGTAAAGAAGGGCGATGCGCTTGCCACCCTGCGCGTGCCAGACATCGCCAAGGCCAAAGCGGACTACGCCGTGTCACGGGCAAAGCTGCTCGCGGCGCGCGGCAATTCCGACCGCCTCAACGAGCTTGCAACCAAAGGTTTGGCCTCTGAGCAGGAAGTGACGAGCGCTCAGGCAGACGCCGACGCGCTGCTCGCGCAGTCGCGCGCAGCCGATGAGCTATTGCGCGCGATTGGAGCTGGACCTAATGCGATCAATTCAGAACTCACGCTGCGTGCTCCCATCGCGGGCGTGGTGATTTCCAGAGACGCAGTCGTTGGGCAACCCGTCACCTCAGACCAAACGATCGCTACCATCGCCGATCTGAGCGAGGCCTGGTTCTTGGCCAGGGTCTTCGAAAAAGACTTGCAGCGAGTGAAAACGGGCGCGCGCGCCGAGGTTCGCCTGAACGCCTACGCAGAGCAGCGATTCGAAGGCACCGTTGAATACATTGGTCGACAGATCGACCCGATGGCACGCACGCTGACGGCGCGAATTCGAGTTCAAAACAGTGCCAACCTGTTGAGCGCCGGGCTGTTCGGCGTTGCCTTTGTCGAAACCGCGGCACACGAAGCCGGCGCCGAGGTGCTCGTGGTTCCGCAAACAGCGATCGTCAGCATTGGTGACAAGCCGTCTGTCTTCGTCCTGGAGTCAGCGGGTGATTTTCTGTTGCATGAAGTCGTCCTCGGCAGCCACGCCCTAGGCAAAACGCAAGTCGTGTCGGGCCTTAGAGAAGGTGAACAGGTCGTAATCGAGGGCGCGTTCACGCTGAAGAGCATCGTGCTGAAGAGCACCTTCGGCGAGGAGGATTGAATGCTGACTTTCCTCTCCGCCATCGTCTCGTGGTCGCTGAAAAACCGCCCCGTCGTTCTGGCCGCGACCCTGCTATTCGTCGCAGTCGGGGTTCGTTCGGCGCTGAGCCTGCCGATGGACGCGGTGCCGGACGTGACGAACGTCCAGGTGCAGGTCATCACCGCAGCCCCCGCGCTCTCTCCGGTCGAGGTTGAGCAGTACATCAGCGTTCCCGTCGAGCGCGCGATGGCAGGAATTCCACGCACGACCGAAGTGCGATCGATCTCTAAATATGGGCTCTCCGTCGTGACCGTCGTCTTTCGCGACGACACGGACATCTACTTTGCACGACAGCTCGTCAACGAGCGCATGCGAGAGGCAGAGAGTTCGGTGCCTCCGCAATACGGCAAGCCCGAGATCGGACCGGTCAGCTCGGGCCTGGGCGAGATCTATCAGTTCACGGTCGAGAACGATGCGCTGACATTGATGCAACTCGAAGAGATCTTGGATTGGCAGATCGCGCCAGCCCTCCGTACGGTATCCGGCATCGTTGAAGTCAATAGCTTCGGCGGTGAAGACAAGCAGTACCAGATCATGCTCGACCCAAGGCGCCTACAGGCCTCAGGGGTGTCAATCGCGCAAATTGCGGATGCGTTGGAAAAGTCGAACGCCAACGCTGGCGGGGGCTACGTGAATTACAACCGCCAGCAATTCGTCATCGGAACCGCCGGGCTCGTTCGCAACTTAAACGACCTGCAGAACGTCGTGATCGGCGCGACGCCACAAGGGGTGCCCATCACGATCGCCACGGTCGGAGACGTTCGATACGGCGCGCGTCTGCGCCGCGGTGCGGCGACCATCAACGGCAGGAAGGAAGCCGTGGTTGGTGTCGCGATGATGCTCCTGGGAGAGAACTCCCGCGTGGTAACCCAGTCAGTCAAGGCGAAGCTCGCACTGATCCAGCCCTCGTTGCCACGCGGGACGACGATCGAACCGTTCTACGATCGTTCGATATTGGTCGACCGTACCATCAAGACGGTTGCGAAGAACCTCCTGGAAGGGGCGTTGTTGGTGAGCGCCGTCCTGTTCTTACTCCTGGGTGACCTCCGTTCGGGGATTGTCGTGGCCGCGACCATTCCGCTCTCTTTACTGTTCGCGGTCATCGCGATGAATGCGTTCGGGCTATCCGGTAACCTGATGTCGCTCGGGGCGATCGACTTTGGTCTCTTGGTAGACGGAGCGGTGATCATCGTCGAGAACTCGATGCGACGCCTATCGGAGCAGTCGAAAGCGCTCGGCCGGCAGCTTACTTCGGACGAACGCGTGCGGACGGTCGAAACGGCGACCGTCGAGGTTCGGTCAGCGAGTGTGTTTGGAGAGGCGATCATCGCCATCGTCTATCTTCCTATCCTGTCGCTCACGTCCACCGAAGGAAAGCTCTTCCGCCCGATGGCAACCACGGTGTTGTTGGCTTTGGCGGGAGCCTTCCTGCTCTCGATCACGCTCGTGCCGGTGCTCACCAGCTGTTGGGTACGACCGAAATCCGACCGGTCCGAAACTTGGCTGATTCGAACGGTCTTCGCGTTGTACCCACCTGCGCTCGCGCGTGCGCTGCGTCACCGTTGGCTGACCCTGACGGCCGCAGTGGCTGTACTTGTGGTGGGCGCAATCGTGTTCAGCCGCGTAGGCGCAGAATTCATACCCCGACTCGACGAAGGTGATCTAGTCGTCGAAGCGCGGCGCTTGACTGGAACATCCCTGGCTGAGTCCGTGGCGTCGGGTTTGCGGCTGGAACGAGCCATCGCGGCGACTCCAGAAGTTAGCCACGTCGTCACGAGAACGGGAGCACCGGAGCTCGCCACCGACCCGATGGGCGTCGAGCAGAGCGATGTCTACATCGGACTCAAACCGCGTTCTGAGTGGCGCAAACACCTATCCAAAGAGAAGATCTCAGAGGAGATCGCTGCCGCGATGCAGCAGCGCGTGCCCGAAATCTCCGCAGTTGTATCCCAACCGATTCAAATGCGTACAAATGAGCTCGTTGCCGGCATTCGCGCCGACGTGGCCGTCCTAATTTACGGTCCAGATTTGGATCAGCTTCGACGGCTGGCCGAGCGCGCAGCGAGATGCGTCGAAAAGATCCCCGGTGCGGAGGCGGTGCGTGTGGAGCCATCCGCGGGGCTCAGCTACATCCGCATCGAGCCGGACCGTGGCAAGCTCGCGCGCTACGGGCTCACCGTCGCCGACGTAAATCAAGCCGCGGCGACCATTTCGGTTGGATATCACGCGGGCGACGTTCTCGAGGGCGAACGGCGTTTTGGAATCTTCGTGCGTACCCTGTTGGAGTATGCTGGTGATCTCAACGTCCTGCGATCCATCCCGCTCAACTCGCTGACCGGGCAGATTGTACCGCTTGGAGATGTAGCGAACATTACCGAGTTGACAGGCCCCGCGCAGGTCAGCCGGCAAAATCAGTCGCGCCGAATCACGGTGGAATTCAACGTGCGAGGTCGCGACCTTCTCTCGGTCGTTGCTGCAGCTCAAGCTTTGGTTCGACGCGAGATGGACCTGCCGACCGGTTATCGCCTGGAATGGGGCGGACAGTTCGAACACTACCAGGACGCCAGAGGCAGGCTTTCGCTGGTGGTGCCGCTGGCTCTAGCGCTCATCCTCTTTTTGCTCTGGCTCGCGTTCGGATCAACGCGGGCCGCGCTGATCATCTTTCTCAACGTGCCGTTCGCGATGGCGGGTGGCGCAGTGGCGTTGTGGGCTCGTGCAATCCCGTTCTCGATTTCAGCCGGCATCGGCTTCATCGCGCTGTTCGGCGTTGCGGTCCTGAACGGCCTTGTCTTGATCTCGTTCGCGCGGCACCTTGAGGAACAGGGAATGTCACCTATCGACGCGGTGAGGGAAGCCGCGAAGGAGCGGTTGCGCCCCGTGCTGATGACGGCCCTTGTCGCGGCGCTCGGCTTCGTTCCTATGGCGGTCTCTAGCGAGCCGGGCTCCGAGGTTCAGCGGCCACTGGCAACGGTCGTGATTGGCGGGCTCCTCAGCGCCACGCTCTTAACCCTATTCGTCCTCCCAGTCGTTTACGGCTGGCTGGGTCGACCACCGCTCCACTCTGGAAGCCACGGAGCAGAGATGAAACATAAGTGATGACGATGGCGGAGGCAGGTGACGGCGAGTCGCACGGAGGGCCGCGGGCCAGCCTGCACGATGAAGCGAGTCAAGATCGAGGGCTACCTTGCGACTAAGCAGTCTGTACTCCATCGAGCAGGTCACTCACCTCGGTCAGCACCGCAGCGAAGCGCTCCGGATTGGATGTGGTGACGTCAGAGGAAAAGGAATGGGACCGGAAAAGCTCACGGGCTTGGCCGCCCCCGCCACGCTCGGAACCGTCAAAGCCCGGTCATCTTCAACGCTGCTTCTGGCAAGCGTTCGCCCTGGACCTTCATCGAGGCGAGGGCCGTGTCAATCTCGCAGAGATCGCCGCTGTCGAGCTCAACGACCGCCGCGCCGATGTTCTCTTCTACACGATGGGGCTTTGTCGTGCCCGGTATCGGCACGAGCCACGGCTGCTGCGCCAACAACCATGCAAGGGCGATCTGAGCGGGCGTGGCGCGCTTGCGCTCGGCGATCTTTTTGAGGAAGTCCACCAAGACCATGTTTCCCTTCCGCGCTTCCGGGGAGAAGCGCGGCACTTGATTGCGGAAATCCGTGGCATCGAACTTAGTGTTTTGGTCGACTTTGCCCGTCAGGAAGCCCGCGCCGAGCGGGCTGAAGGGGACGAATCCGATGCCCAGCTCTTTCAGCAAGGGTAAGAGCTCCGCTTCTGGGCCACGCCAGAACAAAGAGTATTCGCTTTGAAGCGCCGTCACCGGTTGCACCGCGTGTGCGCGCCGAATCGTTTGCGGACCTGCCTCGGACAATCCGAAATGCTTGACCTTGCCGGCCGCAATCAGTTCCTTGACCGTGCCAGCTACATCCTCAATCGGCACGTTGGCGTCGACGCGATGCTGGTAAAGCAGATCGATGCAATCGGTCCGCAGGCGCCTCAGACTGCCGTCTGCCGCGGCCTTGATGTGCTCGGGGCGGCTGTTTGTGCCGCTGCCGCGCTGACCGGTTTCCGGGTTGATATCGAAGCCGAACTTGGTCGCAATCACCACTTGGTCGCGCATTGGCTGGAGCGCCTCCCCAAGTAGCTCCTCATTCGCGAACGGCCCGTAGGCTTCCGCTGTGTCGAACAAGGACACGCCGCGTTCGAATGCGTCGCGAATGAGCTGAATCATCTGCTGCTTATCGGCAGCGGGGCCGTAGGCGGAGCTCATGCTCATGCAGCCAAGGCCAATGGCCGAGACCTCAAGACCATCCCCCAATGTGCGCGTTTTCATGGCGAGCCTTGTTGATTTTGTTGTGAGCCTAGTCACGCCGCGACTGCCCAAGATCCGAGCACCGAACAGCGCACACGGCTTTCACAGCGCGAGTCGGCGCCGAGCCTTTGTATACTGCACACTAAACCAAAACCGCCCCCCGAGACTCGTCGTCCCGAAGGGCCCATTTTTTCACTACTTGCGGAGGTGAGGACCGGATTCGAACCGGCGTATAACGGTTTTGCAAACCGTTGCCTAACCACTTGGCTACCTCACCGTGCTGTAAAGCGAGCGGACCTTGCCATGAGCAATGGGCAAGATCAATGGCGGGCGACGGCGGAGTCTTCCCGCCTCAGTGAAATCGGGTTTCGCGCTTCATGCGGCAAAAGACGCGCGCTTGCTTCGCGCGGGGACAGACCGTAGCCAGACCGCGGGCGGGCGACGTAGGCTGCCGGTGTTGCGCTGGGCGACAGCTTCGGGCGCGGCGCTTCCAGGCCATGAGTGAAACGGTTGCGCTTTCGTTTGGGCTTCCGAGCACAATCCGCGAGGGGGAGGTGTTGGGCGGGAAGTATCGGCTGGAGCGGGTGATTGGGCGGGGAGCGATGGGTACGGTGTGGTCGGCGGTGCATCTCACCCTCGGGCAGCGGGTGGCGATCAAGTTGATCGCGGCGGAGCATGCGCAGGCGGTGGAGGCGCGGCAGCGGTTTAGCACGGAGGCCAAGGCCGCGGCACGGCTTCGCTCGCGCTACGTGGTGCAGGTGTACGACGACGGCGAGACGGCCGCCGGCACGCCGTACATCGTGCTCGAATATTTGGACGGCGAAACGCTGGAGCAGCGTTTGAACCGCGAGCACCGTTTGCCCTTGAACGACGCGGTACGCATCACGCGCCACGTGGCCCGTGCGTTGTCACGCGCGCACGCACAAGGCATCGTGCACCGCGACTTGAAGCCGGCCAACGTGTTCCTCACCCGGTCGGAAGATGAGGAGCTCGGCTGGGTGGCCAAGGTGCTTGATTTTGGCGTAGCCAAGTTGCAGGAGCAGGGCATCGCTTTTGCCACCAAGACGGGCACACTGCTCGGTACGCCGCTGTTCATGAGCCCGGAACAGGTGAGGGGTGCGAGCACGCTCGATGCGCGTTCGGACCTCTATTCGTTGGGCGTGGTGTTTTACAACATGGTCACTGGCGCTTTTGCTTTTGACGGCGAATCCTTTGCGGATGTGCTGGTCGCCGTCTGCGCCAGTCCGCTGCCGGATTTGCGCAGACTCGCGCCTTGGATCCCGGTCAGCGTGGCGGGCTGGTTTCAGCGCGCGTGCGCGCGGGAGGTGGCTCATCGCTT
>CAXSGJ010000002.1:61464-95512 GCA_964236865.1 uncultured Polyangiaceae bacterium
GGACGAGATGATCGAGGCGCTCGATTTGGCGCTGGGTGTGAGTGTGAGCGCGCTCAGCCGACCATCTGCCGAAGAGGCAAAGCTCGACACGCTGCGCGGGCACGCTCCTCCCGTCGCCCATGAGGCCCCGCGTGTCACCCCAGCCCACGCGGCCGAGCACCCCAATGGGCAGACTCAGGTGTTCACGGCCGATCCGCGGCTGCTGAGGAGTCACCCGGTGAACTCTTTCGCCGCAGGGAGTCCGGGCGCAGGCGACGCTGAGCGGTCGCTCCCCACGTTCTCTCCCTGGCCGTGGCTGATCGGCGGCGGGCTGGCGCTCTCCTTGGCGTTGGCCGTCGGCGTCTTCGCATGGAGCCGCGCGGAGGGAACACCGTCGGTCGCTGTCCCGAGCGCGCCGCGCGCTCGCGTCGCGGTCGCACCCTCGCCGCCCATTGCCGATCCGCCGAGCGAGGCCCCTTCCGTGAGCGCGATCCGAGCAGTACTTTCGGCACCTGCGCCCGCGCCCAGCCGCGGGCCGCCGCCGCCTTCCGTGAGCGCGCTGTCGCTCCGCGGCGCGCCGGCGCGTTCGCCTAAACCGGCGAAAAATGCGCCCCAACGGGCCCCGGCCAGACCGCGCGCCGTGAACACTGATATGGGCTTTTGAGCGCGTGCTTTTCTCCCGCCGCGAGCTGTCTTAAGAAGAAAGTAACGCCATGACTGAAACGCTGATCCGAATCACTCCGAACAGGCTGAGGCCGCAGCGCTACGCGCTCGGCGTGCTGTGCGTGGCCTTAGTAGTGGCCACCGCCGGCACGAGCCGCGCCGATGACCCAGCAGAAAATGTGGCCGCCGCGCGCACCCTGAGCAACCAAGGCGTGCAATTGGCAGATGCGGGTAAGTGTCCGGAAGCGATCGAGAAGCTGCAGCGAGCCGAATCTCTGCATCACGCGCCTACGATCCTGGGCCGCCTCGGCGAGTGCCAGGTCGCAGTGGGTCAGATCGTGGAGGGCACGGAGAACCTGAGGGCCGTCGTTCGTGAACCGCTGGCCCCGACCGCGCCCAAGGTCTTTCACGACGCGCAAGATCGCGCGCAGAAAGTGCTGACCGCCGCTACGCCAAAGATCGCGCACTTGATCATTCGCACGACGCCGAGCGAGGCCAAGGCCAATGTCACGGTGAGCGGCAAGCCAGTGCCACTGGCGCTGATCGGTGCGGAACGACCGACTGATCCCGGCACGCACGAGGTCCTGGCAACGGCTGAGGGCTACAAGCCCGCAAGCGCCACCGTAACCCTCGCCGAGGGCGGCCATCAGGACATCACCCTCCTCCTCGAGAAGGATCCGAATGCGGTGGCCGCGCTGCCAGCGACTACCAATGCCACGCCCTCGGTGCAGGTTGGCAGCGCGCCGCCACCCGAACCTGCGACCAAGAGTTCACACACGGGCGCTTACGTGGCCTTCGGCGTCGGCGGGCTGGGTATCCTCGTGGGCAGTATCGCCGGGGGGTTAGCCTTTAGCAAAGCCTCGGACTGCCCGGACAAGGTCTGCAAGACACAGAGCGATCTGGATAGCGCCAAGACGATGGCCGCTGTCTCGACGGTGAGCTTTGGTGTCGGCATCGCGGGCGTTGCCGTGGGCACCATTCTGCTGCTGACCGGCAATAAGGCCGAGTCACCGCCCGCCGCCGCGGCTCGGCCCGCGCCCAGGCTCGCCATGCAGCCCTGGTTTGGCTTGAATGCAGCCGGCGTTTCGGGGTCATTCCAATGAGCGCGCGCACAAACGGTAAGGCCTCGAGCGTGCGGCGTGCAATGACGCTCGCTGTTGTCTCGTCACTGGGCGTTTTCGGCTGCAGTCAGATCATCGGCCTGGGCGACTACACGGTCGGCAGCAGCGCGGGCGGTGCTGGCGCCAGTGAGGCGGGCGCGCCCGCTGAAGGTGGCGCTAATAGCGCGGCCGGCGAAGCGGGCGCGGGCGGCACCCCCGGCAGCGGTGTGATCGTGGGATGCGACGGAACGACGCCGTTTCAACCGACGGAGAGCGTCGTTCGTTCGTGCATTCTGCGCGCTGGCTGCGATCCAAGCTTCAACCCCGTCCGCCCCATTTCGACCTGCGTGACGTACAACACGCAGGCGGCGCTGCCCGGTGAACAGTGCAACTTGCCGTCTCAAACATGCGCCGATTTCGAGGCCTGTGAGCACGTGGGAGTGGCGCACGACGACTTGTGCGGCGGCTCGAAAGGCACGCGCTGCGAAAATGGTTTGGCGATCAATTGCGGCAATTACCAAGGCGGAGACCGCTTCTTCGACTGCAACGCGCTCGGCAATGGCTGTAGCCTGCTCACTTATACGAACGGCACGATCTACGCCGACTGCACGATAGATATTGCGCCCAGCACCTGCGAGGGGCAGCCCGATGACGACGGCAGCTTCTATTGCCACAGCGCCAGCGGCCAGGACGATTCGCGCTACTACTGCTGGGGGGAAAAAGCTTTTGGCAACTCCTGCTCATCGTTGGGCAAGTGCATCGATGACCAGGAAACGAACGGAGGCGGCCAGGGCAGCTGCTTCTTCAACCTCCAGCACTGCACGACGCCCGTGTCGCCCACCTGCAACAACAACGTCGTCAACGATTGCTCAGCCGGGGATCTGTTCAAGTACGATTGCACCTCTGCCGGTCTCGAATGCAATACGACCTCGAGCGGGTCGGAGTACTGCTTGGCACCTGGTTGCAACGGCGAAGACGTGGACAGTAAGTGCACTGAGCACTGCTCGGACGACGGCACGCAGTTGACCTTCTGCTACGGCGGAGCCCCCGTCACCGTCAATTGCGCCGATTACGGCTTCACGCAGTGTCTGAGCGATACAAATGACTCAGGCGCGTTTGCCGCCTGCCGTTTCTAGGGCCGGACTCAACACGGGCTGCGGGCGCCGCGCGATGGGGGCCCGCGACTCGAGCGTTCAAATAGAACCTCGATTCACGAATGTAGGCAGCGGTGCTCCACTGTGAGCCAATTGGTAGCGCAAGGGAGATCTCGACGCGGTCTTGAGTCGCGCTGAATTTAGGTCACTCTTGAATTGCCGGTCGGCGTTCCGACCGCCAAGAGGAACGATGGCGGAAGCCGCGCATGAAACTCGAAATCAAGTCATCCTGATCGCCGACGACGACGATTTGGCGCAGCAGATGCTCGGGCATCTCGCGCTGCAGCGGGGCTATCGGATCGTGCAAGCATTGACAGGCAGCTCCGTCTTCGACGTAGCGCTCGAAACCCAGCCCGACTTGATCGTGCTCGACATTGGCTTCCCAGATGCCGACGGGCGCGATGTGCTTTGCAAGCTCAAGGCCGAGCCGCGCACGGCTCACATCCCGGTCATCGTTTGGTCTGGCCGAAAGAGCAACTCCTCGGACGCGCGGATCTCTCTCGAGCTCGGCGCCGAGGATTATGTGGAAAAGAGCGACCCTCAGCTGTTTGTCATGAAAATGGAACGCGTGCTGCTGCGTCTCCATCCTGACGGCGCGCGGTCGCCGGTACGCAAGGCGTAGCGCCAGAGTGCGGCGGCGACGCGGTCGTCACGCCGCACTCCCTCCGAAGCGTCTACGCTGAGTCGTTACATCGCGAAGGCGGTCTTCAGCTTCGAAACTGCCAGCGCCATGGCCTCTTTGGCCTTTCCGACCGCGGCGCCCATTCCAAAGAATTCGTGCGTCACGCCTGAGAACGTTTTCTGGTCAGTGTCGACTTTGGCATCTTTGAGCTTCATGGCCAGCATCTCGCCGTCGGTGCGGAGCGGATCGATCTCGGCGTTGATGATGGTGGTCGGTGGCAAGCCCATCAGGTTCGCATTCACCAAATCGATGCGCTTGTCTTTGCCGTCGGCCGGCGTGCGGAAGTACTTATCGGTGAACCACGCCATCTGCGCCTTATTTAGTGGCTTGGCATTAGCGTTCTCGATGTACGAAGGCGTGTTCATGTCCGAGCCCGCGACCGGGTACACGAGCACCTCGTAAACGGGCATTTGTTCTTTCTTGTCACGCGCCGCCATGCTGACGGAAGCCGCCAGATTGCCTCCCGCGCTTTCACCGACCAGCGCGACTTTCTTCGGATTGCCGCCGAGCGAGGCTGCGTTCTTGAACACCCACTCGTACGCCGCGAGGGCGTCGTCGTGCGCGGCCGGGAACTTGTTCTCCGGCGCCTTCCTGTACTCGACGGCGACGACCACGGCCTCCGCGCCATTGGCTAGTCCGCGCGCGGAAGAGTCGTAGGTATCGATAGTGGCGATCACGAAGCCGCCACCGTGATAATAAACGATGACTGGATACGGTGCCTTCCCCGTCTTGGGCATGTACACACGGACTGGCAATTGCCCGATCGCAGCTGGGATGGTGCGGTTGGTGATCTTGCCCACCTCCTCGGGAGCGGTGCTCTTGCCTTGCTTCTTGAGCACAGCCATCACCGCGTCGGCGGGCGTGGGTTGCTTGCGAGCCTCGGGTGCCGCCAGCGTTTCGATCGGCTTGCCGTTGAGCGCGGCGAGCTGATCCATGACCGCCTTCATGTCAGCGTCTTGCTTCGCCATGGGATCGCCCGGCGCGGCAGGCGGCGGGGCCGCGGGCGCTGGGTTCGCGCTCACCATGGCCGGGGACTCAGCCGCCAGCGGAGGGGGCGGCGCGGGCATATCCGAAGCCGTCTTGGGGTCGGCCGGCGATTTATCACAGGCAGCCAATAGCAACGCGGGAGCAAACGAAAGAGCGAGAAACGTGGTGAATGAACGAGTAGTCAATGCGAGCCTCCAGGATTGCCGCGACGTGTGCAAGGCATGTGCCGGTGTCAGGCTCCATCGCCAGCTCACGCAACGCCAGCAGCTTGATCGCGCTGGTTCGGAGCTCTAGCGGCGGGCGCTGCGTTGTGCCGCATGTGACCATTCGCCCAGCCGCAGTGGCGCGCAAAGCGACGGCTTGTCTAACTTAGCTCGTGTCGTGCTAATCGTCATTACCTCAGCTAGGCAAATCGAAATGTGCGGTAGATATAAATTGAGCGCCAAGAGCGAGGGCGTGTGGGCTCACTTCGATTTGCACGGGGAGCAACTGCCGCTCTTACCTCGCTTCAACATCGCGCCGACGCAGCCCGTCGCCATCATCCGCCAGGCGCATCAGCTGGAGGTCGTGCGTTGGGGTCTGAAGCTCGCCAGCTCCAATTCGGGTTGGGTTCAACGTGCGTGTCGAGAGCCTCGCGGCTCCGTCGTACCGCTCCTCCATCCGTGAGCGCCGCTGCTTGATCATTGCGGACGGTTTTTATGAATGGAAGCCGCTGGTGGAGGCGAAGAAACCGTACCTCATTCAGCGCAGAGACGGCCAGCCGTTCGCGTTCGCTGGGCTCTGGGACTCGGCGTTGATGAAGGACGGACAGCACGTGGACGCGTGCGCGATCTTGACCACGGCCGTGCGCGGGGTGGTCGCCAGCGTGCACCAACGCATGCCCGTCATTTTACCGGTCGACGCGTACGCGGCATGGCTCGACCCCGCGTCCACCTATCGAAGCCTGCTCGAGTCGGATGTGGAGGGTCTGGAGCTCGTGCCGATCTCGAGTCGGGTCAATTCGACGAAGAACGACGACGCACGGCTGATCGAGCCGCTGCCTGCGAGTTGAACCCGGGTGCGGGCCAGATGCCGCGCTGACCAGCAGAAAAGCAGGCTATGCTGGCGCGAGCTCGGATGAGAAGCGCGCGCTTTGGACGGTTCATGAGCGCGGCGTTGCTGTGGGCTGCTTGCAGCCTATCGGCATGCCAGAGCCCGGTCTCGAAAAAGCGCGACCCTGCCGTGCTCGATGGAGTGGAGCTCAGCGCCGCGCGCCGCGTGGGGCTGGAGACTGCAGCGGACGCGATTCGAAAGGGGGATCTGAAAAAACTCAAGATGCTCGCGGTCTGGGTGAGGAAGCGCGCGCAAGTCGTGCTCTTTGAGTCTGACGACCTGCAGGCGATGGACATTGCCATCACCTGCCTGGACGGCAGCTTGCCGCAGGGCGAACGCGCTGCCGCGCTCGACAAGATCGAATCAGGGAAATTAGTCAAAGACGCCCGGGCGGTGTGCCTCGACGACGCCGATTGAGCGCTCGAGCTCGGGCCGAGACGGGGGAGCGCTCACGCGCGCGGTTCAGAGTGCGTTTGCTTCCCGAATCAACGTCCGCGTATTGCGCGCGATGATGCGGTCTTCATCAGCCTGGATCACCAGCACGCGGGCTCGGCTCGAGCGGTCCTGAATTTCGCGTTCGTTGCCTTCATTCTTGGTGGCGTCGAGACTGATACCGAGCGAGCTCAGACCCTGACACGCGGCTTCGCGAACGAGCGGTGTATGCTCGCCGATCCCGCCGGTGAAGACCAGCACGTCGAGCCCGCCAAGCACGGCCATATAGGCGCCAATCGTCTTCCGCACGGCGTAGCCCAGCATCGTGATCGCTAGTTTGGCCAGCGGATCGCTGGCCTGCCGCGCGACCAAATCCCGCATGTCGGCGCTGCCGGCGATGCCCAGGAGCCCCGATTTGCGCTCTAACAGCTGCTCGAGGTCGTCGCAGGATAAGCCCTTTTCCCGCATCAAGTACAAGATCAACCCCGGATCCAGATCCCCGGAGCGGGTGCCCATGGGGATGCCGCCGCCGGGTGTCAGCCCCATGGTTGTATCGACTGACTGACCGTCTTTGATGGCCGCTAGGCTAGCCCCACTCCCGAGGTGCGCCACGATCACGCGCGCGGGCGGCGGGCTGCCCAGCGTCGACAACACGTATTGATACGACAGCCCGTGAAACCCGTAACGACGCACGCCCTCATCGAAAAGCGCGTGTGGGATCGCGAAGTGCGCGGCAACATCTGGCAGATGCGCGTGGAATGCGGTGTCGAAGCAAGCCACGTGCGGCACGTTGGGTAGCCGCGAGAGTGCCGCCTCGATGCCCGCGATGCCGCCCGGGAGGTGCAGCGGTGCTAGGGGAACGAGGCCCTTCAGGTCGGCCACAAGCGCCGCGTCCACGCGCGCAGCGCGCAGGTGTACCGGCCCGCCATGCACGATGCGGTGCCCGACCAAGGATGCTGGCGGCAAACGCTGCTCATCCAACTGTTTGAAGGCCGTGCCGAGCGCGTCCGCGGCGGAGGTGACGTGCTCGACGAGCCCCTCCGCGAGCGGTTCCTCGCCCTCTGAGGTGGTGCGGAACAGCGCAAATTTGAGTGAAGAAGAGCCCGCGTTCAGGCACAAGACGACGTCTTCGCAGCGCTCCGGGTCAGGCACCGTTCCACCTGAAATCGCTGATCTCCGGCATGTCTTCCAAATGCTCTCGGACGTAGGCCGAATGCAGGCGGATCGCCTCCTGGCATTCATCGACCAGTAGGTTTGCATTGAGCGGGGGGCGGTGGGCGCGCTTCAGCGCTTCCATCGCCAAGTGAAAGCGGCTCGTACGGTTGAGCACGACCATGTCGAAGGGAGTCGTCGTGGTGCCCTCCTCACGGTAGCCACGCACATGGAAGCGGCCCGGGTCCTGGCGCCCGTGCAACAATTGGTGGACCGTGCCCGGGTAGCCGTGGAACGCGAAAATCACCGGCAGGTCCCCGCCGAACAACTCGAGGAAGCGCTCGTCCGTCATGCCGTGGGGATGGTCGTTGGGCGGGAACAGCGTCATGAGATCGACGACGTTCACGACGCGCATGCGTAGCTCCGGAGCCTTCTTCCGCAGCCAGGAGACCGCTGCTATCGTCTCCAACGTCGCGGTGTCGCCCGCGCAGCCGAGGATGATGTCCGGGTCCTTGCCCTGATCGGTGCTGGCCCATTCCCAGACGGACGCGCCGAGCGTGCAGTGGCTACGCGCTGCGTCGAGCGCTAGCCACTGCAATTGCGGCTGCTTGTCGATGATGATGAGATTCGAGTAGTTTTTGCTGCGCAGGCAGTGGTCGGCCACGGAAAGTAGGCAATTGGCATCCGGCGGCAGATAAATGCGCGCCACGGTGCCCTTCTTCGACAGCACCGTGTCCATGAAGCCGGGGCCTTGGTGGCTGAAGCCATTGTGATCGTTGCGCCAGCAGGTGGATGTCAGCAGCGTGTTGAGCGAAGGGATGGGCGCTCGCCACGGTAAATCGTTACAGGCCTCTAGCCACTTGGCATGTTGGGTGGCCATGGAGGCCACAATCAGAGCGAACGCTTCATAAGTGGCGAACAACCCGTGCCGGCCGGTGAGCACGTAGCCTTCGAGCCAGCCTTGGCAATTGTGCTCGCTCAGCACTTCCATCACGCGCCCTTCCGGCGAGACGTGGTCGTCGCCCGGCACAGGTGGCGCGACCAAGCAGCGCTGCTCCGTTTCGAACACGGCGCCCAAGCGGTTCGAGTTGGTCTCGTCCGGACAGAACAAGCGGAAGCTCGTGGGATTATCCCGATACACGTCGCGCAACACGAGCCCGAGCTGGCGCGTGGATTCGTGGAGCTCCGCGCCCGGTTTGGGGACGGGCACGGCATAGTTGGCGATGTCGGGTACGTGCAGAGGCACCACCAATTTTCCGCCGTTGGCATGTGGATTGGCGCCCATGCGTCGTTTACCCGCCGGCGCCGCGCTGGCCCATTCCGGCTTGAGCTTGCCTTGCTCGTCGAAGAGCTCCTCCGGGCGGTAGCTGCGCATCCAGCGCTCCAGCGCGGCCAGATGGGCCGGGCTATGGCGCACTTCCGAGATCGGGACCTGGTGCGCCCGGAACGTGCCTTCGATGGCCAAGCCGTCGATTTCTTGCGGCCCCGTCCAGCCCTTTGGCGTGCGCATCACGATCACGGGCCAACGCGGACGGCGGATGACCGACGGGGAACTACGGCTGTCCCGTTGTATGGCTTTGATGTCGATCAGGCACTGATCCAGCACGCCCGCGAACGCGGCATGGACGGCGAAGGGCTCATCGCCCGAGACGAAGCGCGGATCGTAGCCGTGGCCGCGCAACAGCATTGCCACGTCCTCGTCGCTCGACCGGCCAAGGACCGTTGGACCGGAGATCTTGTACCCGTTCAGATGTAAAATGGGGAGGACCGCGCCATCGCGTTTTGGATTCAGGAAGCTGATACCTTTCCACGACCCTTCGAGTGGTCCTGTCTCGGCCTCACCGTCGCCCACGACGGCGGCCACGATCAGATCCGGGTTGTCGAAGACGGCGCCGAAGGCGTGGGTCAGGACGTAGCCGAGCTCCCCGCCCTCGTGAATCGAGCCAGGCGTGGGCGGACTCACATGGCTGGGGATCCCGCCCGGCGTAGAAAACTGACGAAACAGGTGGTGCAGGCCGGCAAGGTCTTGGGTGACGTCGGGATAAACCTCGGAGTACACGCCCTCCAAATAGGTATTGGCGATCACGGCCGGGCCGCCGTGACCAGGCCCGGCCATGAACAAGACATTGAGGTCATCACGCCGGATTACGCGATTCAGGTGGGCATAAATCAGGTTCAGCCCGGGTGAGGTCCCCCAGTGCCCGAGTAACCGAGGCTTGACGTGCTCCGCCTTCAACGGCTCACGGAGCAGCGGATTTTCATGCAAATAAATCTGGCCCACGGTGAGGAAGTTGGCGGCCCGGAAATAGCCATCCAATTCGGTGAACGCGCTTTGATTCGACGTCGCCATGGCGGATTTGTCTCCTAACGAGCAGCAGCTGATTTGACGATGGCCTGTATACCACGCGCCTCGGTGTTAGCGTGCGCGCGCCGCTCGATCGGCAATTGACACGACCGGAGACACGCCCCCGCATGACCCTCGAACCTGACGACTCGAACGCAGAAGCTGCGGCACGTGGCGCCGATGCGGCGCTTCAGCAACGTTATCTCTTTTTGGCAGAGATCAGCCCGGTGCAGCTATGGACGGCGTTGCCGGACGGAAACCTAGACTACGTCACCGCGCAAACTGCGCGTCGGCTCGGGCTCACCGCGGAACGGCTGCTGGCCGATGGTTGGCAAAATGTCGTCCACCCGGAGGATCTTTCGCGGGCGATCGAACGCTGGGTGCACGCGCTGACCACCGGGGAAACGTACGAGGTCGAGTTTCGCCTCAAGCTGGAGAGCGGGGAGTACGCCTGGCACCTAGTGCGCGCCGTCCCTCAGCGGGATGAAGCTGGCACGATCGTTCGATGGTTCGGCACCAACACCAACATCGAGGCGGAGCGCGCCCAGCAACAGCGAATTCAGGCGCTGCTGGATGAGCGCGCATCGTTATTGGAGCAGGAGCAGCGCGCGCGTCGCGATGCCGACGCGGCGCGTGCCGAGCTGCGATCGCTCTTCATGCAAGCACCGACGCCGATTTGCGTGCTGCGCGGCCCGGACCACGTCTATGAATTGGCAAACCCTGCTTATCTGGCGCTACTCGGTGCCGACTCGGATCAGGAGGCGCTGTCTGGTCGCGACGCGCAGCCAGAGCTCACGCGCCTTCACTTGTTCGAGGTGTTGGACTCCGTATACGCCACGGGCGAGCGTTACTTGGGTCAGCGCCGGATCCAAGTAGACCGGGACAAGCTCGGCGTTTCGCCGGAAGTCATCGTTGACTTCGTGTGCGACGCCTACCACGACGCGGACGGGCAGATCGCGGGCGTGCTGCTGATGGCGTTCGATGTAACGGGCGCGGTGCACGCTCGCGAATCGGCCCAAGCCACGCTCGAGGAACGCGAGCGTGCGCTCGACATCACCGAAGAGGCGCGTCAAAAGGCCGAGCAAGCGAGCCGCGCCAAGGACGAATTTTTGGCCACCGCGTCTCATGAACTGCGCACCCCTCTGAACGCGATCCTCGGCTGGGCGCGCATGCTGCGCAGCGGCTCCGTCGAGCCGAGCGCCTTCATTCGCGGCTTGGAGACGATCGAACGCAACGCGGTGGCGCAAGTACAGTTGATCGAGGACATCCTCGACGGCTCGCGCCTGATCACCGGCAAGTTGCACTTGGAGGTGCGCGCCATCGATCTGACCACGGTCGTGCTCGCCGCGCTGGACGCGGTGCGCCCCGCCGCCGCCGCCCGAAATATCGCGCTCGAGGTCGTGCTCGACCCGGCTGCAGCGCACATCAACGGCGACCCAGATAGGCTCCAGCAGGTGATCTGGAACCTGGTCAACAACGCGATCAAGTTCACGCCAAAGGGTGGCAGGGTGGAGGTGCGCGCCGAACGATCGGGTACCCACATCGAGGTGTCGGTCCGAGACAACGGGCAGGGCATCGCCCATCACTTTCTGCCGCACGTCTTCGAGCGTTTTCGCCAGGCCGACGGCAGCACCACGCGCCGTCACGGCGGGCTAGGGCTCGGGCTCGCCCTCGTCCGGCACTTGGTCGAGGCGCACGGCGGGAGTGTACGTGCCGAGAGCGACGGCGAGGGGCGAGGGGCGGTGTTCACGTTGACGTTGCCGGTCTTGGCCGTCCTTTCGGAGCCTTTGAACGTGCCCCGTCACGTCGCGCTGGGAACGCCGGCACGCGAAGCGCTCGGTCCGGACGCGCTGCGCCAGCTGCGCGTATTGGTCATCGACGACGAGCCGGACGCGCGCGAGCTCGTGGCCACGGTTCTCCGCAGCCGGGGTGCCGAGGTCGCGATCGCGACGTCCGTCGAGCAGGCAATCGAGCTGCTCGAGCGCTACGAACCGCACGTGCTCGTGAGTGATATCGGCATGCCCGTCACCGATGGCTACGCATTGCTGCGGCGCGTTCGTACCTTGAGCTCTAACGCCGCAAACACGCCGGCCATCGCGCTGACCGCCTACGCGCGCGAGCAAGACAAGCGGCGCGCGCTAGAGGCCGGGTTCCAGGCTTACATCGCCAAGCCGGTCGACCCCGACGCGCTGGCCAGGCTAGTGGCCGAGCTCGGGCACGCCGCGTAGCCCGCGCGGCGAGCTCAGTCGGCAGACGCAGAGCCGGCCGGGCCGGCCGATTCGCGAAGTTTTTTGCGTGACCGCTTCTGTTCGTACATCAGCGCGTCGGCTTTGACGATGAGCTCGTCGACCGACTCCGCGTGCGATGGATCGAAGGCGCAGCCGCCGATACTGACGGAGAGCTCGTACTTGCGTCCGCGCTGCGCGTTACGTTTGGCGACTTCGTGCTCGATGCGCGATACGAAGAACTCAATCTGACGATACTCCGCGTCAGGAAGGAGGGCCACGAATTCATCGCCGCCGAGCCGCGCAATGATGTCCGAGCCGCGGAATGCGACACGCAGCACCGCCGCCAGCTCGCACAAGGCGCGGTCCCCTTCTTCGTGCCCCAGCTCGTCGTTGATCGGCTTCATGCCGTTCAGGTCGAAAAAGAACAAAAGCGCGGGGCGCTTCATGCGCTCGGCCAGGCGCAATTGCTGGGTCGCAAGCTCCTGAAAGCCGCGCCGGTTGTGCAGCTCGGTGAGCTCGTCGCGAATCGATAAGCTTCGCACGCGCTCGGACTGCTCTTCGATCGCCTTCCGGGCTCGATCCCGCTCGATCACGCGGCCGAGCTGCGTGCCGATGTTGGCCATCAACGACAGTAAGCGTAAATCGGCCTCTTCTTTGCGCTCCGAGTAGAACTCGAGCGCGGCAACGACTTCGTCTTCGATCAGCACCGGGAACGCGAAGGCGCTGACCAAGCCCGCCTCGGCCGCCGTCTCGGGGCGCAAATAGCTGTGCTCGTTGTTCAAGTCCGCGAGCCAAGTGGCTTGGCCCGACCCCAAGACCTGACCTATCATGCCCATGCCGGGCGCAAACTCCAAGGTGGAGCCGACCTCGCGAAAACGCTCGAAGCGCGCGGGATCCGCGTCGTGCCACCAGCCTGCGGACTTCAGGAGCTCGGCTTGCTTCAGGTACACGTGGCCAATCGGCCAATGCATGAACCCGCACACGCGGTCCAGGCAGACCTGGAATGCGTCGTGCACATTGTGAGCGTTGTTGGCGGCGACGGCGATGCCTTGCAAGAGGTCGCTCAAGGACGCTTCCTCGCGCGCAGAGCGTTCGGCCGCCTTTTGGGCGGTGACGTTGTGCAGCACCGCGACGCTGCCGAGCAGCGTATTGCGATCGTCCAGGATCGGATCGACGGTCACGTGCAGGTGCGTGGGCGCGCCGTCTTTGCCTACGCGGACCACCACGTCGGTCGGGAAGGTTGCTTCGCCGTACAGCGCGCGCGCGAGCGGCTGCTCGCAGTCTTTCATAGGTGTGCGGCCGTCCTCGTGGAAGAAGCTCAGCTTGCTCAGCAATGCGGGAATGTCTTCGGCTAGCGGCTGTACACCGAAGAACGACTTCGCCGCGTGGTTGAACACGACGAACTCACCGTTCGAGTTGACCATGACCACACCCTCGCGCATGTGCTCCAGGGTCGATTGAAAGACCAGAGTTTGCATGCGAAGGGCTTCTTGAACGCGCTTGTGCGCGGTGACGTCGTAGACGAGCGCCATGCCCGCGATCACCAGTCCCAAGGCATCGCGCACCGGTACCACCGTGCAGGCGAAGGTCAGGTCGCCGCGCGCGACCTCGAACTCTTCGGTCACACCCGCGAGGGTGCTGCGGTAGCGCCGGACGACGGCCTCTGCTCGCGCTTCCGGCACCACGTCGAAGGGGGTTTTGCCCACAACATCGTCGGTCGTGAAGCCCATGCTGACCCGCAGCTGCTCGCCCTCCGCCATCAGGTAACGGAGCTCGCGATCGAACAGCAGCACCGCTCCCTTGGGCAGATTTTGCACGACAGTGCGGAAGATCGCTTCGCTTTTGGCGAGCTCCTCGCGCGCCGCATTCGTGCGAGTGATGTCCCGCGCTACGCTGACGGATGCGATCACCGTGCCCGCGTCGTCCCGAATCGGCGAGGCATTGACGCTGAGCGTCCGACTCGGAAGCCCGGCATGGCGATGCACCAGTACGACGTCACGGACGCGCTCGCCCTGTAAGGCGCGCATGGCAGGCAAAGCACTGGTCGTGAGCGGGGTCGTCCCGTCTTCGAAGAACATGCCGTGAGCCGCCAAGCTCTGCACCGTCTCCAGCGCCTCGACCGGCTGAGCGCGCCGCGCCGCGTCGTTGCTCATCAGTACTTTGCCGCTGGGGCCGGTGACGATGACCGCGTCCTCCATGCACTCCAGCACGGAGCGCAATAATTCACGGTCCCGCTCACGCTCTGCGTCGGCGGACGTCAACGCCCCCACGGCGTGCGGACCGGACTCGGGATCCGGGTTGAAGGCGGAGGGCCCTATGCTTGCAACTTTGGACAACGGACAGCGGAAGTACGGCCGCACGAGCCCATTCTAAAGTGTGCGCAACCCCCAAATCCGTCGGATTAGCGAATGTTTTCCGCAAGTAAGCGGACCAGCGCCTGGCTTAGGGCAAGCAGGGCGGCCTGATGCGGCCGCCGCTCGCCGGGCGGGAGCACGAGGTCCGAGTCGAGCTCTGCGCCGACCCACTCGTGGTTGAACACATCGTACTCCAAGGCCGGCTCGACCCACGCTTGGCCGTCGGCCGACAGTTGCACTTGGCCGGTTTCCGGATCGGTCCGCACGTGCACGGCGCCCGCGCCATTGAGTGAGATGACCGTGTCATCGCCCAAGGCCTTGACGCTCCATTGCCGTACGCCGCTCGTGACGTTCACGAGCTTTGCGCGTAGATCTTCGGCGGCGCTCAGCTTCTCCGCAAGCAACTCGCGCGGATGAAATTTATCGCGGAATGCCGCTAGTACCTTGGCCGCGTCTTCCGTATCCCGGGACAGCCGATTCGACATCCGCAAATCCTTGCAGGCGGGACTGGCCTCGGGCAACCGGATTTGCGAATTATTTGAGCTCGTTGCCAGCCCCCGCGCCAGGGAGCGTCCGCGGCGTGAGGCGAGCGGTCACTGCATTTTTATTTCATGACAGCCGTGGCAGCCGAAGCCGGTGTTGGTCTTCATGTCATAAGGGGGGAGGCCCATGGCGGTGGCCATGTGAGGGACCACCTGCTCCGCCATGAATTTGGCGATCTGCGGGTGCTCGGCGAAGGCGGTCAGCTTGCCGTCCTTGAACGTGAGCACCGGCAAGTAAGCCTGTGGCTCTTGAAACTTCGGCCCATGACAGGTCTTGCAACTGAAGCCCTCGTAGCGCTCGGCGTTGTAACTCTTGAACACCGGCTCCATCTCCGGGACGACGTTCTTTGTCATGAACGCGACCTCTTGGTTTTTCGTCATGCCTTCCCTCCACACGTCGTGCGGCGGCAATGCGGGCCCGGCGCCCGGCTCGGCGGGCAAAGCTGCTTCCGGAGCAGCGGTGTTCGACGCTGGCGGCGGAGCCGCGGCCGTTGCCGGCTTGGAGGGGGCGCCGCCACAGGCGGACACGGCCAGTAGCGTGGCGAACACGGTCGCTCGAAATATTACCATGCGCGCTGAATTACCTCGAAGTCGACCGCGCCGACAGCCCACATTTTGGAACGAGACTATTTCTTCAGCGCACCAATCGACACGTCGAGCGTCAAGCCTTCACTGGCCACGATCACCTCCGTGCCTTTCGAGTGCTCCGCGATCCACTTTCTAGACCGCTCACCGATGGCGTCGAGCGCGTCGTCCGTGCGATCGGGATCGTGGTGAAATAAAATCAACTGCTTGGGCTCTGCGAGCACGCCCAAGTTCAAAACGTCATCTACGACCGAGTGGCCCCAGCCGTGCTTGTGCGGCATGTCCGCCATCAGGTACTGCGAGTCGTGAATGAGCACGTCCACGTCATCGGCAAAGCGTGCCAGTTCCTCCACAGTTACTAAGGCCTTGCCCGCGCGGAGCTCATTGTCCGTGATGTACGCAAGCGACTTGCCGTCGTCGTCATCGATCCGAAAGCCCTGCGCGCCGCCCGGATGGTTGAGCATGATTCGGCTCACCGTGGCGGAGCCGATGCGCCACTTCAGCGTATCGGGCTTCACGAACTCCATGCGCGCGGGGATATCGTCGACGCTCACTGGAAAATGAATATCGTCGAAAATATTGCGCTGAAAGCGCTCCTGCGCATCATTCGCCAACGGGTACACGAAGATGTGATTGTCCTTGCCCCACAGCGGCCCGAAGAAGGGCAAGCCGAGCACATGATCCCAATGCGTGTGGGAAAGCAGCAGGTGCACGGGCGAGGGCCGGCCTTCACGCAGCAGGTTATTGCCCATTTGACGCAGCCCGGTGCCGGCGTCGAGCGCCAGCACCGAACCGTCCGCTAGGCGCACCTCCACGCACGAGGTGTTGCCCCCATAGCGAGCAGTCTGCGGCCCGGGAGAAGGAACCGAACCTCGTACGCCATAAAAAGTGACGCGCATCGACCGGTGTTCACTCTATCAGCAAGCCATCGGCGCTGAAACGCGGCTTTCGGGGTCTCCGCGGCCTAGCTGCGTTTTTGCGCTTTCATGCAGAAAACGCGAGTACGATCCGGGAACCAGCGACGTTTCAGGCCCTCGGGCGGGCGCGCCCTGCCCGCGGTGGCCTGCGTCAGCAAGCGCGGATCGACGACCGTCGCTCTGCGCGATATCGTTCTTGGGCATGTCATCCGCTTTGGCTCCGGGCCTGCTCCTGGCAGCGCCGCCGCTCGCCGACCCGAATTTCGAACGCTCCGTCATCTTGCTCTCGGCGCATGGCCCGGAGGGCGCTTTCGGCTGGGTGTTGAACGGCCAGCAGTCGATCAGCTTTAGCGAGCTCTTGAAGCAAACCGAGCTCGCTCCGAGCGCGACTCGGATTGCTGGCGTCACCCGTCTCGGGGGTCCGGTCTCGCAGGATCAGGTGTGGCTTCTGTACCCGAGCGGCATCTTGCCGAGTGAGATAGAGGGCCAGCTCGAAGTGTCGCCGGGGATCATGGCGAGCGCCTCGCGCAAGGTGCTGGAGGTGATCGCGAAAGGAACCGTCCCACCTGGGCTGATCACGTTGCTTGGATATGCGGGCTGGGGGCCGTGGCAGCTCGAAAACGAAATCAAGTCGGGCTCTTGGCTGCCCACGGACGTGACGCCGGAGGTGGTCTTCGACACGAAGCCCGAAGAGCTCTGGGCTCGCGCGTATCAGCGTGTGGGCGCGAGCCCCATGGCCTTCACGACCCGCACGGTTGGCTCGGCGTAGCGCGGCGGGTCCGCTGCACTGGCCCGCCGCGCGGTTTCAGGTGCTCACGAGGGGCACGAAGATACAGGGCACCGTGCGCCGCCACTCGACCTCATCCGGGCTTATTTTTGAGCCAATGACCAGCGTTTGCGACTGCTCATTGCCGACCGGGATGGCGATGCGACCGCCGACGGCCAGCTGCGCGATCAGCGCGTCCGGAACATGCGCCGGCGCGGCCGAAACCAGAATGCGATCGTACGGCGCATGCTGTGCGACGCCGCGACTGCCGTCCCCTTCCAAGACGTGCACCTTGCGAGCGCCGGTCCGGAGCAAGTTGGCGCGGGCGCGGGCGGCCAATGCGGGGCGAAGCTCGACCGTGTACACTTCGCGCACGAGCTGCGCGAGCACGGCTGCGGCGTAGCCAGAACCGGCGCCCACCTCGAGCGCTCGATGAGCCGGCTCACACTGCAGCTCATCGAGCATGATCGCGATCATGCTCGGCTGACTGACGGTCTGCCCGTCGTCGAGTGGAAGCGCGCGATCTTCATAAGCGACGGCGTGCTGCGCCTCGGCCAGAAATTGATCGCGCGGTACGTTCATGAACGCTTCCAGGATGCGCGGGTCGTCGATCCCGGTCGACGCGCGAATCCGCTCGGCGAGTCGTTGCCGCTGCACGGCTGGGTCGCTCGGCATTGCCGCGACACGATGTGCCCGGACGTGCAACCGCGCAATGCCGCGTCTCTTCTCCCCGCGAGCAAGGACTAACGGGACGCGCCGGCCGAAGGCCCTTTGCGCTTCGCCTCGCGTGGCGAAAATGCTGCTAGCCTCCACGCCATGCGTCGGCGTTTGGCGAGCTCGATCTTCCTGCTCGCGGGGCTCGCTTTCGGAAGCCTGCGCGCGCAACCACCGCGCACCGAAGCAACGGCGCGGCGGTGCGGCTCGGACATGGTGCGTGTTGGCTCCTTCTGCATCGACCGCTTCGAAGTCGGTACCGTGGACACTGCAACGGGCAGACGCCTATCGCCGTATTACCCGCCGAACGCCAAGCTTGCAGCGACTGTCTACGACGCCTGGCTTTGCGAGCGAAACACCTTGGGAACCCGCGCCGCACGCGCGCTGCCGCTGCCCGAACTACCGAGCTATGAACGCGAACCCGCATTCGAACCGCGCGCCGTGTCCGAAGCAGGCATCGTTCCGCAAGCGTATCTGTCTTATCACCTCGCAAAAAAGGCCTGCGAGAACGCCCACAAGCGCTTGTGCACCAAGGACGAATGGGTGCTCGCGTGCCGAGGCCGGAAGGGAGCGCAGTTTCCGTATGGCGCCAACTTTCGCGCCGGCCGCTGCAACGTGCACCGCGCGCTTCACCCCGGCTACGAGCTGCACGCCTCGTCCTCCGTGGGCCTCTTGGACCCGCGCTTGAATCTGGTTGAGGAAGGCAACGACCCATTGCTTCGCCTCACCGGGGCCAGCCCAGCCTGTGCCAGCGAATGGTCGAACGACAAAATTTTCGACATGGTCGGCAACCTGGATGAATGGGTTTCGGAGGGCATGTTCCTCGGCGGCTTTTATGCCCGTTCCACCACCAAAGGCTGTGACGCCCAAATCTCCTCCCACGGTGAAAGCTACTTTGATTACTCGACCGGTACCCGCTGCTGCTCCGACCTCCGGTCACCGACGGGCTCGCGGGACACCGAGTGATGGAAGTTGGGTTGCCTCGTGGCAGCTCGCTTGCACAGGTTTTGTAGCGGCGCCCGGCCGCTCTTCATCGTCTGCAAAAAGCAAACTAGTGGAAGCCCCGGACACTGTGAATCGGCCGCCTCCTGGCGTTCGAGGGGTGATGCCCGTACTGTTCGGAACTACCTCATGAGCTCGATCAACCTTATTTTTTCGCGAACTGCCGGCGTGGCATTGGCGGCCTGGCTGACGTTCGCCTGCGGCTCCGGCAGCGAGCAAGACGCAAGCACGGTGCGCGCCGCGATTAGCGGCGGCGAGCTCGACAGTGCCGACTCGAACGTGTTTCTTCTGGTGTCGCACCGTACGCAGGGCGTAGCCCTCTGCTCGGCGTCGTTGATTGCGCCGAATCTGCTGCTCACGGCGCGCCACTGCGTTTCGGACGTAACGAGCGAGAAGGTGGCGTGCGGTGAAACGACAGCCGGCGCGCCCCTCGCGGCCCGCACTTTCTTCGCCACCAATGCACCCTCCATCGGTCGCGCCACCAGCTCCTTCGCGGTGTCCGACATTTCAGTGCCTTCGGAGGGCGCGGACATCTGTGGTTTCGACATCGCGCTCGTCACCCTCAAGAGTTCTGTGCCAGCGAGCGTCGCCGCGCCGCTCATCCCACGCGTCGAGCTTCCGGCGGCGACCGGTGAGGTGTACACGGCGGTGGGTTACGGGCAGGACTCTCCCGGCGACGCGGGTGTCGCTGGCGATCGCCGCGGGCGCACGGGGCTTCGAGTCAGCTGCGCGCCGGGCACGTGCGGGGGTCCGGTGGAGGCAGACGAGTTCGTGGGCGAAGCCGGAATTTGTTCCGGGGATTCCGGCGGCCCCGCCCTGGACTCCGACGGCAAAGTCGTGGGCGTCGTCTCGCGCAGCACCGATAACTGCAAACGGCCCGTTTATGGCTCCGTCGCGGACTGGAAAGATTGGATGCGCGAAGTGGCCAGCAGGGCGGCGGCGCAGGGCCAGTACGAGCCTGCGGCCTGGGTGGGAGAAGCGAGTGAGGGCTCGAGCGCGGGCGCCGGCGGGGCTGACGCGGGTGGCCTGAGCGTTCTGCCCGGTACGCAGGGCACCGCCTGCTTGGTCGAAGAGGACTGCGCGGTCGGCTACGGATGCTACGGTCCAACGCCATCGCCAGCTGATCGCTACTGCGCCGCGCTCTGCAGCGAGCAGGCAGAGTGCGAGAGCGGCACGCGCTGCGACACGCGCGTTGGTGCCTGCGTTGCGCCCGTTGCTGCCGCAGCCGCCGACTCCACCTGCAGCCTGCACCCGGGCCGCCGGCCTGCCGGCTCGTTCACTGCATTGGCGATCGCCGGCTTGGCTCTCACTCGCCTGAGACGCCAGCGCCGTCGTGTTGCGTCGCGCAGGTGACCGCGCTGCCCGCCCGCGCGAGACGACGCGGCGGGCACGCGCGATACGGTTCGGGGTACGGCTTACGCCGAGCTGCGATCAGTGACAGACAAACGAGCCTGAGGGTGGAGCGGAGGGGGATCGAACCCCTGACCTCTGCATTGCGAACGCAGCGCTCTCCCAGCTGAGCTACCGCCCCAACAGGGACGCGGAAAGTAGCTTTTACGTCGTCCCTGTCAACCCGAAATCGGCCGAACGCCGGCTAGCGCCCTCGTCCCAGCGTCGGTCAAGCCATCGACTCGCGGTCCTACATCCGCCGTTGACCCCGGCGGGCCGGTGGTTATGTTGCTCGCGTTCGCGGCGCAGGGGCGCTATTTCGCCCCGTCGTGAGCCACGGTTTCGCGGTGCCCTCGTTGGGCATCGCAGGCGAGCATCGTAGAAAGCGCCCCGCCAGAGGCGAGGGCGCCGTTGAGGAGAATCAAGTATGGGCAAGATCATCGGCATCGACCTTGGAACGACCAACAGCGTCGTGGCAGTGATGGAAGGCAAAGAAGCCAAAGTCATCGTCAACGAAGAGGGAGCGCGTTTGACGCCCTCCGTCATCGCTTGGGATGACAAGGGCGAAGTCTTGGTCGGCACGATTGCGAAGCGCCAGGCCGTGACCAACCCGGAGAACACGGTCTACTCCGCTAAGCGCTTCATCGGTCGCCGGTTCGAGGAAAGTGAGAAGGACGCCAGGCGCTTCCCGTTCAAGCTCGTGAAGGGCCCCAACGGTGACGCTTGGATCGAGGCGCGCGGCAAGGCCATGGCGCCGCCGGAGGTCTCGGCCAAGGTCCTGCAGAAGCTGAAGAAGGCCGCTGAGGATTACTTGGGCGAGAAGGTGACGGAGGCCGTGATCACGGTGCCCGCCTACTTCAACGATGCTCAGCGCCAAGCCACCAAGGACGCAGGCAAAATCGCTGGCCTGGACGTGCGCCGCATCATCAACGAGCCAACGGCGGCGGCGCTGGCGTACGGTCTCGACAAGAAGGCCAACGAAATCATCGCGGTTTACGACTTCGGCGGCGGTACCTTCGACATCTCGATTTTGGAGGTCGGTGACAACGTCGTGCAGGTCATCGCTACGAACGGTGACACCAACCTCGGCGGCGATGACGTCGATCACCTGTTGATGGACTGGCTCAGCGCCGAGTTCCGCAAGGACACCGGCATCGACGTCAGCAACGACAAGATGGTCATTCAGCGTCTGAAAGATGCCGCTGAACAAGCCAAGATCGAGCTGTCCAACAAGCAAGAGACGACCATCAATCTGCCGTTCCTCACCGCGGACGCCAGCGGTCCGAAGCACCTGCAGAAGCAGCTCACGCGCTCCAAGCTGGAGCAGATGATCCGGCCGCTCGTGGACCGTACGCTGGAGCCTCTGAAGCGCGCGCTGGACGACGCGAAGAAGAAAGTGGGAGACATCAACGAGGTCGTGCTCGTGGGCGGTTCCACGCGCATCCCGCTCGTGCAAGAGGTGGTCACCAAGTATTTCGGCAAAGAAGCGCACAAGGGCGTCAACCCGGACGAGGTCGTGGCCATCGGCGCGGCGGTTCAAGGCGGCGTGCTGTCGGGCGACGTCCAAGACGTCGTCTTGCTGGACGTGACACCGCTTTCCCTCGGCGTTGAAACGTTGGGCGGCGTGATGACGGTGATGATCCCGCGCAACACCACGATCCCGACGCAAAAGAAGGAGATCTACTCGACGGCGGCCGACAGCCAGACCTCGGTAGAGATCCACGTCCTCCAGGGCGAGCGAGCGGAGTCTCGTTACAACCGCACGCTCGGGAAATTCCACCTCGAGGGGCTGCCGACGGCGCCCCGCGGCGTGCCCAAGGTTGAAGTCACGTTCGACATCGACGCAAACGGTATCTTGTCCGTCGGCGCGAAGGACCTCGCTACGGGCAAAGATCAGCGCATCACCATCACGGCCTCGAGCGGTATCAACAAGGATGACATCGATCGCATGGTCAAGGACGCGGCCGCCCACGAGGCCGAGGACAAGAAGCGTCGCGAAGAGATCGACCGCCGGAACAAGCTGGATAACATGTGTTATCAGCTCGAAAAGCAGATCGCCGACAACAAAGACAAGCTCGCGGGCATGGATGTCGCCTCGATCGAAGCCTTAATCAAGGACGGCCGCGCGGCAGTCGAAAAGCAAGACGACGACAAGGTCGCCGATGTGCTCGAGCGCCTCGAGAAAGAGGCGCACGCCATGGCCACGAAGATGTACGAGGGCGCGGGCGGTCCACCCGGCGGTGGCGGTGCCGGTCCGAGCGCTGGCCCGACCGCGAGCGGCGGCGGCTCCGCAGACGAGCCCAAGAAGGGCGATGTGATCGACGCTGAGTTCGAAGAAACGAACTGAGTCGAACGACACGAGGTGCGTTGCGAAGGCGCCGTTGAAGCTCGGTCAGTCCGCACTTCAACGGCGCCTTCGGCACTTTGTGTCCCGGCCAGGCCGCGTGTAGAGTGGATCGAATGTTCAAGCTTTGCTCGATCCAGGCGTCTCGCAGGGTTTATCTCGCCGCGCTTCTCGGGTCGCTGTTCGTCGCTACCTCGGGGTGCGGCGCGAGCCCAAAGGCCCAAGCAGCGGCTCCCGCAATGATCAGCGCCGCGCCCGTGGTTCGAGAGGATGCCCCGGATCTCACGCCAGTGTCCGCGCCCGCGGAGCTGTTCGGGCTAGCACGGTTCAAGAGGCCGAAGACCGCCTTCGAGACGGTCGCTGCTTGGGCCAATTTTCCGCACACGCTTCACGACGTGCTGCCGACTGAGCTCAAGGACTTGGAGAGCGTGGTGGCTTGGGACGCTCCAGTGGAAGCGGCGTTTGCGCTCGATCCGTTGGGTGAAGGCAAGGTTCCCCAGCCTTTGGCCGTGCTGTCGGTGGGCCTCACCTCGCTCGACGGCGCATTGGCCTACGCGCGCGCCAAGGGCCAGCCCGTACGGCGACTGCGGGCCGGCGTGTATCGGTTGGGGGACTCGGACTCTTGGTCCTGCGCTGCGGGCGTGGCCGTGGGCTCCGTGCCCGCGCGCCTCGTGTGCGGTGAGCGCGTGCGCGACGTGGACGCCTTGTTCAGCTACGCCACGCGCGGCTTGCCGAACGAACCTCTACCCAACGTGGATTTCCAACTGGAGCTGCGCCTAGCCCCGATCAAGGCCAAGTACGCGACTGAGATTGGATCGGCGCGTTTGTTTGCTGGGTTTTTGCTGCGTGAAGTGCAGCTCGACAATCCGCGGTTCGATCGCGCGTTGTCCGACGCGGCGTACGGCCTGATCGACGAGACCACGGCGTTCGTCGAAGATTTGGACAAGCTGCGGCTGGACGCGAACTTGGACGGCGCAAAAGAACGTGCGGACCTTCGGCTCGACCTCAAGTTTACGGGGCAGAAGTCTTGGCTCGTACAGGCCAGCGCCGAAACGTTGAGCAGGGTCGAGCCGCCACCGGATCTATTTTGGCAGCTCCCCGCCGACAGTACGGCCGCAAGCTTCGGGGTGGGTTGGAAGGCGACTCGGTTGAAGCCGGTCGGGCACATCTTGGCCGACTTGCTGGATGCATTGCTGGAGACCGAGAAAATCCCGTCTGGGCTCCGCGATCAGTCGAGCAAAGCCATTGAAGCCATGTTCGAGCTAAGCACCAAGCAGGTGCGCGCGCAGGGCGAGCTCACCGAGTTACCGAGCGAGCCTCTGCTGGCCTCCGACTATCGCGCATTTGGCTGGCAATTGGCGGCCTTGGACGGAGAGCCGAAGAGCCTGTTCGAACTCTTCGACGGCCTGAGCGGGCTCTTCAACAGCCGCGATGCCCTTCGAATTTTGAAGCAGCGGGTCGCGCTCGACGCCTCGTTGATGCCGAGATTTTCGACCCATGCGATCACGGTCAAGGGCTTCAGGCCCGGTGCCAAGGCCTACCGTATGGATATGCCGAGAGAGCTTTTTATGCGCATCGCCAAGAGTGTCTCGGGGGTCGAGGCGCCGATGGTGAAGGGCAAGGCGCCAGTGAAGAGCCTGCCTCTCACCCTCGTCGTTGCCTACGATGGCGAGCGCAGCTGGGTCGGTCTATCCCCCGACGAGAAGGCCATGATCAAGCGTCTAGAGTCGCTGAAGGAATCGAAGCAGCCCGTGCTCCGCAGCCGCGACGGACTCGACGCCTTGAAAAGCACGCCGCGTGCCGCGGGTGGCTTCATGACGATCGCGCGCTTTGCCGAGCAGTTGAGCGCGGCGGCGGAAAACGGCGCCACTGCGGAGAAACTGACCGGCGCGGTGCCTCATCACGGTGCGACGCCCATTGTCTTCAGTTACGACCTCGGCAGTGCCGGTCCGGAGATCACTACCACCGTCGCCCTGCCGCGAGCCGCGGTGGAGGATCTGGGGGCGCTCGTGCCACTTCTATTAGCGCGGGGCACGGCGCGCGCCCCTGTTCGATAAGTAAGCCCGCTCAAAACTTGGCCCCGCGCGCCGCGCGCGCTATCTCGCCCGTTGATGTACGATGTTCAGCGACACATAACTACAGTGTGTGCGGCTGTGGCTTTGAGCCTTTGTGCTGGCTCGGCGCGGGCCTGGGTCGAGAGTGAAGTGCGCTCGCAGGTGGCGACCGTCGATGTCGACCGCGCCGGCACGGCGATCATCACGGAGGATCTCACGCTCGGCGTGCGCGGGGGCCCGCTGCCGGGGTTCGAGTTGAGCGGCGTCGATTTGGACGCGGAATTTCTGCCCGATGCAACGGTGTCGTCCATCCCCGGAACCAAGACCGAGCTGCCGGCGACACCCTTGCTTCTCGACAAGCGAGATGACGGCACGTTGCGGATCGAGGTCGATCGCGAAAAGGGCCTGCGCACGGGCGTCTACTTGTTTCATGTCCGCTACCGGACCCACTTGCTCGAGCGAAACCTGATTCGCCGGGAGGGCAGCGACGTTGAAGTGCGCTGGATAGGCCCACGCTTCGCCGAGGGGATCGATTCGGCGCGCGTGCTGTTCCGCTTACCGCCGGGGCCGACGCCGCCCACGCTGCCCGACGCCAACGGCAGCGCCGGGCGCATGGACGACGGCGATGCGCTCGGCGGGGTCTTCATCGGTAACCTTCATCGCTTGGCCGACAAGGACGAACTCGACATCGTGCGGCCGCACGTGTCGCGCGGCGAGCCCGTATTGTGGCGCGTGCTGGTGAGCGCGAAGGCATTCGACGCGTTCGCCAATCCGCGGGCTGCGCCCCACGCGGAAAAGCCGAGCGCGCCGGCGACCACCGCGCAGCCGGGCCGGCGCTTCAGGTGGTGGCTGGCGGCCGCGCTTGGCGGCCTCCTTTATTCTTTTGCCGTCGCGGCGAAGTGGCGAATGTTTGCGGATCTGTGCCGCCTGCGTGGGATCACGCCGCGCGCGCTCGTGCAGCTGCCGGTCGGACCGCGCGCCGCCGCCTCGGGCAGTCTGCTCGCCGGGGCATTCGTGAGCGCGGCTTGGTTCGATCGAGCGACCCTGGGTGCAGCCCTGCTCGTGATGGCCATGGCGCTCGCCGTACAGTTTGCCGTGGCTCCGAAAATAGCGCTGCGGGGTCCGGGGCGGTGGCTGGCGCTGTCGGATGCCGAGGCGTTCGCTCGTCCCACCGAGCGCGTGCCGGGGCGGCTCCTGGATGCGGGAACGTGGCCAGGGCTAGCGCTCTTCGCACTGTGCTGCTCCGGGTTCATCGCGGCCGCGCTGTATTTGTTTGGCCGCGCGCCGTACGAGGCGCTGCTGCTGCTGCTTGCAACGCCTTGCCTGTTGCCAGTGTTCTTCACCGGGCGCTCGGGCTATTTGCCCGCCGACCTCGTGCTCGGGCCTCGGGCCTTGCTCTCGAGCCTCTCCAAGAAGCTTCGGCGGAGCGACAACATCAAAGTCGTGGCCTGGGCGCGCATCCCCGACGGCGGCCGCGACGCCGACGAGCTGCGCCTGTTGATTCAGGTGCCGGGCGCGGTCCGCGGTTTTTTGGCGATCGAAGTGGGAGTGGAGCCCATGGCTGGGCTCGGCGGCGGAGCTTCGGCGCTGTTCGCGTTGGTTCGCGCGCGTGAGGGCTCACTTGCCATCGGCGCGTTGCCACGGGATGTCGTTTGGACGCGGGGACGCAAGAGCGACGAACGCGCGGCGGTCCTCCGGCCACGCCTACCGACTCAGACGAACTGCGTCGAGCTGGTGTTGGCGCTGGTCACGCTGCTCCGTGAAAACGATCCGAGCCGCGCTCAGGCCGACGCCCGCGCTGCTTCCCGCGCTGTGCGCCTGCGGAGTGCTCCATCCCCGGCGCATGCGGTCTGAGCCGTTCACGGCTGGTCCGGCTGTTCCGCCGAAGGCTGGGTGCTCTCGGCTGCGGCGCGTGACCATCCAAAATAAGTCACCGCTCGAGGAGAGCATGCACTCGCTCGGGGCCGGGCTGACGCACTACATGGTGTAGCTGGCGGTTTGTTCGAAGGTGCAGGTGAGCGTGATGTTTTGGGTCAAGTCGGTGTACGTGTCGGTTCCGTAGAAGGATTCGGTGGCGGTTTGGCCGTCCCTCGAAACGACGAACTCGTAACTATCGAACGAGAGCATCTGACTGTACGAGTCGCCGCTGCTCGAATCAGTGCCGTTTGCCGTGCACGTCTGACCGGGCAGGCCAGTGGCCGTGCGGTCGCTCACGTTGGCCGTGAACTCACAGTCGCCTTGGAAGCCCGGATGCACTAAATCCGTATCGGTTCCCTCTGCCCAGACCTCTTGGGTGCCCGTGACGTCGGTGCTCGACGGGTCGATGCCGCGGCAGGTGAGGGTCAACGTGCCCGAGTCCGCGGTCCAAGTTCCGAGGAAGGGCGCCGTGTCGTCAACGTTGGCCGGCGCACCGCTCGAGCCATCGGTGCCGCCGACGTTTGGAGCGCCGCTGCGTGAGCTGCCATCGCCGGTTGCGCCGGATCCCGCATTCGAGCCTTCGTCGCCGGAGGCGCTGTCGAGCGGTTGGGCGATCAGGCAGCCCGGGAGCGCCGCTAAGAGCAACCAGCACCAGGGTGCCTTCTTCACAGCGCACCCCGCAGCAGCAGGCCACCACCGTTGGGCGCGAGTAGCGGCTCGACCCGAAGCCGCGCAGTGCTGACCGGTGCGGCCTCGTGCGACCCCCCGGTGAGCAAAAAATACCCCAGAAAGGCCGCTGATACCAAGGTTCCGCCAGTCAAGACCAAGTTGACCGTGCCCATCGTCTTGGCCGAGTCGCGCTTGTCTTCGCGATCGGCGTCGTGATGGTCGTTGGCCGTGTTGAAGTCGCTGCGCTTGCTCGAATACAAGATGGCCGTCACCACCGCTCCCGCCGCGAAAGCTCCGGTCGCCACCCCCGACACGATCAGCCCGGTCTTGGAGCTGGAGTTCGAGCCGGCGTCGGTTGAGGCGGCGCTCGGGGTGCTCGCAACCGGCAGCGTCGCGCTTGGGGTGCTGGGGGCGCTCGGGGTCGTGTTGGGCGCGGCGGTGGGCGACGCGCCCTGCGCGTCTTGCAATGCGGGGACGGTGACGGCCAACACCGTAGCGGCAGCGGGGGTATCCAAGGTCTGCGCGTAGGGCAGCTTGCCGGGCGCGGACGCTTCGAGCAGGTGCTTGCCCGGATCGACTGGGATTTGGACGCCCATCGCGGCCGCGCCGAGCTCACGCGCGTCGAACTTGACGATAAGCCCAGGGACGTTGGCGCCGGGAGCCAAGCCGATGCTGACGTGTCCGAGCTTCGGCTCGAGCGCGCGCATGTGCTCTTCGGCGAGCTGGGCGCGGTCACTGTCGCCCTGACGCTTCGCCTGCGCCATGGCTTCGCTGAACTCGGCCCAGGCGGACGCGGGCTTGCCCTCTGACTCATGACAGCTCGCCAGATTCAAGAGCGTGCCCAACCCGTGGTCGAGCTTGTAGCTTGCCTGGAACTTAGGACACGCTTCGGCGTATTTGTGCTCGCCAGACAAGCGCTTGCCCTCGCGGAACAAGGACTCCGCCAGCGCGGAGTCGCTGGCTTGGGCCGCCGCCTGGCTGACCCAAGCGCCCACCATCCATGCAGCGGCAGAGGAACGAATGCGGACCCGCCAAGACCGATTGAATCCCAACATGTGAGTTCCCGGGTTAGCGCTGCGCGTGCCTGGTGGGAAGCCAAATTGCTGAGAGCGGCGGCGAGTTTGCCGCGGCTCCTGGTACGCGCGCCGTTCCGAGCGTCACTCGGACGCCCGCGCTCCCTGGGCCTACCCTGGACGCCGCCGGGGTGGCGCGATACATCTGGGCTGGCAGGATTCACCCGATGACCCAGGTCTTTCCAGGCCAGATCCTTGGCGGCAAATACCGTGTCGACCGCGTGCTCGGCGCGGGCGGCATGGGCATGGTCGTTGCGGCGACGCACTTGCACCTGGAAGAGCGCGTCGCGATCAAGTTTCTGTTGCCGGAAGCGTTGCAAAATCCCGAGGCGGTCGCGCGCTTTGGTCGGGAAGCGCGCGCGGCGGTAAAGATCCGCGGCGAACACGTGGCACGGGTGATCGACGTGGGTTCGTTCGACAACGGCGCGCCGTACATGGTGATGGAGCACCTGGACGGGCGAGATTTAGCGGCGTTGCTCGTCGAGCGCGGCCCGCTCACGCCCGCAGATGCGGTCGACGCCGTATTGCAGGCCTGTGAGGCATTGGCAGAAGCGCACGCGCTCGGTATCGTGCACCGGGATTTGAAGCCCGCGAATCTGTTTCTTACCCGGCGACCCGACGGGACGCCCACGGTAAAAGTGCTCGACTTCGGCATCTCGAAGGTGACCAACGCTTCGGCCTCGGATAACTCCATGACCAAGACGTCGGCCATCATGGGCTCGCCGCTCTACATGTCACCCGAGCAAATGACCGCGTCGCGCAACGTGGACGCGCGCACGGACATCTGGGCGATCGGCGTGGTGCTGTACGAGCTGCTCACGGGCCGCGCGCCGTTCGCCGCCGACTCGCTGCCCGAGATCTGCGGTCTGATTTTGACGGCAGCCCCGTCCGCAATTCGCGACCATTCACCGGGCACTCCGGATGCGCTGCAAAATGCGGTACTGCGCTGCTTGGAAAAGGACCGCGCCCGCCGGTTTCAGTCGGTGACGGAGCTTGCGCAGGCGCTCTCGCCGTTCGGTTCGCGGGCCACGTCTCGCTCCTTGGAGCGGATATCTCGGATTTTAGGCGCGGAGTCCGCCTCGTACGAAGCGCCGGCATCTTCGGCGTACCCGCCGCACGCGGGCGTGGGCACGCAGGCGAATTGGGGTCAGACCAAGCCCCCGCGCACGAACACCGCGCCGATCATGGCCGCCGGCGCGGCAGCCATCGTGTTGCTCGGCGGCGTGGGCGGGCTCCTGCTGTGGCGCATGAAGGCCCCTGCGGACGTTCCGCTCGCAACCGCCGCGTCGGTCCCCACCCTGGTGAGCTCTGCGCGGCCGCCGGAGCCGCGCTCTCTCCCGTTGTCACCGGCGCCCGTCGCCGCCGCACCACCACCCAGCGCGAAGCCAGCGGTGGCTCGGCCGCCCGCCTCCAAACCCGCGGTAGCGCCGAAGCCGGCCGCGCCCACGCCGGCAGCTCCGGCCAGGGTCAAGAAGAGCGCCGAAGAGCTCTTGAGCGGCCGCGATTAGCGCGCCCGCTCGAACAGAGCTGCGAGCTCTTTCGGCAACGGCTGCACAACGACGAAGCCACTCAGACCATCGTCCCCGTCCCAGCGGATCTCGCTCGCGTGAAGCGCGTGACGCGCGCCCAAGCGTGCGTCGGGCTCTCCACCGTACACTGCGTCTCCCACGATGGGGTGGCCGACGGACGATAAGTGAGCACGTATCTGATGCCGAAACGCGCTAGCGACGTCCAGCTCGACCAGCGCTCGCCGGCCGCTCTCTTGCTGGAGTCGATAGCGCGTGACCTTGTGGCGCGCGTAGCCTCCGGCGGCGAGGGCTTCACTCGGCTCGAGCACCCGAACGCGTTCGGGGTGCGCCGGCTCAGGCCCCAGAGCGCGCGCTATCTCCCCGGAAGCCGCCAGACCCGGCCCGGTGACGACGGCCAAATAGCGCTTGTGGATCGCACCGCGCTCGAGCGCACGCGTCAAACGCAGAAAGGCATCCGCGGTCCTTGCCGCCAGGACCAAGCCCGAGGTCTGAGTATCCAGGCGGTGCACGATGCCCGGCTCGCGCGGGCGGTAACCGATGCCTCGCATCTCCGGGTAGCGAGCGAGCAACGCGCCGCACAGAGTACCTCGCTCGCCGGTTCGGAGCGGCGCGCTCGGCATGCCAGCCGGCTTGTTCACGATCACGAGCTCGGCGCGCTCCAGCCGCACTTCCAAGGCGAGGTCGGGCTCCGGTGCGACGAACTGCGGCTCGTCGAGCTCCACCGTGACGGTGCTGCCGGCCGCGACGAGGGCTGACTTTTTGGCGCGATGCCCGTCGATACGCACGAGGCCTGCGGCGCACCAAGCGGCCGCCTTTTGACGGCCAACGCCGGCCAGCTGCTGGCTCAGGAACTTATCGAGCCGGATGCCGCCGTCCGAGGGCGCCGCGTTGAGCTCGATTCGCGGTTGGTGCGCGGTCACCACACGCCCTGCACGCCGAGGCTCATGAAGGACCGCGTGCCGCGGGTATGATCCGCAGGGTCCATCGCGAAGTAGGGCAAAGCGTGGGTGTCTCGGCGGGCGCTCTTCGCGCTGGAGCCGCGCGTGGTCAGCCAGCCGATGCCGCCTCCGATCACGGTGCCGGCGGCGATGCTGGCGAGCCACAGCCGATTGCGCGCGGCGCTTTCTCTTTCCCGGACCAGCAAAAGGGGACTGCCTGCGGCGGCGCCGGTCAACGCGCCCAGACTCGCCGCCAAGTCGACCAACAGCATGCGAGACGACGTCACGCCGACCTGCGTTGCCAGTACGCCTGCCGCGAGCACCCCGATGCCCGCGCCGTAGCCAATGCCGCGTTCGGGTGTGATCTTGGTACTGCCCCGGTAGGCCATCTCGGTCAGACCGCCCATCAACGTGCCCACGGCGCCACCGGAATGAGTGAGCACCGCGCCGCCCTCGCTCATCGGTTTGAGCGTGAGGGCGGCGGTGCTGAGTGATACGCCGACGGCGGCCGCCACCAAGCCGTACACGTAGCGATCTTCGTCCTGCACGCGGTAGCTCTTGGCGAGCAGCACGCCGGAGGCGATGGGCCACCACGCGCCCGCCGACAAGAACCATGCATCGCCGAGGGTGATGTCCCATTCATCTGCGACGAGCATGGATGCGCCCAACCCGATGCCCGTGCCGAGCGCGACCAGGGGATAAGTCAACCGTGCGTCTTCCGAGCCGCTCGCGTGCTGCAGCGAAAATCCGACGTAGCCGCCGACGACGGCCGAGTTCAGCGCCAAAACGGCGCGCCCCTGTGAACGCGGGCTCTCCGAGTCGAGCACCTCACCCGCAGGCGGCGCGGGCCGACTCTCCGTACCAGGTTGCAAGCTATGAACGACGTCGCGCATCATCACGTTCGCGCGCACCTCCAAGGCCGACAGGCTGATCTGCTGAGTGCGCTCGCGCAGCACGTTTTGACCGGGAGCGACCGCAACGATGCGCAGCCGCACTCCGCTACCCTCCAAGCTCACCCGTGGTGAGATCAGCCACGAGTCGTGAGCGCGCTCGATCAACTCGTCATCCGTGAGCACCTCTCGAGTACGGTCGGAGACCGTCAGCGTCAGCCCCAAGTCTTGAACGGCCTCACTCAAGATGGCGTCGATTTGCCGGGCCAGCTTCGTGAGCTGCTCGATGTTCTCTGGACGGAGCTCGAGCTCCACTTGCTCGGGGATGGCGGCGGGCAGGAGCAGGGCGTCGTTTGGCCCGGCCAGCGCGCGCCCGGGGGCGCCGAGGAGCGTGACGCCGAACGCGGCAACGGCGGCAAAGGTTCGCATGGCGGCAGTCACAGCATCGCCTAAAACATCACCGTGGCGTCGACCCACGCATCGACGGCATGAGAATCGTCCACTTTGAAGCGCTGCCCCGGGTCATTGATGACGCGGCGGTAATTCGGGTTCGGCGTGCCGGATACATTCGCGGCGCCGGCACCCACGACTCGGCCTCCACACGGCCCAGCCTTAGCAAGATCGCTCGGCGAGTCTGCATTGCACGCCTGGTCGAAAGTAATGAAGTGCGACTGAATCAGAGTGTACCCGCCGCCGACGTGGAACTTGATGTACTCACCTGCCTGCCAGGTAAATTCCGTGCTCAGCCGGTAGGTTCCGTGCTGCTGAACATCCGTGATGCCGGTGAAATTCACCTTCTGTGATTGTGGGTTCACGACCGAGGTCGCGTTCTGGCAGGTCGCCCCCGGCGTGCAAGCTTGGTAGTCCGCGTAGCTGGGCATGCGCAGGGAAGGCGCGTCGCTCGAGCCCAGCGCGTCGAACAGCTCCGAATAGTCACGTCCTTCGGACACGTACGTCCCCGTGAATCGGAAGTCGAGGGTGATGCGCTGGAATCGATCCGGAATTTCCCAGGGCACTACGTTTACGCCAAAGAGCAGCGTGCCGCGAAGCGGAGGATGATTGATGAGAACCCCTTTCAGGTCAGTCGCGCCGTAATCGCTAGAGTCGTTCCGAAACTCTAGCAAGCCGCGGAAGCCCCCGTACGGTTCTAGGTATCTCAGCCTGCGCGACAGGTACGTATGAGCCTCGAACGCTGTGGTGCCGCGGCTGACGCCCGGCGAGCGAGTGCCGCTGAAGTGGCCTTCCAACGGGCCGCCGCCCTCCGCGGCCGGCTGATGGCTCGCCGAACCATCCCGGTTGATATCGGACGGGTAAGCACACTGAACTTGGCCGGAACCCTGATTGAGACTGGTTGTGCGGGCGTTACAGGCGTGCATCGGCTCGGACACGTTGAAGCGCCCCTCGATGCCGACGACCCAGGTGGGTTTGCTCGCGTCACGGGCTTGATTCATGATCCCGGCGTCCACCCCCAGGGCCAGGTATTCGATCCCGCTGCGCGTCGGGGACTGGAAGGGGAGGCTGAATAGTTGTTCGCCAGGGTTACCGGCGAGGGCGACCGTTTGCTGGTTCTCGCTGCCGTCGATGCCACTCAGCCGGCGCTCGTCCGACAAGATGATCGGCACACGAACGATCAGTGCCAAATCCTCGTACAGCCCGATGTCCGCGCGCGTGACTAGCCGGCTCGTGGTTTGTTTGTACACGGCGGCGTTGAGATTGCTGTGCATGAACCCACCGCTGCTGAGTCCAGCTTGCGCGATGGACGTATCACGACGAATGACCGACGACGTCCACGTGCTCTCATAGCCCAGCGAGAGGTGAAGATCGAATAGGTCGCGGTCATCGAACGCGTCGGCCACCTGGCTAATCTCTGCCGGTTCGCGCAGCACGCTGGGCTCGCTCGCCTTGCGCGGCTCCTCCGCCCCCGCGCGAGCTACGACACTCACGACGGCACAGTGCAGAGCCGCGGTTGTGGCATGCAGGGCGAAGCGCTTCAGACGACTCATGCGCGTGTCATGGCCAAGCTCGATGGCGACGCAAATATCACTGGACCGCGCTCCGCGGCACGCTTTGCCAAAGCTCGTCCGCGCGCGCGACCGCCTCCGACAAGCGTTGATTTTCCGCGGGATCGTCGGCCACTCCCAGCGCCGCTGCGGCGATCGCGCAGGCAGAGCGCGCCACGGCGCGGCTACGCATGTGCGCGGCAGCACGGGCCCCGAGCGAGCGCAACGCGCTCGAACCGGTGCCGAGCACGTGCTCGGCGCTGTCGCGCGCGCGCTGCGCCGCGGTTTGACACGCGCCGACCAGCGCGCTGGCGTCGCCGAGCGCGGGACGCAAACGGACTTCGCCGCTGCGTACGGGGTTTTCGAAGCGGGGCTTACCGCGAACCTCGGGCTCGACCCAAACCTCGCCCTGTTTCACCCGAACGCGTAGGCCCATGCTCCCGTGCTCGACGTCGAGCGCGGCGTCCCCGTAGCGGACCGTGCCCGAAGGCGTGGCGATCAACACCTCCGCGCCCGGACGCAGCCATAAGTGATACGTGTTGCCGAGGATGA
>CAXSGJ010000002.1:95522-100763 GCA_964236865.1 uncultured Polyangiaceae bacterium
GCCCGGACGCACACCCAAGTGGGCCGAGGTCGAGAGTTGCCTGGTCGCAAGCAGCAGCTGTTCTGCGCCATTTCGGCAGGGCAGGACCCGACTCGGACCGATCAGCTTGAATTCGCGGCTCGTCAGCGTGTGACGCAACGAGACAGACGCGCCCGCGGCTATGTCGAGCCAGCGTTTGCCGTCGAGCAGCGCGCCGCCCACGATTTGCACTCCTTCGATCGCGGCGCTGCCGCTGACCAAGAGCGCGCGGCACGCGGGCTTGGATTCTAGCGCGCGAGGCAAGTTGGATGCGCTCGCGAGCGGGGTAGCGCTCGTCGCCAGCGGCGGGACGCGGACGCTGTTTCCCGGTTCGGGAGCCCCGTGCTTCGAGCACGCGATCGAGGCTGCCAAGCAGAGCCCGAGGGCGCTCGGCGCAAGCGCCAGCCTTGGCATGCCTCAGCCCCCGCGCACGGACGGAGGCGGCGGCGGAGGGGGTGGCGCAGGCGGAATCAGCAGTGTCTTTCGCGTGCTGTCCTCTTCTTCTTCGGCGAAAATCTCGTTCGTGATGTCTTCGGCGGCCAGCTCTTCCTTCGCGGCCCCGAGCTCACGGCTCGTATCTGCCAGGCGATCGGCGAGCACGCCCAAAAATTGCCACAAAAGCTTCACCGCCAGCTGGTGCTCTTTGCGCAGGATCTCGAAAAACTCAGGACGGCGTATGACCATCAGCTCGCTCTTGCCGTCAGAAATGACGGTCGCTGAGCGCGGCTGGCTGCGCACGAGCGCCATCTCGCCAAAGTGATCGCCCGCGTTCAACGTGGCTAGCTCCGCCCCGTTGCGCATCACCTTGGCTTGGCCAGAGAGCACGATGAAGAGCTCTTCACCCTTGCCGCCCTCCGAGATGACGATCTCCCCGTCTTGGTAGTCGGACACGTCTGTGACCTGCAATATCCGCAAGATCTCGCGCTCATTCAGCGGCCGAAAGAGCGGCATTCGCGCCAAGATCTCGCGCTTGAGCCGAAGCTGCTTGGTTCGCGTCTCATCGCGCGCGGCCACGTCTCCAACCGTGACGATCACCGAGGTGATGTTGTCTTTTCCCCCGCGCTCGTTGGAGGCGTCAATCAGCGAACGGCAAGCGCTGTCGGCGTCCGGGTTCCCCAGGCGGCTGCCCAAGCCACCCGTATCGTTTTCGAAATAGCCGCACAGGCCGTCCGAGCACAGTAAAAATCGATCCCCGGCGGTGACGTCCATGACCAACGTGTCGGGCTCGACGTGCTCGTACACCCCCACGGCGCGGGTGATGGCGTTCTTCTGGGCCAGCTGCTCGACTTGCTCCCTCGGCATTTTTTTGCGCTTGATGAGCTCGTTGTACACGGTGTGATCTTCGGTCAATTGCTCGAGCACGCCATCACGCATCATGTAGATCCGGCTATCACCCACGTAGATGATGAAGGCCTGCGTGCCGATCACCAGCAAGCACACCAGCGTCGTGCCCATCCCGCGCTTTTTGGTGTCCTTGGCCGCCTCCGAATGCACCCGTTGGGAGGCGCGGTTCACCGCGAACTCGAGCATGTTCAAGATGTCGCGCTTGCTGACTTTGGCCGCGCCTTTGCTGGCTGCGGCGTAGTCTTCGATCAAGTCGGCTTGCTTTTTGATCTCATCGTGCATGGTGCGCACGGCCAGGGCGCTCGCCACCTCTCCCGCGGCGTGCCCGCCCATGCCGTCGCAGACCACGAATAGCCCGAGCTTCTTGTCGACCAAGAAGTTGTCTTCGTTCTGCTCTCGCACTCGCCCGACGTCGGTTAGCGCGGCGAACTGGATCTCTGGGCTGCTCATCACCGCCCACGTTAGCCAAGCAGCTGAGGATCGGAAAGCGCCCCGTAAAGGGCGCGCTTATTTGGGCAAATTGTCGGAAAGCGGGGCGTCGGAAGGACCCGTCGCGCACAACGCGCCGACGCCGCCGCCGGCGAGGCATTCACTGAGCGACGACGCTCCGCCGCGAGCGACTACGACGTGGTCGATCAGCGGAATACCGACGAGCTCGCCAGCGCTGCGCACGGCGCGTGTCATCGCGATGTCTTCGGGGCTCGGGGTCGGGTCGCCGCTCGGATGGTTGTGGACCAAAACGATCGCGCTGGCGCCGTCGCGCAGGGCGGGTGAGAGCACGTCACGGGTCAACAGCGCGCAGCCGTGGAGACCACCCTGCGCGATGCGGCGCGCGGATTGAGCCCATATTTGCCGTCTAGAGACAAGAGCCACACTTCCTCGTGCTCGAGCGCCGCGAGCCGCGGACGCGCCCAGCGCACGACTTGTTCGAAACAGTCGAAGACGGCGCGCTCCTCGGCCAGGAGCTGCAAGAGCGCACGCCGGCCGAGCTCGACTGCGGCCGCGATGCGCGTGGCTTTTGCCGGCCCGATGCCTCGGCGCGCCAACCCGTGCGCACCCAGGCGCGCGATGCCTTCGAGCCCGCCGCTGCCCTCGAGCAGCGCGGCCGCGGAGAGCGCGACCGATTCTCCGACGCTCCCCGTACCGAGCAGCAAGGTCAATAGGTCGACGTCAGCTAGTGTTTGCACGCCAAAGGCGAGCGCGTGTTCTCTCAGATCAGGCATCACTCGGGTCCAGTACGGGCACGAGCTCTAGCGGTGCACGAACGGTGCCGCGTGCAAGTGACGGCATCGGGCAACGTTCAGGTCAATCATGGGTGGCGCCCGCCGACGGCGTGCCGGCCAAACGCCGGCCCTACTCCGCGCGTACGATGTCGGTCTCTACGACCAAAGCGCGTAAATCCTCGAGCGCGGCGTCTGCCGCCTCCTTGGACTCGGCGTCGAACGTCACTTGCGTGCGATAAGTCGGGTCGAACCACTTGGGATACGAGCCGATCTCGACGAGCGGGTGGCGCCGCACTACGGCGTCCAACAGCGGCTTCAAGAGCGGCTCTTCAGTGGTGAGGAACAACGCCCGGCTGACGATCGACATCGGACCGCGCAGCCACGCGCGGACAGTGAGCAGCTTGAGCCTGAACAAATCGGGGATGCCGGGCAGGATCCAGACGTTGTTCATGACGGGTGTCGGCCATTGCACGTCCGTCGAGCCGCGCAGCACTGCACCCTCGGGCACGCGCGCCATGAGCAGATGAGCTTCCGTCATACGCTCGCCGTACACTCCGCGGAGTAGCTCACTCATTTTCGGATCCATGACCACGGCCACGTGAAATGCGCGCGCTACCGCCTCCACGGTGACGTCGTCATGGGTGGGGCCCACGCCCCCGCTCGTGAACACGACGTCGAACTTTGCGCTGAGCGCCCGCACCTCCTCGGCCAGGATAGCGACATCGTCCGGTAGCATCACGACTCGCTCCAAACGAACGCCGAGCGCGCGTAAGCAGCCTGCGAGCTCGGCCACGTTGGTGTCGCGGATCTTGCCGCTCAGCAATTCATTACCGATGACGAGCGCAGCGGCGGTGCGAACGACGAGCTGACTCATGCGGCGCGGCTCATGGCCTTCACGGGCTCGGGAGGTCGAGCTGGCGCACGATGGGGTTTCCCTCTTCGTCCACGGCGAGCAGCTCCTCAATCCGTTTTTCCGCCGAATTGAGGCGTGCTTGTGAAACGCGGGACAAGCGTACGCCCTCCTCGAACAGCACGAGGGACGCTTCCAGGTCGAGCTCCCCTGACTCCAGCTGGGCCACTATCTCGTGTAGACGTTCTAGGTTGGCCTCGAAGCTTGCGGCGGCATCGGGGCTCAGCTCAGGGTTCACAGTTTTGGCACGGGTCATGGTGGCCTGAGTCGCGGAGGGTCGTCGGTTCTCGCTTCCGCCGCAAGCCTCAGCGTGAATGGACCGTTCGGCAAGGCCGGGAGCAGTAAAATCCCGTCTGCGTCGCTGAACGCGGGGATGGCTAGGCCGTCCCCAGTGATCACGAGCGCGCTCGCCGCGACGGGCGCGCTAGCGTCAGCCTGCGAGAACTCGAGCCACGCGGTCTCGGGGCCCGGCTTGCCCCGACGAGGCTCGGCCCCGGCGAGCCCGAGCCTCGCCGCCTCTCGGACGGCCGGGGCGCCGTCCAAGGTGCTCGCCAGGATCAGTGCGCGCCTCCGCGCCGGCTCACGGCGAGCGGCGATTGCCCGGACGATCGCCACCCTCACCGTCTCCTCGATCTCGAACCGGTACGCCAGCTCCAGTAAACCCAGCGCGCTTCCGTCCTGACTCTGCCCGAGGCCGAGCGCGGTGTGGCTGCGCACGAGGGCATCCCCGTTGGCGAGCAGGGACGTGATTTTGGGACGCAACGCGCGCGAATCGCGGCTGGCCAAGGCGCGCGCGGCCAACGGCGCGGCGAGCCCGCGTGCGTCGACAAGGTCGAGCAAGATCTTGCTCGGCACAAGCTCCGCTGCCGCGGGCAACGCCAAGCCAGAAGCCAGCACCTCACGTCGCGCTGGGTCGCGCTCGACCGCCAGCCGCTCGGCCAATGCATGCGCCATCTCCGGCAGTAGCGCCAGGCGAGCCAGGACCTGAACTTGACCGTCGTCAGCGCCCTTCAGCAGCTCCGCCGCGCGGCCCGGTGAGAGCACCGCGCTCGCTTGCATAAAGACCGCTCGATCGCTCGGGGAATGGGCGGCGGAAAGCTCGCCGAGCGCGGCCGCGAAGCCCGACGGCGTGCGGCCGAGTGCAAAGCGACGCACGAGGCTGGCGCGCACCGCCGCGCGCCGCGTATCGCCGCTGCGCAGTGCTCGTTCGAGCACCTCTTCGGCCTCGTCGTCTGGCGCTGTGGCGAGGGCAAGGGCCGCCGCCGAAGATGTCTCGCGCCGGCGGAGTGCCCCCCCCAAAAAAGAAAAGGCCGCGCGCGCGCCGGTGAGCCCGAGCGTCGAAAACAATGCACTGCGTTCGTCTTCGGAAGCGGTGCGGCAGAGCTCTAGCAAGCTCGACGACAGTGCGGCTGAGCGGGCGCTGCCCGCCAGCTCGAGCCCAGACGTGCGAGTTGCGTCCGTCTGCAGCAGATGCACCACCGCGGCGGCGGCGTCCGGGGCGTGAAAGTGGAGCAGGATTCGGGCTGCCGCCAGCTGAAAATCGGGCCGCTGATCGTGCGCGAGCCAGTACTGCGCGAGCTCGACGGTTTCTTCGACGCCGAGCTTTGCCAAGGCTACGGCCGCTTCCGGGCGAACTTCCGTCGGACCGCTACGGACCAGCTCCCGGAGCGCCGGCACTGTCCGCGCGTCGCCGAGCTCACCGAGCAACGCCGCAAATGTCCGGGTCGGAGAGCGCAGATCGGCGAT
>CAXSGJ010000002.1:100773-129705 GCA_964236865.1 uncultured Polyangiaceae bacterium
GGCGAGGGCGCGGGCGCGGTAGGCGAGCCGCAGGTCGGGATCGGCGATCAGCGGGCGCACACTGCGGGGCGGAAACGCGAGCAACGCATCGCGGGCGGTGTCTGCGACGTGGCCGGGTTGACGGAGCGCCTTGCTCAAGGCCGCGAGCGCGGCCTCGTCGCCGGTTGCCGCCAGCGCCAAGGCGGCGGCGTGCTCGATCATCCCGTCGACGGCTTCCGGGCGCGCCGGATTGCTGCCCACGCCGACCATGATTCGCACCAAAAAATCGCGCACAGGGGGCGCTACGGCGTGCGGTGCAAGGGCTCGGACGGCGATCAGCCGGTCTTCCGCCGAGCGCGCCGTGCCTCCGGGCTCGAATGCCTTCAACAACGAGTCGAGCGCCTGCGTGCTGCCGATGCCACCCAGGCGCAGAAAGCCGCGCTGGCGCTCCTCGGCGTTTTGACTGCGAAGCAGCGCGTCGGCCACCGGCACCCCGATGCGGCTCCTCAGCGTTTGCGCCTGCGTTCCGGGAACGATTCGCGTCGAGCGTGATTTGGACGGCAGCTGGGCGCCGGCGGCGACGGTCGCCAAAGAGACGGCCACGAACGCAGCCAAGGGTCTCACTCGAGCAGCTCGAAACCAATGCCGCGCGCGGCGGCGCCCGGGGCAAGCTTCACAACTCGAAAACTGACGCTTTCGGCGACCTCATCGCGATGGCTCAAGCGCCGCAATGCAAACACCACCGCGAAAGATTGGTTCAAGGCTCGCTGCTCGGCTTCAGGGCTGCTCCCCGCCGCCCGGGCACCGACTAGCAGCACGTAACTGGGGTGCGCATTTAAAATTTGGGTGATTGCCCGCACCGTCGGCTCAGACGCTGCATCGAGCTCAACCGAGTCCTTGGCCACGACAAAGGCTAGGTGGCCGCGCAGCACGAGCTTTGGATGCTTGCCATGTGCTTCCAGCAGGGCGAGCTCGGGCTTGGCCTTCTGGGTTGGGATTTGCGCTTCAGGGCAGCCATCGTCGTCCTCGACACCGTTGAACACCTCGGCTTGTTCCGGACATCGATCGTCTCGGTCGTCGAAGGTGTCGCCGTCCTTGTCCGGACTCGGGCAGCCGTCCAACAGGGGGTCCGAGCGCTCAGGTCCGGCGGCGTCTGGGCACGCGTCGTCGCTGTCGAGCACGTGGTCGCGGTCATTGTCCGGGTCGGGACAACCGTCCTCGTCTTGAAAAGAGTCGCGGTCTTCTGCCTTGGTCGGGCATTTGTCGTGAGCATCGGAGATGCCGTCGGCGTCCCGGTCTCGCTCGGGGCAACCGTTTTGCTTCGGATCGATGGAGGCGGCGCCGCTTTCCTTGGGACAAGCATCGACCGGGTCTAGTACGCCATCGTGGTCGTTGTCGGGGTCGAGGCAACCGTCGTCGTCCTCGAACTCGTCGCTATCTTCTTTCTCTGCCGGACAACGGTCGGTGTCGTCCGGCACCCCATCGTCGTCGTTATCGAAATCGGGGCAACCGTCGCTGTCCTCGAAACCGTCTTTGTCTTCGGCAAGCTCCGGGCACTGGTCGATTTCGTCCGGGACGCCGTCGGTGTCCTGATCGTGGACGCGCGGCGCCCACCCCAGGCCGAGCAGCGCGCGCACGGAGGGCAGCCCAACCGCCGAGTCGAGTGGCACTTCTGCACCCGCGATCAGCGATAGGGCTCCCGGCGTGTAGCGCGCGGAGAGGGCGAGGGCGGCCGGGGACTGCGCACGCGCGCCGAAGGTGGGGGTCACTGCGAGCTCGCCGTGACCCTCCAGCGAGCACTCCCAGCGGCCTTGTTCATCGAGGCCCAAAGCCTGCGGTCGAAGCATCACGCCCACACCCCAGGGGATCGCTTGGCCAAAGGTGTGCCCCACGAACGTCTCCTCGGCGCCGCGCAGCCTAACGCCAGCGGTCGCGCGGATGGCCAGGGCGATCAAGCGCAGCTCGCCAAGCAGGCGAGCGTCGCCGGTCACCGCGTGCTCGGCGACGTACGAGCTGGCGTCGCCGGTGGGTACGGTCAGGGCACCCAAAGCGGCAACGCTGAACCCGCCCAGCTCCCCTCCCGGTAGTAGCGTCGCCTTCGCGTTGAGCCGTAAGTCCCCAAAGGCCGTGTGTGGAAGCGAAGCGCCGATCAGATCCTGCCCCGTGCCCTCTTGATAGAGCACGGTCGGCAGCGAGATGCCGACGGCCAACCGTTCGCCTAGGCCAATGCCGAACGCATAGTCCATCGACACCTGGTTCCGGAGCGGAGTCGCCACCTCTCTTCCTGATCCATCGCTGATCGTAACCAGCCGATGCGCGTAAGAAGCCCATGCGGCCACGTTCCATTTGAGATGGCCGGGCGTAGCGGTGGGCTCGAGGTACACGCTGGCCGCCGGATCGGTGGAGGGGCGGAAACCACGCAAGTCGAGCGAGGGCACTGGATCGGCCCGGACCGCAGGCGCAAACAGGCAAGAAACTCCCAGAGCCGCCGCGAACCGGCCAAACCGCATGCAGCGTAGGGTAGTACCTATTTAACCCCTCGGGACCCCCTCATTTCTTGCAGAGTTCGCCAAACCGGCCTACTTCCCGAACCGATGGACGCTATCCGAATTCGAGGCACGCGCCGCCTGGAAGGGCGCATTCAAGTCAGCGGCGCCAAAAACGCGGCCTTGCCAATCTTGTGCGCCACGCTGCTGTCGGACGGTGAGAGCCTACTGCGCAACGTCCCCGGCTTGCGTGACATCGACACGACGGCTGCGCTGTTGCGATTTCTAGGGCGCGAGGTGAGCGTCGACATTCCCGAGGTGCGCGTCCACGCGGGCCGCAAGGACGTGCCAGCAGAAGCCCCCTATGATTTGGTGCGACAAATGCGCGCCAGCGTGCTCGTCCTCGGCCCGTTGGTGGCTCGCTTTGGGCGCGCGAAGGTCTCATTGCCCGGAGGGTGCCAAATCGGCGCGCGGCCCGTGGATCAACACCTGATGGGGCTCGAGGCCTTGGGCGCAAAGATCTCGGTCGAGCACGGTTATATCTTGGCCGAGGCGGCGCGCTTGAAGGGCGCGGAAATCGTGTTTGATATTCCAACCGTCACCGGCACGGAGAATTTGATGATGGCGGCCGCGCTGGCCAAGGGCCGCTCAACCCTCGTCAATTGTGCGCGAGAGCCGGAGGTCGAAGAGCTCGGGCGGGTGCTCAACAAAATGGGGGCCCGCGTGGAGGGCGCCGGCACGTCCATCATCCACATCCACGGGGTCGACGAACTCGCCCCATTCGATCACGCGATTATCGCGGACCGCATCGAAGCCGGCACCTTCCTCGCGGCCGTAGGCGCCGCCGGGGGCAACGTGTTGCTTGAAGGCTGCCCGCTGGACGACCTGGAACCGGTGATCGTGAAGCTCCGCAAAGCGGGTCTCGACATCGAGCGCGAGGGTGAAGCCGTGCGCGTGAGCCGCGAGTGCACATTGCGCGGCGTAGACGTGACGACCGCGCCGCACCCGGGCTTCCCCACCGATATGCAGGCCCAATTCATGGCCTTGATGGCGTGCGCGAAGGGTCGCAGCGTGCTCACCGAGACCATTTTTGAAAACCGGTTCATGCACGTGCCTGAGCTACTGCGCATGGGCGCGGACATCGAGACTCACAGCAACACGGCTTTAGTCGGCGGTGTGGAGACGTTGTCGGGTGCTTCGGTGATGGCCACCGATCTGCGCGCCAGCGCTTCGCTGGTCATTGCCGGGCTGGTTGCCGAGGGCGAAACCATCGTGCGCCGCGTGTACCACTTGGACCGCGGATATCAGGCCATCGAGAAGAAGCTCGCGGCGGTCGGCGCGGACATAGAACGCATCAGCATTGCGGACGAAGACGGATGAAACCGCTCACCATCGCCGTGCCCAAGGGCCGTATCATCAAGACCTTGGCGCCGCTCTTCGAGCGTGCGGGGCTGGACACCGCGGCCCTGTTGGCTGATGACCGTCGGCTGATTCGCGAGAGCGCGGACGGGAGGTATCGATTTTTACTGCTGAAGCCGGATGACGTGCCGACGTATGTCGAATACGGAACGGCCGACCTCGGTGTCTCGGGTCGCGACACGCTCCTCGAGCGAAAGTACGACTTATACCAACCGCTGGACCTCGAGGTGGGCCGCTGCCGCATGGTGGTGGCGACCGTGGCGGGGGCGGTGATTCCGGAGCTCCCTCGGATCGCCACCAAATTTGCGCGCATCGCCCGGGAACACTTCGCGTCGAAGGGCGTGCAAGCCGAAGTGATCTACGTCCAGGGCTCTGTCGAGCTAGCGCCGCTCGTCGGGTTGGCAGACGCCATCGTCGACCTAGTCGAATCCGGCGCTACCCTGCGCGAGAACAACCTGGTCGAAACCGAGACGATCTGCTCCATCTCGAGTGTTTTGGTCGCCAACCGCTCGTTATTCAAGCTCCGCCACGCCGAGATCGCGCCGTTGATCGAGAAGCTTCACGGCGCTATCGCTCGCGCGCGTCAATCACCAGACGCCCTCTAGTTGGAGCCGCCCGCCGCTGCCGGTGGGGTGGGCCGCAACCCGTAGCGCATGCGCTTCCTTGTTGTCCGGCGCGGGCGCCAAGACCAACAGAGTGATTCCCGTCGCCAACAGTGTCCCGCCCACCGCCAGGCTCACGGCGGCCGCATTCGAGTAGCTGGCGTGGTCGGGCGAGGCGCTCGGCGCGCACTGGATAGCGCCTCGACTGCAGGTGTTCGACTCGTCTGGGTTGCGAGACAGCGCGCTGAACACTGCCGCGGCACCGATGCCCGCGATGCCTACGCCGCCCGTTACGTAGCCCGCCGTGCGCAGGTTGCGGCGACGGCTGTTTTGCGCCGGGCCCGCGGTCGGCGACAAGGTGGGCACATTGATCCGGTACTCGCGCGCGTCACCGCGCTCGATCGGCACGTCGATTTGCCACGCGCTATGACCTTTCGCGGAGGCAGTGATGTGCTGCACGCCGCCATCGATGGGGATCACAGTACCCCAGGCTTCCGATGGGATGATGTTTTGCCCGAGCTGCACCGTGAGGCCGGGTACGCGGCTCGTCGCCGGCACGACGAACACCATGCGGGTGAGCTTGGGCTCGAGCGTGGCGACCCGGGAGGTGGCAACCTGCTCGCCGTCCCCGTCTTTTTTGGCGTGCGCCACCGCCTCCGCCTCCAAGAAGGCATGCCACGCGCTCGCGTTACGCCCGACGCGCTCGTAGCAATCTCCTAGGTGGAGCAGCGTCGCCGTGCTGTTTTCAATGGTCTCCGAAGCTTCGAACTTGCCACACGCGGCGTCGTACTTGCCGGCGTCGAACAAGATCTGACCCTGATGAAACAGGGCTTCTGCGCGCGTACTGTGGGTCGCTTCCACCGCCGCTGCGGCTGAGCCCGCGAGGCCGAGCAGGGCGGCCAGACCCGCCACGGTGCCGAGCAGGGCCTTACCGCAGGGCGTCGTTCCAGCCGCCCCATGCGACGACGGCGCGCCGAACTGATCGGGCGACAGCTGGTTTGCGGACAGCAGGAGTGGCATGGCGTACGAGCAGTGTCTTAGCAAGCGGAGTGCCAGGTCTTTGGCGCACCAAAACCGCGAATATACCGGGGTTTCTTGAGGCACGCTGACACACGGGCCGGAGCGCCACGCGGCGATCGGTCTCGGGGCCTAGCCTCCACGTGCGAACCGCCCGCAGGGCACTCTGCCACACTGATGCTCACCGCCGCGTCCAGCTTGCTAGGCTCTAGCGGTCATGAAACGCGCGGGCCTGCTGCGAGCGGCCGTCTGTATCCTCAGCCTCCTTCCCGCCTTGGACTTGGTGCGCGTGTTGCGGCGCATGAACCCGCAGTGGTTGACCGCGTACGACTACAAGGTGTTCGCGTTGGCCATCGCGGTCACCGGCGCTTGGGCGTTCATTTTTCTGTTCATTGCGTTGGCGGTGACACCCGTGCAGCGCTTGACCGGACTTCGCTGGCCCGCGGAACTGCGCCGAACCCTCGGCCTCTTCGCGTTCATCTACGTCTTATTGCACCTCGCGGTGTACATGGTGATCGGCCAGAAGCTGCATTTCAATTACGCCTGGGACGACGCTCTTTTGCAGAAGTCGCGCCTTCCCGGCTGGTTCGCGCTCTTTTTGCTCGTACCACTCGCGGTCACTTCAATGGACTTCATGGTGCGCCGTCTTGGCGGCAAACGTTGGAAACGCCTGCACTGGCTCGTGTTCCCGGCCACCGTGCTGGCCATCGTGCATTTAGCCTGGACGCAATCTGACAACGAAAACGGTTTTCGAGGCACACGGAACGCAGTACTAGCGTTCGTCGTTCTGATCGGCCTGAGATTTGTGAAGGTGAGAAGGGCCACGCCCACTCGCGTCTGAGCTCAGCCCGAATCGCGCGCCGTGCCAAAGGTCACGTGCAACGCCTTGCCAAAACGCTCCAGCATGGGCCGCTGCTCGCGGGTCACCAGCAGCACGGAGTGACCCGTTTTGCCGGCTCGCCCGGTGCGCCCAGCTCGGTGCACGTACGCCTGGGGCGAGCTCGGCAGCTCGAAGTGCAGCACCCAGGGTACGTCCGGAATGTCGATGCCAGTCATCGCCTCGTCCGTAGTCAGGAGAACGCGGGCAGCGGAGCTCGCAAAATCGCGCAGCGCGTTCTTTCGGTCGAGCTTGGAGCGTTCGCTACTCAGGCTGACGGGCTTCAAATTGCGTTCACTCAGAAAGCGAAACAGATGACGGACCAAGTTCGGCTGATTCACAAAGACGATGGCGCGTTTGCACTTCGCCTCCTCCAAGAAATGAGCGAGCGCAATGTCCCGCGAACTTTCGCTTCCAACATGCAGAAACTGATGGGTGATGCTGGATTGCAACGGATCGCTTGCCACTTGCGTGTGCACGCGGGCGTCGCCCATGAAGTGGTCGGCCAAGCTTCTGGCATGGGCGCCGAGGGTCGCGGCGGCGAAGACCAGTTGCACCTTGGGCTCGGGCCGTGACAAAATCTCGCGCAAATAATCAGCGCCCTTGGTAGCCAGAATTGGATCGGGCTCGTCCAGTACGATGGTGGTGACGCCCTTCAACTTTTTCGCCGAAAATTGCTCTAGAATGCGTCCCGTCGTACCGACAATCAGCCGCGTGCTCTGCGACACTTTGACTCGCTGATGGCGCGGATTGGCCGTCGCGACCAGCGAGCCGGTGGCGAGGCTCGGCGCTTTGTAACGGTCTGCCACACGTAACGTTTGTAGCGCGAGCTCGGTAGCCGGCGCGAAGATCACGCAACGCCCGCTGCTGGGATTGTTGAGTCTTTGCAGGATGGGTAGCAGGTAGGCGAGCGTCTTGCCCGTGCCCGTGCCCGATTGAATGATCACGTGCTGGCCGGCAAGGATCGGAGCGATTGCAGCGCGTTGTACCGCCGTCGGGCTCGTGATCGCGTCAGCCTGGAACTGCGACGCCATGTTCTGGTCCACCTCCAGGCCCAATCCGTCGAAAGCCGACTCAACCATCGCGCCGGTTGTAGCTCGTTCGAGTCTGCCGCGTTGGGCGATTCTCACGCTTTCGCTTCATCCCTACCGGCCCGCAGTGGGCAACAGCCCCGTACAGGCCGAGCGTCCCCGAGAGGGGTCCCACCGGAACCCCCTGCGCGGTATCCTCCGGTAATGGGTCGCCTGCGCCGAGGGATATCCGCTGCCTGCTGGTTGATCGCGGCCTCGTGTCTGGCATTTCCGTTGGTGGACGTCGCGTTCGCCTGGACCGACACCGCGCCCAAGCGCCTATTCGTGCTCGCTGCCTTCGTAGCCTTACTGTCCGGCGCGGTATGGGCTGCGAAAATCGTGCGCAGCGGCCTCTTGCGCTTGTTGCCCTTCGCCATATTGCTCGTCGCCGTAGCTCATGAGGGCCTCCAGCGCTTGATTCGAGCCCGTTACCTAGGATCGGAGCCCGCAAGGAGCGAGGGCGTGGCGGAAAGCTTGTTACGCCCCGTCACCACCACGGATCTCGTGACACATTTCTATGAAGTGAAAGCGCCTGCGCTGACCGCTCAGCGCCTGCGCGTCGCACAGATCAGCGACCTTCACATCAGCCCACAAAGTCCCAAGGCCTACTTCCAAGCCGCGCTGGATTCGGTCGTGGCGCAAAATCCCGATTTGATCTTGATGACGGGCGATTACGTGTCACGGGTCGAGAACCTGCCGTTGCTCGCGGAGGTCTTGCCCGGGCGCCTGCACGCGCCGCTCGGCGTCTTCGCGGTGCTCGGCAACCACGACTGGTGGACGGGCGCGGAAGGCGTGCGCCAGATCCTGACCGGCGCGGGCATCACGCTAGTGAGCGGGCGTTGCCTGGCGCTGCCCGAAGCCGTGGGTCGCGTTATGGTGTGCGGTACCGAAACGCCCTGGGGACCGAAGCTCGCGGCCCCGCTACCCGCCAGTGACTTGTCGCTCGTGCTCAGTCATACGCCGGACAATATCTATGACCTCTCCGCGCTCGGAGCGTCCGCAGTGTTCAGTGGGCACCTACACGGCGGGCAGGCTCGGGTGCCCGGGTTCGGCGCGCTCGTCGTCCCCTCTCGCTACGGACGTCGCTTCGAGCAAGGTCATTTCCGCGTGGCCGCTACCGACTTATTCGTCTCGACGGGCCTGGGCGCTGATGACCCGCCGCTGCGCATCTACTGTCCGCCGGACATCGTCGTGGTCGACTTCGTTCGCGCTAGGTAGTGGGGGCGTCGTGCCGCGAGCCGCTACTCCTCGCCGGACTCGCCGGGGTGCTTCAAGCGATCGCTCAAGTAAGCCAGTGCAACCGCGCGTTGCGGGTGCGCTTCGAGCCGGTTTGCCAGATCATCGAGCGACGAAAAAAGCTGCGGACCGAGCTTGGCGCGCAGGTCGCCTTGCAAGGCGGCGTGGGCCTGCTCATCCGAGAGGTGCTTCCGCCAAGCCGGACTCCACACCTCCGAGAGGTTATCCAAGAGCTGGTCCGCGGCTGCACGCGACCATTCGCCCGCGTCGAACCATACACCTCCGCAGCGCGCACAGCGCTCCAAGAAGTAGGGGTCGTGCCACGTGACGCGAGCCCGGCGCAGTAACCCGTGGCCGTCTGGGCATTGCCCGGTTCGCATCTCCGCGGTCGGCGAATGCGCGGCTTGGCCATCGAGCTCACCGAGCAGCGCGGAGATGGCGGCAACCGTTACGATCTCCGGTGGCACCCAAAACCCCGAACAAAGGGCACAACGCAGCGCGGCCGCGCCGGTGCTGGCGCGCGTGCCGTCCACGGTAATCAGCAACTGCGTCAGGCACTTGGGGCAATGAGGCAGCATGGAGGTTGGATTTAGCACGGGCCGCGCCGCCGGAGCGCGGCCCTTTGAGCTACCGCGCGCACCCGCGCCTACGGATAACTGAGCGTTGCCGCGAATTGGGCGCTGCCGTGAACAGCGACCTCGCCCCGCGGGCCCCCACTCCCATTGACCGGACCGCGTAGCTCGATGCCCAAGGGGCGTGCATGCTCAGCATCCAAGCGCGCGATGCCGGTCAGGTCGAAGTCGAGCTTACCGATGTCGGTCGAGTACGTGATGGGCAGCGATACTTGAAAGGGCACGTCCGGGCTGCCGGCAGCTCGGGCTTCGTAACGCGCGGTGAACGGGCCGATGTGCATCGTATCGCTCGCGTTGCTGAAAAACGCGGGCACGGTAGGGAAGTTTCGCGGCTCCAGCCCGACACGAGCTCGAGCGTGGGCGAACGCGCCCAATGCTCGTGAAAACTCAGCAGCGGGGTCAGCAGTAGCATCAGCGCGGCGCGCTCTTGCGCGTCCAGCGTCGCGCCACCGTGCGCACGCAGGGTCGGCGAGCGGCCGGCCATGTTGAGTTCGAACGTCTTGGGTGGAGCTTGCGGTAGCTGTGAGATGTTTCCGGCAATTTCCGTGCGGATTGCATCGGGCGTGATCGTCAGCTCGAGCTCGTCGAGCGACTGTGCCGAAGCGCGAGTCACCTTGACCTCAATCAACAACTTGGCGTCTAGCCCGAGCGCGCCGTTGCCGGGCAGTACCCCGCGCCCCCCGTTCACCAGCTCGGCATTGAATGACACGGATAGCTCCGCCTTCATCGAATCGCCGGTCTTCAGCAAGTCATAACGCAGGCTATCGGCGGGCGCGCTCGGCCGCGCTGCGCTCAGCGCCGCGGCCGGCCCGACGACGCCCACGGTCGGAGGCGCGGGCGGCGGAACTTCGGCCGCCTCTAAGACGGGCGCGCGGTCGCTGTTTTGCGCTCGGAGGTCGCGGCCGGGGGCGGTTTCGGCGACCGAGTAGTCGCCGCCGAGCGGCGCTCGACTGGGCGCCAGACCACACGCGATCAGAACCAACGCGGGCGCGCAACTGGGCACGATGTTCGTAGCTCGCAGCTTCATGGGCGTAGGCTAGTTCAGGTCGCGCCGCGATTCGGCGCAGCTTGTGCTGAGAGAACGAGGCTACGGTGTGGGGATTGGTGCGCCCGACCGCTCACTGGCCCCGTGCGCTTCGCTGCAACACCGAAAGCCAATGAAGTAATATCGAAAGTCCGGCGGATGGCTAGTCGTGACGGGCCGGCACGCGTTTCGAACATGCCCCCAGGCGCCACCCTTCAAGGCAGCGAATTTGGAGCGGCGACCTGGGCGTTCGTGATCCGCGAGCGCCCACTCATCGACGTTGCCAGTCAGATCGTAGACGCCGTAATCGCTCACGCAGCCGGCTTTTTCACCACTTGGCAAGCTTTGGTCCAAGCGCGCGAGCTCTGCGCGCTGTAGTTCGGCATCTTTGGCGTAGACACGGTCGAGGTGCGGAAAGACCCAACGATTGTCGATGTTGCAGCGCTCGCTGGAGCGCGCGTAGCCGTATGGAAACGGTTTTTCATCCGGGCCTTCACAAGCGCTGACCCATTCACTTTCATGACACAGCCTCTTGTTCTGAGCTCCGCACAGGGCCGTGGCCTCGTAGAAGTTCAGCATCACCGGCGGCTTTTCGCCGGCTTGGTTCGGGTATTCAAATTGGTCGATACAAAAATCGAGCGGCACACGCGGAGCGCTACAGGTTGGCTTGCCGGTGGCAAAGCGACGACAAATCGTGATTTTATTGGGCTTGTCGTATTCTTTGTCCGCGCAGCGGCGCGTGAGTTTCGGGCAATAGTCGAACTGGATGTGCTGCATGCCGGCCGGGCACGCGCTCGGCGGCGGTTCAATTGGCGCTGCTTCGGCGGCAGAGTCCGCTGGGCGCGGAGCGGCCCACACCGGCTGACCTGCCGCGACTCGTGGCAGTGCTGCGCTCCGACGGCCCACTAGGCTTGGTCGAGCTGGCGGTGGTCCGACGGAACAGGCGGCCAGCGCGCCGGCCAAGAGGACGGCAGCCGGACGCTTAGAGCAACGCACAATTAGGGAAGCGGGAGCTCGGGTCGCAGCGCAGCCCGCCCGGCTCTGATCTGGGCTTCGTTGCGGCTGTGCCGCGCAGCGCAACGCGCGCGCGCGCCGGGTCATTGGTCGAGAGACCCTCTTGGGGAGCGGGGGCTTCTCGAGTGTCCGGCCATGGCGCTTAATATCACGGTGGAGCGGGGGGAAAATCTTGGCGCGTGCGGCTGCTGCCCAGTGTGTGGACGGACCGCACTGGACTCGTCATCCGGCTGCCATCGTGAATGGAGGCCCCAATCCGCGATTGGAGCCTCTATTCCCGCGCGCTCAAGCAGAAGGCTTGGGCCCATCGAGGACGACGTGGGGCAGAATCTTTTTCAAACCCTTCACGCCGATTCCTTTGACTCGTAGCAGGTCGTTCACGTGCTTGAAGTGCCCCAGGCGCGTGCGCAGCGCGAGGATGGCCTCTGCTCGCTTTGGACCGACGCCTGGCAGCCGGCGCAGGTCTTCGATGCTTGCTGCGTTGAGGATGACCTTTCCCTCTTCGGTCAGCCCCGCGCCAGCGACGCCGCTGCTGACGCCTGGCGCCGCTGCAGAGCTGCTTGCCGTATCGCTCTGAATTGGCGCGGTGTTTTGGGCGGCAACGAGCCCGCCTTCGCGCGCGGGCGCCCCCGCGCGCGAAGCGCTGGCCGCGGGTTTATCCGCCAACCAAGCCGCGTGAATGTCGTTGCTCAGCATGCCTTCGAGCGGCACCTGTACGCCGCCCGTGCCGCACAAGATGGACGCAACGCCGACGCTGGCTAGCGCCACCATGCCCAGCACTAGGCCCAAGATTTTGAGCGCCACGGGCGCCCACACGCTGTCTTTGAAGGCCGCTCGCTTGCGCCGAACCCATGAAGGCCGAGCGGCAGGGGACTCTCGCGTGAGGCCCCCACCTTCAACCCCCCTCGGGTCGGCTCCTGCCGGCGTGAAGTGAGCGCCTGCCACGGCGCCCGCTCCCTGCACGGTCGAAGCCGCGGCTGCCACTTAGGCGAGCTCCGCGTAGGGCTCTTCCTCGACCACGTCGCGCAAGCTGCTGCGGCTGCTGGTGGTGGCCAGCTCGTCCCGCGGCTGGTAGTCGCGGATTTGGATCTCCCCGCTTACCGGTATGGCCTCCAGCTTGACGTTGATTGAGCCATCGTTGTTCACGAAGGCGACGCCGACGCGGTTCCAGAAGTTCCGGTCTTTGCGCTGGGTGATGACGTATGCGATTTTCATTTTGTTCTGTTCCATGTGTGTCTCTCTCTTGGTTGGTCTCCGCGGGATTGCCGCGCGACTGCAGAGGCCACTGCGAGGGCCATGCCGGCTTTGGATCAGCCAAAACTAGGCGCGCATTTGCGTCGCTTGCCTTGGCCACCGTTGGCGGGTCTGTGGCGGGCCGGTGGCGGAAGTCAGCCGCGGCGGGCGCGCGGATTTGCCGCGTCCCGCCCCGCGTGATAATTGCGGGTGTCGGCTCGTCGACGGAGGCAACTCATGCTCAAGCGTCCCCATCGCTCCCGGATTATTTCGCGTCGTGAAGTGTTACGGGTCGCCTCCGCGAGCCTCGCGGCCGCCGCGTTGGCCAAGACCACCTCGGCCGAAGCCGCCGAGATCGCCGCGCTGACGGCCACGCCGCCCGCCGGGTTCAAGCCGCTGAACATCCCCGGGAAGGTCGTGAAGGTGACCGCCAAAGGCGAGTTTGCCGCCTACATGCAGCCCAATCAGCTCTGGCCCAAGGCGGACGTCGCGAGCCGAATGCTCGAGAAGGCCCTGACGGAATACACGGGCGCCAAGAGCCTCAGTGAGGCGCTGGGCAAGTTCATCCACAAGGACGACGTGGTGGCCATCAAGGTGAACGGCATCGCCGGCCAGAAGGGCTACACCATGGCCACGAACTTCGAGCTCATCTTGCCCGTCGTGCAGGGTCTGCTCGAGCTAGGCGTGCCGGCGGGCAAGATCACGGTCTATGAGCAATACCCCACGTTTCTCGCCGGCACTCGCGTCAACGTGCGTGATTGGAAGTTGCCTGAGGGCGTCCGATCCGGCACCCACAACAACAACGATCACCCGATGCCCGACATCAAGGTGTATCAGGGCATTAAGACCCGTTATTGCCGGTTTTTCACGGAAGCGACCGCGGTCATCAACATGACCATGATGAAGGACCATGGGATCTGCGGCTACACGGGGACGTTGAAGAACATCACTCACGGCAACGTAAATAACCCGCAAGATCATCACGAGCACAACGCAAGCCCGCAGATCGCGATGCTCTACAATCACCCCATCGTCACCAGCCGTGTGCGCTTGCACATCACGGACGCCTTCAAAGTCACGTATGACAAAGGCCCCCTCGACAAGGACCCGAAGACTCGCGTGCCGCATGGCGCGGTGTACGTCGCCACCGATCCCGTCGCCATGGACACGGTCGGTTGGAAGGTGATCGACGAGGAGCGGAAAGCCCATAACCTGCCGTCGCTGAAAGACTCCGGCCGCGAGCCGAGCTACATCCGCGTAGCGGGCGAGCTAGGTCTCGGCGTGCACGACACAAGCGCGATCAAGGTCTCCGCTTTCGAAGTTTGAGCCGCCTCCAGGGCCCGCAAGCGGCGCCGCTCCCAGCGGCGCCGCTCGTGCTGCCCATCGGACCGTTCGCTGCGTCGCACCGCTTTCCCGTGCTCCCCACCCGCATGCTCGAACAGAACGCTCCACCCGCCAGCACGAGCGGCCGCCGCGTGTTACCCGCGACCCCGCCGTCATCCCGATCCCGGCGCCCGCGGCGCTTGAATCGTCCGGTTAGTCGCCGCGCACTGGGCTTTCCGTTGAATCGTAACGCGGCGTAATCAATATTCAATTTCGTCGCCCTGGGTTGCGCGAAGGGCGACGAAACTTGCGTGGCTGCCTGCTGGCGCCCGCCCGCTCCCCGAGGCCGTCCCCGGCGCGCGGCAGAATCGTCCTGGGCAAGTCATGATTTAGGACCATGCGGCGTATGATTAGCGTGCGCGTGTCGTCGTCCCGCCCAACCCGCCGTCCGGGAAAAATTCGTGCGTTCCGCTCCGTCGGTGCGGTCCTGCCGCTGGCTTTAGCGGTGGCTTGCGGTGGCGCTCAGCCCGTCAAACCCGCTGCCTCGGGCGCGGCCGCGCCACCGGTGGCCGCGGGCCCTCCGCCGACGCCCGACACGGTGACGGCGAAGGAGCCGGGCGGCGACGCCGCCGACCCGCACGCGGCTGCTCTAGAGCGCCTACTGGCCGCGCCTTGGGGCCTGCGCTCGGACAAGGCCGACGCGCTCAAGGTGCCCATGCCCGACTCGGACAATTGGAAGCGCGTGCGTTACTTCGGCGTGGAGCACTACGTGGGCTTTCGTTATGGCGACGATCATCACGCCATGCTGATCGGCTTCGTGAAGGATTTGCCTCCGGGCACGCCCATGAAGAGCGACACCTGCATGCGTCATTTCGAAGCCTGGGGTCTGCCGCAAACTCATGCCTTCGACGTCAAGTTCAGCCCCTTCGAGTCGCACCTGTCGCGCTGGCAAAAGCAAAGCCTCGAGTCCCGAAGCGTGGACGGCAAGGTCAATCTGGGCTTCGTCGCCGACGAATTTTCCGGCGCCTGGGCCGCCTACCCTGCATATGAGGACGCTTGCTTCGTGCTCGCAGTGGCCGTGCCTTGGCGCGATCACAAAGACCTTGCGCAAAAGCTACGGGATCGCTTCGTGATGGAAGGCTTCCAGCAAATGATCGCGACCAGCGCCGTCAAACCGGGGCGCCGGTGAGCTGCGGCGCGCGACTGAGCGTGGCCGAGCGGCCGCGCTCAGCTGCCGATGTTGGCGGCCATCAAGCACAACAAGTGGATTGCCAGCGTGACGATCCAGGCCAGTGAGCGCGCGTGCAGTTTTCCGTGATAGCCCCAGAACGGGGCCAAGGGTGGCACGAAGAAGGCAACGAAACCGCGGTGCCAGGGTCCCCTTCGGCCGAGCCCGAAGCTCAATGCCACATGACTGGCTAAGAGTGCGCCAAAAGAGGCGGCGAGGGCGAGCATCAGGGCGAGGTCCACGGGTTCGCCGCGGACGATAACCTCGAGACGGCGACTGAGCACCTTTCGCTGGCTCCTGCCGCTCCGCCGCGTTCGGCCGGGAACCTGCGGACTCGCTGGTTGTCCAAATCGAGCGCCCCCAAGAAACGCCATAAAAGCCGATGGGGGCGGTTGCTCTGGCGCCCCGGCAGCCTGCTACACTCTCCAACACCGTGCGTTCCTCATCCTTGCTGTTCGGTGCCGCCCTGGTTGGCCTGCTCCTCCCGTTGCCGCTCGGTTTGCGCGCCGCCCACGCCGACGGCGGCTCGAATCGGCCGGACATCATGCCGCTCAGCGAGATCCACCCCGGCATGAAGGGCTATGGCCTCACCGTTTTTTCCGGCACGACACCCGAGCGCTTCGAGGTCGAGGTGATCGACGTGCTGAAAAACTTTCAGCCCAAGCAAGACCTGGTTTTGGTCAAAACCAAGCACCCGCGGCTAGAGGTGACCAAAGTGGTCGCGGGCATGAGCGGCAGCCCCATCTACCTGAACGACCGGATGATCGGCGCGTATGCGTATGGCTGGTCCTTCGGGTCGGAGCCGGTCGCCGGAGTCACTCCGATCCGCAATATGCTAGATGAGCTGGCGCGGCCACTTCCGGAACGGATCGATGGCTGGCCTTTGAAGTTGCTACCGCAGGCGCGCGCCAAGGCTTCGGACCGGGACAGCCGGCATGCGAGCTTCGACTCGAGCCACCGTTTCCAAGGCGCCCTTGGTCAGTACGATGTGAGCGAGCACGCGGCGCAGTTGGCGCGCTCACTCGGCACCGGATCGCACACACTGAGCGCGTTGACCCCCGTCTCCACGCCCATCTTGATGGGCGGCATGAGCAGCCGCTCGATCGCCTACGCGGCGCAGCTGATGGCGCCGCTCGGGCTCGAGCCGCTGCAGGCGGGCGGGGGAGGGGCGCAAGAAGCGTCGGCTCCCACGCATTACGTGGACGGCGGCGCGATCGGCGTGCAGCTCGTGCGCGGCGACATGAACGCCATGGGTCTCGGCACCGTGACTCGCGTCGAAGGCGACAAGCTCGTGGCATTCGGACACCCCATGAGCGAGCTGGGCGTTACCGCACTACCCACCGCTATCGGCCGCGTACTCTGGTTTTTGGCGAGCGATCAGCGATCGTTCAAGATCGGCATGGCCGTGCGCAGTGTGGGCGCGCTGGTCAACGATCGGCAATCGGCCATCGTCGTCTCCCAAAGCGCGCAGGCGCCCGTCATCCCCGTGAAGATGAGCATTCAGGGCGCGCCCGGATTCCCGGCCGCCAACTGGAGCTTCGAGGTCGCGCACGACAAGTTCATGACGCCTTCCTTCACCGCCGTAGCGCTCGGCAGCGCACTGCAACGCGTAGCGAACGAGCACCAAGACGTGAGCTGGACGGCGACCAGTAAACTCAAGGTGAAGGGCTATCCTGAAATCACTCTGCAGGATTACGGTGTGGCGATGGGCGGCACGCCGGAGGCCGGTGAGTTCGGGCGCTCGAATTTGGTGCGAGCCATCGGCACCATCCTGAACAACCCCTGGCAGCCCGCCATCATCGAGAGCGCCTCGATGGCTATCGAGCTGCGTTACGCGCGCGACATCTTGCGCTTGCGCGGCGCTGACGTGCTCGAGTCGGAGATCGACGCGGGCGCGCCCGCGCGCATTCGGCTGACCCTAGTGCCGTTCTCGGGGCCGGACGTCACGCGGGTGGTGTCCGTGCCCATTCCCGCGCATCTGGCCGGGCAGACCGTCAATCTAGAGATCGAGCCGGGTTACACCGAGGAGCGCGATCAAGCCGCGCCGGACACGCTGGCGGATATGATCAAAAATTTTCAAGATCCCGTGTATCCGGCCAAGTCCGCCGTGGTGACGTTCGGTACGGGGGACGCGGGGGTGAGCTTCAAGGGCCGAATCGCTCATGATTTACCGCCCGGCGCGCTAGACGTGATCCGCCCCGAGACGTCCTCGGTTGCACCGGAGAGTTTCCCCACCACCACGCGCGTGGTGGTCGATCTGCCACAGTTCATGGTCGGTCGAGATCGCGTTTCGGTCACCGTCCGCCAGGTCTTACGCTGAATTTTTTCTGCGCTTTGCCCGTCCCCACTGTCTGCCGTACCCCGCACCGTGAAGCCAATGAATCGATTCTCCCGCTACTCATTACTGGCCGCTGGCCTGCTCGCAGCAACCCAGGCGGCGGCGGTTGGCACGCGCCGCTTCTCGCTCGAAAAGTCGGCTGACTTCAAAGGCGGGGATTTAAAGGGTGTGTCGGTCGACTCCGCCGGGCACGTGCGCGCCGGTTTCAACCTGGGCGCGGTGCCTGTTTCGCAAGGCACGGCTATTTGGGCCGCGCTCCCGCTGCGCGACGGCTCGGTGCTGCTCGGCACCGGGAACGAGGGCAAGTTGCTCAAGCTCGCCGGCGGCGCAGTGAGCGTGCTGGCGGAAACCAAAGCCCTCGTCATCACCTCGATGGTCGAGGCGGGGGGCGGCGCGGTGGTGCTTGGCACGCTACCCGATGGCAAGGTGATGAAGTGGGACCACGGCAAGCTCGTGGATTGGGTGACCTTGAAGGGCACTGAGCACGTCTGGCAAGTGGCTTATGACGAAAAGAAAAAGGTAATTTTCGCCGCCACCGGCCCCGAAGGAAAGCTCTATCGGATCACCGAGGCAGGGGATGCGCAGGTCTATTTCGACGCGCCCGAGCAGCATTTGATGAGTGTGGCGATCGCGCCGGACGGCACGGTCTACGCGGGAGCGAGCGACAAAGCCAAGCTGTACAAGGTCACCGCGCCGGGCAAGGCGAGCGTCCTGTTCGATTTCGACCGCACGGAGGTGCGCTCGATCGCCATCGACAAAAAGGGACAGATTTTCGCAATCGCCAACGACATCAAGTCCGGCAATCTTGCGCCGAGCCGTGGCAACAAGGCGGACGGGACCCCGGCGCAGCCAGCCAACACTGCGCCGAAGCTCAAGGGCAAAGGCACCCTGTACAAGTTCTCGAGCGACGGTACGCCCGACCAACTGCTCGATGACAGCGAGGAGCACTACACGAGTCTCGCCCTCTCCGATGACGGCCGCCCTTACGTGGGCACTGGCGTCGAAGGCCGCGTCTACACTGTGGACGCCAGCCACAACTCGGCGCTCGTAGCCGACGTAGACGAGCGCCAAGTCAGCGCGCTCGTGCTCGCGGGCAAGGAGCAATTGGTCGTAGCCAGCGATCCAGCCGTGGTTCACCCCGTCAAAGGCGTGGGCGGCCCGGACGCCATTTGGACGAGCAAAGTGTTGGACGCCGGCTTGCGCGCGCGCTTTGGCAAGCTCACGTGGGAAGCGACCGGGCCCATTCAGATTTCGACACGCACCGGCAATACGAAGGAGCCCGACGACACGTGGAGCGCGTGGAGCGCAGGCTTCACCCAGCCCTCCATGGTCGACAGCCCCGCCGCGCGCTACCTGCAGGTGCGCGCGCGTTTTGCCACCGACCCGAACGCGGTGCTGAGCGAAATTCAGATCTCATTTTTGACCGATAATCTGCGGGCCGTGATCACGAGCGTGGACGCCAAGGATTCGGATAGCGCGGAAAGCGACGATTCGATCCGGGCTTCAGGAGGTCCGGTCACACGCAAGACCGAGTCGACCATCGCGCTATCCTGGAAAGTGGACAATCCAGACAAGGATGATCTCCGGTACCGACTCCAGTACCGGCAAGTCGGCAGTGCCGACTGGTTCGATGTCTTGAAGCCGCAAGAGAAGCTGACCAAGGACAGCTATGCGTGGGAAACTTCGGATTTGCCGGAAGGCCGTTACCGCCTGCGCCTGGTGGCGACCGATGAACTGTCCAATCCGCCGGATCGCGTGACGCGCGACGAGATGCAAAGCAGCGTGGTCTTGGTCGACAACACCCCGCCGGTCGTCGATGGTTTGAAGGCGGTCGGCAAACGCCTTCAGGGCGTGGCACTCGACGGCGTCGGTCCCATCGCCCGCATCGAGGTCTCGCTAGCGGGCTCGGACGAGTGGACGCCGTTCTACCCGACGGACGGCATCTTCGATGAACAGCGCGAAGAATTCGACGCGGACGTCTCCAAGCTCGCGCCCGTCACGCCCGCGCTGCTGAGCCTCCGCGTCTACGACAAGGCCAGCAACTACGTCGTTCGCAGCGTGATTTTGAAGTGAGTCGGCCGTTGTCAGCGGGGGAAGGCGCGAGGAATCGTGCTGATTGATCGAGCGCCATGCGCCGCCCGCTCGCTCTGCTAACCTGAGCGTCCTGTCTCTTAGGCGCATCTTACTCGGCATCTCATCCTCAGCCGCGCTGATCGCGCTGGCCTACGGCTGCTCTGCGTCCAACGACGGTAACGTGGGCCCCGCCAGCGGCGGCGGCAGCGGCGGCATCAGTGAGGCTGGCCTCGCAGAGGTAGTTTTAGAATCCGCGCCCGCATCGCAAGACGATGGTTCGCTGCGCCTGAATGCCTTGTGTGGGCTCGATCCGCTGTGCGTGCCAGATGATTACCTGGCCTGCGCGAGCTACGTCTTGCCGCTGGCGCCCGGCGCAGGGGGGAGTGCAGGCAGTGAAGCCGGAGCCGCAGGCGACGGAGGCTCTGGCCCGGTCGCCAACACAGGCTCCGGTTTGGGCGGCAACATGAGCGGCACACTGCCAGACGACGCTGGCGCGAGCGGTGCGGAGGCACAAGGCGGCGTTTCTGGCGCGGATGTACCGAGCAGGCGCTTCGGCTGTCAGGTGCAGCGCTCGCCCGCTGTATCGACGGCCGTGGTTTCACAGTGCGGCGTAGTCGGGCTCGGCGGCAGCAACGCGCCCTGCCTCACTTCGGGCGACTGCCAGGCCGGCTTCGGCTGCGTTGGTGACCAAGGCTCGGGGCTTTGTCAGCGTTACTGCTGCCGAGACGCCGATGCCTGCGGCCCGGGCACCTACTGCGCCGAGCGGCCGCTGCGCGACGCGTTGGTCAACGCGCAAGGAAGCGCGGCCAACGCGCTTTCAATCCCCGTGTGCGTGCCGGCCGAGAACTGCGACTTGGGCGCGCCCTATCCGTGCCCCTCCGGCGCTCAATGCACCTGTAAAAAAGGCACTGCGTGCCTGGTCGTGCGCGCCGACGGAACGACCACGTGTGCCGTGCCCGGCACCGGCAAAGTAGGCAACGCTTGCCCGTGCGCCTGGGGCCATGTTTGCTCGGCTGCCACCGACCAATGTCTGAAGCTGTGCTACACGCGCGATGCCGCGCCCTGCGGAAACGGCAAGTGTCAGTCGGCGGCCGAGCTACCGGACGGCTGGGGCGTGTGCGTCGGCGGCTGAGGCAACGCTTCGAGGCGCAGTGCCAGCGTCTGCGGGGACCGGGCGATTGATCGGCGCTCTTCAGCCAACCGTCACGCATCGGGTCTGGCGTGAACCGAAAAAACATCGCATACCTTGCTCGTGTCGCTCCACCAGGAAACGCTAGAGGTTCGCTCGCGCGGACCGGGCTTGTGGAACGTCACGGCGCAGGTGAGCGCCGCGGTCGGACGCAGTGGGGTTCGCACCGGGCTGTGCACGGTGTTCGTGCAACATACGTCGGCCAGCCTGGTGATCCAGGAAAACGCGGACCCGGCCGTGCTCCGCGACCTGACTCAGTTTATGGCGGAGCTCGCGCCAGAATCACGCGCCTGGGAGCACGACGACGAAGGCCCCGATGACATGCCGGCTCATGCCCGGTCCGCCCTCAGCAAAACGTCCGAGACGATCCCGGTGAGTGGCGGGCAGCTCGCGCTCGGGACTTGGCAAGCGCTCTACTTGTGGGAACACCGCGCGCGCCCGCACACGCGCCGCTTGCTCGTCCACGTCGCCGGCGAGTAATGAACGCGCAAGACCCTCATTCAGCGAGCGTGACTTCGCCCAAGGTCGGGTCGACGTCGACCAAATAGCGCTCTGCACCCAAGCGCTTTACGCCGAGCGATTTTCCAGCCTGCATGGCCGTCAAACTCGGCTCATCCGCGCTGCTTGTGAGAATCACGCTCAGAGGAGTGGCATTCGCGAGGCACTGAGGGTTCGGTTCGTCGAAGCGCAACACTGCGCCGGTGATCGTTGGTATCCCGCAGTACTGACGCGCGAAGCGGTAGTGACTGACGGCGCTCGGGGTGTCGACCCAAAGCTCGCCCGCGTCCACCTTGGCCTTGATGTAGTCGAGGTGTGCTTCGTAATCCGCGGTGGGCACCGCCTGCCAGGAGGAGTCTTGAATGCCGTGAAATTCGCGGATCGCCCAGCCCCCCTTGCTGATCGCGTCATCCACGTACGCCTTCATCACGTCGGAAAATTCCGGGTAATAAATGGAGTTCTCGTCGTTGTACACGTCGAACTCGCCGCGCATGGGGTCTTTGAAGTCCGGTGGGTTCACGCCCTTCGTACCCGCGCGAGCGCCGCTGTAGCCGACCTCCACCAAGTGATCGACCATGGGCTGCGTAAAGCTGTCGAACGGGAAGATGAAGTACTCCAACTTTTGATCGGGCAAATGTGCGGCAAGCACCGAGGTTGCTTGGTCGATCTCGACCGATAGATCGGCGGGCGGCACGGCGGCGACGAAATCCTGGTGGTCCCAGGAGTGGCACAAAATTTCATGGCCATGGGCGACCATGACCTCGAGCTTGTCCCAAACGTCGCGCTCGGCGCAGCGCTCGACGATGGCGCCAAAGCCGGCGCGCAAGCCGCGAGCCGTCAGCGCCGGCTCTGCCACGGTGAACAGGCTATCCAAGATGTAGTCGCACGCGTCGTCGTGGATGATGGAGTAAGCCGCCGTGGCGTTGCCCCGCCAGGTGCTCACCCCCTCCACCATGATCGGGCTGACGTTGCTCGCGCCGCCCTCGCCGCTGCCACCCCCGCGGGCCAGCGGCGACCCGCCGGCATTCGGCGCGCCGCTGATGCCCGAAACGCCGCCCGGCGCTTCGCCGCCCAACGCGCCGCCCATCGAGCTACAGCCCAGTGACATGAGCCATAGAACCGACGGTGCGATCAGGCGTGAAGCGCACATGCGAGGGGTCATAGCAGTCCGTAAATACGGCTACCTACGCGCTTTGGCTCAGTTCCATATGCAGAATCCGTGAGGGGCGCGCCGCGCCCCGCCGCGGCCCGCGCCCAAGGGCCCAAAATTTGCGGCTTTTCAGGAAGTTTTCGCCGAGGGCGGCCCGGCGGGCGGGGTTCGCTCCAAGGGCGCGCGCTAGAGCTCGGAGCGACGCTCAGCTGCTCGATCCGCGGCGCTTCGGCAAAGCCTGCCATCTCCGGTCAATACTAACCGAGAAATGCCCGACGCGCGCGCCGGTTTGCGGCATACCCCGGGCTCTGCAATAGCGAGCGCGAAACGATGCTGGATCTTCGCTTTGCCACCCCGCCCGCATGGCTCGATGCGGTGTTCGCCGACTTCGATGCATTCCTTTTGGATCACGCGGCGTGCGAACGGAAGGCCGCCGCCACGGGCATGTCGTTCGTGGTGCGGTATCCGGACAAAAGCCCCATCATCGAACCGTTGATCGAATTCGCGCGGGAGGAGCTCGAGCATTTTCAGATCATGTATCGTGTCGTGCACGCGCGTGGCTTGATTTTGGCGGACGATTACAAGGACGCGTACGTAAACGCGCTCCGATCGCAAGTGCGCAACGGCGGCGAGGGCATGCTGCTCGACAAATTGCTCGTGGCAGGCATCGTCGAAGCACGCGGCTGCGAACGGTTGTTCATGGTTGCGGCGGCACTCGAGGAGCGCGCATCTCCACTCGCCAGCACGTACCTAGATCTGGCGCGCGCCGAGGCCCGGCATCACGGCTTGTTCTTTCGCCTGGCGCGGGCCTGTTTTTCCGATGAGTTGATCGAACCGCGCGCCGCCGCCTTGCTCGATTACGAGGCCGAGCTCGTGAAGCGCTTGCCGCACCGCGCCGCCGTCCATTGAGCCGCCTCGCAAGCGGGGGAGGCGCACAGTATTTCGCGCGCTACGCCGAGCCCGAGGCTCGGCTCGCGGCGAGCATTCCCGACTCGTACGCCGCTTGCCTGGTGGTGCCGGTGTGCGGAGAGGCGCCCGACTTCCTCGAAGGCTACCGGGCGGCGTTGGAACGGTCTCCCGGGCGCGTATTGGTCGTCGTAGTGGTCAACGCCACCGAGTCAGCGAGCGCCGAGAGGCACCAGCAAAATGCGCGCTTACTCGAGCAGCTGAGCCGTCAATTCGTCGACCAGAGGCCGATTGAAGCCGCAGTTTCAGGCCCGCGGGCCATGCTCGCGCGGGGCGCGCACTTCGACCTGCTGTGGGTCGACCGCGCTAGACCAGGGCTTTACTTGCCGGAGGGCGAAGGGGTGGGCACCGCCCGAAAAATTGGCGGAGATCTCGCAGCAGCGCTCTTTGCCCGCGGGCGGATCGCGTGCCCACGCATCGCTTCCAGCGATGCGGACGTGACGTTGCCAGACGATTTCTTCGCGACGCTCAGCGGTGAAATCGTCGAGCGGACGCAGAGCGCGGCGTGGCTCTGGCCCTTTCGACACGAAGACAGCGGCGAGCCCCGCATCGACGAGGCGACGGTGCTGTACGAGATCTCACTTCGCTACTACGTGCTCGGTCTATCGGCGGCCCGCTCGAGTTACGCGTACCAAAGTGTGGGCAGCACGCTGTCTGTCGATGCGCGCGCCTACGTCAGTGTGCGCGGGTTTCCGAGACGCGCCGCCGCCGAGGATTTCTACCTACTCGATAAATTGGCTAAGGTGTTGCCTCTGCGCCGCATCGCGGCCGAGCCGTTGCGCATCCGCTCGCGCGCATCCGACCGCGTGCCCTTCGGTACCGGACGGCGCTCGCGCGAAATTGCGGAAGCGCGCGCGATCGGGACTGAGTTTCTGCTCTACGCGCCGGAAACCTTTCGCGCCTTGGGCGCCGTGATCGCGGGCTTAGACGCCTTCTCGGTCACCGCTGATCCGTCGGCCCTATCCGAGGCATTGGCTTCGGGCGCGCCCGAGCTGGCGGATGCCGCGGAATCGGTGCTCATTCGGCTCGGCGCCTTCGCTGCACTCGAGCGCGCCCGCACTCAGGCTCCGGGGGGTAGCGTCTTGCGCCGCCGCGCGCACACTTGGTTCGACGCGCTGCGCACCCTGCGTTTCATCCACGGCATGCGGGACGCCTGCTTGCCATCTCGACCCTGGCGGGCCGCGCTCGAGGGCGCGCCGTTCCTACCCAAATTCGTGTCTGACATCGACGACCCCAGCGCTGTGTGTTGCCGCCTCGCAGAGCTGGAAGCGGCGCTCCCGTCGCAGATCGGCCCGGCCCTGCTTTAGCGACTCTTATAGCAGCGTGTCCGCATCCGCCGCATGTCGACCTTGCCTCGAGCGCGCCGCTCCGGCGTGACAGGTTGGAGTCGAGGCCCCGCAGTATCCGACTCAGCCTGCTCACACTGCTCGCCGCGGCGCTGTCGTTGCCGCTCCGGCGCCGAGTCAAGTAGACTCGGCGGCTCATGACAGACGGCCAGGGCACTTTCCGAAAGCAGTGGCTGATGCCGATCGCGGTCCTGAGCTCGGCCGCTCTCGTGCTGTTTTGGGGCTTCTACACCGTCGATCATTTCCTTACTGGCGGGGACTCGCAGCCGCGCTCCGCGACGCCGATCGGGCGCTACGTGCACTTCGACCCGGGTAGCATCACGGACGCCGTGAGCTCGCTGGCGGGCATGATCGCGGCCGTGTTCGGCATCGTGATCACCGTCGTTTCCATCATCGTGCAGTTGTCGGCCGACCGGTACACCGGGGTAGCGCGCATGTTCTTGCGTGATCGCATCAACTTGGCGGTGATGGGCTACTACCTGATCGCGTGCGTATGTGGAGTTTGGTTGAGCGTTTCCTTGCACCACGACTACGTACCGCGCCTGGCGCTTCTCGCCATGATCGGCGCGACGACCTTCGGCTTAGTGTTGATGGCGCCGTATTTTCGGTACGTGTTTTGGTTCCTGGAGCCAATGAACATCGTCTCGCGCATTCGCAGCGAAGCCGTGGGCATTGCCGGGCGAGGAGCCCAAGAGCGCGACCCGGCTCGCTCGGCGCTTGCTCAGTCACTGACGCTCTCGGCGATGGAAGAGCTGACGGATATCACCAGCAATTCGATCTCCGGCAAGGACAAGATCATTGCCAGCGGAGCGGTCGATGCGCTCAAGGACTTTTCGCTCGCGTACCTCGAGAACAAGCCACGGGCGTCGGAGGCGTGGTTCGGCATTGGCGCGCAAATCCGACAAAATCCCGACTTCGTCGCCATGGATCCGGAGTCGCTCGTGGATTTGGAGAGGCGACGGACGTGGGTCGAATGGAAGGTGATGCGGCAGTACCTCGGGATCTACAACGAGGCCCTCGCCTCCATGCGCGACATCAACTACCTGATCGCGATCGACACGCGTTACATTGGTGAGGCGGCGGGCGCCGCGCGCGACACGGAACTCGTCGAGTTGGTGTTTCGCTTCATGAATTCTTATCTGCGCTCGACCTTGAATGCGCGGGACGTACGCACGGCGTACAACGTATTGAACCAGTACCGTCTGCTGGTGGAGGCGATGATCCGCCAGCACAATGGCCGCGCCGCTCTCGAGGGCGTGAGGCACATGAACTATTACGGGCACGTCAGCTTCGACATGAAGCTCACCTTCGTGACCGAGACCGTCGCCTACGATCTGTCAGCGTTGTGTCAATACGCGAACGAACAAGGCGCTCCGGAAGAAGAGGCGATGTTGGCGCAGTTCCTGGAGCTCGACCGCCCGCTCCGCGTCAGCATTCAGGAGAGCGCGCTCCTCGGCGTGCGCAAGGCACAGGTCAAGCTCGCCGCCTACTATTTGATGCGCGGCGAGCAGGAAAAGGCCCGCCGCATTTCTCACGACATGCAGAACGAACCCGCGGACCGTTTGTTGTCCATCCGGCGCGCGCTCGAGGCCGTTGAGAGCAAAGACTTTTGGGAGATCATCGATCGCGGGCGGAACTTCGAATACATGCCGCCCGCGCAGCGGGCCTGCTTGGCGGATTTTTTCTCGTGGCACGATTTGAGCGACGCCGAGCGGGCCGAAGCCGTCAACAATTGAGTTGTGACCGAAGCTCGGCATAACTGCGCACGATTAAGTCGGCCGCCTGGAACCGCTCAGCCGCTAGCGCCGCGTCAGGTATGGCGACCACGGCCATGCCCGCTGCGCGTGCCGCCAGCACGCCAGCCGGCGAGTCCTCGATCACCAGGCAGCGGGACGGATTGGCGCCGAGGGCGCGCGCCGCCGTCAGGAAGATATCTGGCGCGGGCTTGAGCGCGCGGACCTCGGCGTGGTCTCCTGAAACGATCGCCGTGAATGCGGAAAACCAAGGCAGGTGCGCCGTCTTCAAATGGTAGAGACGCAAGGTGCTGCTGGTGCCCACGGCCAGCCCATAACCGCGCGCGGAGAGCGCGGCGACGAAGGCGGCGGCCCCCGCGATCTCCTCGGCGGTTCGGAACAAGCGCTCGGCGATGGGCAACTGCCGTTCGAGGTACGTCTCTGCGGATATCGGCAGGCTCAGCGTGTCGACTAGGAGGGCCGCGGCCTCGAGTTCGTGCCGGCCCATCATCTGCGACTTGAGTGTCCAATCGAAGGTTTTGCCGAACTCGCCGACGACCTGTTGGGTGGCTTCCGTATACAGCTTTTCCGTGTCGAGCAGCACCCCGTCCAGATCGAAGATCACGTGACTGTATTCGGCGAGGTCCACGCGTCTTAGGCTAGCGTAAAGGCTCGTTGACCACGAGGCGAACGCTTCATTGGGCGCTGACGCGGTCTGTTTCGGGTCCTGCGACTTCCATGAAGTCGCGGCCCGCGGCGTCGCCGAATTCATCGGCAACTTCGACGCGGACTACCCAAGGGCCGCGCTGAGTTGGCTTCGGGATGGACGCGTGCATGGCATTGCCCGAGCGCTGCCACACGACGGGGACCGCCTGTACATTCACGAGCACCGTGGGTTTGGCGACGATCCCGGGCGCGGCCGCGCGACCGTGGGCATCGAATAGGCGCACCGTGACCTCGATCGCATCGTTCGGCCAACGCGCGTGCTTGGGCGAGATGTCAACATCGGCGCGTAGGGTCCGCGGCTCGAGCCCAACCACGACCTCACTCGCGCTGCCGGGCTCGCGTAAGCGCAGCCGTGTGCCCTCACCGCGCACGAGGCCTACGCTGCCGGGCGCGGGGACGAAGTGCTGAGATGCGCCGTAACTGGCTTCGAGCCCGGCGGCGCCGAGGAGCTTCACCCGGCTGTGCTGACCGAGCAATATCGAGCTGCCCTCGCAGCGCGCGCCTTCCGGCAGCTCGGCGCCCACCACACGCAGCGCGGAGCCGGGGCTCTCCGGTCCGAAGATGCCCGCGCTATCCACTGCGCGCGCGCTGACTTGATATTGGCCCGGCGATAGACCCGAAAGCTCTCCAGCGTTGCCCTCGGTGTCGACGCGGCGAACGAGCTCTTTGCCAGTGTTTCCGACGCGCCAAAGGCTGAGCTGGTAGTGCTCGGCGTCCTTCACCCCCGAGGCCTCCGCACGCGCGCTCGCCGCCTCGCCGCCCAGCGCCAAAAGGAGCGAACGCGCGATGCGAACGCTCGGCATGCCCGGCACGGGGTGATCTTGCGGGGACAGGTCATGACCAACGAAGCTGCGCACCGAGCCACTCGAGAGTGCCTTCCAGTCGTTTCCCGAGGCGGCCAGCATGTCGCCGTCGACGGCAGCGATCGTCACGCCGTTGCCATCGGCGATCGCGATGCTATGCCCGCCTTTGGCGACCGCGCTCACCTTGCGCGGCCCCTGCAGCAAGATCGCCGTCTTCGGAATTTTGCTGGGTGGGATGTCGATGTCGATTCGGCCCGAGATCAGCTTCACGACTTGCGTGACCGTCTGCGCGGAGCCGGGAGGCCCGAGCTGCAGCTTGAGCGAGCGTCCCATTTCAATTTTCGTACCCGCGGACAGGCGAAGCAGAGCGCCTCCCGACAGCTGCTTCACCGTGCCCTCGGCCGCCGCGAGTGCCTCGGACTCTCGCGCGCCCGGCGTCTGGTTCGCGTCAGCGGCGCGAGGGCCGCACAAGGTCAGCGTCGCGAGTACCGAAAGGGCGGTCATGCGTTGGATCATCACCGCCATCAACGGTCGATCCCGACGGGTGTTCAGTCCTTTTGCCAGAAATCTGACGCCCAACCCGACGCAGACTCCGCGCCAACGACGTCAGCCTCTCACCGCGGGTGCTGGGGAAGCAGCCTAGCTCAGCGAGTATGACGTGTAGTGCGCGGCGGCAATGCGAGCTCTGCTAAAATTCCGTCCAACAAAACTTCATCGCGCCGTAACATAGCGATGTGTAGTAAGCGCGCCCGCGCATCGTGCGGTTCTAGCCTGGCTAGCATGGCCGCCGCTTCGCCCAGCTTGCTCTCCAAGCGCTCGTCCAAAGAGAAATTGGGGTCGGACTTCCGAGCCTGCGGAACGTCCGGCACAGGTTCACGCTCGCGGATGCTCGACCCCTCGTCGTTCAGCGGCGAGCTGATATGCGGCGCGGTAGGAGCGACTCGAGAGCGGTTAGTCATGGCCTCTTCCT
>CAXSGJ010000002.1:129715-133108 GCA_964236865.1 uncultured Polyangiaceae bacterium
TGCGACTGGGCGGCTGGGAGAGCGACGCGCTTGACGCACGGTCTCGGACACTCGAGGCCTCATCACTCAGCGCTGGGCTGTCGTGCGGCGCGGCAACTGTCCGGTGCGTGCGGTTGGTCATTGCTTCTTCCTTGGAACGTAGACGGTGCACGTTTCATTCCGATCTGTGTCTCAGCGGAGACCAGGGCGATCACCCGGAAGTTCGTCTAGTTCATACGGCGGGCCACGGTGGTTGGATCGCGGCAGCTAGCAAGTTTTGCGATGTGGGCAAGGCGCTTACGTCGTAAATGGTGCTTGCGACGTCGGCGCTGGCAAGCTCTGCTCGGGCTCGTGAGCGGCCTGCATCACTTGGCTTTAGGGACCGCAGACGTGGCTCGCCTCGCGGGTTTCTACCGCGACCGGCTCGGGCTCCGTGAGGTATTGCGGCACCATCACCAAGATGGGTTGCTGCGCTCCGTGTGGCTTAGCCTGGGCAGCGCATTGCTCATGATCGAGTACACAGAAGAAGTCCCGCGTCACGTGGTTGGGACCGGCGCCGGCCCATTCCTGATCGCCATCGCCATCGAGGAGCGGGACCGCGAACGGCTCGAGCGGCAGCTGCTCGAGGCCGGCTCCCCGACGGAGTCACGCAGCGAATGGACGTCTTATCTGCGCGATCCGGACGGCAATCGGGTCGCGCTCAGCGCCTATCCACTGACTGGGCTAGTTTAGCGTTCATTTGTCGCGCGCGCGTGTCGCGCCCACGGACCTTTACGTGCCCCATTCCAAACCCAAAACGCGTTTGCCGTTGCTCGACCCGGCGCTAAACGAGTGGCAGATCGCCAAGCTGGTACCGGGCGGAGACGGCTTTTTACGCCTCGCCAGCGGACAGAGCGCCTTCGCGTCCGGCGCATTGCCCGGCGAGCGCATCCGGGTCGAGGAAGTGGAAGAGCACGGCGCCTACCTGAGAGCGGCCCGCTGGAGGTTGCTCGAAGCCAGCCCAGACCGCGTCGAGCCAAGCTGCCCCGTGCAGAGCCAATGCGGCGGCTGCGATTGGATGACACTTCGCTACTCGTCGCAGGTGCAGGCCAAGCAAGGCGTCTTGATCGAAGCACTCGAGCGCACGGGGCGCTTCAAGGACCTGCCGAAGATTCAATTCGTGAGCAGCGCGGAGCCGACTGGCTACCGCTCCCGCATTCGCCTGCACGTCGGTGCCGGCGGGCGTATCGGCTTTTACGCCGCAGGTTCGCGTGATCTGGTTGAGATCCCCGGCTGCGTCGTGGCCCACCCAGCGTTGAACGGTGCGCTCGCCACGGTGCGTGACATCGCGCGACGACACAGAGATGGGATCGCGACGCTCAGCGAGCTCGAGCTGCGCGTGGCGCCCGCGGGGCCTCGAGTCGCAGCACATTTACGGCCCGCCAGGCGCAGCGTCGATCTTGCCGCGCCGTTCGTCGCTGAGCTCGCGCGCTCCTACGCGGTGTCGGTCGCCGAACAGGCCGCGGACCCGGCGCAAGATCAACGCTTCCCGCTGCCTGGGGCCGAGGTGAGAGCGCCGGGCGGCGGGTTCACACAAGTAAATTGGGCGGTGAATTACAGGCTCGTGCAAACGCTACTCGACGCCGCCGAGCGGAGTGGTGCTCGGCATTTTTGCGACCTGTACTGCGGCGCGGGCAACTTCAGCTTGCCGCTCTTCGCGCGTGGGCTCACCGGCCTCGGCATCGAAGCTTCCACGTTGGCGATCGGCGCCGCCCAGCGAGCAGCAAAGGAGCAATCGTTGCTCGGGGCGCGCTTCTTGGCGGGGGACGTACGCAAGGAACTCGAGCGGCTCTCGTCCGCAGAACGCTTCGATCTCGTCGTGCTCGATCCCCCGCGCAGCGGGGCGCGGGAGGTGTTGCCGGCGTTGATCCGCCGGGCGCCGCCGCACATCGCCTATTGCGCGTGTGATCCCGTCACGTTAGCACGCGACTTACGAGTTTTGTGCGACGCCGGCTACGTGCTCGAAAGCGTAACCGGCTTCGATATGTTCCCGCAAACGCATCATTTCGAGACGTTGGCTTGGCTGAGTTTGGCGGAGGCCGCGCCGCACTGATGTTGGCCCGGCCGAGTGGGCCTTGAAACAATTCGCGCGGCCACCTCAGCGGAGCAAAAGAGAGCGAACCCATGCCAGCAATCAGTGATCGTTCTGTCGTTTCGGGTCACCCCGAGTGGCTGATCTGCAACGCCGGTGTCACGGTGGGGCCGGTGCGCACGGAGCTGCTTCTCCGCGGGGTGCTGCACGGCCGCGTGCCCAGCACCTCCTGGGTACGAGAAGCCGGTTGGCAGCGCTGGCGCGAGCTCGCCAAGATTCGTGAGGTCGCCGCGTTGACTCGGGTGTTAGAACGCACGCCCGATCAGCCGAGCCGGGGCCCTGCGTGCCTGAACGAGAGTCGGGACGCAGTGGCGCATGCGAGTGACGCGGGCGAGGCCCTGCTGATCGCTCTTCACGCGGCCGCGCACGCCACCTCGGCGACGGTGGGCCTGGCCCATCGCGTGCGCGAGCCGCTGCTCTTGCCAACTACTTCGTGTGTGTTCGAAGCGCCGAGCGAGCTCCTGGGCGAGGTCCTGCCTTGGCACGATGCTGCGTTTGCGTTGGCGCGCTGCGGAGGGCTCTCGCTTGGGCCTGCTGACGGGGGGGCCGCTGCGCGGGCGTCGTCCGCGCGCTTAGGCACCAGCCTGGGCCTGGGCCTGCTGGCGGTTGCCATGGTGCCGGTTACGAGCGCAGGGCGGCTGTGCGGCATGATCGAGCTGGGGCGCACCGACCATCCCTTCCGAGATAGTAACGCGAGCGCGCTCGCGGACTTTGCGCGCCACGTCGGCGCGGTCCTAGCGCGCTTCTCCCGCGGGCGCGGCTGCCCATGCAAAGCGCGCCGCGAACGAAGCCGCTAGCTAGATTCAGCTGAAATAGGGCAACAGCCCGGCGCGAGGGGAGCGCGCCGAGCCGTTGATGAGTTAGGGAGGCGGCGACCCGGGCGGAGGGGGGGGTCACCAAGGGCGCCGCCTGCTTCCTCTTCTTTGCAGATACCGTGCCACACCGGGAATACCGAAGGTCCACGAGTTAGCGGCCGGCACGTCACGGGGATGTTTCAACTATGAAAGGCGTCATTCGAACACGAAACGCGACGTTCATCAGGCGCGTCCTGCTGGTGTGCGCTTGAGTCAAGGTTCAGATGGCGGACGTGCGCGCGGAGAGCGCGTGCTCGCCAACCCTTGACCCGGGCACTATCGTCCCGGCCCTATGAGGTGGTCTTTCCGCGTCGCGCGCATCTCGGGCATCGAGGTCCGCGTCCGGCGGCGCGACGGCTCCGACCTCGACACGCGGATGTACGTGTCGCCGCTGGTCGACGCGGACGGCGTGCAGAGCGGCTGGATGAC
>CAXSGJ010000002.1:133118-163231 GCA_964236865.1 uncultured Polyangiaceae bacterium
GTCCGCGTCCATGTGACGTGCGTTCTGGCTGCGGTGTGGTTGGCGCTCGGGCTCGTCGACCCAAGCGGCTGGCGCGGCGCGGCCTTCGGCGCCGCACTGCTCGGCGCGTTGTCCGTGTCCGTGCTTCTGCACGAACTAGCTCACGGCTGGGTCGCTCAGCGGGTGGGCTCGCCGCTCGGCGAGATCGTACTGCTACCGATTGGCGGCATCGCTTGTTCGGTGGACGAGCGCCGAAAGCCGATGCACGAGCTCTGCATCGCGCTGGCGGGACCCGGCATCAATGTGGCGATCGCTCTCGTCCTGTGGCTCGTACTCCACCGCTACTTTGCAGTCGTTCACCTGAGCGACCTGAGCGAGCAGGCTGAGCCCTCCGCAGCCGGCCTCATGCGGGCGTTGTTTTGGGGAAATATGCTGCTCGCTCTCTTCAACTTGTTGCCTGCCCTGCCGATGGATGGGGGGCATGTCCTTCGATCCCTACTCAGTATCAGTATCGGGCGGCCGCGAGCGACGCGCGTCGCGGCGGGAGCCGGGCAAGTGCTCGGCATCTTCCTGATCGCATACGCCATCGAGCAGCCGTCTGCGCTGACGTCGCCGTCGTTGGCGCTGGCGGGTTTGCTCGTTTTCGTCGGGGCAGCCAGGGAGCGCAGCGCCGGACGCGAAACGGAGCTGCTCAGAGAGCTGCGCGCTGGAGAGGTGTGTGACCCGAGCGCGGTGGTGTTCGCGCCGCACGAGCCGGTGGGCCATGTGCTGGACACCCTAGTTCGCTGTCCGCAGAGCCATTTTGCGGTGTTTTATGGCAAAGAGCTGGTCGGCACGGTAGCTCGTGATCGGGCCTTATTGCTGGCGCCGCGCTTCGGTCTCGACGCGCCTCTGTCGTCGCTCATGCGCCGAGAAATTGCGGCCGTTGACGCGGGGACACCGCTCGACGAAGTCCGGCGCCGCTTGCTCGCGCTGGCCGGACGCCCCGTCGTCGTGCGTTCACCTACGGGCTACGCTGGCGTGCTGGGCTTCGAGGATTTGCGGCGCATCACCGCCGTGGCCGAGCGCCTGGCCCGAGCCGGTATCCGCCGCCCGCAACCCGTTCCCGATCCGGCCTTGCATTGACCACCACGACCTTGAAGCAGCCTCGCGTCCTCGCCTATCTCTTTTTTGCTGAGATGTGGGAGCGCTTCAGTTTTTACGGCATGCGGGCCCTCTTGGTCTTCTACCTGACCAAATCCTTCATGTTCGGCGACAAGGCGGCGTACGCCATCTATGGCAGCTACACCGCCCTCGTGTACACGACGCCGGTGATCGGTGGCTTACTCGCCGACCGCTTGCTCGGCTTTCGCAAGGCCGTGCTGCTGGGCGGCGTGCTGATGGCGCTCGGGCACTTCGCCATGGCCGTGCAAAACGTGCAGGTCTTTTACGCGGCGCTGGGACTTTTGATCTGCGGCAACGGTTTTTTCAAGCCGAATATTTCGAGCATCGTCGGTCGTTTGTATGGCCCGGAAGACCCACGACGCGACTCGGGCTTCACGATTTTTTACATGGGCATCAACTTGGGCGCGCTGCTGTCGCCGTTGGCGTGCGGCTACTTGGGGGAGCGCTTCGGTTGGCACTGGGGCTTCGGGCTCGCCGGGGTCGGCATGTTGCTCGGCCTCGTCGTGTTCATGCGCGCCCAGCCGATGCTCGCTGGCATCGCCGATCCGCCGCCGCGACGGCCCGGCGCGCGGGCCACGCTGGCGGGGCTCTCGTGGGAAAAGTGCGTATACATTGCTACGCTTTTTGCCGTGGCTTTGGCCTGGCAGTTGGTTCAGCACGCCGCGCTCGTCGGCACCTTGCTGAGCGTGTTCGTGGTCCTCGTGTTGGTCGGGCTCGTCGTTTACATGCTGCGGCTCTCGGATAAAACCGCGCGGGACCGGCTGGGGGTTGCGCTGCTCTTGACCGTCGTTTCCGTGGTTTTTTGGGCTTTTTTCGAGCAGACGGGCACCAGCATGAACTTGTTTACGGACCGCAACGTGAACCGCTCGATCTCGGGTTGGGTCGTGGGCGCTTCGCAGCTGCAGTCGGTGAACCCGTTCTTCATCCTGGCACTCGCGCCCGTCTTCAGCGCGCTCTGGTTATACTTGGCGCGTCACCGGCTCGAGCCGAACACGGCGCTCAAATTTGGCTTTGGGATCGTGCTCGTAGGCTTGGGATTTCTGGCCCTGTTCGTCGGCGCATCGACGTCCCGCAGGACGGGCGTGGTGCCGCTGTTTTGGCTGGTGCTCGGCTACTTCTTGCACTCGACCGGAGAGCTCTGCTTATCGCCGATCGGCCTCTCGATGATCACCAAGCTCTCGCCACGGAATATCACCGGGCTGATGATGGGCACGTGGTTTCTTTCCAGCGCCTTTGCCGAATATGTCGCGGCGTTGATCGCTCAGCTCACGGGCGTCAGAGATGGCGGCGACACCAGCTCCGTGCTCCCGAAGCCGAGTGAGACAGTGATGATCTACGGTTCGGTGTTCGGCAGCATCGCCTGGGTGGCTCTGGGCGTCGGGCTCTTGGTCGTGCTCCTTTCCCCCTTGATCGCGCGCAGAATGCACGACGCGCGCTGACGTTTACGGCCGCGAGTCGGGCGTTGACAGCAATTCAAGCCTTAATTCCCGAGCCGCGTGAAAGCGCTTTGGCTTCCGAAAAGTCTCAGCCAAACTGCCCGCAAATGCCTGACTCAATTCCCGATTTGCCCGAGGTCGAGCCTCGCGATCCGGAGCCGGTAGCCGTCGCGATCGAAACTGCCCGCGCCTTGTTTCGGAGCGGCGAACGGTTGGACGCGCTGCGTTGGTTGCGTCGCGCCGCCGAGCGCGCCGAGGAGGCGGGGGATGACGTGCGTTCGGTCAGCTTGGCGCGGAGCGCGGCCGACCTGAGCACGGAGCTCCAAAGCATGGCGCCGCCGCCGGTGTCGACACCGCCCGCTGTAGTTGGGAGCGTGCTGCCGACTTCGCGTCCCACCGATGACGTCGCAGTCCTTGGCTCCTATGACGATTTCAGCGACAAGACCGTGGTCGATGCGAAGGCCCCTGCGGGAGGCAGGGAGGCGCTTCGGTCGGGCGTCCACATCACCGACTTGCCAGATTCGCAGCTCGGCCCGCGCTCGGTCACGATGCCCTCACCGTCATCGGCCATTCCCGGGGTGCCGCGCCCGCCGGGCCCCGCAAACATCGGTGTTCTGCCGAGGCCAGCTCTGCGCCAAGCGCAGCGCGTGACGGTGCGCCCAGACCCGACCGAGCCCGGTGGCTGGCTCGTGCGCCCGCTTGCGGAAGGCGTGGTCGCGCCCTCGGGCAGTGAAGAGGCGCTGCTCGTCGCGCTCGACCCGGAGAGCGGCCTGTTCGAGTGATCAACGCGCTTGCTTCAGCGCCAGCAGTGCTTCGCCGCTGAGCTGAACCGGCTCACGGGGAAGCCGCACCAAGTCGAAGCACGGCGTGACCTCGCGGGCCGTGATTCGTTCTGGCACCGCGAGCCCCGCGCTGCGAGCGGCCCACGCCACGACCGCGCGCGGGTCGGTGCCGCCCGAGCGCAGCTCGGCCAGGCTCAAGTCCGCTTCACGTTTGGCCAGTCTGCGCCCGCTTTCGTCGCTGACCAGCGGCACGTGAAACCAAGCGGGGTGCGGCAAGCCGAGCGCCTGTTGCACGTGCCATTGGCGAGCCGCGCTCGGCAACAGATCAGCTCCGCGCAGCACCTCAGTCACGCCCTGAGCGGCGTCGTCGACCACTACCGCCAATTGGTAGGCAGGGGCCTTATCGCGCTTGGCGATCAGGAAATCCCCGACACTGCCGGCGACGTCCCAGCTGCTCTGTCCCGACACGCCGTCTACAATCGTGGTTCGTCCTTCCGGCACCACCAAACGAGCGCCCGCGGAACGGCCCGAGACACGCTCGGCCTCAGCTAATGAAGCGAAGCGTCCGCGGCACGTGCCGGGGTAACGCGGTTCAAGCGTGCCCGCCTGCGGGGCGCTTTGTGCACCGCGAATGTCTCCGCGCGAGCACACGCACGGATACGCCTTACCGGCCGCGATGAGCTCCGAAACGGCCGCATTCAGCCTTGGAAGCCCGGTGGATTGTAAAAAACTCGGACCGTCCCAATCTAGCCCTAGCCATTGCAAATCGACCAGCGCGGCGTCGGCAAACCGCGGCTCCGCGCGCGGGCCATCAAGGTCCTCCATGCGCAGCACCAGGCGCCCAGCGCGCGCGCGTACGTGCCAGTATGCGAGCAAAAATGTGCGGGCGTGGCCCAGGTGCAAGAGACCGGTGGGGCTCGGTGCCAGGCGCCCGACCAGCGGCGTCATCTCAACCGCCGGCAGGGCAGGCGCAGCTTGCGATGTGCGGCTGGGCGCTCTGCACGATCTGTTTGGCTTGCGAGCAGTGGGCGCCCGTCTCACCATCCAAGCGGCAGACAGCGTGGGCTGCGCGAGACAGAGAGGCGAAAGCCCGGCAAGTATTCTCGCACCGCGCGCTGGGCGCCGCGCTCGCGGCGCCAGTCGCGCTCGGGGATTGCTCGCGCTGAGCGTCTTTCTTCTCCGCCTTGCTCGCGCCGTCAGCGGGAGCTCCGCGCCCGACTGTGACCGGCGGCTCGGCAAGCGCTAGCCGATCGAGGTCGGCCTTGGCTTGGTTCAGTGCACGCTCCGCCGACTCCAGGCTCGTGAATTCGTCGTCCTGCGCCCGGGATTCCGCTCTCTCTACCGGGTCGAGGCCCCGAGGGGCGGGCGGCGTGCGCTCGGCGGCGGGGGCCGCTGGCGGCGACGCGGCGTCGGGCCTGGCGACAGGCGCGGCCGATGGGGAGGGACCCGCCGCGCAGCCAAGTGGCAACGCGGTGAGCCCCAACATGCCCACCCCACACGTCGTTCCAAGCCAATGGCTCATGGGCACCGTTTTCGAGACCTGCATCGTAAACCGCATTTTACGTTAGACGTATGAGATCTCAAAAGGCTCAGGCTAGACCGCCGCCACGATGTAAGCGAGCCATCCCGGCTGATTTTGCGCGCGCTTCGTCGGCTTATAATCGTCCACGTCGTCGTCTGTGCTCGAGTCCCAGTACACGCGCACGTCGGAATAGCCGGCTTCTTTCAGCAGCTCCGTCAGCTCCGGGATGGACCAGTAACGCCAGTCGTAGCTGAAGGCTTTCTCGAGCTTCGTGCCGTCGGTAAACTCGAAGTGAATATAATTCATGATTTCATGCGTGATGGGATTGAACTTGTCCTGATCCCATACGTAGGTGAAGCCGCCTTTGATAGCGCGCGGTTCGAGCATTGGCTCATGCGACTCCCAGCCGCCGTACGCGTCCAACATGAATGCGCCTTCTTTACCAAGGCCCTTCTTTGCGCTCTTGAAGTACGCGACCATGGCTTCCCGCGTCTTGAAAATCCAATAACTGAAATTGAAGGCGCACACGACGTCGTGCTTGCCAGGTGAGGCCGCACGCACGTCTTGCTGCAAGAGCTCGACGCGGGCGGCGTCGGCCCCCAGCGGTTCGATGTTGTGCTTCACGCCCCAGGCCAGAACCTTGGGGTCAATGTCGATGCCGAGCGCGCGGCGTCCTTTCAAGCTCTTCACCCAGTGGCCGCAGAGCAGCGCGGTCCCGCAAAAATCCTCGCGCAGGCTGAGCGGGGCCCGTTTTCGCAGGCCGCGAAAGAAGCGGTTGATGAAGAACACCTCAGTCTCCGGGTCTTGCACGGAGCGTTGATAGAGGTCGTGCTTGTCCGCGGTTTTGGCGGTAAACTTGGACTTGCGGGTCGGCTTTTTGGCTGATTTCTTGGGCATGGTCGGGGACAGAACTCTACCGTGGGTAAGCGCAACGCAGCGTAGTGGCGAAGGTTTGGAAGTCGGCAACATAGGCCAGAACGGCGGTCTTTGTCCCGGCTCCGAACGCGACGTTGCTGAAACCGCGGGCGCTGTCCACCCGCTCCGGCGGTCCCAGCCCATCGGCGGTGATTTCTGCTACTTCCAAGACTTCACGCGCGTCCGGGCTCGGAGTTTCAGGCCTGACGTAAGCAACGAATGCGCTCCCGCAGAGGGCGCCGCTGGCGACTGGCGCCAGGTCGAGGCCATTCGGGTAGCCACGCCAGGACGTTTTGGGATCCATGTGCGGCTCACTGCCCAACTCGAGCATCACTAAGCCGAAGTGACTGGTGTCCCGTTCGATGGGCAAGAATGCACGCACGCCGTACGGCGTCGCGCTGGCGAACACCTCTGAGAGCGTTTGCGACGACGCACCGACCCACATCACTACGTCCGGGTAAAGCTCGGGCTTGCCCGACGCAAAGTGGACCCGCCGCCCATGCATGGGCGTCATCGCCGTTCGCGCGTCGATCGTCACCGTGAACAGATCCTTTCCCGTGCTGGCGACCGCGATGCTGCTGGCCCCCGCGCCCTCCGGCGAAATGACTTCGGTCGGCGCGCCTTCGGTCCATAACTTGGCGCGGGGCGGCCCGTCCTCTTCGAGCGGGGTACTCACGTACAAGGCATGAGCGGGTGCGCCCGCTAAGTCTGCCCCGACCACGCGCGTGCCGTTGCGCGCGTCGTTGGCCAAGACCTCGACCGGCGTCGAGTTGTCAAAAGCTCGACGTACGAGTCTACCTTCGCTGATCCAGTAGGCTTTACCCCGCAGCAGAAGCGGGCCCCGCGCCACTGCAAAAAAATCGTTCGCGCCGCCTTGGACCGCGGAAAAGCGGGTGGTTTGTCGGCGATTGCCCACGTCCGGAGTGGCCGCGCGTTTCGCGATCTGCACGCGGCTGCTGCGATCGATCATCACCACGCCGCGCTCGTCGGCAGCCATTTGTCCAGCGGGTCCGACGGCCGCCGGCTCGTCGACGATGATCCGTGCGACCGGCTTCATGCTTGCGCCGCTCGCGACGGCCTGGGCTTCCTCGGGGAGTTCCGAGACGCCCAACTCGCCCGTGCTGCGCTTGGTCGTCCCGGCTGCGGGCTCACTCTGCCTCGCGCTCGATGACGTAGGCCTAGGTTTCCGTCGCGACGCCGACGACTCCGGTGGCTCATGACAGCTGACTAGAGCCATGGCGCACCCGAGCGTGAGGACGCGCTGGGCGACGGTGACGGCGCCGGCAGCGACCATAAGCTCTCTTTTGCCATAGTCGCCATTGGGTTCAAACCAAATCGCAGCCCGAGAAAAACCAGGTTATGAGTGGTTCAATGCATCTTTCGGCTCGAGCTCGAGGGCCCGCCTTCTTTGCGGCGCTGACCGCCTCGCTGTGCACGGCGGGCAGTCTCGCGGGCTGTGCGCCCGCGAGAGCGCCGTCAGTGCCCAGCGTGAACGCGCTGCCCGCTGCGCCCGGAAGTAGCAGCCCCGCATCGGCGCCCGTCGTGCCTCGAAGCCGCCCCCTGGGCGCTGCAGCGGCCCGCGCCGCGGGCCCCGCGGCACCCCTGCGCCCGACGGAAATCACGCTCGACCCGAAGCAGCCCATGCGCCCCTTGCCGGAGCTGAAAGTAGAAAACATCGGGCTCCACGTGGGTGGGGGGCCGAACGATTCCGAGACCAAGGCGCCGTTTGCGCGGGCCATCGCGGAGCGCTTTCCCGAGTTCATGAATTGCTATCGCAAGGCCGACGAGCCCGCCAAAGGTGGCCGCTTTGGAATAGACTTGCACATTGCGCGCGCAGGCGGTCACGCGCGCCTCGAGCAACCTCGCACGGCCATGCACGGTCAGGGCTTTCGCGAGTGCGTCGTTGCAACCTTCGAATCGGTGGAATTTGCCAAGCCGGCACGCGGCCCAACCACCATCAGCTACTCCCTGCACTTCATGCTTGGGGGAACGCCCTGAGCTTCAGTTCGCGCTCGAAGCGGCGGGCTTGGCTGGCGTCTTCGCCCCGGGGGCTGGCGTGCTCTTGGGAGCAGCCGTTGCTGTAGCCTTGGGCGCCGCCGAAGGCGCGGGCTTCGCGCTGGATGCGGGTGGCGGCGTTGGAAACGGCGGCAGGGTCAAGCCTGGAAGCCCCGGCAAACTACTAGGCAGGGCGGGCAACCCTGGCAATGCTGGTAGGCCGCTGGGCAGCGCGGGGACACCGCCTGCGAGACCGGGCAGGCCCGCTAGATCGGTGGGCAGCGCGGGCAAGCTCTGTAGCAACTGAGCGACGTCGGCCGGCAGAGGCATGAGCTTGATCAGCTCTGCGAGCGAAAGCGGGCGCAAGCCGCAGCCCACGCCGATCGTCCGATCGACGCGCGCGGCCGAAAAGTTGCGTGTGTCCGCGGTCAGCTTCAGGCCCACGGAAACGCTGCCGCCGACGATTTTTTCGGCAAGTTTTCCGGCTTTTGTTCTCAGATCACGGCCCAAGATCTTCGACAAGCGCGACTCCGCCTCCACCGCCGCGAGCGCGTTGCAGGGCAATTCGCCCTTCAAGGTCAGGGTCGCCTCCGAATGGTCGGGAGCACGAATCAGCAAGCCGTCGCCGTGGAGCTCGAACTTGCCCGCTTTCAGGTGAGACTCGTTGAGCGTTACCCGATCGCGAATCGCCGGCATCGCAAATTTGGTGTCGAAGGTCGTCGTGTCACCGAAGATGAACCCATCGAGCTCGAAGGGATGGGGCGGAACGTAACCCTTGAGGTTGATGCTGGTGGCGCCGACAACGGTGCCCGCGGCCGCGCCAGTTGGAAAGGCCAAGGCCGTCTCGGAGCTTACGATCACGCCGCTCACTGGCAGCGCGATGCCGAGCGGCTTGGCCAAGCGCTCGGCAGCGGTCGGCATCAGTGTGAACTTCGCCGTCGGCGTCGCGAGCGCGGGTGAGACCTGGACGCGGAGCGGCGCGCGGCTGAGATCGGCCTCGCCGAAGCCGAGCGCAATCGCCGACGCCTCACGGGCGAACCCGGCGCCGACCTTGCCCACATCCACACCCAAAAACAACGCACGTTCCGCGGCAAACACGCCGCCGGTCGCGGTGCGGGAGAGCTGCCCGTTGGAAAGCTCGAGCCAGGCGGGCGTGCCGGCGGGCTCCACGAAGCGCGCGTGCACGTTCCGGGCACTGAGCGGCAGCAAGTAGGCAGTCGGATGAGCTTTGGTCCAATCACTCAGCTCCAATCCCACATTGGTGATCGAGCCCGTGATCAGCGCGTCGACATTCGTGAGCTCAATCGCTTGCGGGGTCAGACCGTCGAGTGTTACGTCGATTCGACCGACCTGCATCTCGACCGAGCGCACTTTATCGAGATTCACCTTCACTTGCGTGATCTGAACCCATCCCCAACCAAAGGCGATGTCTTGCGGTTTCAGCGTCAGGCCCTGCTCTTCCGCCGTGGACAGCACCTTGGCCTCCACATACTTGGGAATCACGACCAGAAGCGCCACGCCAGCGGCTCCCAGCGCAAGTAGCACCAGAAACACCGCAACCAACAGCCAACGTTTCCCGCTCACGACCGCTAAGCTACAACACGGCCCTCCCCATGCCGAACTATCTGACGCCGGAGGGCGCGAAAAAGCTGGCTGATGAGCTCAGCCGCCTGGCGAGCCTAGAACGCCCACGCGTCGTGCAAGAGGTGTCGGACGCCGCCGCGCAGGGCGACCGCTCCGAAAACGCCGAGTACACCTACGGCAAGAAGCGGTTGCGCGAGATCGACCGACGCATTCGCTACCTGAGCCGTCGCCTCGACGATGCCGTCGTCGTCAAGCAAGCGCAAGGTGCTCACCTCGAGGTGCGCTTCGGTGCTCGCGTGCAGGTCGTGGACGAGCACGAGAAGCGTAGCGTGTACACCATCGTGGGCCCCGACGAGGCCAACCCGAGCGAAGGCCGTATCAGTTTTCAGGCGCCGCTCGGCAAAGCCCTGATGAAGAAAAAGGTCGGCGACATCGTCACGGTCACGCGGCCAGCCGGCGAAATCGAGGTCGAGGTCGTCGAGATCGAATACTAAGCCGCTTCACCCCGTATTGAGCAACAGGCGCGCGCGCTCGGCCAAGCCGTTGATGACTGCGTGAAAGCTGGACAGCGCTCGCAATTTCTCTGCCCCAAAGCGCGACTCCAGGCCGCGTTTGATCACCGGCACGCGGGCAGTTCCGCCGGTCGAGCAGACGCTATCGATGTCGGCCGCAGAAATGCCGGCTTGCTCCAGCACGTTGTCCAGGCGCCCGAGGATGCCCTGCGAAACTTTTTCGCTCGCGTGCTCGAAGCGCGCCCGGGTAAAATTCTCGGCGATGTCGATGCCCGGGTATTCGAAGCGAAATACGGCGGCTTCGTGCGTAGAAAGCTCGCGCTTCTCCTGCTCGATCGCTTCGAACAGCTGAAATCCGAGGCCTTCCTCGATCAAGCACAGGAGCTGATCGACGTGCAGCTTGTCGTCTTCGCTGGACGACCCGGACCGTACGCCGCGCAGGAACTCCAGCACGTCCCGCCGGCCGAGCAAGCAAATGTCTGCTGGCGAGCACAGCTTTTCCATGAGCGGGATTGGCATCTCTAGCCAATTCGATCCGAACGGCACCTGATAGCGGACTCGGGCTCCGAAGTGATCTGCGATGCCATGACGCATGAGAGATCCATCGAAGGCGTCACCTGCCTGTGCGAAGCCGCCCAGGGCCAGCACCTCCAGACTTTCCGGACGCGCGGGATCGAGACGCGCCACCGTGTAGTCCGACGTTCCGCCGCCGAAATCTGCGATCAAAAAGGTGCTCGCGCCCGGCTTCGTGGATCCGTAGTCGTAGGCTGCGGCCAACGGCTCCGCACAAAAATGAATCTCGTCGAAGCCGGCAAATTCTGCGGCACTCCGCAAGCGTGCTTCGGCCAGTGCGTCGGCTTGATCGTCGTCGCTGAAGCGCGCGGGGCGACCCAGCATCACGCGCCGCACGTCGCAGCCGAAGTGCTCGTTCGCGCGCCGACGCATTTCCCGCAGGAACAGGCCGACGAGCTCCTCTAGGGTGACCTTGCGCGCGCCGATTCGGGTGTCCGAAAAGCTCGCGATGGGCAAGAAGCGCTTGACCGAGCGGATGAATCGGCCGTGCAAGCCTTGCGCGATGTATTCGCTCAGCGCGCCGGCCCCGTAAGACCACTCCGCGTCGTCCGAAAAGAAAAGAATGCTGCGAAAAACGCTCGGATCCTGCGCCATCGCATCGAGCGGAATGGGCGCGCACACCGCCTCACGGTTGGCCGCCGCGAGCAGCGAATTGCTGGTGCCAAAATCGATCGCATACATTTCTGGGACGAACGCGAAGGTCATGGCTGCGGCCTTATCTCACAAGAACAGATCGGGCAGCAGCTGGTCGCTCGGCAACGCCGAATAACCCGACAGATCGGTCACGCCAGCGTCTCGCAGCACGTCTTCATCGATCAGGAAGCGGCCGGTCAGTTCACGGCTGGGCGCGCAGAAAATGGCGTGCGCTGCGTCAGCGACGATGGCCGGATTGCGCGCGCGGGCCATGGCTGGGTCGCCGCCGAGCAGATTCTGAATGGCCGCGGTGGCGATCACCGTGCGCGGCCAGAGCGCATTGACCGCGATGCCCAAGGGCCGGAGCTCTTCCGCGAGGCCGAGCACGCAGAGGCTCATGCCGAACTTCGCCATCGTGTACGCCAGGTGGGGAGCGAACCAACGCGCCTCCAGGCTCAGGGGCGGCGAAAGCATCAAAATGTGCGGGTTCGCGCTCTTGCTCAGGGCGGGGATGCACGCTTTGGAGCTCAGGAACGTGCCGCGCGTATTGACCTGATGCATCAGATCGAAGCGCTTCATGTCGGTTGCCAAGGTGCCCGTCAGGGAAATTGCGCTGGCATTGTTGACCAACACGTCGAGGCCCCCGAAGACCTCGACCGTCTTCAGCACCGCTGCCTGCACCTGCTCTTCGGAGCGCACGTCGCACACGCACGCGAGGCCGCGGCCGCCAGCGCGTTCAATCTCGGTCACGGTTTCGTGAACCGTTCCGCTGAGCTTGGGGTTTGGCGCGTCGGTCTTGCCGAGTACGGCTACATTGGCGCCATCGCGCGCCGCGCGCAGCGCGATGGCTCGCCCGATGCCGCGGCTGGCGCCGGTGATCAGCAGGGTTTTCCCGGACAGGCTCGGCATGCCCCTAGTTGTAGCCGACCGCTCGTGTGCCGTCTCGCGGAATGCAGCCAACTTCGCCTACACTTCACTCGATGGAAGAACCGCAGCCCACGACCGAGCGCCGCACCTTGAAGAGCCGGCCCAGCTGGGTGCTGCTCGTGCTGATCGGCTCTTGCTACGCGTTCGGTTACGCGATCTATCGCCTGCTCCGAGGCATGCGCTTGTGACGCAAGATGCCCGCGGCACCGTGGTCGAAATGAACGGCCCGGTCCGCATCTGCTTCGTGTGCCTGGGCAACATCTGCCGTTCGCCGACGGCGGAGAGCGTGTTCCGTCATTTGGTCGCCGAGGCGGGGCTGACTGCACAATTTCAAATCGACAGCGCGGGAACCGCTGACTACCACACCGGTAAGGCGCCGGACCCGCGCGCGCGCGCTGCCGGTGAGCGCGCCGGCATCACGGTGAATGGACGCGCGCGGCAGTTCATAGCCTCGGACTTCATCCACTTCGATCACGTGATCGCGATGGATTTTTCGAACCGAGCCGAACTGCGGCGGCTTGCGCCAAACGCTGAAGCCGCCGAAAAAGTACGACTCCTGCGCTCGTTCGACCCAGCGGCGGCGCCCAATGCTCCGATCCCCGACCCGTATCACGGAGACGAGCGGGGGTTCGACGACGTGCTCGAGCTGTGCCGCACGGCCTGCCAACACCTGCTCGCGAAGCTCCGGGCCGAGCACCGGCTGTGATGGCCATCCGCACACGGCCACGTGGACGCGGTTTCTTGGGGTTTGATGGTGCCTCGTCCGCGAGCCAGCGCGGCCCAGCCTTCGGCGTCTCGGAGCGACCGAAGATGTCAGCGCGCCAGCGGCCCTAGCCAGCGGCTCGCGTCGTCGCTAAGACAAGTCGCAGCATGCTGAGCTTAGCCGACATCGTTTCTGCCTCGCGAGACGTCGCCGCCACGCGCTCCCGGCTCAAAAAAACCGCGCGTTTCGCCGAGGTTTTACGGAGCGCTTCCCTGGAGGAGCTGCCCGCCACCGTAGGCTTCCTGTGTGGCGAACTGCGGCAAGGCCGCCTTGGCCTGGGCTATGCCGCGCTACGCGACGTACGGGGCACCGCAGAGAGCATCGGCGGCGCCGTCGGCGTGCTCGAGCTGGACGCGGTCTTTCAGGCCCTCGAGGTTTTGTCCGGCAAGGGCGTCGCCAGCGAGCGTGAGCGTTTGCTTGCTGCGCTGTTTGCTCGGCTCGGCGCGGACGAGCGAGACTTCGTGGTTCGTTTGATCCTGGGTGAGCTGCGCCAAGGAGCGCTCGAAAGCATCGTGCTCGATGCCGTCGCCGCTGCCACGAATTTATCAGTCGCGGCTCTGCGCAAAGCCATGCTCTTCGCTGGCAGCGCGGCGGCTGTCGCGGTGAGCGCTTTCCGCGGTGGTGAGGCGGAGCTGGCTTTGTTTTCGGTCCAGCTATTTCGCCCGTTACGGCCCATGCTCGCTCAATCCGCCAAGACGCCGGCCGAGGCCCTCCTTCGCACCTTACCGGCCGCAGTCGAGCACAAGCTGGACGGCGCCCGCATTCAGATCCACCGGGAAGGTGAACGCGTGGCGATTTATTCGCGTGCCAGCAACGAGCTCACCGAAGCGCTGCCGGAAATCGTCGAGCTGGCGCGGTCCTTCAGCGCGCAAACCCTGGTGCTCGACGGGGAAGTGATCGCGCTACGCGAGGACGGCCGGCCGCAGCCGTTTCAGGTCACCATGCAGCGTGTGGGCCGCAGGCTCGGCGTCTCGGCGGCGCGCGCTGACCTGCCTCTGCGCGCCTTCTTCTTCGACTGCTTGTACTTGAACGGTGAGGTCCTCGTCGAGCGTCCGAATCGCGATCGGTGGCTCGCGCTGTGCTCAGCGGTCCCGGAGGTCTCGCGCGTGACCCGAGTCGAAGTCAGCGACGCCAGTGAGGGCGACGCACTGCTGAAGCGCGCCCTGGGGTCGGGCAATGAGGGCGTCGTCGTGAAGAGCCTGAGCTCGACGTACGAGGCCGGCCGCCGCGGCGCTGGTTGGGTCAAGGTGAAGCCGGCGCCCACCTTGGATCTCGTCGTACTGGCGGCGGAGTGGGGCAGTGGGCGGCGCACGGGCCTACTCAGTAACCTGCACCTGGGCGCGCGCGACCCAAGCACCGGTGGATTCGTGATGTTGGGCAAGACCTTCAAGGGTCTGACTGACGCGCTTCTCACGTGGCAGACGGAAAAACTGCAGGAAATTGCCAGCGAGCGGAGCGATTGGCTGGTCCGTGTACGCCCAGAGCTCGTGGTCGAGATCGCCTTCGACGGTTTGCAAAAGAGCTCCACCTATCCGGGCGGTATGGCGCTGCGCTTCGCGCGCGTGAAGCGCTATCGCGATGACAAGTCCGCGAGCGAGGCCGATACCATTGGCTTCGTGCGTGAGCTATTCGAGCGCGGTCACACCGACGGCCCAGCCGATGCCTCGCCGGAGGGCGACTCTGAACTCTGACTCAGTGCGCCGCCTCTGCGCGGCAAGCACCCCGGCTCGCCCTTGCCCTAGGCGTGCCGCCAGCTCGCGCGGCCTTCCAACACGCCGCCGTCAGCGCTCATGGCCACCACCATACCCGCGTCGGCGATGATGCTCACGAAGGGGGCTTGCCAGTTCGGATCCGTCCACACGCTGCGCCAGGCCGCGTCGCGCGCCGGATCGCGCACCCACAGCTTGCCCAGGCTCGCCACCCACTCTCGGTCCAACACATCCATCGCGGCCGCGGTCAGATCAGGCGTGCCCTCGGCGATGGAGACCACGGCCGTCTGACCCTCGATGCGCAGCGCGACGCCTTGGCTACCCACCACCAGACCCAGTCCTCGATCGGATTCCGACGCCCCGGCCACGAAGGCTCGGGTGCGCGGCGTTAGCAGGTATTGGGTCTCCCATTGCATCGGCGAGTAAATGGCCGCAAAGCCCGTGCCCTGCGTCAGCCGACCGCAGATCACCCAGCGCGAATCGTCGAGCCGCAAAAGCCCCGAGACGTAGGTCACGTCCTCGAGCGGCATCGGCTTCATCCAGCGGCGCGCGGCCATTGCCCACAGGCTCGGGGGCTCGCCCTGGCGCTGCCCAACCGCGACCAGCAAGTCGTCAAATCTGCCACTCGCGTGAGTGAACGTGACGTCCGAGCTCGGCGCGCGCACGACTTCACGCACACCATCGGTGGCGTACACGGCCAGTTGCCCGCCCTCCCCGCCGATCAACCAGCCGCCGGCCTCGATGCGCCGCGCGAAGCCCATCCCTGACGGCAGATTTTTCGCCAGGTCGGGCGAGTCGACCCACATCTGTCCATTCCAAAAGGACGGCCCCCGCGTCGTAAAGGCAAAGCAGTGGCCATCGACGTCCCAGGCCGCGCTCTGAATGATGCGCTCGCCGCCCGGATGCCGCACCGTCCATTCCCAGTGCGATAGATCGCCTGGGGGCGACAAGTTGATTAAACTGTTGATCAGACGCCGGCTGGGCTTGGGCGGCGTCGGAGTTTCGGTAAGCCAGGGCACGATGCTCGCTGCCAACTCGAGCGCCTCTTGCGGGCGCTGCGCCGGATCGACGGAGGTCGCGCGCCCGATGGCCGCGTCGATTGCCCGGCACGCATCGGGGCGTTGGCGAAGCTCTGGCACGAGAGCTTGGCCGTCGAATAGTGAGCGCCGCTTGGCGTCCCGGATCGCCAGCATGTTTTTCAGCAACGTATCGGACTCGAACAAGGTTTCACCCGTGAGGGTGAAGTAAATGACGCACGCCAGCGAGAAAATATCGGTGTAAGTGCCGGTGCCCGTCGAATCGGGCAAACACTGCTCGGGCGCGGCGTAGCCCAGTGTGCCAACCGGAATGCCGCCGAACGTCGCCGCGAGCCCTTGCGGGCGCGCAATGCCAAAGTCCGATATCTTCAAGATCTCCGCTTCGCCGAAGCCGCAACACAGGATATTGCCCGGCGTCAAATCGCGATGGACCACGCCCACGCCGTGGATCGCATTCAGGCCCGAGGCCAGACACCTCAACACGTGCGCGGCGCGTGCGGAGTCGAAGGCGACGCCCGTACGCTCGATCGATCCGCGGACGCGATCCTCCAAGGTTGTGCCTTCGACCCCGCCGTGCACGTACTCGACCGCGAGCCAGGGAGTTGGCGCACGGTGTGCGCCGTTCAGGCGCGTACTTCCAGTGTCGACCAAGCGCACGACGAATGGGCAGGGTGGGATGCGCTCGTTCAGGCGGCCGAGGGCGACGGCCTCCTTCTGCACCAGGATCCCGGCCGAATTTTGAGCACCAGATTCGACGCTCGGCCGGACCAACTTGATTACCACCGGCGATATCCCGTCCGGCGCGTGGCGCAAAGCCAAGAAGGCCTGCCCCATGCCGCCCTCGCCAATCCGCCGCTCTAGCCGATAGCTGACGCCGGGCTGATACTCCGAGTGGACGACCTGTCCGCTCAACGAGCTCGGCCCAGAAAGGCTGAAGGGACGATCCGACATCGTGGGGTGCTGCGGGGTGGCTGACTGGCTCGAGCGTCCCCCCGAGGACGTTACCACGAAACCTCTTGCGGCTCGGACGTCACGAGGACGCCTCGTTCGATGCCAGAAGGCCGCGCCCGAAATCGCGGCTCTCTGCTTGACGCGCGGCAGAAACGGTTCTTTTTTGCCGACGCGTGCCGGCCGTCGAGCGCGCGTGCCAGCTTTCCTCGATTGCGGAAACGGGCTCTTCCCCATCTATTCAAGTTTGCGAGACCAACCATGGGCGCCGTCAAAGACTTCATCGTTCACCACTACCGTCACTTCAACGCAGCCGCCCTGATCGATGCGGCGAAAGGTTGGGAAGCTCACCTGAAGAAGGGCGGCAAGATGCTGCTCACGATGGGCGGCGCCATGAGCACGGCCGAAATGGGCATCGTGATCGCGGAGCTGATTCGAAAAGACAAAATTCACGCCATCTCGCTCACCGGGGCCAACTTGGAGGAGGACGTGTTCAATCTGGTGGCTCACAACAGCTACACCCGCGTGCCCAATTACCGGGAGCTCGGCCCGCACGACGAGGCCGCGCTGCTGGAAAAGGGCCTGAACCGCGTGACCGACACCTGCATCCCCGAGCACGAGGCGATGCGCAAAATCGAGAAGAAAATGCTCGCGCTCTGGGAACGTGCGCAAAAGGACAACCAGCGCTTCTTACCGCATGAGTATTTCTACCAACTGCTGCGCAGCAAAGAGCTCGAGCCGGAGTACGAGATCGATCCGAAGAATTCTTGGTTGCTCGCGGCCGCCGAAAAGAACTTGCCGCTGTTCGTCCCGGGCTGGGAGGACTCCACGCTCGGAAACATGTTCGTCGCCGGGGTGATCCGCGGCGAGTACGATTACACGATCATGCGCGGCGGCACCGAATACATGGGAGCGCTGATCAACTGGTACAAAGAGCAAGACGCCCAGCACGATATCGGCTTTTTCCAGATCGCCGGCGGCATCTCCGGTGATTTTCCGATCTGCGTCGTGCCTTTAATCGACCAGGACCTGCAGCAGAAGGTCAAAGTCTGGAGTTATTTTTGCCAAATCTCCGACTCCACACCATCGTACGGCTCGTATAGCGGCGCGCCGCCTGGTGAAAAAATCACGTGGGGCAAATTAGCAGTCGACACGCCGCGTTTCGTGATCGAATCGGATGCGACGATCGTGTTCCCGCTGGTTGCAGCTTACATACTAGATCAGTGAACCGGTGTAGGCGAACGGGCGCGCTCGGGAATGCGCGCTCGTTCGGCCGCCGCGCGCGGAGCGCGAGTCTTGGGGACATGTGGGGTAGGGCAATCGCTGCGTCCCCGAGAGCTCAATCGCCGCGATCAAACGCTAGCTGTCGCGACATAACGCAGCGAGCCACCCACGTCCCGTCGCCCGAAAGCCGCATGAAGCAGTCTCCCATGAGCCCAGTCGCGCTGCTCTCAGGCGTTGTCCTGATCGCCTGTAGCAGCTCGAGCGAACCTGCTATTTCGGGCGCGGGCAACGGTGGCGTCGCGAACGTCGCCGGATCGGCAGGCTCAATGGCCACGGCAGGTGCAGCGGGCAGCACACCAGCAGCCCCGCAGGGCGGCAGCTCGGCGGGTGGGGCCGCCGGTGCCGCTGGCATGGGCTCAGCCGGCGGCAGCTCCGGCGGCGTTGCTGGCACGTCCGCCGCTGGCGGTGCAGGCCAAGGCGGCATGTTGCCCTTCGGAGCCATCACCTGCAGCCCCACCGGCGCTGGCGACGGCAAGCACACCTTACCTACGAGCTCCGCCGTGCCAGTGGAATGGACCCTCAAGGCGGGCGTGCTCGCTGGCAAGCTCTCCGCAAAAGCGGACTTCGTGAGCTCGATCTACATGACGGACGACGACCCAAAGCACACTGGGGTCGCGCCCAATCACTTTTCGTACTGGATTTACAGCTCGGCCAATTACGTGGCGGGCTCACCGGCGATCTTTCTTCTATTTGGCGACGGCAATCAATTCCTGACCGACTTTCACGTGGCCACGGTCCTGGACAACTTGACCGCTGCCAAGGATATCCCTCCGACCGTCGCGATGTTCATCGATCCTCCTTCGGACGGTGTGCATGCGCCTACGGAAGGAGACCGCCAAACGGCGTATGATCGCCCCACCGAAAAGTACGCCAACTTTCTGTTCAACGAGATTTTGCCGCAGCAGATCTTCGGCAAGTATTCGATCTCGCGTGATCCGAACGCGTTCGCGGAGGTGGGCTACAGCGCCAGCGGTGGGCAGGGCTGGAAGGTGCTCTGGACACACCCAAACGACATCCACAAGTTTATCGGAATCAGCAGCAGCACGGGCGCCGCCATCACCTACGGTGTGGATTGGGTAGCGGTGGTGAACATGGCGGCGGCGCGGCCCTTACGCGTCAGCCTCGACACCTCCACGAAGGATCTGGAGGATGCCCGCGGCAACTGGCAGGCCATCAACACCAATATGGCGAACGCTCTGGCGGCCAAAGGCGACCAATGGCGCCTGAACGTGTACACGGCCACGTGCGCGAACGTCGGCTGCGCCCACTATCCGCCCGTCGACGGCGAGCGGGATTTGCCGGACGCCCTGCGCTGGGTGTTTCAGGGCTGTTCGTTTTAGCGCGCGGTTCGAGCCCGCCGCCGAACGAGTTTCCACGGCGCGGGTTCCGCGCTACATCCGCAGCGCATGGCAAGCACCGAGTACGACGTGATCGTGATCGGCGGGGGGCCCTCGGGGTCGTCGGTGTCGACGCGTTTGGCGCAGCGCGGCCATCGCACGCTGTTGCTCGAAAAGGAGCACTTTCCGCGCTTTCACATCGGTGAATCGCTGCTGCCCTGCTCCATGCCGCTGATCGAGTCGCTGGGTGCCATGCCGCGCCTGCAGTCGGCCAATTTTCTGCCCAAGTATGGCGCCGAGTTCGTGCTTGCCGACGGGTCGCTCAGGCGTCGTTACGCTTTTGCGGAAGGCTTGGTGCAGGGGCCGAGCTCGGCCTACGAGGTCGATCGCAGCGAGTTCGACAAGCTCCTCTTGGAGAACGCGGCGGCGCACGGCGTTGAGGTGCGTCAAGGCGTGCAGGTCACGCGTTTCGAGCTCGATCGAGCGCGCGGCGCCGAGGTGGTTGCCCGCGCGGAGGACGGCACGGAGAGCACGCTTCACGCGCAGATCCTGGTCGATGCCAGCGGGCAAAGCTCGCTCTTGGCCGGGCGCCTTGGCCTCCGTGAAATGGACGCGGAACTGAAGAACGTGGCCGTGTTCTCTCACTTCGACGGCGCCACACGCTACGCTGGGCGAGAAGAAGGCGACATCAGTGTCGTACTCATTCCTGGCGGCTGGTGGTGGGTCATCCCTCTTCGCAACGACCGCACGAGCGTTGGCTTGGTCATGCCGTCACGTCACCTTCGGGGTCAGAAGCCGGACGATGCTTATTTCGCGGCTCGCCTGGCGGAGACGCCGTTTTTGCGAAGACGTTTGTCGACCGCCACGCAGCTCGCCCCCGTACGCAGCGTGTCGGACTATTCTTACGTCAGCCGCAAGCTCGCGGGCGATCGCTTCGTGCTGGTCGGCGACGCCGCCGCCTTCATCGACCCCGTATTTTCGACGGGGGTGTACTTGGGCATGGTTGGCGCCTTTCGAGCGGCGGAGGCGGTGTCGGCGGCCCTACAAGCCGAGCGCTACGATCGCGCGCAATTCTTGGGTTACGAGCGCGAGGTCGCGAAAAACGTGGCCACCTATCGCCGCTTCGTCCGAGGCTTCTATACGCCCGAGTTCGACGACATGCTGATGGCGCCGAGTGACTGGCTCTCGCTGCGCGCCGCCATAACGTCTCTCTTGGCAGGCTTTGGTGGCGCACACTTCGAGGTCAATTGGCGCGTCCAGGTCTTCCGCGCCCTCGCCCGCGCCAATAAAAATCTCAAGCTCGTGCCGCGCATCTTCGACCGTGAGGCGCCCTTCGCCGGCCTCGAGTGAACGGCATTAATTCTTGGACTGGCGCTTAGAGCCAGCTCGGCGTTGACAGCTCCGCGCGTCGGGTACTGACTACGCTCGTGGCAAGCACCGCTGAGCTCGATCTCACCCCCGACGCTTCACTCCTGGCCGCCGACGAGCCGCCCGCCTTCGACGTCGTCGAGGCCGACGCTGACTCACCGTTTCTGATCATTTGCGATCACGCCGGCAAGCGTTTACCGCGCGTGCTCGGAAATCTCGGCCTGCCGGAGAGCGAGCTCAGCCGGCATATCGCCTGGGATCTGGGCGCGGAGCGCGTCGCGCGTCACCTGGCTCAGGCCCTCGGCGCTTTCGCGGTCTTTCAAACGTATTCGCGTTTGGTCATCGACTGTAATCGTCAGCCCGGAGTTTCCAGCTCAATCCCCATTCTGAGCGAGAGTACGGAGATCCCTGGTAACGAGCTGTTGCCGGTGGAGGCGGCTACCCGCCGCGCGCGTGACGTGTTCATGCCTTACCACGCGCGCATCGTCCGAGAGCTAACCCGTCGCAGCGCGGCGGGCCTGCCCACGGTGCTCGTGTCCATGCATAGCTTCACGCCCATCTACAACGGCGTGCCCAGGCCGTGGCACGTCGGCATGCTGTACAACCGCGACGATCGCCTGGCGCATGCCCTACTCGCGCTGCTTCGTTCCGATCCGACGCTCGTCGTCGGCGACAACGAGCCTTACTCCGTGAGCGACGAAAGCGACTACGGCATCCCGGTCTACGGTGAGCAACGGTCCATCCCTCACGTCGAGATCGAAATCCGCCAAGATCTGTTGCTCGAAGAAGCTGGCCAGCTCGCCTGGGCTCAGCGCTTCGCAAAGCTACTGCCCGAAGCTTGCACTCGGTTTCAAACAACTTGATTCGGAGCAGGCGCCGTCTTTGCAGTCTTTAACACTCGGATAGTGACTAAAGAGTGGGGCGCTCGCGCTCCCGCATCGCAGCCCTCAGGCGGGCGCAATTCCGCCCGCTGATTGGCAAGCAGCTCACGGCAGCGCTTTCGGCGCGGTGAGCTGCGCGTTGCAGGAGAGGGCGCCGAGGAAGCTCACGATGGCTTGTATCTCGTCGTCACTCAGGTGCTTGTCGACCATGATCGGCGTGCGGTTTTTGTTCTCGTGCCCGCCGCCCGCCATGAAGCGCACCGCGTCTTCCAATTTGCCGCGGGAACCGTCGTGGAAGTAGGGCGCGCTATTCGAGACATTGCGCAGGCTCGGGGGCTTGAAGGCGGCCCAATCCGCCGCGTTTTGCGTCACCGCCATTCGGCCTGGGTCGATGTCCTTGTCTTCATTGCCCTCCGTGCCAATGCCCACGTCGTAGAACACACCCTGGGGAGAAGAATAAGCGATCGAAAAGAAGGGCGGCGTGTGGCAGGTGTCGCACTTCGCCCGTTCGGTGAACACGACGAAGCCCCGCTTTTGCGCGTCGGTCAGCGCGGCCTTATCGCCTTTCGCGTACTTGTCATAGGCCGTGTCGTTACACACGAGCGTGCGCTCGTACGCCGCCAGCGCGCGCACCAAGGTGGTGGCGGTCGCCCCTTGGCCTGGAAAGGCGTGCTCGAACAACGGCCGATAGCCGGCGATCTTGGCGATCTGCTGAGTTTTGCTGGGCAGCTTGTCTTTACCCAAGCCCATGTTGCCGCCCTCCAAAGAGTCGATTGCCTGCGTCTCGAGCGAATCCGAGCGACCATCTCCGTGCAGCTTGCCCAGGTAGCCCACGTTCCAGATCACCGGGCTGTGCCGGCGTTGCTTCTTCTCACGCGCGCCGATCGCGATCGGTTCGTGACCGCCGTTGCCGTCCTCGTTCCTGTGGCACGAATAACACGAGCGCGACCCGTCCACGCTCAACCGCTTGTCGAAGAACAAAACATGCCCAAGCTCGATCTTCGCGTCGGTCTGCGGGTTTTCTTCGGGCGTCGGCATCGCACCGAGCTCCCACTGCAGTTGCATCTCGTCCGTGTCCGCGGCCTGGTAAACGCGCGGCGACGCTGGGAGCGGCGGGAGAGCGGACGGGGCGGATGCCGGCACCATGACTGCCCCGGCATCCCCCAAAGCCGCGCCGCTCGGCGCTTGGTCTGACTTTCGGCAGCCTGCAAGGAAGCACAGAATGAACGTCGCTCTGAGCGCGAACGCGCGGGTCGGCATAGCTTGGGTTAGCCCCACTTTCGTGTGGGGACAACTCCGCGGATCGTGGTCGAGCCGATGCGAAAGCACGGGGCAGGGGTTTACCCGTCAGCGGGCGTTGCACCGAAAGCGGCACTTCGCTGTATCTTCTCGTGCCGCATGACCCGTCCGTTCATACCCCAAGTCCGCTCTCACTCTGCCGCACGATTGCAGGCGCTGGTGTGGCAAGTAGGACCGAGCGAGCTTGCCGCGTTATCGCCGACGCAGCTCGTTCCCGCGCGAGTGCCGGGCGCGGTGCAACTCGATTGGGGACGCGCGCACGGCTTTCCCGAGTATTGGGTGGGCGATAACTTCAAAGCCTATCAGGGCCTCGAAGACTTCTTTTGGTCTTACCGCAGCGTGCTGAACCTTCCTGAGTTAGTCGGCGACGAGCGCCTGTTTTTCGTCTGCGGCGGGGTCGACTACCAGTGTCGCGTGCTGGTCGCCGGCACTCTCCTGCACGAGCAAGAAGGCATGTTCACCCCGTTCGAGATCGACCTCACGGGGCGCGCCCAGTCGGGGGACGTACTCGAGATTTTGGTATTCCCGGCGCCCAAAGCCGCTGGCGAAGCCATCGGCCGCGCTCAGGCGCGGCTGTCGAACAAGCCACCGGTCAGCTACGGCTGGGACTGGCATCCTCGCCTCATCCCACTCGGCATTTGGCAAGAAACCGGCATTCAAATTCGGCCGCGCGCGCACGTTCGGAGCGTGGATCTCCGCTATCACCTGAGTGGAGATTTTACGCGCGCACACGTCACGGTCAGCGTCGAGAGCAGCGCCGCGCTCGCGACGCCACTCGAATACCGCCTGCGCGATCCGGAAGGTCAGCTCGCTCTCTGTTTCGAGACGCAGAATGCGGTTCTGGAGCAGCCCCGGCTGTGGTGGCCGGCGGGCGAGGGCAGCCCCGACCTGTACACATTGGAGGTCGTGCTCGACGGCGCGATCGTGCACGTGCAACGCATCGGTTTCCGCAGAGTGCGCTTGGTCATGCGCCCAGGGGCGTGGCGAGAACCCGTCGAATTTCCAAAGAGCCGCAGCGAGCCGCCGATCACGATCGAGGTCAACGGCCGCGTGATCTTTGCGCGCGGTTCGAATTGGGTTTGCCCTGAGATTTTTCCGGGCTTGATCACGGACGAAACTTACCGTCCGCTGCTCGAGCTGGCTCGGGCGGCGCACTTCAACCTGATCCGCACTTGGGGCGGCGCGATCATCAACAAGGAACCGTTCTACGAAATCTGCGACGAGCTCGGCTTGTTGGTGTGGACCGAGTTTCATCTGGCCTGTAACCTTTACGACGGCGAAGGGGAGTACCTTCGTGTCCTGGACCAAGAGTCTCGTTCGATCATCCGCCGCGTTCGGCAACACCCTTCGCTCGCACTCTGGTGCGGCGGCAACGAGCTCTTCAACGCTTGGTCGGGGATGACGGACCAGAGCTTGGCGCTCCGCTTGCTGAACAAGAATTGCTACGAGCTCGACCGTGACACGCCGTTCATCGCCACCGCCCCGCTGGGCGGGATGGCCCACGGCGACTACCGCTTTCGCGACGAGCACGGTCGCGAGCTGTTCCAAATTTTTGCGGCAGCGCGCAACACCGCATACTCTGAATTTGGCTGCCCAGGTCCTTCCGGAATCGATTACCTGAAGTCCTTCCTGCCCGAGGCGGAGCTGTTTCCGCCGCGCCCGGGTACGGGCTGGGAAACTCACCATGGCCTCCTGGCCTGGGAAATGGAGCCCGGCACCTGGCTGTGCCAGGACACCATCGAGCACTACTTCGGGCCCACCCAGACCCTCGAGCAGCTCGTCGAACGGGGGCAGTTGCTGCAGGCCGAAGGCTACAAATTCATCTTCGAAGAAGCGCGCCGCCAAAAGCCCGTTTGCGCAATGGCTTTGAATTGGTGCTTCAACGAGCCCTGGCCGTCTGCAGCCAACAACAACCTAGTGAGTTGGCCGCATCATCCCAAGCCCGCTTACTACGCGGCGCAAGCCGCGTGTCGGCCAGTGCTCGCGAGCGCGCGGGTCGCCAAATTCGCCTGGCAGAGCGGCGAGCTCTTCGAAGCGGAAATTTGGCTCTTGAACGAGTCGCCGGCTACCGTCGCTGCCGGCTCCGTACGGGTCGAGCTCGACGTGTTGGGCCAGCGCGTCGAGCTTGCGCGCTTCGACTTCCCCGAGCTTGCGCCGAAGGTGAACCACCGCGGCCCCACCGTACGGGGTGTGCTGCCAAACCGCGACACAATGACCTTTGATCTGAGCCTACGCGTCGCCGACCGAGCCGAGCTCGACTCGAGGTACACCTATGTCTACCGGTCGCTGGAGGAAGAAGGGCCGGAGCGCAGCCGAGCACTCAACGTGTGAGACGATGCACAACCAACCAGTGGCTAATGCAACTGGGCGATGATCGCCTCGCCCATGCCGCTCGTGGACAGCGGCTTGTCTGAACCGAGGTCCTTGGTGCGTGCCCCGGCGGCGAGGGCTAGCTCCACGGCTCGTTCGATGGCCGCCGCCTCCTGTTCGAGGCCGAGGCTATGACGGAGCAACATGGCCGCGCTCAAGATCGTGCCGACGGGGTTCGCGATACCCTTGCCCGCGATGTCCGGCGCGGAACCGTGAATCGGCTCGTACAGGCCGAGCTTCCCCTCACCGAGCGAGGCGCTGGGCAGCATACCGAGCGACCCTGTGAGCACGGCGGCTTCGTCGGAGAGGATGTCACCGAACATGTTCTCCGTCACGATCACGTCGAAGCTGGTCGGCGCGGTCACGAGGCGCATGGCGCAGGAATCGACTAGTTGGTGCTCCAGCATCACATCGGCAAAATCCGCCTTGACCTGCGTTGCTACCTGACGCCACACACGGGACGATTCGAGGACATTGGCTTTGTCGACTGACGTCAACTTTTTCGTCCGACCGCGCGCTAACTCGAAGGCCAAACGAACGATGCGCTCAATCTCGAAGTCCATGTACTCGAGCGTATCGACGACTTTAACGCCGCGCTCGGTTTGTTCCCGGTATTGCTTGCCGAAGTAAAGACCGCCGGTCAGCTCTCTCAAAATGAGCATGTTGCAGCCTTGAATGCGCTCGAGCTTTAGCGGCGAAGAGTCAACGAGCTCCGGATAGCTGCGCACTGGGCGCAGGTTCGCGAACAGGCCTAGGCCTTTACGGATTGCGAGCAAGCCTTTTTCGGGCCGGGTCTTGGCGTTGGGGTCGTCCCATTTCGGGCCGCCCACGGCGCCGAGCATGATGGCGTCGGCCGCTTTGCACGCGCCGAGCGTGGCGGGCGGAAGCGGGTCTCCGGTCTCATCGATCGCTATGCCCCCGATCAACTGCGTCTCGAACGAAAATTCATGGCCGCCGCCCCTCGCGACCGCCTCCAACACGAGCCGCGCTTGACCCGTCACCTCAGGCCCAACGCCGTCGCCAGGAAGAAGAACAATTTTGGCTTTCATGGTCGATCCCTCGATAGTCCGTTTGCGCGGCGAGGCCAATTGCGCGCGTTTCTATCGCAAAAGCGGCTGAAATGCCGTCGCTCGGCAGATCCAGCGAAGCAAAACTCAGCGCACGCTGGCGGTGGCCTTGGACGGGGCCGCGCTGGCCGGTCGCGCGGGGCGGCTCACCGGGTGTCCATCGGGCAGGACCGCACAGCCTTGGATCAATCCGTACTCAATGGAGTCGACGAGGGCGTGCATCGAGGCTTCGATGATGTTGGACGAGGCACCGACGGTGCTCCAGCTTCGGTGCGCGTCTTGGCTGTCGATCAAGACGCGCGTGATCGCTTCCGTGCCTTCCGTGCCGTCCAGGATCCGGACTTTGTAATCTGCCAAGTGAATGTCATTGACGGCCGGGTAGGAGGGCGCCAGCGCCTTGCGGAGCGCGCCGTCGAGAGCACTCACAGGGCCATTGCCTTCCGCGGCAGTATGCAGGGTTTGTTTACCAATCTGCACTTTGACCACAGCCTCGGCGAAGGTCTCGGTACCGCGCCGCTTGCCGACCTGAATCTGATAGTCCACGACCTGAAACAGCGGCAAGTAGTCGTCGGCTTTGCGTTGTAAGAGGAGCGCGATGCTGGCCTCGGCGCCCTCGTAAGAAAGCCCCCGCGCCTCGGCCTCTTTGATCTCGCGTAGCGCCTCGAGCTCCACACCGGAGCTCACCTCCACGCCCAGCTCCTCGGCTTTGGCCAGCACATTGCCGCGGCCGGAGAGCTCACTGACCACGACCCGCATGGCGTTGCCAACGAGCGCGGGGCTGACGTGTTGATACGAATCCGCGTTCCGGCGCATGGCCGCGACGTGCACGCCGCCCTTGTGCGCAAACGCGCTCTTGCCGACGTAGGCCATGTGCGCGTCCGGGGCGAGGTTCGCGACTTCCGCCACGAAGTGCGACAGCTCGCTGATCTCCGCCAAGCGCCCGCCCTCGAGCGCGCGAAAGCCGAGCTTCAACTCGAGGTTTGGAATGATCACGGAGAGATTCGCGTTGCCACAGCGCTCGCCATAGCCGTTGATGGTGCCTTGTACGTGGCGCGCGCCGCCGCGCACGGCGGCGAGGCTGTTGGCCACGCCGCAGCCGCTGTCGTCGTGGGCGTGCACACCCAACGGGTGGTCGACCAAGCGCGCCACCTCACGTACGATCTGCTCCACGTCCCAGGGCATGCTGCCGCCGTTGGTGTCGCAGAGCGCCACGACCTCGGCGCCGCCGCGGATCGCCGCGCGCAGCGTTTCGACCGCGTAGCTTTCGTCCAGGCGATACCCATCGAAGAAGTGCTCGGCGTCGTACACGACGCGCTTCTTCTCACTGCGCAAGAAAGCGATCGAATCTTCGATCATGCGCAAGTTTTCGTCCAAGGTCGTGCGCAGCACCTCCGTCACGTGCAACGTGGACGTCTTGCCGAAAATCGTACACACCTCCGTGCCGGCGGCGACCAGCGCTCGCAGGCTCGGGTCGTCGTGGGGCGCCAGCCCGGCACGCCGGGTGGCGCCAAACGCGGCGATTTTCGCGTGTAACCAGGCCCGGTCGCGCGCGCGTGCAAAAAACTCCTCGTCCTTTGGATTCGATCCGGGCCAGCCCCCCTCGATGAACGCGACGCCAAACGCATCGAGGTGTTCGGCGATGCGCAGCTTGTCCTCCAGCGTGTACGAGATGCCTTCGCGCTGCGTGCCGTCGCGCAAGGTCGTGTCGTAAACGGCAACGAGCGCCCGCTCGCTGTTTGCTGGACTGTCGTCATTCATCTGGGGGGGGATCCACTCGGAGTAAGTCAGCTTGCGTAGCTGTGCGCGCCTTCGAACGCTTTGATTTTATCGTCGAAGGAGAGGATGTACCCGAGCTGATCGATGCCGTGGAGCAGGCAATGCTGCGCGAACGAGTCTACCGGGAAGGTCGTCGTCGAGCCGTCGGGAAGCGTGAGCTGCTTCTGCGCCAAGTCGACGGTGATTTGCGCCTTCGGATCCGTGGCTTGAGCGGCCAGCAGCTTTTGGTGAACGTCTTGGCTCACGACCACCGGTAAGAGGCCATTCTTCAACGAGTTGCCCTTGAAGATGTCCGCGAAGGAGGTCGAAACCACGACCCGGAAGCCCCAGCCCACGAGCGCCCAGGGCGCGTGCTCGCGCGACGAGCCACAGCCAAAGTTGTCGCCCGCGATCAAGATTTGCGCGCCCTGTGAAGCCGGGTAGTTGAGCGGAAAGTCTTGCTTGTCCGCTCCGTCTGGCAGGTAGCGCCAGTCGCAAAACAAGCTCTTACCGAGCCCGTCCTTGTCCAGCACCTTCAGGAAGCGCGCCGGGATGATTTGGTCGGTGTCGATGTTTTCTGACGAGATGACCACAGCGTGAGAGGTGATCTTGGTGAAGCTTGCCATTGTGATTTCCTCCGTGATTAGACCGCGGCGAGCGTGCGCACGTCGGTGACTTTGCCGGTGACGGCCGAAGCCGCGGCCGTAGCCGGCGACGCAAGAAAGGTGCGACCGCCTTTGCCCTGACGGCCCTCGAAGTTACGGTTGGACGTGCTGACGGCGTATTGGCCAGGTGAGAGCTGATCGCCGTTCATGGCGATGCACATCGAGCAGCCCGCCTCGCGCCACTCGGCGCCCGCATCGGTGAAGATCCGGTCTAAGCCCTCGGCCTCAGCCTGACGCTTCACCTCTTGGGAACCCGGCACGATGAGCGCCCGCACTCCGGCCGCGACATGCCGCCCCTTGAGCACGGACGCCGCGAGCCGCAGATCAGTGATGCGGCCGTTGGTGCACGAACCGACGAACACCACGTCGACCTTTTGACCGACCAATGAGTGACCGCCCTGAAGGCCCATGTAAACCATGGCCTTCTCGAACGCTTGCCGCTCGGAGCCGGCGCTGAAATCCGCCGCCGCGGGCAGCGCCTGCGTCACCGGCACCGCCATCCCGGGATGCGTCCCGTAGGTGATCATCGGTTCGATCTTGTTGGCATCGAGCGTGACCAAGGTGTCGTAGCTGGCGCCGGCATCGGTCGGAAGCTTCTTCCAGCGCTCGACCGCCGCATCCCAAGCGGGGCCCTTGGGCGCGCATTCTCGGCCTTTCACGTATTCGAAGGTCTTCTCGTCCGGCGCTATCAAGCCCGCGCGAGCACCGGCCTCGATGCTCATGTTGCACACGGTCATGCGCGCTTCCATGTCGAGCGCACGGATCGCGCTGCCCGTGTATTCGATCACGTAACCGGTGCCGCCGCCGGTGCCGATCTGAGCGATCACGGCCAAGATGATGTCCTTGGCCGTGACGAGCGGAGAGAGTGTCCCGTCGATGCGTACTTCCATCGTCTTGGGTCGCGACTGCAAGAGACACTGCGAGGCGAGCACGTGCTCGACCTCGCTGGTGCCGATGCCGAACGCGAGCGAACCAAAGGCGCCGTGCGTGGAGGTGTGGCTATCGCCGCAAACGATGGTCATGCCCGGCTGCGTGAAGCCGCGCTCCGGACCCACCACGTGCACGATGCCGTTTTTATCGTTGCCCAACGCGAACAAGCGAATGCCGAAATCCGTGCAATTTTTCTCGAGCTGGGAGAGCTGCGCGCGCGCCTGATCGTCGATCACCTGCAGCGCCTTGGGCAAGGTGGGCGTGGAGTGATCCATGGTGGCCACGGTGCGCTCCGGGCGCCGCACCTTGAGGCCGCGAGCCCGAAGCCCGGAGAACGCCTGAGGCGACGTCACCTCGTGAATCAGGTGCAAGTCGACGTAAAGCACCGCCGGGCGCCCGTTTTCCTCGACGACTACGTGATCGTTCCAGATCTTTTCGAATAACGTCTTTGCCATGCTCACTCCGCGGCTCCGGTGGTCTGCTCACGCACTTGCGATTTCTCGTTGACTTGCGACTTTTCTGCTTGTTTATCGAACGTCCCCAGCGTCACCAGCAGCCGATTGAGCGCTCCGAGATAGGCTTTGGTGCTTGCCACGATGACGTCCGAGTCCGCGGCTTGGCCGTGCAAGATGGTCGCCCCGCCGCTGCCGTGCTGGGCATTCAGCCGACCCTCGCCAC
>CAXSGJ010000002.1:163241-202127 GCA_964236865.1 uncultured Polyangiaceae bacterium
ATGGCGCGCACGTGCACGCTGGCATGTCCGAGGGCGTCGATTCCTTCAGTCACGGCATTGATCGTGTACTCGACGAGCTCGCTCGGCGCGTTCACGATCTCATCGATCGCGGTAAACACCGCATGCACCGGCCCCGTGCCGATCGCGGCCTGGGTGCGAAGCTCGCCGTCGGGGCAGCGCAGGCGCACCGTGGCCGTCGGCATGCCATTCGAGCCGCAAGTGACCTGCACCGCGTCGAGTGAATAGTACTCGACGCCGCGGGCAACCTCCGACGCCGCCAGCGCTTCCAAATCTGCGTCCGTGATCCGCTTCTTCTTGTCGGCCAAGCTCTTGAAGCGCTGAAAGGCGGCCTCCAGCGCCTCGCCTTCCAGAATGTGACCGAGTTCCTTCAGACGCACACCAAAGGCATGACGGCCCGAGTGTTTGCCCATGACGAGCAACGTCTTGCTCGCACCGACGGTCTCCGGCCGCATGATTTCGTAAGTTCCGGCGTGCTTCAACATGCCATCTTGGTGAATGCCCGATTCGTGGGCAAATGCATTGGCCCCCACCACGGCCTTGTTCGGCGGCACGACCATGCCCGTGCGAACGCTAACCAAACGGCTGGTACGCACGAGCTGCGTCGCGTCGATACCCGTGCGTAGGCCGTACATGGGCTGACGCGTGTGAAGCGCCATCACTACCTCTTCCAACGAGGTGTTGCCCGCGCGTTCACCGATGCCGTTGATCGTGACCTCGGCCTGACGCGCGCCAGCGGCGATGCCGGCCAGCGCGTTGGCCGTGGCCAGCCCGAGGTCGTCGTGGCAATGGACCGACACGACCACGTTCTCGACGCCCTTCACGTTTTTCATGATGCCATCGATGATGGCGCCGAACTCGGCGGGCACCGTGTAGCCCACGGTATCGGGAATGTTGAGCGTGGTCGCGCCGCACTCGACCACGGCCGCGAGCACCTCGTGCAAGAAATCCGGCTCGGTGCGGCCCGCATCTTCAGGGCTGAATTCGATGTCTGCGCACAGCTTTTTGGCGAACGTAACCATCGCCCGCGCGCGCTCCATGACCTGTTCCTTGGTCATGCGCAGCTTGTGCTCACGGTGCAGCGGCGAAGTGGCGAGAAAGATGTGAATTCGCGGGAATTTAGCGACCCTAATCGCGTCGAAGGCGGTCTGAATGTCCTTTTCCGTGGCGCGGGCCAAGCCGCAGATGATGGGCGGCTCGTCGCTGGGGCGCCCCGTGACCGGCTCCTTACCAATCGTCTCTGCGATCTCTCGCACCGCTTGAAAATCGTCGGGCGAAGCGGACGGAAATCCCGCTTCGATCACGTCCACACCCAAGCGTGAAAGCGCGCGCGCCACCTCGAGCTTCTCTTCCGACGTAAGCGTCGCGCCGGGACACTGCTCGCCATCGCGAAGCGTAGTGTCGAAGATCCGCACATAATCAGAGGGTGGCTTGGCGTACTTCGTAACTGGGCTAGTCATGGTTCATTGCTTGGTTTGGGTTGCTGGTTCTCCGGCAGAGACAACAGTGCGAGGCAGGTTTGGGGTCGGGGCCCCAAACTCGGGGGTGGGGCCCCGCTGAATTCACTTCAGCGGGGCGGGGGAGAATCCCCCGACGAGCGCTGGCTTGGCGTACTTCGTAACTGGGCTAGACATGGTTCATTGCTTGGTTTGGGTTGCTGGTTCTCCGGCAGAGACAACAGTGCGAGGCAGGTTTGGGGTCGGGGCCCCAAACTCGGGGGTGGGGCCCCGCTGAATTCACTTCAGCGGGGCGGGGGAGAATCCCCCGACGAGCGCTGGCTTGGCGTACTTCGTAACTGGGCTAGACATGGTTCATTGCTTGGTTTGGGTTGCTGGTTCTCCGGCGGAGACAAACTTCAGGCGGCGACGATGGTCCGTAGGTTGGGGGGTTGTTGCGCGGCGCCGGTGGCGGCGGCGCCCTTTACACCGCGGGTCATCGCCACGGTTCCGGTCTGCACCATCTCGGCAATGCCGAACGGCGTGAGCACGGCGACCAGCTTGTCGATCTTGCTTTGGTCGCCGGTGATCTCCACGATTAGCGTGTCCGTGTCCAAGTCGACGGCGCGCGCGCGGAAGACGTCGCACAGCTGCAACACTTGTGCGCGCTTCTCCGGGCCCACATCGACTTTGATCAGGGCCAAGCCGCGCGTGAGGCTCGGCTTACCCGTGATGTCTTCGACACTGAGCACGTTGACCAGCTTGTACAAGTTGGCCTCGATGCGCCGCGCGGTATCTTCGTCCGATTCCACGGCGAAGGTCATGCGCGAGACGCCGGTCTCGTGCGTGCGGCCGACATTGAGCGACACGATGTTGTAACAGCGCCGCCGAAACAACGAGGTGACTCGGTTCAGAACTCCCGGCTGATCCTCCACGTAGGCAACGAAATGACGTAGCGTCGATGATTCGGCTTGGGCCATGGTTTGCCTCAGTGATCCTTGCCAGTTTCGAAGATGGGATTGTGGGGCGGCATGTCCTTCAGCACTTCTCCGGGTGCTTCCTCGCTCGGTAGCTCGGAGGGCGCGCCCACCGGCACGGGGCGGCGAATCATTTTGCCCAGGTCGGCGCCGGCCGGCACCATCGGGTATACGCTGTCTTCCTGCTCGACCCTGAAGTCGATGATGCACGTCTCTTTGAAAGACCGCGCGGCTTCGACCGCGGCCTTCACTTCTTCACGTTTGGTCACGCGTAGGCCCTTTAGCCCGTGCGCGTCCGCCAGCTTCACGAAGTCCGGGCTCTTGATCGGGGTAGCGACGTAGCGGCCGCCGTAGAAGAATTGCTGCCACTGGCGAACCATCCCCAAAAAGCCATTGTTGATGATGGCGATGTTCACCTTGATATCTTCTTGAGCGCAGGTCGCGAGCTCGCAGGCCGTCATTTGAAAGCCTCCGTCCCCCACGACCACCCAGATTTCGTCGTCGGGGCAGGCCATGCGCGCGCCCATGGCGGCCGGCAGCGCAAAACCCATCGTGCCCGCGCCGCCGGAGGTCAGGAGCTTTCGCGGATGATCGTGCTTGTAGTACTGAGCTTCCCACATCTGGTGCTGGCCGACATCCGTTACGACGAGGGCTTTGCCTTGCGTGTAGCGCCATAGATCGTGAATCACGTGTGCAGCAAACAGAATGCCATTGTCCGGCAAGCTCTGGATCTCGCGCACGGCGCTGTCACCCTTGAGCTCGGTGATATGCGTGTTCCAATCGTCGCAGTTGCGCTTGGCCACTTGCGGCAAGAGCATGCGCAAGATCTCGCGCACATCGCCAACCAGCGGCAAATCCACCTTCACGTTCTTGTTGATCTCGGCGGGGTCGAGCTCGATATGAATTTTTTTGGCGTTCTGGGCGTACGTCTTCAGGTTGCCGGTCACGCGATCATCGAAGCGCATGCCCATGGCAATGATCAGATCTGCTTCCTGAATCGCCGTGTTAACCCATGCTTCACCGTGCATGCCCATCATGCCCAGGCTCAACGGGTGAGTTGCCGGAAAGCCGCCCAAACCGAGCAACGTGAGCGCGACGGGAAAGCTCGTCTTCTGCACGAACTCGAGCAGTAAGCCCGTGGCGTTCGCCTCGATGATGCCGTGGCCGCAGAAAATGATCGGCCGCTTCGCCGCTGCGATCAGGGCCACTGCTTCGTCGATTTCCGCAGGCACCGGGTGGTGTTCCGGTCGATAGCCCGGCAGGCGAATCGGAGAGGCGTCGTAGCGATGCTCGCAGCTTCCTTGCTGCGCGTCCTTCGTAATGTCCACCACCACGGGGCCCGGGCGACCCGAACTTGCGATGTAAAAAGCCTGCCGGATTGCGGGCATGATGTCCTCGGTGCGCGTCACCAAGATGTTGTGTTTGGTGATGGGCAGGGTCACCCCCGTAAAGTCGACCTCTTGGAAAGCATCGCTCCCGATCACGGTGGAGGATACTTGCCCGGTGATGCACACCATCGGGATGGAATCCATCATCGCATTGGCGATGCCGGTGACCAGATTGGTGGCGCCCGGCCCAGATGTGGCGATGCACACGCCCACGCCGCCTGAGGCGCGTGCGTAGCCGTCGGCCATGTGCGCTGCGCCTTGCTCGTGGCGCACCAAAACATGGCGGATCGGATAACCGGGCATCGCGTCGTAGGCGGGCATGATCGCGCCGCCCGGATAGCCGAAGACGACGGAAACCCCCTGGTGGACCAGCGTGTCCCAAATGATTTGGGACCCGGTCAGGGTCTCGAAGCCCAACTCGGCATCTGCCGTCATCGGCGTTGCTCGGGGCTCTGTCATGCTCTTCATCGGTGAGGCCACTAGATTCTCCTCGGTGCGTTGTCGCGTTGCTGACTGCGGTATCGATTCATGGCGAAGAAGCGAAAAGTTGGAGCGCTGAAACTAAAAAACCCCCGTACCTCGGTGGGTGCGGGGGCCTTGAACTTGGCTGAGCTCTTAAGTCAGCCGGCCACCGCACCCGGGCTAATGAGCCCGAGCTCGACCAGGACGAGACGAAGCACGCTGACGCTGCTGCGCAGTGCAGAGGCGGCGTGTGACGTCACGAAGCTCGAAGCGGCAGTCATTGACTAACCAAACCTGCTCTTTACGCGTAAAATCGTCAAGCGCGTTTTTGTCGTCCGAGCTGGTCTTCGCGTTTAACCGGCCGATTCCATTACTGAAATTTGGTTCAACCAGTGTCGGATTCGTTATCATTGCCGCGCTCCGCCGGCTAATTTTCCCGCTTTGGTTCGAGCCGCTCGAGCTCATCCCAAGAAAACTGGTCGGAGCGCGGCGTCACGACAGTGCTTGGCGGACGGAGGCTGAACCAGGCCGTTTCACGCCCGGGGCGAATTACCTGAAAGCTTTGGGCTGGGCTCTGCAGCGCTTGCCCGAGCAGCGCGACGCGTTCACCGGTCGGCTTCTCAGCCACGTCGAGCACCAAGATCGCATGACCCTTCCCACGGCTCTGCAGAAAGAAATCACCGGCGACGAGCTGATTCGGATTCACGACCCGCGTAGAGCGCGCGGCCAGCGAGACGTTGTTCGTCCAGAGCATGACGGCGTCGATGTACTGCCGAAAGTCCACGTACGTCGCGTCGCGCGGCTTTCCCTTCAATACCCAGAAGACGTTTGGTCCCGAAGCAATCAGGCGCTGCCCCTTGGCCCAGCGCGTAAACGGCATATCGAGCTTGCTGGCGCTGCGGTAGCTGATTCTGCCCAGCGCGTCCTGTGACCAAAGCCATTCCGCGTTCAGGCGTACGACCGCATCCGCGCTCTGTTGCAAGTCGCCGACGCCGACATCGATCGCGACGACCGCCGCGAGGTATTCGTCGTCCCCGCTGAACACGATGCCGCCGGCGTTCGTGACGACCGGCGTGCCGGGCGCAGCCAAGGGCAAGCGGCGGAGCCACTCCGAAAAGGAGCCCTGCTCGACCGCTACTCGCTGGTAGCCCGGTGGCGTCGGAAAGCGCGCTTGCAGGTCATCCACCGCGGCTGGAAACAAGGGGTCTTTTGCCGACAGCCAGCGGTAGCAGCGTGGACCGCATGCCGGGGCCGCGCTGTTCGACGACGAAGCCGAGGGCTGAGCGCTTGCCCCGCCCGACGCGCCTGCCACGGGCGGAGACGCACTCGGCGCACGGGGGGGCACGCTTGCAGCCACAGAAGATTTTCGGTCGTCCGGCTCGGCACTGGGGGCGCGCCCACAGGCGCCGCTCAAAACGCAAAGCCACATCAGGTGGCGGACCGATAGCCGAGGGACACGCGGGTGCCGACGCCTTCGGGTGCAACAGGACTGGACGGCCTCGGACTGCACGGGTCACCCGATAGTACACCGCGCTCGCGAATTGGCCGATTTTCGCAACAGGCGCGGAGTCCCGCACCAAAGTTACTTTTCAACCTCTTGTAATTAAAGGCAAATTTGGAATAGCCGGGCGACGCGATAACCCTGGGAGTATAAGTGGCCGTCAGAAGCCCATGAGCTCGAACCCAAGTTCGGTATTTCCCGCTCTTGGGCTTCCGCCGCGGTCGAGACATAAGCTACGGAGTCGCCATGGGTCATCAGCCTGATAAGGGTGGAGAGCTCGAGCGCGTGCTCGCCAGCGCGACGGACAAGCCACACGTCATTTTGCTCGGCGGTCATCCCGATCCCGACGGCATCGGTAGCGCGCTCGCGCACAAGCGCCTGTGTGAACGGATGGGCGTGTCAGCGACCATCGCGCATGTGCTGCCGCTGTCGCGTTCCGAGAATCGTGCGCTCGTAAAATTACTCAATGTGCCGATGGTGCGCGTGTCCGACATGGCGGACCTGGAGCAGTACGGGTACTTGGCGTTGGTCGACGCGAGCGCCAGCGAAACGAGCATCAAGCTGCCGGAGAGTTTGAAGCTCTTGACCGTCGTCGATCATCACCGGCCGCCCACCGTGCCCAAGGCAGGCTTCGTCGACATTCGCCATGACGTCGGGGCCACCTGCACCATCTACGCTGAATACGCTGAACGTGGCTTGGCGCCCTTCGGCGCAGAAGGCAACGACGACGGCCCGGTCGCCACGGCCATGTTCTTCGGCATCCAAACCGATACCGACGATTTCGCCTTTGGTACGCCCGCGGACTTTCGCGCGGCGGCCTACTTGAAGCCTTTTTGTGATTCGGAGACCCTGAGCCGAGTGGGCCGACGCACGCTCACGGCCGAGTCGATGGAGGCGGTGGGCCGTTCGCTCTTGGATTTGGAAGTCGTGCGCGACTTTGCCATCGCCACCGTCGGACGCGTTTCCGCCAATAACCGCGATGCCATCCCGATGGCAGCGGATTTCATCCTGCGCCGGGAAGACATCGACACTGTGCTCGTATTCGGCATCGTGGAGGATCGCATCGACGGTTCACTCCGCACCAGCCGCGCCAGCGTGGATCCGGCCCTCTTCATGCAAAATGCGTTCGGCGACGACAACCAGGGCCGGCCTTACGGCGGCGGCCGCGCGGACATGGGCGGCTTTCGCATCCCACTGGGACTGCTCTCGGAGACCACGAACGAGACCGATTTGCTGCGCATGGTCAAGGAGGTGGTGCAGAAACGCGTGGCGCGCGTCGTGCCGGAGTTGGAGAAAAAAAAGCGGGAGCCCGGCAAGTCTTCTGACTGATGGTCAGCGCCCGCGCCGACGCTCGTTGTCTTTGCCCGACGGCTCGGCGTCCTCTTCATAGGGCGACGAGTCCACGCGAGCCCGCGGCCTCGCGATGCGAACGCGCGGAGGCCAGCTCGACTCTTCAATGGCGGCCTCTGGCTCGGAAGCCTCAGCGCGGCGATCGCTCGTGAACTCGGTTTGCTGATCCCAGCCGAGCGGCCGCCCGCGCACCGCCGCGATGGCGCGCTCGAGCCCGTCGTCGCCGAGAGCGCCGACGTCTCGGCAGCGCCAAGCGGCGCGCCTGAGCCCACGCCCAAAAAACCAGGACAACACGTTCAGCAGGGTGGGCAGAAACAGTCGGAATAGCGCCCAATTTGCCAGGCGCGCGGCCGTGAGTGCGAGCACCAGTGCGAACACGAGCACGGGCGCGGCGGGGCCGTCCCGACGCGACGGTGCGCGCCGGAGACTCTGTCGCCGCGACCGCGCAAAGGCACGCGCGCGCCGCTTCACCCCCCGTGTCTCGGTGCGGATCTGCGCCTTGAGCTCGCGGCGGAAACGGCGGGCCTCCTCCCTCATGCCGCGCCGCTGAGCGCGGCCTTGCTCGCGCAGCGCAAACCAGCTCCAGGCCTCCGGACCCTGCCACTCGCGTTCACCCTCTGCCGCGTGGGCGCGCTTGGCTCCGCGCTGCCGGTTGTTTGGGTCGCGCTCGCTCTCGTGCGCAGCCCGCGACCGCGCTGCGGGCGGCTGCACGCTCATTTGGCGAGGCCTTTTGTCTGGGTCTGGTTCGAGCATCGCGGCCAAAGCGCGCACCAACCACGGTTCAGCCGCGTTGCCCAAGGCCGCCGGTACATCGATGCCCAACCCGCGATGCGGGAGATCTTCGGGCTCTCGACCGGTGATCAGGGCCAGTGCCGTGGCGGCCACGGCATACACATCGCTGCCCGGCAGCGCACGACCCTGGAATTGTTCGGGAGCCATGTAGCCAAACGTTCCGACGACGGTGCTGCCGCCTTCCGGCTTGAGTTGATCACGCACGGAGCCGAAATCGACGAAGGCATAGCTGCCGTCGGCGCGGCGGATCACATTGCCCGGCTTGATGTCCCGATGAATGATCACCGGCGAGCGCGCGTGCAAGTATCGAAGAACGCCATCGGCATCGGCGAGAAATTGCGCGATATCAGCGCTCGATAGCGTCGCCCGTCGACGCCTCAGCGAAGCCAATGTTTCCCCCTCGATCTTCGTCATCACCAGGTACAGCGCGCCGTCTTCCTCGAAGTGCTCGATGTATTCCGGCAGATTCGGATGAGACAGCGTCGACAGCACGCTCGCCTCACGCTCCGCGAGCTCCACGTCCTTCCAGCTCTTGGCGCCGCGCACTTGGAAGCGCTTGATGGCGACCGCTCGGCCGTTCACCTTGTCGACTGCGTCGAGCGTTTCTGCCTGCGAGCCGACGCCGAGCACGCCAACGACCGCGTAGCGCCCGCCGCGCAGCGTTGGGACGGGCTTTGCGCTGGGGTCGGTCACGCTCGTCGCTACTTGGGGCCTAGTTGGCGATCTTGCAAGTGGGCGGCGGTTGGTGGCCTTTTCTCGCAGTGGAAAGTTCGAGAAAGACGGGTCCGCGGGACGCGGCGATGCGCTAAGAGCAGGCCATGGCCGTGGAGAATGAGCTGAGAAAGTTAGATCCCGATCGCACCCGCGTGGTGGTCCTCGGGGCAGGCTTCGGCGGCTTGGCCGCGGCCAAACGCCTGGCGGAGAAGCCGAACGTCGACGTCATCATCATCGACCAGCGCAATCATCATCTGTTCCAACCGCTCCTGTACCAGGTCGCGACGGCGGGCCTCGACCCTTCACAGATTGCCGTTCCAATTCGCTCCTTGTTCGCTGGCAGCCCGCACGTTCAAGTTCACCTCGCGCGAGTGGATCGCATTGACCTCGCTGAGCAGGTCGTGGAAGGCGACGGAAAGCGGCTTCCCTTCGATTACCTGGTCGTCGCCTGCGGCGCGCAGCACAGTTACGCAGGCCACGACTGGGAAGGCGTCGCGCCTGGCCTGAAGACTACGGAGCAGGCGATCGAGATTCGCCGGCGCCTCCTTTCGGCCTTCGAGCGTGCGGAGAATGAACTCGATCGGGATGAGCAGCGAGCGCTCTTGACGTTCGTCGTTGCGGGTGGAGGGCCCACCGGCGTGGAGCTGGCCGGCGCGATCGCCGACATCGGGCGGACCGTGTTGGTCAGAGATTTTCGTCGTATCAACCCCGCCGACGCGCGCATCATCCTGGTTCATTCCGGGCCTCGCGTTCTTCCTTCCTATTCGGAGCGCCTGTCGAAGCACGGTCAGAAAGATCTCGAAGAGCTGGGCGTCGAGGTGCGGACCGGTCAGCGAGTGAACGGCATCGACGAGCGGGGCGTCGTGATCGGTGAAGAGCGCATCGAAGCACGAACCGTCTTCTGGGCGGCGGGGGTGCAGGCCGATCAGATCACGCGCACGCTCGACGTCCCAATCGACCGCTCAGGCCGCGTGCGCGTCAAGGAGGACCTCTCCGTGCCCGGCTACGGCAAAGTCTTCGTGATCGGGGACGCCGCCTATCTGGAGATCGACGGGAGGGCCGTACCGGGGCTAGCGCCGGCCGCGATGCAGGAGGGGCGCACCGCGGCCGACAACATTTTGTCGAGCATCGCCGGACGGCCCATGAAGGCATTTCGCTATCGCGATAAAGGAACCATGGCGACGATTGGCAAGCGCAAAGCCGTCGCCAGCGTGATTGGGCTCGAATTTACCGGCTTTGTCGCGTGGGTGGCCTGGCTCTTCGTGCACATCTTGCTCTTGGCAGGGTACCGCAATCGAATATCGGTGTTCTTCGACTGGTCCTGGAGCTACCTATTTTCCCGTCGTGGGGCGCGGCTGATCACCGGCGGTCAATGGCGCACCACCGCCGATCCGCCTCGGCCGCCTGACGGGCCTCGGGCGCCGGAAAAAGAGGACGGCCAAGCGAGTCACGCGAGCGCCTAACCCGTGTTGCGCATGCCCTGCGCAATGCCGTTCAATGTTGTACCGAGGGCGGCGTCCAGTAGCTTCAGCTCCGCGTCATCCTCGGCCAGCTTCCGTTTTTTCTTGAGCAAGCTGACCTGGAGCAGGTTGAGCGCGTCCACATACGGGTTACGAAGCGTCAGCGCGCCTTGCAGGAAGCGGTGGTCGAGCAGCATGTCGCGCTCGCGGATCACGTGCAAACTCTGCACGGTACGCTTGAATTCGGCCTCCAGCCCGCCCATCACCACCGGGTCGGCGCCCAGCTCGCGGGCGTACAAGCGAGCGACATCGATGTCGGCTTTGGCGCAGACCATCTCTATCTTGTCCAAAAGGTCGCCAAAGAACGGCCAGCTCTTGGCCATCTGACGGAGCAAGTCGAGGCCTCCCGGCTCGGACATCACCTGCTCGAGCGCGGTGCCAGCGCCGAGCCAAGCGGAGGCCATTAGCCGCATTTGCGTCCAGCCGAAGTTCCAAGGGATGGCACGTAGCCCCTGAATGGTGCCGGCGCCGCGCTCGCGGTACGCCGGGCGCGATCCGAAATGCACGTGAGTCAGCTCGCGCACCGGCGTGGCCGTGAGGAACATTTGAAACAGGGCGGTGTCCTCGTGCACGACCTTCCGGAAGGCGGCCTGCGAGACCTCGCTCAGGCGCGCCATGACCTCGCGAAAGCGAGCCTCTGCGCCGGGCGCGAGCTCGCTGCGGAAGTCCGAGAAACGCGCCATCAACGTGCCCGTGAGCATTACTTCTAGGCTGCGCTCGGCGATCGACAGGATGCCGAATTTTTGGGAAATGATCTCGCCCTGCTCGGTGATCTTAATCTTTCCGGACACGGTGTCTGGCGGAAGGGCGGTGAGGGCACGGTACACGGGCGAGCCGCCACCACGGCCCACGGTGCCGCCGCGCCCGTGAAACAAGGTCAAGGTGACCTTGGCGTCACGCGAGACCTCAGCCAACGCCTCCTGCGCGCGGTAGAGCTCCCAGGCGGCCGCCACCACGCCCACGTCTTTGGCCGAATCGGAGTAACCGAGCATGACCTCTTGGTGCATGTTACGCGCCTTGATTTGGCGCATGTACACCGGATCGGAGAACAGGCTCTTCATGATCGAAGGGCCATTGAAAAGATCCGCCTGCGTCTCGAACAGGGGCACCACATCGAGCCGCGAGAACGGCTCTTCGCGGGCGAGATCCACGAGCCCCGCCTCGCGCGCCAGCACGAGCACGCGCAGCAGATCAGTGGACGTCTTGGTCATGGACACGATGTACGTTTGGGCGGCGCGTTGACCGAACTCGTCCTGCACTTCCCGCATGGTGTGAAACAACTTGCTGGTGCGGGCCGCTTCCTCGTCCAGCGGCGCGTAGGCCGAGATCAACGGCCGACGCCCCATCAGCTCGCGATGAATGGCTGCGTCATCGAGCTCCGGCACGCCTACTGCCTTGGCGATCGCCGACAAGGTGCGCGTGTGCATCTCGGAGTCCTCGCGCAGATCCAAATAATAGCCGCTGAAACCCAGCACTTCGACCTGGCCGATCAGAGGGTCGAGCAGGCTACGCCGTGCATGCTCGGCGCGCGCGTGCACCAATGATTGACGGACCACGTCCAAGTCCTGCCAGAATTCGTCGGCCGAAGCATAAGCGCCGGAAACGTGTTCAACGTGCCCGGCGTCACGCGCGGCGATCTCCCGTCGGGTAGCTTCTAGTCGACCCGACATGAACGTCAGCTTGAGCCGGAGCGGCTCGTGCGCGTCACGACGCCGGTTCATCTCCCAGAGTTTGGGCAGCAGGGGCTTGTCGCGCTCCAGCGATTGTCGGAGCACATCCGGCACCCCTCCTAGGCGGTCCGAGACGGACAGGCGTTGAACCAATTGCCACAACTTGCGGTGGTATAAACCGAGCAGCGCATGGGCCGTGCGCCGCGCCGCCGCCATGGTGATGTCGGGCGTCACGAACGGGTTGCCGTCGCGATCACCGGCGACCCAGCTGCCCATCGGCAGGCGCAAAGAAAACCCGAGCGGCTCACCGAAGGCCAGCTGAAATGCCCGTTCCGCCGATTCGCTCACCTGCACCGAGGCGTCGAGCAAGCGGTCCTCCAAGTACCAGATCACGGAGCTCACTTCATCGAGCACACTCGGGCGATCGCGACGCACCTCGTCGGTCAGCCAAAGCAACTCAATCTCGGCGCCCATCGCGTTCTCGATGCGCGCACGCTCCTCGGGCGGTGAATGCTCGCGCTTCAACAACGCGTCGGCCAGGCGAGCTTGCAGTTGAAGCAGGGTCCTGCGCGTGGCCTCCGTGGGGTGCGCGGTCAGCACCGGCCGCACCTCCAGCTCGCGCAGGTATTCGCGCACCTCACTCGGCGTGCGCTGGTTTCCACGGAGCTTCTCGAACGCCCACAAAATGCTGGCGGGCTGCGCGACGTGCTCCGCTCCGTCTTCGTACGCGTGACGGCGACGCACGCGATGCACTTGCTCGGCCGTGTTGATCAAGAAAAAGAACAGCGTGAAGGCGCGCGCGACGGGGGCGGCGACCTTCAAAGGCAGGTCCGAGACTCGCGTCAGCAACGTGTCGAGATCGGGCGCGGACGCTTCGCCGCGACGCCGTCCGCGGCATGCCGATCGGAGATCCTCAACGGCCTGAAACACGGCATCCCCCTCCAAACGCTTGATCACCTGGCCAAGGGCGGAAGCCAGGTAGCGCACGTCCTCCTGTAGGGGTCGATCTTGAGGGCGAACTTCCGGGTGATTCGAGGTGCTCACGCAATGGGTTTCGCACGAGCGGGCGAGGGAAGGAAGCCCCTCGACGCACGCAGCCGCTCGGCACGAGCCGCGCAACCCTGCGTGTTTCTGAGTTGTTGCGCGGAAACAGAAAAACGGCGCGCGACGGGCTGGGGGCTATGCCAAAAAAACGCGCAGCGCCGACTCGGTCGCGCTTTCCAAAAGCTCGGCGGCGCGCTGCATGGCTTCATGCAACGCCATGGGCCGACGACAGATCGAGAACATGCCGGCAAAATCGGGAAAGTCACCGGGCCGTACGTCGTCCGCGATTCCGCCGGCCAGCGCGATCACCGGTACGCTGCGCCGCTTCGCCCAGCGCCCCACGCCGCAGGGCCCTTTGTTGCGCAAGCTCTGCTGGTCGAGCAGCCCCTCGGAGGTGACGACTAAGCTCGCGCCTGCCAACGCTTGGTCGAAGCCCACGGTTTCGAGCACCAAATCGATGCCCGGCTCCAGGGTCGCGTTTAGAACGCCGTACAGGCCTGCGGCGATGCCGCCCGCAGCGCCGCCCGACACCACGCCTCGGACGTCACGCCCGAACGACCGTTGGATGACGTCGGCGAAGTGCGCCAAATTGTGCTCGAGCTCGGCTACGGCTTCGGGGCTCGCGCCTTTTTGCGGACCGAACATGCGTGCGGCCCCATATGGCCCGAGCAGGCTGCTGTCTACATCGCACGCCACGCGCAGCTTTACCCGCGCCAGCGCGGGGTGGATGCGGCTCAAATCGATGCGAGACAGACGCGCCAAACCCGCGCCGCCTGCGGCAATGGGCGCGCCGTTTTCGTCCAGCAAGCCCACGCCCAATGCGGCCAGGAGGCCCGCGCCGCCATCGACCGTCGCGCTACCGCCGACGCCCAGAATGATCGTCTCCGCGCCCGCGTCGAGGGCCGTGCTGATCAATTTGCCGGTGCCGCGGCTACTAGCCAGGAGCGGATCTCTCTCTTGTGCCTCGAGCAACGCGAGCCCAGATGCAGTGGCTACGTCGAGCACGGCAGTCCGTCCGCCATCGAGCAGGCCAAAGCTCGCGCGCACGGGGCGACCCAACGGATCAGGGACGATCGTCTCACGCGCCACGCCCCCGCGTGCCGCGTTCAGCACCGCGCTCGTGCCGTCACCGCCGTCGGCAATGGGCAGCGACACGATTTCCGTGGACGAGTCTGCGGCGCGCACGCCGCGTGCAATGGCGTCCGCCGCTTGAAAGGGTGAAAGACTGCCTTTCAACGCGTTCGGAGCGATGACGACGCGCACGGCGGAGCGACTGGGCATGGCGAGCTTGAGTGTCCAGCAGGTGTGGCGGCCGTCGCAAGCGAGCGCTTCAAACCGCAGAAAAAGGCATCTTTAGCGCGTCAAGCCGCCCGTCGGCGAAGAGCGCACGCAGGGCGACGGGACCGGGACGGTTTGGCGGACGGCGACGCCGCCGCGTAGCATACAGCGAGATGACGCTCGTGAAGCTATTGGTGCGCACGCCGCGGAAGTGGACAGAGCTCGTGAGCCAGGTGCTGTTTGCGGCAGGTGCCGGCGGCATCGAGGAGCTCGAGAGCGGGCGCCAGCTGGTGGTGTATGCAGCGACGCGTGAGGAAGCGGAGGGCATCGCAACGCGCGTGCGCGCGCTGCTCGGCGAAGCCGCGCCGGGCGCGACGGGCATCGAGCTGACTCTGGAGGTCGACGAGAGCTCTGACTGGGCGAGCGCGTGGACGCAGCACCTGGGCCAAATCGCCCTGACACCGAGCCTCGTAATTCAGCCTTCGTGGGACGAGACGCCGGCGCCCACGGGCGCGCGCTGTATCCGGTACGACCCGAAGCTCAGTTTTGGCGACGGAGCGCACGCGACCACGCGCCTAGCCTCGGTCGCAGTCGAGCGTGCCTGCCGCGCGCGCCCGGGCCTCACCGTACTCGATGTGGGCTCCGGCACGGGGGTACTGTCATTCGTCGCGCTGCTCTCCGGCGCTGCCTCTGCTTACGGGGTCGACATCGACCCGGTGTCCGTCGAGGCCGCGCGGCGCAACGCGGCGCTCAATGGCCTTTCGGAGCGCGCCGCCTTTGGTCTGTCCGGCGACGAGGGCCCCGAGAGCTTTGGCCTCGTGATGGCCAACCTGGAGGCGCCGACGCTGCTCGCTCTAGCGGAGCCCATCGCGCGGAGCGCCGCCTTGGCCCAGTTCCTCATCGTCACGGGCTTTCTTGCCGACCGCGTGCCAGAGGTGGACGCGGCGTTCGGCCCCGGTTTCGCCATCGAGCGCAGCGAGCGCGAGGGCGACTGGGCGTTGCTCGAGCTCAAGCGTTGTACGAGCGAGAGCTGATCTTGCCGCCGCGGCCGGTCCAGTTGGTGTGGAAGTACTCGCCACGCGGTTTGTCGCTGCGCTCGTAGGTGTGTGCGCCGAAGTAATCACGCTGCGCTTGCACCAGGTTCGCGGGCAGCCGCTCGCGCCGATACCCGTCGTAGAAGGCGAGGGCGGAGCTCATGGCCGGCGTCGGAATGCCGAGCAAGGCGGAGTTTGCAATCGTCTTGCGCCAGCCGGTCTGACTTTCGGCCATCGCCTGAACGAAGAAGTCGTCCACCAGCAAATTCTCGAGCTCGGGGTTCGTGTCGAATGCTCGTTTGATGTCGCCCAAAAAGCGACTGCGGATGATGCAGCCGCCGCGCCACATCAGCGCGATCGAGCCGAAATTAAGCTTCCAATCGTATTCACGGCTGGCCTCACGGAGCAGCATGTAGCCCTGCGCATAGCTCACGACTTTGGATGCATACAGGGCGAGCATGACGTCGTCGATGAAGGCTTGTTTCTCTCCGCTGAACTGGGGCGCGGGCCCGCTGAGTTTCTTGCTCGCGCGTCCGCGCTCTCCCTTCAGTGACGACAGCGCGCGCGCAAAGACGGCTTCGCCGATTAGCGTCACCGGCATGCCGAGATCGAGCGCAGAGTTGCTGGTCCACTTGCCGGTGCCCTTTTGGCCCGCGGCATCTAGGATCTTGTCGACCAACGGCCCGCCGTCCTCATCCTTCACGCCTAGGATCTCGGCGGTGATCTCGATCAGGTAGCTGTCCAGCACGCCTTTGTTCCAGCCCTCGAAGACGGTCTTCAGCTCGTCCGCGGACAGGCCTAGCCCACTCTTCAAGAGGTCGTACGCCTCGGCGATCATTTGCATGTCGCCGTATTCAATCCCGTTGTGCACCATCTTCACGTAGTGGCCCGCGCCGCCTTCCCCGACCCAGTCGCAGCAGGGCTCGCCTTCGACCTTGGCGGCCACGCTCTGCAAGATTTCTTTCACGAATGGCCAAGCTTCAGGATCCCCACCGGGCATGATCGACGGGCCGCGACGCGCGCCCTCCTCCCCGCCGGAGACCCCGCTGCCGATGAAGCGGATGCCCTTTTCCTTGAGCTGAGCAAAGCGCCGCTGGCTATCGGGAAAGTGCGAATTGCCGCCGTCGATGATGATGTCGCCTCGAGCCATGAGCGGCGTGAGCTCGTTGATCACTGCGTCGACCGCCGCGCCCGCTTTGACGAGGATGAACACGCGGCGGGGCGATTTTAGAGTCGCGACCAACTCCGGCACGGTTTTGCAGCCGACCACCTTGGACCCCTTGGCCGGACCCGCCAGGAAGTCGTCCGTGACACTGCCGGTACGGTTGTAAACGGACACGGTGAAGCCGTGGTCGTTGATGTTCATGACCAGGTTTTGGCCCATCACGGCCAAGCCGATGAGTGCGATGTCGGAGCTCGGTTCTGACATGGTTGGTTCTCCCAATCCGCGGCTAGTTCTGCGGGGGCGGATAGATAACACGACGCGCCCGCCCCACAATAGCGCCGTTTTAGGCCTGATCTTCGTTCGTAAACGCGCTGACGAGGTCAGGCATGCTGGCAAACACGGCGTCGGCACCGGCCTCGATCAGCTCGTCCCGCGAGCCGTAGCCCCAAGTCACACCGGCCGCACGGAGCTCATTGAACTTTGCGCCGCGGATATCGTGCAGGCGATCCCCAATCATCCAGGCACCGGTGCTGGCGAGTCCTTCGCTGGCGAGCACGTGCTTGATCAGGTCGCCCTTGTTGCCGCGTTCGCCGGTCAGCTCCGAGCCATACACGTGCGGGAAGAACTGCCGTAATTCGAAGTGATCGATGATCTGGTTTGCATAAATTTCCGGCTTGGAGGTCGCGACGACCAACTTGAAACCGGCCTCGAGAAGCGCGCTCAGGCCGGCTGGAATCCCTGGATACACGCTGTTTTCAAACATCCCGAGCGTCGAGAAACGCTCGCGGTAAACGGCGATGGCCCGTGTGTTCAGCTCCGGATCGCTGGAGCCCAGTAGATCACGAAATGCATCTTGAGTGGGCGGGCCGATGAAATGGACCAACGCTTCGTCACTCGGCGCCTCGATGCCGAGGGCGGTGAGGGCGTGGCGCATGCTCTTCAGGATCCCCGGGCGTGAATCGGTCAGCGTCCCGTCGAGATCGAACAAGAGATGCATCCGTTTCACGCCCGTGCCGTTCGGACCTTGCTGAGCGTCGTCGGCGACGGGGCTCGCTCGGGCTTGCGCGGCGTTTGGCCGCGCTCGAGCACGCGCGCCAGGTACTGCCCGGTGTGACTCTTCTTCACTCGTGCGACGCTTTCGGGCGTGCCCTCGGCTACGAGTAGTCCCCCGGCGCCGCCTCCTTCCGGGCCGAGATCGATCACCCAATCCGCATGTGCGATCACGTCCAGGTTGTGCTCGATCACGAGCACGGTGTTCCCCGCCTGCACCAGGCGCGACAAAACCTCGAGCAGCTTCTCCACATCAGCGAAGTGCAGACCGGTCGTGGGTTCGTCCAAGATGTACAGAGTGCGCCCGGTGCCCACGCGCGAGAGCTCACGGGCGAGCTTGATACGCTGCGCCTCACCGCCGGATAGCGTGGGCGAAGGTTGCCCAATCTTCACGTAGCCGAGCCCCACGTCGTCCAGCGTCTGCAGGCCGCGCATGATGTGCGTGTGCACGGCAAAGTGAGAAAGGCCCTCACGCACGCTCATATCCAGGGTGTCGGCGATGCTTTTGCCCTTGTAGGTCACGCGCAACGTGGCTTCGTTGAAGCGTCGGCCATCGCATTCTTCGCACGTGACGTAGACGTCGGGCAAAAAGTGCATTTCTACCTGACGCACGCCGTCTCCCGAGCAAGCCTCGCAACGCCCGCCCTTCACGTTGAAGGAGAAGCGCCCGGCGTCGTAGCCGAAGGCACGCGCTTCACCGGTGCTCGCGTACAGTTCGCGGATTTGATCGAAGACTTTGGTGTAGGTCGCAGGGTTCGAGCGAGGCGTCCGCCCGATCGGCTTCTGATCGATGCCGATCACCTTGTCCACGTGCTCGATGCCCAAGATACTGCCGTGCTCGCCGACCGCGGCACGCGCATCGTGCAGGGCACGTGACAGCGCGGGGTACAAGATACCGTTGATCAACGTCGACTTGCCGGCGCCGCTCACGCCCGTCACCGCCAGGAAGGTGCCGAGTGGAAAGCGCACGTTCAAGTTCTTCAGGTTGTGCTCTACCGCGCCGCGGATCTCGAGCGCCTTGCCGTTGCCGGCGCGTCGCTCAGCGGGGATTGCGATCTTTCGTTTACCGGACAGATAAGCGCCGGTCAGCGACTTCGGATTTTTGATCACCTGCGCTGGCGTGCCGGCCGCCACCACCTCCCCGCCGAGCTCTCCAGCGCCGGGGCCGAAGTCGATCAGGTAGTCGGCTTCCATCATCGTCTCTTCGTCGTGCTCCACCACAATTACGGAGTTTCCGACGTCGCGGAGAGCCTTCAGCGTTTTTAGGAGTTTGCCGTTGTCTCGCTGATGCAGGCCGATCGAAGGCTCATCCAAGATGTAGATCACGCCCGTTAGCTCGGAGCCGATCTGCGAGGCCAAACGAATGCGTTGGCTCTCTCCGCCAGAAAGCGTCGCGGCGGCGCGGTCGAGGGTCAGGTAACCCAGACCCACATTCACTAAAAAACCCAGCCGAGAGCTGATCTCTTTGCGGAGCTCGAGAGCGATCGTCGCGTCCGCCCCTTTCAGGTCGACCGTGTCCACCCAGGCCCGAGCGTCCTCGATGCGCCGGTGCGATAGCGAGTCCAGGCTCTCGCCTCCGATCTTCACCGCGCGGCTCTCGGGGCGCAGGCGCGCGCCGTGACACGTGGGGCAAGATTTGCTGGAGAAGAAGCGCAGGTAGTACTGCTTCATGTCCTCGCTGCTGGTGTTCTTCATGCGCCGCATGAGCTGATTCACTAGGCCCTCCCACGCGCCTTCACGCTTCTTCCCGCCGTGCATGACCGCATCACGTTGGGCCTGGGTCAGCTTGTTCCAAGGCTTTTTCTTGTCGATACCGAACAGTGAAAGCACCCACTCGATCTCGCTGGCGACCCAGCCCTCGCCGCGTGCTGCGGCCGCGGCCCAGGGCGTGATCGCGCCGTCTTTGATGGACAGCGCCGGATTGGGCACAACCAGCTCGGGATCCATCTCCGGGCGCGAGCCGAGCCCGTTGCAGTCGGAGCAAAAACCAAGCGGCGAGTTGAACGAGAACGACTGGGGCGACAGCTCAGGAAAGGACAGCTCACAATGTGGGCACGCGACGCGCTCGCTGAAGGCGCGCTCGCCGCCCGGCGCATCGACGCTGATCACGCCCTTTCCTTCGCGGAGGCCTTGCTCCACCGAGTCCGTGATGCGCGCTCGCGCGCTGGGCTCGACCACGATCCGGTCGACGACGAGGTCAAGATTGTGTTTGGCCTTCTTGTCGAGCGCGACCAGCGTGTCGTCGAGCGTGACGATCTGACCGTCAATGCGCAACCGTGAGAAACCGCGGCTCCGCAGGTCGAGGAGGAGCTCACGGTGCTCGCCTTTTCGCTGTCGCTCGAGAGGCGCAAACAGCACCAGTTTCGTGCCTTTCGGATACTCTAGGATCGAGGCCACGATCTGCTGCGCGGACTGCCCTTCTGCGCGCTGGCCGCACTTCGAGCAAAACTGCACGCCGATGCTGGCGTACAGCACGCGCAGGTAGTCGTGTACCTCCGTCACGGTGCCAACGGTGGACCGTGGGTTGCTCGAAGCTGTCTTTTGCTCGATAGAAATAGTTGGCGAAAGCCCGCGGATCGTGTCGTACTTGGGCTTATCCATCTGGCCCAAAAACTGCCGCGCGTAGCTCGATAGGCTTTCGACGTAGCGGCGCTGGCCCTCGGCATAGAGAGTGTCGAAGGCGAGCGACGACTTCCCGCTCCCCGAGACGCCGGTGATCACCACCAGGCTCTTCTTGGGAATGGAAAGGGTAACGTTCTTCAGATTGTGCTCGCGGGCGCCGCGCACGACGATGGCTTCCGGGTCTCGATCGCTCACGGCACGGGGAGTAGCGCTGCCTCCCGACACGCACAACTCGGCCGACGACGCGCAGCTCTGCCGCTCGTGCGTACCGCAGAAACGGAAAGCTATAATTGCGCGACAATTGAAGGGCTCGCGACGATTGGTAAAGCTTTTAAATTGTGCTTTACAAGCTAAGAAGGCTGCGATGTGAGCATGAAACGGTCGAAAGAGTGATCTTCGAGGCGCCAGCCACACACTTTTCGGAAACGGTTTTGGCGGCCTGCAACCGGACCGGCGCTCGGCATGCCCGGACGTAAGGCCGCATAGCTTTGACAACGTAGAATAGGCTCCGCAACCGCGGAGAGAGCAAGGAACAAGCGACATGAAGGTTTGGGCAAGCGCATCGACGATCGGGCTGACAGGGCTGATGGTGGCCTATCTGGGCGCGTGCTCGAGCACGCCGTCGGACACCGGCAACGCCTACGTGCCTCCAGCCGGGGGCAGCGGTAACGCGGCGGGCGGAGGCGGTGCTGACGTTCCGGCGGGCGGAACCGGCCCGGCCGGGGGCGGCAGTGGAGACGTTGCTGGCAGCCCTGCCGGCGGCACCACGGCCACGGCCGCGGGCGCGGCGGGCATGGCCACCGGTGGAGGGGCCGCGGCCGTCGCGGGAGCGGCCGGCGTAGCAGGGGCAGCCGGCGGCGGAACTGCGGGAGGAAGTGGCGTCGGTGCCGAGGCAGAAGTCCCGTGTCCAACCATCGGTACGACTAAAGTCGCCGGCCATTGCAGTTCCGGCGTGACCTACCCGACCTACGACGGCTACACGCTGTCGTTGGTCGAGGATTTCCCAGTCGCCATCGATTTGAACAACGACCCCGTGTTCACCTGGTCCGACGGTATTCCCAATCAGAGCCAAGCCGGCTTCGACGAGAAGAACATCACCTTCGCCAACGGCCGGATGATTTTGACGGCGCAATCGAAATGCCCGCCGGGCAATAAGGTCGCCTGTTACCCGCCGCGTGCTTCGTACGCAGAGTCGCACAAGGACATGATTCCGTTACCGTCATCGCAACGTCCCGCGACCGGTGTAATCAGCGGCGAGCTTCGAACGAAGTACAACAATTATCGTTATGGCCGGTATGAAGTGAAGTACACCGCCCCCGCCACCACAGTTGGCAACTTCTTGTCGACGATGTTCGTGTTCAGAAATCCTGCGGATGTTGCCTGGAACGAGATCGACAACGAGCTCGAGCCCAACCAACAGGGCAAACTGAACTTGAACACGGTCAACAAGCCGACGGGCGCCGTGGGGTACCCTGGTGCTGGTTACGTGGATGAGAAGTCCATTCCGGTGCCCAACCTGAACATCGCTACGGAGCACATCTACGCTTTCAATTGGACTCCGACGAGCATCACTTGGTACGTGGATAACAATCCCACTCCGGTTTACACGCACGCGGCGAGCGCCGTCCCGCCGATCCCGGCCCTTTCGGCAAAGATCATGATGAATTTGTGGGTGTTTGAAAACAGCGGAAACTTTGGCGATCCGGCCAAAAACATTTATCCCATGTCATCGTCGTATGACTACTTCCGCTTTTATAAGTTGAACACTGAGACCGCTTATCCCTGCTCGCCCACGCCGGCTTGTCTGAATAAGGTGAATGGCGACTACACGGCTGCCGCGCAAAATAATCCGTTAGAAACGCCCTATGTGAAGTAACGGCGCGCGTTCAATTGTCTCGCTGAGCTTGGCTTGCCCGTTGGGAACGCCGGCGCCGGAAGGCTCCGGCAGTCTCTCTCTTCCGGCGAAGCGCGAGAGCTTAAGAGAGCCTGGCGTCGCTCGACGCGGACCGGCTCGCGTGATAATGGTCGACATGATTTCTGGGCGGCGTGGTGAGAGGTGGGGTTTATGGTCAGCGCTAGCCTTCAGTACCGTGAGCGGCTGCGGAGCGTCCAAACACAACTTTGATCGTAACAAGGATCAGGCCGCTGGGGCTGGAGGCGAAGGCGGCGCCGCAGCAATCGGAATGAGCGGCAACGTCGGCCGTCCAGACGTCGAGGCCGGGGCTGCTGGGGCACCCGGAGAGCCTGAGTCGTGCACGGCCGGTATCGCGCGGACTTGTTATGCAAGCGAGGCCGGGGATGCCTACCCGGGCATGCCGCCCGCGAACCAAGTGACGTGCAAGCTCGGCGAACAGACCTGTGGAGTCGGCGGCATCTGGGGCTCCTGCGCCGGAGCGGTCGGGCCCGCAGCGGCGGACGGTTGCGAGACCGGCAATGACGCGAATTGTAACGGCGTGCCGAACGAAGGCTGTACCTGCGCGACCGGTGAAACCTGTTCATCCGGAACCGTGTGCAGTGCGGATGGCTCGGGCTGTAAGCTGAGCGGCGGCCAGCCCTGCGCCGCATCCGCTGATTGCGCGAGCGCGGCATGCATGGTGTTCAACCTCGACGCTGACCGCGACGGCTATCGCGCAGACGCCGCTCCCGTGAAATTTTGCGGCTCTAGTAAGGCTGGGTATGTCCTCAGCACCGCAAGCAAGGGCGACGATTGCAACGATGCCAACTCCGACATCAACCCCGGCGCCTCTGAGATTTGCGACGGCATCGACAACAACTGCAACAACGTCATCGACATGGCCGACAACGGCGCACTCAAGTTGTCGGGCAATTCGACCTCGATTGGCGCCGGCACCATGCCGTCAGTCGCCGCGGGCGGTGATACTTACGGCATCGCTTACGTTGCTGATCGCTTGTATTTCACCACGCTGACTCAGAATAACACCATCCAGTTGGCGAAGACTCAGCTCGACGACACGAGCTCCGCGCTGAATCCCGCGCTTGCTTGGGACGGAGCCAATTTCGGCGCCTTCTACAAGGACAACGGGGCAGGCTACCTTGAATTCAGGAAAATCACGGCTGCGGGTAACTTCTCGCCCGCATCTCGAGTAGACGTAGGACAGCCCTCAGGGGGTGGTTTGTACTATGATAGCTTCGCGATTCGCCTGCCCAATCAAACTTGGCTGATGACTGGCTGGGGGGCATATCATTCGGCCAACTGGGCGTATCACTTTATAGTAACTGACAATTACGTCCCCAGCCCCTATGTGACTTTGACCACTCCCCTTTCGAGCGGCGGGCGTACGCCGAGCGTCGCTGTCTCCGGCGACAGTGTCGGTTTGGTCTGGATGGCCGGCGATGCCACGTCCAGCCCGCCGCATACGCTGGAGTTCAGCCTACGTGATCGGACTGGTGTCAACGAAACTAAACATGTGCAGCTGCGTCCGGACGGCGTTAGCGCAAGGAAAGCCGTGATAGCCCCGCGCGCTAGCGGCGGCTTCGGCATCCTGTGGAGCGAGTCCGACGGCGTGTATTTTCAAGAATACACGAGCGCAGGGAGCACTGTTTGCTCGAATCCCTTCTATAAAACGTTCGCCAACTTCGAGCCTGATCAGATGGTTGCCACGACACGTGGCTACTTGGCGGTGAGTAGTTACAACCACGTAGTGCAGGCGCAAGAAGTGCTCGTGGATTGCACCTATGGCACATCGTTCCCGAACATCGCGACCACCTCAACCAATAGCGACGCTCCCCACGCCCGTATTGCGGCAGGCGCCAAAGGGTTTGCAATGGTCTGGAGCGATAACACCAACGTCTACACCCGAACGTTCGGGCCGAACCTTTGCAATTGAGGTAGGAGGATAGGGCGCAGCGTTCGCTGCTGGCAACGGGACCGCGTGCTGATCTGCCTCCAGAAAAGGTCCATCTTGGTTCGACGTGCGAGCCCATCCCGCCCCTCAGCCCGGGCGCGCCTAGACGATTTTTGGCCGTTGCGCTGCCGTCGTCGTGCTCGTTCAAAGAGGGAGTGCGGCATGTGACGGTATTGGTCTTGAGATTGCCATCCTATCCGCGGCTATCCCCGATCACCGACCCTGCGCCTCGCCAACGAACAGCCCGGCGTTAATTCCGTCCCTGAGCCTGATCTGTCGATCTACGCTCGACTCCGCCCGAGATGATGATACGCGATCCGCGGCTCGCCGGCCACCGGCGGCAAGGGATCGCACCAAGAACTGGCCGAAGAGTCTTTTCAGATGTCTCAACGCGCACGTCATCGCCGAGGGAAGCGCCTCACCTGAAGAAAGCTGTCGCTCAGAGGGCGGATGCGCTCATCACGCAAATTATTCGCTGGGCGGGCGGCAGCTTTCTAAGTATGTGGACGGTTGTCGGGAGCGCTCGGCCCTCGGCGTGCAGATCCCCAAATCACTGTTGATATGGGGAGGAGGGAAGGCACCGCAGCGTTGCTTCAGAAGGTCTTTATGAACGGGATCTTTTTTGGTAAGCGTGTATCGATGTAGTTCGAAAGAACCGTTGGATTGATCTTTCGCACGCCGGGGACGCTTAGATTGCAAACCACATGAGTTGCGAATACAAACTGCGGTCGGACCAATTACTGGAGTAGCACGATGGATTTCGCCCACCGACTGACGAAAGTAATTGAGCGAACGCTGCCGAAAGTGGGGCCTGAGGTCCGCGCGCAGCTGGCTGCGCTCGTGCAGCCTCAGGCGCTTGCGGTGATGACCGTGGTTTTGGGCGCGTGGGTCGGGTCGCACGCCTTCGGGCTGGGCGAGATCATCGACGTCGTCGTCGGAGCGTTGGGTGTCGTCGCCATCGGTTGGGCGGTCTTCCAGGGGATTGACGAGCTGTACGAGTTCGCAAAACAAGCCTACTTGGGGCAGTCCAACGCGGACTTCGAGGTGGCGGCCAATCATCTCGCCAAGGCCATTGCCATTCTCGGTATCCAAGCGGTGTTGGCGGTCCTTTTTCGGGGCGCGCGCGCGCCCAAGACTTACGAGGGCGCGCCTGTGAACATCGGACGCGCGCCCCCGCTCACAAACGGCTTTCGTTATGCACCGCAAATCGTAGAGGACGCCACGCTCCCCGCCGGTCAGGGGGCGACGAGTTACTTTGGAGATATCAGAATCTCGTCGCAGGGCTCGGCAACGGACCGCGCGCTGGTTTTGCTTCACGAAAAGGTCCATCAACTCTTGGCTCCGAAGCTCGGCGTTCTGCGCGAGTACCGAGCAACTACACTAGCTAAGTCGTACACGCGTTCTTCACTCTGGCGCTATATCGAAGAGGCCGTTGCGGAGACCGTCGCCCAGGTGGGGGTACTCGGCTTTAAACAACTATTCGTTGGTGTGCGTTTTCCGATCGGCAATGGCTACATGTTCCTGATGCGAGGCGGCGGGGCCGGTAAGGGGAGCGGGCTCGTGCCGGAAGCCGCCGCTTTGGTCAAGACGGCCCTCGTTGCTGGCGTTCCGATCAACCTCTACTTCGTGCCCGCTTCGCCCCCAACACGGGACGTACGTTGAAGGTCTTGGGCTTGTACGGCTGGTTTCGGAAACGGTTTATCGATCGACCTCGGTCGAAGACCTGTCTGTCCGAGGCACAGGCCATCGAGCGGGCTCGCGCGGCGGCTGGTGAAGCGTACCGTGAGCGGCTGACAATGACCATGTTGTGCGAGCGCCCAGGTAGCGGTTGTGTCTGGCTCGTCAGCGAACCAGCAAAGGGTCGGGTCTACTCGGTCGAGATTGACGATGAGACCGGTGAGGTGCTGCGGGCAGGCCTCACCGGTATCAGATAGCTTGGCCTTCTGTTCGCTGCGCCGATCGTTGCCGCGATAGCGCAAGTCGCTCTCCCGTTTGGGCGGCAGCGCACGCATTCGACTTGTACGCGAGGGACAGGCCGGGATGGGCTGATCGCGGAAGACGTCGTTGATGAGTGCTCCTGCTCTGTTGGCGAGGTAGTGTTCGCGATCGATGCAGTGTCGGGCGGCGGGCACAGGCATTGGTTGAGTCGCGCCCTATCGCCTAGCGAATTGCCCGTCGACGAATGTGCTTTCCTGAACCTTGCCAATTCATGGCAGCGAGACGCCCGAGCAGCACGTCGCAGGCATGGAGCCCGTCAAGAGCAACGGCCGAGCCTCAGGCGCGGGGAGCCTTGGTCGTAGTCAGTTGTCTTCGGAACCGGCTTTGCGCTTCAAGTAGCCGTACGCGCGCGGCGCGAGCTTGAGCTTGGCGCCGTCGGAAAATGTCACGGTGCGTGCGCTTTCGCTGGCGTTGTAACCGAGGTATGTGCGCGTGCCGCCCGACTTGAACACGGCGTACAGCGGGGAATCGGCCGTGACGGTGATGTCGACGTGGCCATTGATGGTCGCGAGCTTGGCGATCCAGTCGTAGGTCATGGCGAGGGTGTTGCCGAACTCGGGCTCGAAGTACGGATCGTCGTCGAACATTTGGCGGGCCTTCGCGGGCGCCGCGAGCGCAAGGTACATGAGCATGTAATCGCGCCAAGCCGTCATGCTGCCGCGGCTCTCGGTGTTGATCTCGTCGAATGCTTTTTGCACGTACTTCGGATGCCGGCCCAGGTAGAGCGAGGCGCCGCTGAAGGGCAGATAATTGATGCCGTGGATCAACGCCGGGTCTCGGTCGAACCAAGTGTCGTACTTCGCGCCAGCGCCCCACACCATGCCGGCGGCGCGGTGCTCGAAGCCCTTGGGGAAATTCTCCTGGTCCACGTTGAACCAGTACTGTTCGGCGGCCGCGATCTGATTGACGAGCAGGAAGATGCCGAGATCTCGAATTTCCTTACGGCCAGTGGCGGCGCCCCAGAGGATGATGGCCGATGAACAATTGGTATCCTCCGAAGACGCCTCTTGGTTGTTGCCCGCGTCGAAGTGCTCAGGGCCGTTGGCCCAGGAGTGACCGGCGTAGACATCCATATGGCGCAGGTACGGATAGCGAGTGTCGGCGCGGTCCCAATTGGCGACGTCCTTCACCAACACGTCCACGAACGGTCCAAACTCTTTCGCCCATTTGTGATCGCGGTTCGCGACAGTGGCTGCGGCACCAATGAAATAGCCGTAGTGAAAGTGATGGTCGTTCAGCTCGTCCGCCGATCCATAGCTGGATGGGAAGGCCACGACGCTGTGCCACTCTTTGTCGAAGTGGAACGCGCGCGGCATCGCGCCGTCGAACCAATCCACGAGCTCGTTCTCGACCCCGACGAGTAGCCGCTCCCGTTCGTCCTTCAAGCCGAGCTGTTCCGCGATCTCGAGCATGTTCGCGTTGCGAGCGAGGGACTTTCCAGCCCAGTACGAGTCGCGCGTCGGACGCGGGCCGAAGCCCTTTGGGAACAGGTCGCTCGCGTTCGCGATCTCCTTCAGATAACGTGAGACGGAGCCCATGTCGGTCCCTGGAATGCTGGGCAACGCCGGCAAGATGCCGCCGAACTTGAACTGAGTGGTGAACTGACTGGTCTCCGCGACCTTCAGAGTTCCGCGAGGCGAAGCGTAGCTGTCTTGAGTGTATTGCTGCGTCGTCGCGTTCTTCCAAAGGTGTGGATACAGTGCGACGATGGGGTCTTGCGACAAGCCTTTCTGGTCGTCCATTTGGCGCGTCGTGAGCGCGAAGGTCGTCGACAAGGTCGCACTCGGCTCGTCGTAGGTGTAGGCGACCTTCGTGTCTGTCACGAAGGCGTAGGCGTGCTTGCGGAAGCGCTCCAAGACCTCCTCCCCCTTGCCTGGAAGAACCGCAACGGAGAAATAGTCTCGGCCGGCAAGATCGCTCTCCAGCGCGGCGCCCTTTTTTTGCCAGTGGCTCTTGGCCGGGCCGAACACCCCGTAATGGTGGCCTGATACGGTGATGCCCATCGCATCTCCCCCATCGTGCCAAACTTCCATGGAGCCGGCTTCGGGCACGCGGATCACGACGTTGGCGGGCCCCGTCTTCGTGAAATACACGAACGGCAGGCCGTGCCCGATGGTGGCGCGGAGCGCGCTCTCGCCGGACCACTCGGCGGTGACTGCCCAGTCCGAGTAACTTGCAACGCGAGTGTCCGGCGCGGCTAAACCCTCCAAGCCGACGCGCACGTCCTCCGCGTAGGAGTACATATACTGGCGGAGTTCTACCTTTGGTTGGTCTGGATACGAGAGACCCAGGCCGTCCTTGTAGGCGCGCAGGGCAAGCGGGTGCGCGTACAGGTTCTCCGAGTACGGGTTCTTCTCATTGTATTGCCAGATCAGCGACGACCACCAACCATTGCTCCGCGCGATTCCGGCGAAATCGCTCGTCACCTTCGGACGGGCGCGTTTGCCTTTTTCGTTCACCGCGACGTGCTCGTCCTCCGGCACGGTGTAGGTGAGAAAGCCGGCGCCGGCTTTCTTGGCCTTGCCCGACGGATGTTGCGGCAGGGGCGCGGGCTCGATGGAGCTTGCACCACAACCTGACAAAACGGCCAACAACAACAGACTCCAGCGCGCGCTCATAACCTGCCCCAACCCATGCGTAGGTTCAGGTGAACCTCATTGACTGCCCTTTTGATCTTATAAAAATATTGGTAATCGTAACCAAGCGTCGCGAGAAAGGCAGGACCACCAAAGCCGGTGCCAAAGAATTTTGCCCAGATTTCCGCGCCGACGCGCACGTTTTCGAACGTTTTGTAGCAGTCGGCGGCGGAGGTGTACGCGGGGTTAAAGGTAATGTTCGCGGTGTCGCAGCTCGTGCCGCTGAGCCCTTTGTCCCAGGTCGCTGGGATCACCACGTTCAGCATGTCGACGTCCAAAAAGGAGCCATTGATTCCCGGTATGGCGTCCGGATTGATGATGCGACGCTGGATGATGGCGGTGGTGCGAAAGCTCGTGGATTTTAGCGTGCCACCGGGATCATCCAGAGACCTCCCGGTGTTCAAGTCGAGCTCGGTGAGGTTCGACGTCGAGTAGGTGCCTTGGAGCGATAGGTCGTAGTTACCGGCGCCCTCGAAGCGAGTGCCCGCATAAAAGTCGTGCTTGCGCACGGTGCGGGTGCCGTACACGTCGTCGTCGTCTGCCGCGCCGGCGTTGAAGTACCAGCCGCGCGTCGGCGTGCGGTGCATGCCGAGCTCACCGCTGCGGAATTCTGGCAACACCAGCGGCGTGTACAGAGCGTATTCCAGGTTGGCCGCGCGAATGTATTTGGAGCGCAGCGAATCCGTGATGACCCCAAAGTTGACGTCGGTGACGTCCATGTAGACGTAGACGAGATCCAGGGTGAGCTTGTTTGGACCGATGAAGCGCGAGACGCTCGGGTGCGCTTCATACAGCCAAAAATTCTCGTGTCGTTCCGGATGGAACTCGACCACACCTTGGCGGTCGATGCTTTTCACGTCGCCGGCGAGCTTGAGGTCGAACAGCGGGTAGAGCGGAATCACTCGCTCGTAACCAAAGCCGATCTCGCGCACATTGACATCAGTGAGGGGTTGTACCGGTGGCGGGAGGTAGTAAGTGCTGATCTGACCTTCGACCATCTTTTCTTGGGCGAACGAGACGTCGAAGGCCCCGATCAAATTCTGACGGAGCCGTAAGCGCTCTTCGTGCCGGTAGCGCAGGGGCGCGCGTACGATATTGTAAATTTGCGACTTACTGAGGACGCCGGCCGCGCGATACGGGCCGTTCGCGAACATCAGCTCGCCGGTGAACAACCGCATCTCATTGTTTCGGAAAAAATCCCGCGTGTCTTTCGAGACGGAAAACTGCGCCATCAGCGACGCGCCCAACGCGTCGTGACCCGAATCGCCGTGTTGAGGATAGGCTTTCCAAGGAAGGAGCGGGAGCCCATCTTCTTGATAGGTCACTAAGAGGCTCTTGTGGACCCATTCTTCCACGACCTTGTGATAGTCGCGGAACTTGCCGTTCGCCTTGAGCGCGTCGATCTTCTCCAGCGCCTTGTAGAAGTGGTCTTCCGCCTTTTCGACCACGATCCCGCGCGCGCCGCGGAAGTTGGAGTACAGGCGCCCGTACCACAGCTCGTAGCCAGGCTCGTCGGGAGCCTCGGCAACCGCGGCGGCGTAATGCTCTCCTGCATTGCCGTCACCGAGTCGGCTCTCCAGCATGGCCACCACGCAGAGCTTCATGGCCTTGACGGTATGCGGCTCGTCTCCCTCGAACAGCGGATGTAATCGCTTGTCGAGCTCGGCGCGCACCTGCGTCATGCTGCGGTTGCCGGTCGCCGCTTCGTAGCGGCCCAAGCACTCGTACGGGTTGATCTCGGGGCCGCGGTCATTCGGAGCGGCGGACGCGGCACCAGTGAGCGCCAGTGCGAAGCAGACGCTTCGCACGACGAGAGAAACTTTGATCACGCGTTCACTCCCACACAATGTCGTCGAGGTAGATAGACAGCGTCTGCCCGGGATTGTCAGTGTCGTTGATCGACCAGCCAAACGCCCCGATCACATTCGTGATGCCCCAACTGTTGAGCGGGATGGTGAGCTCCTGCCAAGGCCCCGTGAGAGGAGCCGGGTCCCCCTGCTGCACGAAATTTTGATCGGGAAACAGCTGCGCCGTAGAGGTGGGGTCAGCCGGATCCGCAGGGAAGATGAGCGTGCCGGTGTCGCCGTAAGGCTGCGCCGGCACTGATACAGAGCCCTCGATGCCGCCGACGAAGTACTGAAACTTCGGGGGGACTGGCAACGGGTCGATCGCCACCGAAAACCGCACGTGGTTGTAGCCGCGCAGCTCCCCGCCCTTGCCGTCGGGCCCAAGGTCCAGTGGTGGATTCAGGTCACGCCCGGGGACCGCGCCCCAGCTATTCGAAGGATAAACCCAGTAAGCACCGGCCCAACGCACATTTCCGATGTGATACAGGAAGTGATAGCAATCCCCCTGGGCATTCGGAGGGCGTGGCGTCCTGCAGTTCTCGTTGATGCCCTCCGACAGGAGCCCGGGGATCGCCCCGTCGCCCATTAGACCGCTAGGCGTGAAGTAGTTGGAGACTACGAAGGGCCCGTTGATGGCCCCGGTAGTCACGCGGCTCGCCTCATCCGGCGGCCCGCAGGCGACCGCAGCTAGCGAACACAACAACGCAGCGGCGATGTTTGAGAGGGACGACGATGGCTTCTGCATGGGTAAATGCCGTTTCGGGGTCGGCGCGGCTATACCGTGTAGGTGTCCGGCGAGGCGGTCCTGATCTTGAAATGGGCCGGCCGGGTAGCCCGCTCCGGGCCCCGTTCAGGTGCTTTACTAGCCTAGCGCTGGGTTTTCCGGGAGCACGTAATGCTTGGCCGGGCGCCCGCTAGGCGTTTTTGGCGGATCGAATGGGTTCAAAAAGGCGCCCGCTCCGGGCCTTGTTCGGTGACCACGCCCTTAACGCTTCTTAACTCCATCGCGCCGCGTTCCTTCACAGAGCATCCGCAAGCTGGTCCGAGAAGGAGCTGCAAAATGTTTGGATTTCTGTTTGGAACAGCTTGTTTATTGGGCCTCACCGCCACGCTCACCCGCCGCGGCCACCGCGGCGAGCGCCATTGCGGCGGGCGAGGGCGTGGTTTTCGCTCGGGGCGCGGCCGCTTCATTTTGAACCGCTTGCTCGACCGGCTGGATACGACACCGGGTCAGGAGAAAGTGATTCGAGAAGCGGTGGACACGTTGCTGGACGAGGTCCACGAGGCCAAGCGCGAATTCCGCGGCACGCGCGCGGACATCGCGACCGTCGTTCGGAGCGAGACGCTCGACCGATCGAATGTCGAGGCGATCTTCGACCGTCACGACGCCGTCATCGACCGGGTGCGCAGCAACGCGCTCGACGCATTCGCAAAGGTGCACGAAACGCTGGATCAGCGGCAGCGAAAGGTCTTGGCCGACATCATCGAGTCCGGTCCCTTTGGGCGCGGTTATGGGCGGTTTCGCTGAAACGAGGAGTTTGCCATGAGACGAAAAGCATTGATTTTGATCCTCGCGATGGGCGCGGTCGGCGGTTTTGCCTCCGGCTTCATGGGTTGCCACCACCGCGGCATGGACAAGCGGCAAGCGTTCGAAGATCACGTGGCGGACGTCTGCATGCGGGCGGCCGAGCGCGCGCATGACAGTGCGCATCGCGAAAAGATGCCGTGAGCGCCTCGTTGTCGTCCACGGCGGACGGGTCGGGGCGGACGGTGATACGCTCCGCCCCCTCGCTCATGACGGTGCATGTTCTGGTCATCGACGACGACGCCCGCTTGTTCGAGGTGTTGGATAGCTACCTCGTGCAAAATGACGTGCGTGCCAGCCACGCCTCGAATGGCGCGGCTGGCTTGTCCATGTTGGAGTCGGGCGCCTTTGATGCCGTATTGCTGGACGTCATGATGCCCGGCATGGACGGCCTGGCCGTACTGAAAAAAATCCGTGAGAAGAGCCGCTTGCCGGTGATCATGCTGACGGCCAAAGGAGACGAGACCGACCGCGTGGTGGGCCTCGAACTCGGCGCAGATGACTACCTCGGCAAACCGTTCAGCCCGCGCGAGCTGCTCGCGCGGCTGCGCGCAGTCCTCCGCCGCACTGAGCTCGATCCGAGTAAGGAGCACCTGAACGTGGGCGGCGTCAACCTGGACGTCGGCGCACGCCAGGCCACCGTAGCGGGCAAGGTACTCGACCTCACCGGAGTGGAGTTCGATTTGCTGTTGGCTTTGATGCGCCGCGCCGGGCGCGTCGTTCCCCGCTCGAGCTTACTCGAGCACGCGGGCCGCGGCGATGTAACGGTCAGTGACCGCACGGTCGACGTCCACATCTCGCACCTTCGAAAGAAGCTGCTCGATGATCCGCCGCGTTTGATCAAGACCGTGCGCGGCGTCGGCTACGTGATGGCCAAAGGCTCGGAATGAGATTCAGGCGTTTCGTACACGCCCGCCTGCACCGCCAATTGTTCATGTGGCTCGGCGTCACCATCCTGTTTACGGGCATGGTCGTCAGCGTCGTAGTGAGCGCTCTTCGGCCGAGCGCGTCCAGCATCGACAGCGACGTCGCGCGCATTCAGCATTTCATCGGCGAGCGGTTCCAGCGGGTCTGGGACGTCCCCGATGAGCGTCACACGCTCGCTCTGGACATTGCCAAGGCGTTCGAGGTCGATCTCAGCCTGCTCGACGGCGCGCGCAAGCTGGTCGACCAGGTGGGAACGCGCTGCGACAAGCCGCAGTTCACCGTGCCCATTTTTCGCGGTTCGCACCCACTCGGCATGCTGAAAGTGTGCGTCGACCAGCGCCGACGCGTTCCCGGCATCACCTTCGTTTTAGCGATCGCCGCGGCGTGCCTGACGCTGTGGGGCGCCTCCGGCGTCCTTGCCCGGAAAATGGTGCGTCCGTTGTCGGACTTGATCCGCGTCACGCGCGAGATCGGCTCGGGCAACCTGGTCAGCCGAGTTCGATTGGGGCGGCACCACATGGGGGAGGTTGGCGTGCTGGCGGACTCGGTCAACGATATGGCGCGGCGCATCGAGCGACAGTTGAACGATCAGCGCGAGCTCCTGGCCGCCGTTTCCCACGAGATCCGGAGCCCCCTCGCGCGCCTGCGCGTACTCACGGAGCTACTACGCAGCAGCTCGGCCGACTCCGGTACGCTCGACAAAGTGGAACGAGAGATCATCGAGGTCGATGATCTGATTGGAAAGCTGTTGGCCAATTCGCGCCTGGATTTCGGCACGTTGAGTCTGCAAGCCCTGAGGCCGTCTGCGCTCGTGCACCGCGCGTTGGAGCGCACCACCGTCGATCCCAGCCTGTTCCGCGATGACGCGGCGGACGCCGAGGTGAAGGGAGACCCTACGTTGCTCGACCGCGCGTTTTGTAACTTGCTCGAGAACGCGCAAAAGCACGCGGGCGGGGTCGAGAGCGTGGTCCTTTCGAGCACGGGGCGGCACCTGCGCGTGACGGTGAGCGATCGCGGAGCGGGCTTCCCCAAAGAGGCCCTGAGCCGCGTGTTCGACGCCTTTTATCGCGGCAACGGCTCATCATCCTTAGGCCTAGGTCTGAGCTTGGTGGAGCGCATCGCGCGGGCTCACGGCGGCCGAGCCTGGGCGGAAAATCGCGCGGACGGCGGCGCGAGCGTGCACTTCGAAATTCCGAAAGCCGCTTGAGCGACGCGCTCGGACTTACGCGGTGACGCGCAGGGCTTCGTCGAACGCGCTTACGAACTTTGGCCACATGGCCCGCAGCACATCCCGAGAAAATTGCGTGTACTCGGCCGCGCCATTCTGAATCAACGTTTCGACATAGGCCTCGTCCAGCTCGCGGCTGCGACGGATCTGAAATTCTATGTCGTCCGCGAGGCGCAGCAGCGCGACGCCCAGGGCAATGTTGTTGCTGCTGGCAAATGCTCGACCGGGCTGGTGGTGCAGCGCCACCACCTTGGAGATTTCGTCCGGGAATTTCCAGCGCTCGAGCACGTGCGCGCCGAGCACGGCGTGATCATAGCCGGCGAACGCGCGCTCGTGCATATGCACCTGATCGGGGTTCTGCAGCGCAGTCGGGTCGAGCGCCTCATAGCGGATCTCTTTCACTTGCATGGCCAGCAATTTGCCAATGTCGTGCATCAGTCCGCTCAGAAAGACGTGTTCTACACCCTTGTAGCGCCACTCCGTGCCCAGTACGCGGCCGACCGCGGCGACGCACACGCAGTGATTTCGAAAGGACGCGCCGAAGCCACTCTTGGCGTCCGAGAACATGCCGAGGGTAGCGAGGCTCGCAACGATTTCACTCACCGTGCGGCTGCCTAGGCGCATCACGGCATCTTCGATGCTGCGACAGGCGACGGCAGGGGCGTACAACGCGGAGTTGGCGACCCGCAGCAGCCGACCGGCGAGCGCGGGGTCCTGTTCGATCGCTTTTTTGACCTTGACGACCGGCGTGTCCGGATCGGCAAGCAATGTCATCACGCGCTGAGCAATCACCGGGAAGGGCTTGAGCCCGGCGGCAAGCGCGGCCGCGGCGGCGAGCGAACGCGATGCTTCCTCCGCGGTTCGCTGGGGATCGTCGTCGCCGAACCACAGATCTTCGCGGATCGACTCCGCGAGCTGACGCTGGCTGGCAGGCAGTGGGGGAGGGCGCTTCACAACCGGCGCGGGATCGACGCTGGACATCCAGCCCTCGAAACGGCAGTAGCGGAGGCAGGCTTAAGCCCCGCCCCCGCCCGGGTACGGGCGGCGAGTTGCGCTGCCGCTGCGACGGGTTGAGGCTTACGCTTCTCAAACCTCGAAAATGCTTAAGGTTTGCCTCGCGACGCGAATTGGCGTCTATATTCTGCCCGTGCGCACGGACGAGGAGCTCATGACGGCCTACATCGCCGGCGATAAGGCAGCATTTCGGGAGCTTTTCACCCGCTACGCGCCGCTCCTACAGCGCGCGATGGCGCGCGACTTGCGCAGCGCCGAAGAGGCGAATGATCTCGTGCAGCAGACCTTCCTGCATTTGCACCGCAGCCGCTTGGACTTCGAGCCCGGCCGCAAGTTGAAGCCTTGGGTGTTTACCATTGCCTTGAATTTGAAGCGCGAATTTTTCCGGCGTAGCAAACGCCGCCACGAGACCTCGCTCGAGGACGACCGCATTGCCGAGCCGTTCGAGGGGCCGCGCGGCCAAGAGCGCTCGGACGCCGCGCGTGAGACGGCTCGCGCGCTCAGCGCCTTGCCCGCCGACCATCGAGAAGTGATCGAGCTGCATTGGTTCGGCGGCCTGAGCTTTCCGGAAGTCGCCGAAGCGGTGGGCTCTACGGTCGCGGCGGTCAAAGTACGTGCCCACCGCGGCTATGTGGCCCTTCGTGCGCGCCTTGGGGAAGCGGTGCCGGACCCCAAGCTCCACGACATCGAGTCTGCTGCCGAGGGAACGGGCTGATGGACTGTCCCGACATTCGCGACTCGTTCATGGCCGGCCAGGCGCTCTCCGATGAAGAGGTGATGACGCATTTGAACGGCTGCCCGCAATGTCTGGAGCTGTTTGAGCGTGACGCCGAGCTCGGGCGCTCGCTCGCCACGGAGGTCGGCGCGGTCATGCCCATCCAGGAAGACCTGTTCGCGCGATTGCAGGAAAATGTAGCTCACGAAACCGGGCTCCGCGCCTGGCTCCGTTCGCGGCCGACGCGGCTTCGCTTGGCGGTGGTCGTGGCGAGCGTTTTGGTAGTGATCGGGTTCGGCGGCTTCGCTCGCCAACGCCCTGATTTCAGCGAGTATCCGGCGGCTAGGTTGCTGCCATTGCTCGGCGCCTATGCTGTCGGCATCCTGCTCGCCTTCGGCAAAGAATTGTATTTGTCGATCCGCCGCGGGTCGCTCGCTGATCACGTCGGCTTATTGTTCGGGGCGCTCGGTCTGCCGTTCCTGATCGCTTTTGCTCCGGCGACCGAGACCGGCAGCCATGCCGGGCCAGGCGGCGCGCTCAGCTGCTTCAGCTATGGCGCGCTGCTCACGCTGCCGACGGCCGCGCTTCTGTGGGCCCTCGATCGCGACGATCGCCCGTCGGTACGTACCGTCTGCCTGAGCGCGGCGGGGCTCGGCCTGTCCGCCAATTTAGTGCTCGAGCTGCACTGTCCGAGCGGCAACACGCTCCACCTCTTGCTCGGACATGCGAGCATCGGCGTGGCTTGGCTTGGGGCGTGGTTCGTGGTCCGTCAGACGAGCGGGCGCGGCAAGCTCAGCTACTTGCGGAAGTGAGCCGCAAAAGGGTTGTTCGTAAAACCGGGGGCAGCGGCCTTGGCCTTAGCCGGTTGCGCTCGCGCCTGCGGTTGCGGGCGCCGCTCACGACCGTGGTCCGGGCTTTTTGCAGCGGAAGCCGCGCCGCTCGCTCCGCCGACGCGGGCCTCGCTGCCGCGCTTGGCGCTGAGGGCGATACGCTTGCGAACTAGATCCACCTCCAGCACACGAACGCTGAGCTTATCGCCCACCTTCACGACTTCATTCGGGTCTTTTATGAAGCGGTCGGAGAGCTGAGAGACGTGCACCAAGCCATCTTGGTGCACACCGATGTCCACGAAGGCGCCGAACGCAGTCACGTTGGTCACCACGCCTTCGAGAATCATTTCCGTCTTCAAGTCTTCCATCGTGCGCACGTCGTCGCGAAACTTGGGCGGCGCGAAGGAGGCACGCGGATCGCGGCCGGGCTTCTTCAGCTCGCTCAAAATGTCGTTTAGCGTGAAGGCTCCCACGTCGCCGGCTTGATACTTTTGGGGGTCGAGGCGTTCGAGCAACTCGCGGCTGCCGATCAAGGAGGCGACGGGCACGCCCAGATCCTTGGCCATTTGCTCCACCAGGGCATAACGCTCTGGGTGGACAGCGCTGGCGTCGAGGGGCTGGTTGCTGCCGCGCACGCGCAGGAAGCCCGCGGCTTGCTCATAGGCGCGCGGGCCGAGCCCCGGCACCTCCAGCAAACCGCTACGACTGCGGAAGGCGCCCTTTTCGTTGCGATAGGCGACGATCTTTTTGGCCAAGCTCGGGCCGATGCCAGCCACCCGGGACAGCAACGGTGCGCTCGCCGAGTTGACCTCCACCCCCACGCTGTTGACGCAGCTCTCCACCACCTCATCCAGCTTCTTGGCCAAAAAAGGCTGAAAAACGTCGTGTTGATACTGGCCGACGCCAATGCTCTTGGGATCGACTTTGACTAGCTCCGCCAGCGGATCTTGTAAGCGCCGCGCGATGCTAACCGCGCCGCGTACGGTCAAATCCAAGTCTGGAAATTCTTCCCGAGCCACGTCGCTTGCAGAATAGATGCTGGCACCGGACTCGCTGACTGGAACGCAGAGCGGTGCCGGAGCGGCGCTCAAGCCTTCTTCCTTCAGGAGGTCACGCACGAAGGCTTCCGTTTCGCGCCCGTGCGTGCCGTTGCCCACGGCGATCGCTGCGAGTGCGTACTTCTTACAGATGGCGCGCAGGGATTGCCGCGCGCGTTCCATCGCTGCGTCCCCCTGCACCAAGTAGATGGTCTCGTGCTCGAGCAGTTTTCCGGTTTCGTCGACGACGGCGCACTTGCAGCCCGTTCGCTGACCGGGGTCGATGCCGAGCACGGTCTTGGTGCCGAACGGGGCGGACAACAGGAGCTCGCGCAAGTTCTGAGCGAAGACGTCGATGGCACCCTTGTCGGCGTTCAGCTTGAGCTCCACCCGCACATCCACCTGCACCGAGTGCAACAAAAGGCGCTCAACACCGTCTTTCAATGCGCTGGCGAGCTCTCCTGCCCAGGGTGAAGCCCCGTCCAGCTTGACGTATTTTTCCACGAACGGAAGGACGTTGCTCTGTTCGACATGTAGCACCGCGCGCAACACCCCTTCGCTCTCGCCTCGGCGAATCGCCAAATAGCGATGCGACGGGATCGCGCCGACAGGTTCGCGAAACTCTGCGTAGCTGTCGAACTTGGTGGCCTTGTCCTCGAAGTCTTTGGTCTTCCCCACCAGTATGGAACCCTCGCGCACGTACGCTTCGCGCGTGTGCTTCCGCACCTCTGGATCTTCGGCGATGCGCTCGGCGCAGATGTCTCGGGCGCCCGCTAAAGCTGCTGCGGCGTCCGGAACGTCTTTCGCTGGGTCGACGAAGCCGAGCGCGCTCACGGCGGGAGAGCCTTCGTGCGCCTGCGACCAGATCAGATCGGCCAGGGGGGCTAGGCCACGCTCTTTGGCGATGGTGGCGCGTGTGCGCCGCTTGGGCTTGAACGGTAGATATAAATCCTCCAACTCGGCCTTGGTGCGCGCGTCGGCGAGCTTTTCGGCGAGCAGGGGGGTCAGCTTGCCCTGGCTCGAGATCTCGCTCGTGATCGACGCACGACGCGCTTCAAGCTCGATCAGGTAGCTCCGCCGTTCCTCGATGGCCCGTATCTGGACTTCATCCAGGCCGCCCGTGGCCTCCTTTCGATAGCGAGCGATGAAGGGCACGGTGGAGCTGTCCGCAAGCAATTTGAC
>CAXSGJ010000002.1:202137-209053 GCA_964236865.1 uncultured Polyangiaceae bacterium
GGCACTGACGGAAGCCCTCGGCAGGTTGAGCTCTGCAGCCAGCGCGGGGACGGGGTCGAATGGCGTTTCTACGGGCGCGGTCATGTGCGCCATTTGGTAGGCCGTAGCTAGACTTTTGTCCAGTGCTTCGACTTTAGTGGTGTCAAACCCGAAGCAACTCAGTTACGCCCCGAGCCATCCGCTTTGAACGAACGTCAGCCTCGCATGTCCCCGAAGGGCCTCCTCTTCATCACGCTCTTCAACAGCATCTTGGGCTTGAGCGTGCTGTTCCCCATCATGGCCCCGCTCGGGCGCGACCTTGGATTGAGTGAGCTGCAAGTTGGCTCCCTATCTGCAAGTTACGCCTTGATGCAGGTCCTCGTGAGTCCCTCGTGGGGGAGGCTGAGCGAGCGCATCGGGCGAAAGCGCGTGCTCTTGAGCGGTGTGCTCGGTTTCGGCGTCAGCTTTTTGTGCTTTGCGCTGGTCGCGGACTTCGGGCACCGCGCGGGCTTGTCGACTCCGACCTTGTTTGGAGCGCTCTTGGTCACGCGTCTGATCGGCGGCGCTTTTTCGTCGGCTACTCTACCCACCGCGCAGGCTTATATGGCGGACATGACGGGGCGCCGGGACCGCACCGCGGGCATGGCCTTGATCGGCGCCGCGTTTGGTCTCGGTGTGATATTTGGCCCGTTGATCGGCGCGGCATTCTCGCTTCTCAGCTTGCTCGCGGCAGTCTATTTTTCGGCCTCCGTCGCCTTCTTGAATGCGGGCTTCGTCTGGTTTTTTCTACCCGAGTCTAAGCGTCTGTTGGGAAGCGATGCGGCGCCCAGCAGCACGTCGCACGTGGCTCGCTTGGTGTGGCCGCTGTTGGCAATTGGTTTCACGCTCAGTTTGGCCTCGGTCGCCATGGAGCAAACGATCAGCTTCTATTACCAAGATCGCTTGCGACTCTCCAATCACGACACGCCGCGCACGGTCGGCCTGGCTCTGGGCGTGTATGGGCTCGTCGCCGTGTTCACGCAGGGCGTTCTGGTTCGGCGCTACAGGTGGTCTGCTTTGCGGCTGATGGTTATCGGTATGCCGATCGCGTTGCTGGGCTATGCGCTGCTAGTTTTTGCGCACCGCTTTGGCGTGCTCACGCTCGCGCTCGGCGCGCAGGCATTCGGCCAAAGCCTGGCGGTCCCGGGCGTTACCGCGGGCATGTCTTTACGCGTTACTGACGATGAACAAGGCGTGGTCGCGGGCTTGAACAGCTCCGCATTGGGCTTTGGCCGCATGTTGGGTCCGCTCGCGGGTACGGGCTTGTATGAGCTTCACGCGGAGTACCCGTACGTATTGAGCGCGGGGTTACTGATCTTAGTCATGCTGGCACTGTTTACAAACGTTGGCCTGCGTGCGTCGCTACGTCGCGACGCGGCATGAACCACACGGCGCATCGCCGTATTTCGGGCCTTCTGGCGCCTGCCACCCTGTTTGTCGTAGCGAATTAGCCAAGCACCATGCCTTTCCCAACTGACTTCACGTGGGGCGCGGCCGCGGCGTCCTATCAAATTGAAGGCGCCGCACAGGCCGACGGCAAGGGCCCGTCCGTCTGGGACATGTTCTGCAAAAAGTCCGGCACCGTCTTTCAAGGTCACAACGGGGACGTGGCCTGCGACCACTATCACCGGTACGCCGAGGACGTGACGCTGATGCAGCAGATGGGGCTACATGCCTACCGGCTGAGCATCTCGTGGCCACGTGTTCAGCCCCAGGGCGTCGGCCCGGTGAACTCGGCCGGGCTCGCCTTTTACGATCGCTTGGTCGATGCACTTTTGAGCGCAGGGATAGAACCGTACGTCACGCTATTTCACTGGGACTTGCCACTCGCTCTTTACCATCGTGGCAGCTGGCTGAATCGGGATTCGTCGGACTGGTTCGCCGATTACACGCGCGTCGTCGTGGACCGCCTTTCGGACCGCGTGAAGAACTGGATGACGTTCAACGAACCCTCAGTGTTTCTCCAGATGGGTTACCAAACGGGGATCCACGCGCCGGGCGATAAGCTGCGTTTCGCAGAGCTGACGCGCGCAGCTCACAATATTCTGCTTTCGCACGGTAAAGCCGTACAGGCCGTGCGCGCCTACACCAAGCAGTCGTGTCGCGTTGGCTTTGCTCCGGCGACCGTCGGCCGCATTCCGCACACGGACTCGCTTCCAGATATCGAGGCAGCCAAGAACGCGATGTTCGGTTCATTCGAGAAAAACATCTCGCACAATGGGCTCTGGCTAGATCCGGTTTTTTTAGGCGCTTATCCCAAAGGCTTGCTGGACGCGTTCGGTGATGAAGCGCCCGAGATTCGCGACGGTGACATGGCCACCATCTGTCAGCCGTTGGATTTTTTCGGCACAAACATTTACGGGTGGGATCGGATCAAAGCCAAAGCCAATGGCAAGCCGGGCGGTGAGCCAGTGCCCTACCCGGTGGGTTACCCCGTTACGGCGCTTGGTTGGCCAATGACTCCGGACGCGCTTTATTGGGGCGCTCGGTTTTTCCACGAGCGCTATCGGAAGCCGATATACATTACCGAAAACGGTCTCTCGGTGCGCGATTTCGTCTCCGTCGACGGCAAAGTACACGACCCGCAACGGGTCGACTTTTTGACGCGCTATTTGGCGGCTTTACGTCGCGCGAGTGAGCATGGCGCGGAGGTCGCGGGCTACTTTCAATGGTCGGTGATGGATAACTTTGAGTGGGCGCAGGGCTACCGCGAGCGCTTCGGGCTGATTCACGTCGACTATCAGACGCAGCAGCGCACGGTGAAGGATTCCGGCCATTTTTACGCGGAAGTGATCCGAAGCAATGGCGCGAACTTGCCTGACTTGCCCCTGACCGCCATCTGACTTTCGGCGAGCGGCGCTGCGGGCGGCGGCGGCGCCGCCGCCGCTTGGACGGCAATGGCGCGCGGGCCATACTCCGCCTGCTTGGAAAATCTCACGCATGCGTTGGTTGGGTTGCTGTGCGCTGAAGGAGCAGTCAGGGTTCGCGAACGCACCGGCCCCATGAGCGGCTGGGTAAGAACGGCGGTCTATGGCGTCGCCATCGTCGGCAACAACTTGCCGGATCTCGACTTTAGTTACGCGCAAATCAGCGGTAAGCGGTTCGGCTACCTGCTGCAACACCGTGGATACACGCACACGGTCCCAGCCGCGCTTGGGTTTGCGCTGCTCACACTCTTGCTGCTGCTCGCGCACGCGAAATGGCGCCATAAAACCGTGCCTCAGGGCGACTGGTGGCTGCTTACCGGGCTTGCTCTAATCAGCCCACTACTTCATATCGCCATGGATTTCGCGAACAACTATGGGGTGCATCCGTTTTGGCCCGCGTACAGCGGTTGGCTCTACGGCGACTCGTTTTTCATTCTCGAGCCCTCATTCTGGCTGGCGGTGGTCGCTCCATTGAGCTTTTCGTACCGCTCGAGAGTCGTGCGCGCTGGTCTTGGACTGATACTCGCGGTGGGGCTCGGCGCGCTGTGGTATCGCCCGCTCGTGCCGCGCGGCAACGCCGTGGTCCTCGCCCTGCTCACGCTCGTTTTGCTGATGCTCGCCCGCAGGCAGTCCCCATTTGCGCGTCTGCTCATGGCATGCACCGCGTTCCTGGTTGCAGCGGGCTCGTTCGTGTGCGGCTCTCGGCTGGCCAAGGGCATCGTGCGCGAACGGGCGCAGTTGGCGTTTCCTGCGGCGCGGACGCTCGATATCGTCGTCACGCCAATGCCCGCCAATCCCTTGTGTTGGAACGTACTTTTGGTGCAAGTCGACGGCCAAGACTACGCTGTCGAGCTCGGACGAGCGGCGGTGTTGCCCGCTTGGTTGAGCGCCGATGCGTGCCCCTATGATCGTGCGGCCAAGCCGACCGCTCCGCTCCGCGCAACGCAGGTCGCCCCTACATCGAGTCTAATCTTGAGCGCGGAATATCGCGCGCCACTCGCAGAGCTGCGCGCCGTTGCGCGTGACCGCTGCGAGGCGCGCGCGCTGCTGCGCTTCGCACGCGTCCCCTATCTGGGGAATAGGGAGGCGGACGGCTCGCGGGTCATCGGAGACCTACGATACGATCGGGTGCCGGGCTTGGATTTTTCCGACGTCCGACTCGACCGAACACCCCTCGCAAACAGCTGCCCTCAATATGTGCCGGCTTGGCTGCCGCCCCGGCAGGACTTGTTATGATTCTGTAATGGAATTGCCAATCATTGTTGGTGCTGCCGCACTAAACCGGCCTTCCCTGGCTGATCGTCGGCAGTCGTAGCGAAGTTCTGCGGCGGTGGTGTTAGGGTCGATGACATGATGGATGGGGCGGAGGTTGGGGGCGTCAGGGACATACCGGCGGCCAGTGCCAGCGAGATGCTGCGCTTCGTCTTGGACCATGCGCCGCTGCGCGTGTTCGAGGTGAACGCACAGGGCGTGTTCTTGATGAATGAGGGCGTGAATCCTCCTGGTGGATCTCGCCCGGGCACGCTCGTGGGGGTTAGTGCGCTGGAGGCGTACGCTGACTTTCCTGAGGGGCTCGCAGCGCTTAAGGTAGCCCTGGCCGGCAGCTACAGTGAGGTGCGCTTCGAGCGCGACGGCAAAGCCTACGATTTAAAGCTGAGTCCGCGAACGGACGCGGACGGCGCGGTGCTTTCCGTGCTTGGCATGGCGCACGTCGTGACCGAACGTCTGCGCGCAGAACAAGAAGCTCGTAAAAGTGAGGAACGCTTCCGCCGAGTGTTCGAGTCGAACATGATCGGACTCACGTTCTTTCGTACGAACGGGGAAATCTTGGAAGCCAATGACGCCGTGCTCGCCATGCTCGGCTACACGCGAGCGGAGTTGAATGCGGGGCTCTTCAACTGGCGCACTAGCAGCGTGCCGGGTTCCGAGCACCTAGATGAGCGCGCACTAGCGGAAATGCTAGCCAGCGGCGTATGCAGCCCCTACGAAAAGTCGTTCGTGAACAAGGACGGCAGTCACCTGCCGGTTTTAATTGGCGCCGCGTCTCTGAGCGAGGCAAGCGGAACCGGCGTCGCGTTCATGCTCGATCTCAGGGAGCGGAAGCAGAGGCAGGCGGAGCACGAACAGCTTCAAACTCAACTGCTCCAAGTTCAAAAGTTAGAAAGCTTGGGCGTACTCGCCGGAGGCATCGCGCATGATTTCAATAACCTTCTAACGGCCATTCTGGGCAGCGCCTCCGTCGCCATGCTGTGTTTACCGAACGAAAGCCCGGCGCACGCCGATTTGGACAACGTGATCTCGGCCTCCCGCCGAGCGGCGAGCTTGACGCGGCAGTTGTTGGCCTATTCGGGCAAGGGGCACTTCGAGGTACGCCCAATCGACCTATCCGTGCACATTCGCGAGTTGGCAAGCTTGCTCGAAACCACTATTTCCAAAAAGGTACAGCTCCGGCTCGAGCTGGCTTCGGAATTGCCGGCAGTGTCCGCAGACGTGGCCCAGATTCAACAAGTCGTGATGAACCTAGTCAGTAACGGGGCCGAGGCCATCGGCGACCAACGCGGAACGGTCCTCGTCGCCACCGGCGTGCAAGCCATCGACGAACTCTACGTGCAGAGCTTGTTTTCCAACGAGGGCATCGAGCCCGGCATGTACGTTTACCTTGAAGTGCACGACACCGGTTCTGGCATGGATGAAGCGACTAAAAAGCGCATCTTTGACCCATTCTTCACGACGAAGTTCACCGGTCGCGGCTTGGGCCTGGCCGCGGTCATGGGCATCGTGCGCGGCCATCAGGGCGCGCTGAAAGTGCATTCGAGCCCCGGCAGGGGCACGACTTTCAAAGTGTTCTTTCCTGCTACCGATGCCAAGGCAGTGCGGTCCGCTTCGGATGCCATGTCCTTCCGAGGCGAGGGCTTGGCGCTGGTCATCGACGACGATCAGGGCGTGCGCGAAGCGGCCGCTCGCCTGCTGCAGTTTTTCGGGTTCAGTGTGCTGCAGGCAGTCGACGGCCGCCACGGAGCTGAGGTGTTCAGTCAGCACGCCCGTGAGGTCGTGGTCGTGCTCCTGGACATGACCATGCCGGAAATGAATGGTGAGGAAACCTTTCGCGAAATTCGTCGCATTCGCGCGGACGTCCCCGTCATCTTGTCCAGTGGCTACAACGAGATCGAAGCCACTCGTCGTTTTACGGCCAAAGGCTTAGCCGGGTTCCTGCAGAAGCCCTTTACCCCGGCGGAGCTGACGCAAAAGCTGTCTTTGGCCCTGAAACCGGGTTCGCGGGGTTCTGACTGACTGAAGGTCACATGGGGCAAGGATTACTCGCGCTTGTGCGGGGGCGGGCTGCGTGCTGAACTCGAGGCGTGCGTATTGCCCTGATTTATCCGCCGCCGTGGAAGATTTCGGGCCCTGGCGAGGAGCCTGATGGATCGGGAAACGGTCCGCCAGCGGACTATGAAGCCGGAGACCTGGACGCGGATTTTTTCCAGACCCCGTACGGCCTGTTTTCGCTAGGCGCGCAGGCGCTCAGGGCGGGGCATCAAGTCAAGGTGCTGAACCTCTCCGCATTCACGTGGAGCAAGGTGGAGGAAGTGATCGCTTCGCTCGACGCCGAGCTATTCGGGATGTCGTGTTGGACGTCGAATCGGCGGGGCGTCGCGCTCCTGGCGGGGGCCATCAAGCGCTTTCATCCTGCCGCTCACGTGTTGATCGGTGGACCGCATGCGACACCACTCGGGCGCGAGATGCTCGAGCACTATCCAGCCATCGATAGCGTCTCGGTTGGCGAGAGTGAGGACACGTTCATGGAGCTCGTGGCGCGTCTGGGCGCGGGCGAGGATACTCGGGGTATCCCGGGTACGTTGTATCGTGGCGCGTCGGGCGTGGAGGCAGCGCGCGCCCGCGCCTCGATTCCCGATCTCGACGCGCTGGCATCGCCACACGAGTATTTCGACACGCACATCGTCATGACCTCC
>CAXSGJ010000002.1:209063-241901 GCA_964236865.1 uncultured Polyangiaceae bacterium
GTGGCTGCCCTTGGCAGTGCACGTTCTGCGGCGCGGAGACCACGTGGGGCCGCGGGTTTCGCGGACAATCAGTGCCGTACGTGCTCGACGCGCTCGAGAAAGCGGTCGCCCGGCTGAGCGTGAAGATGGTGCAAGTCAAGGACGACACGTTTACAACCAACAAGCAGCGGGTATTCGAGCTGTGCCAAGGAATTCGCCAGCGAAAGCTGCAGTTTTTGTGGAGCTGCGACACGCGCGTCGACGTGCTGAGCGACGACTTACTGCGCGAGATGCGTCTGGCCGGCTGTCAGCGCTTGAGCCTAGGCGTCGAAACGGGTTCGCCGAGCATCTTACACAATATCAACAAGCGGATTACGATTGAAAAGATTGAGTCCGCAGCGGCGATGGCCAAGCGCGTCGGCATTCAGGTGCGCTTTTATATGATGCTCGGTAACCGCGGGGAGACCGCGGAAACGTTTCACGAGACGCTAGCGTTCTTGGCTCGGGTCAAGCCCCATCAATACATCTTCTCGTGCCTGACCATCTATCCAGGTACGGAAGATTTTCAGCAAGCGGAGCGGGAGAAATGGCTCGACCGTGAGATCTACTTCAGCCAGGATTTTCAGGAGCTCAAAGTCCCGTTCGATGCGGACGAACAGGTGACGGCGCTGATGAACGCCTGGTTCGCCGAAAACAAGGGCCTGCAGGATTACTACCGCGAGGGCGTCGCCGAGTACCGCCAAGTTTTGGCTCACCTCGGCGATTACCACGCTGCGCACCTAGATTTGGCCGGTGCTTACTTTTGCGCGCGCGATCTCGAGCAGGCGGAGCACCACGTCCGGCGTGCGCTCGCCCTGGGAACGCCAGTACCGGGCTTGGCGCTCAACTACCTGGCTTGTATCGCGTATGCGCGCGGCGACATCGGTGGCATGCAGGACCACTTTCTGGCTGCGGCGCGGCTGGACCCCCAGCACTTGGTGCTGATCGAGAACGTGCAAGCAGCGCGCGCGTGGTTCAAGGCGGACGGCGCAAGGCTCGGGTTACCACTGCAGTTGGTCGGGAGGCACGACTTTCAATTGTTCGAGCGAACGGCCCAGCCCGCGCTCCCGGGCCCGCTCCCAGACGATTATGCGGCGTGGGATGCTCCACTCGCTCGGCCGCGCCTTGCCGAGGACGAGCTGGGCGACCACTTGGCCGGAAGCGTCGTCGACCGCCAACGGCAACCGATCAACTTTCGCTCGCGACGTTTACCAGTGCTGTGAACGCATTGCTGACGCACTGCGCACCCCATGCGGCCAACGATGGCGATGTTCGAAAACAGACTTGTATTCAAAAGACCGCCGCAGGCTTGTGGAGTTCGAGTGTTTACTCGATGTGTCAGAATGCCGCATAACTAATTTTGACTCTCATCCACCGCACGATGATTGACATTCTGCGTGGTCATCGAATACATCGGCGGCATGGCGAATATCACCGACACGGTCCGCGCTGCTCTCGACGCGTTCGTGGACGACATTTCGAGTTTGATTCAGCAGGCAGCATTGGAGTCCGTCGAGGCGGCTCTAGCCGGAGCGAGCAGCATCCCGGGTCGGCGTGGTGGGGCCCGCGCCGCTTCGCCAGCGTTTACGACCTCTTCTGCGGGTCGAAAGAAAGGTGCAAAGCGCACTCCGGAGGAGCTCGAGCAGCTGATTAAGAAGCTGCACGGCTACATCACCAAAAACCCCGGTCAGCGCATCGAGCAAATCGCCTCTAGTCTCGACATCAGCACCAAAGAGCTGAACCTTCCGGCGAAAAAACTGATCAGCGACAAGAAGCTCTCGACCAAGGGCCAAAAGCGCGCAACCACTTACTTTGCCAAGTGAGCTGATGCTACTGGCTGAACGTCAGCGGGTAGTTTGCGTCGCCAGGTAGTTTGCCGTTGACGCGCACCGCGCGCACCTCGCTCGTGAGCTGGGCGGGTCGCGCGTAGGCCATCCCTCCGGGCAGGCGGGCAACGAGCCGCAACAAGACGGAGACGGAGTCCACCGACCGCGGCGGCCCCGCAAAGCCGCGGATCCTGCGCTCGATCCAAAACTGACCTACTTCGTCCGCGGACATGCCGAGCACAATCTTGTCGAACGCCATGCGGTCTGTCGTGCGTGGCGAGTGGTTGAAGGGCACATAGCGTTGCCCGGAAACGTCGCTATCGGCTTCATTGATGAAAGCCCGCTTCAGCTGCGCGAGGCGAACGTTTTGCACGGCTGAGCCACGTGCCACGACGACGGCCAGCACAACCTCGCTCGAAGCTCGCGCCACGCGCTCGAGCCGGGGCAGCGTGAGCACCATGGTGAACAGCAGGCCCGCGGCGACTGACGCAGCGTACCGGTAACCACTGCTGGACAAGCCAAAGGCCTTCATAGCGACGGACCCGAGCGCGGTGGGACCCGCGTTGCCGCCGGGGACCGGCCGATCCGCGGGCGCCACCGTGCACACGACTCACGCCGCAAATCAGAGGAGACCATGCCCTCCTCTGAACGGCCCGACCCTACTCAAGTTGAGGCTAGGCGGCCCACCAAACCTTCGACGACAGCCGCCATGGCCAGACCCTCAATGACCGCCCGCTCGCCGGACGTGCTCGACGCTGGGAGATTCGGGCATACGACATCCGCTGACGTGAGCACCGGATGTGCGTGGGTCGAGCGCAAGCCGAGCTCCGACCTAGGGGATCTCGATTGGCTAAAATCGATCGCTCTCGCGGCTGATACATCCCGGCTTCTCGGCTGGCTCCGTGGCTCCATCGTTTACATGCCACCAGTCTGCGCCTTCGCTGCGCCTTCGCTGCGCCTTCGCTGCGCCTCGCTAGCCGGGCGCCTCGACCGCGATCACCGACCGACTTAGCCGTTCGAGGGCCCTAAGGCGGGGGAATCGATAGGCGGTCTCGCGTGCATGCGCGCAGGGAGGCGCGCAGCGCCAACTCTATTTCCAGAGGCGGAGTCTGCCCAGCGACGCTAGACAGCCAAAGCGTGTCCCGCGCCTCCTGTTGAAAGGTCTCAATCCTGATCTCTTCGGGAAACAGCACAAACCCAGCTAAGTGCGCGAGTAGCGAGGCCAAAAAGCCCACGCGATCAGGAGCCTGGATACGCAGGGCCAATGCGGCTGCGCGCTCGCTGGCTCGCGAGAGCTCGAAGGTCTGCAACTCTAGCCCCAACACCGACGAAGACGCGCTCACCTCGCGCGCGAGGGCCAGAAAGTCGATCTGCTCGAGCTCACGGTCGTCGGCCCCGCGTAGCTCGAACTCCGCGGACCAATGGCGCTCGGCGTTGCGCCTCGCAGCCCCGCGAACGATATCCAAGCTCAAGCGCGATGCGGCGCGGGTGAAGTTGCTCAGCCAACCCACCGGCATGGTGTCCCAGAGCTCCACGAGGTGCGTCGCTTGGGCCGTTCGTGTGACACGTACCCCTGACTCAGCAGGAGATCGTGAGGATTTGGCGTCAGCACGGACGATCACGATCGTCCTTGTAAGAGGAAGCGGTTTTCTCCCGCGTTTCCTGCACGCTTCGTCGATCGTGCGAACGCTCGTTCATCGCCGTGGCCAACGCGGCTCGAGGGCCCTCTCTCGGCGACGGTTCAAGCGCCGCATCGGCGGCGCTCGGTCATCATCCCTAGGAGTGGCGTGCTGCTCGGACGTTGCTCGCTCACACCGAAGGGGTGCTTAGACGAGCCGGCGCCTAGCTTGCTCAGCACGCTGCCTGGACGAAGTCGAATAAAACTGCGACGCTCTTCAGATTCGAATGGCCCGATCTCGGCGGCCGGGACGGGTCGGCGCGAAGAACGCAGCGCAGGGTAGGAAGACTGCCAAGCGACCAACTCCTCTTCGACGATGCGTTCAGCAACGAGTGTTTCGAGCTCGCGATCGGCGTCGTCGGGCGAGATCCGCCCCAGGCGGGTCTCATCCCAGATGCGGCTCGCGGTTTGCTCGGTCATTCGCAGCAATGCTTCGAGCTCGGCACTGAACGCCCCGGCGCTTCGAGACAGCGCTGCGGCAGCCCGCAGGGCAGCTACGAACTGTCGAACATCGGGCCCGAAGCGCGTGCTCGGGATGGCTTGCTTGAGCAGTTCCCGAGCCGAGTCGGCGCCGCTGGCAATGCGCACGGGCAGCGCTCTCCAACCATCCGCCCCGCGGGCCCGAGCGTGAACTCGAGCTAGCACCGGCCGAAACGCGACCACGTGATTCTTGCTCGTCGACACCATATGGAGCAGCGTCGGTGTGCACAAGAAGAGCAACGGCACTCCATCCAACCCGGCTCGCCGCGCGATGTGAACGAGCTCATTCGGCCGAAACTCGAACGCCGGCCGAACCAGCGTTGGCGCAAATTCGAAATCCACGGTCAGTGAGTGCAGGCAGTCGCTGGAGGGCATGTCTAAGCTCAACTGGCTCAGAACGGTCGTCCTCGGGCACGCTTAACCATGTCATCGTCTTGTCATGCCTGGCATTTGCGTGCACGGCGTGACTCTTTCCCTTGTTTCGTGGCCGAAAACGGCACGATCTTGGCCAAATCGTGGCGTTTAGAGGCGCGCCGATTTTTTTCGGCCTTTGGGCGCGGAGCCGCGCTACGGTCCAAGTCGCTCGATGAACTACTATAAGAAGAAGACCGAAGCCGCCGAACGCGCGCAGGCTCGCCGCGAGCTGGAGAATGCCGCTCCGCGTCTCGTAGTGGAGGTGCCGAAGCTCGCAACGCTCAAGCTGGAATTGGAGGAGCACGAAGGCACGTCCCGTCGTCCGGAGCAGAATCACATTCGCCATATCGTGGTGGCGAGCGCCCCAGCCCTGTTCATGGTCCCGTGCGGCGACACGCGCTGCAAAGACGGGGGCCATGACATCACCCGCGACGTGATGCGGTCGCTGCGCTCCGGCGAGACGAAGTTTCAAGGCACCGATGCCTGCCAAGGGTCACAGGGCTCGGGCCTGTGCGTTCGGATTCTTCACTATACCGGCATCGCGACCTACACTTGATCGCGCCCCGCCTCAGCCGAGCTGAGCCTTCTGGGGACCGCTCGCCTTAGGCGTCCCTTCCGTACCTGTGGATGAATCATCGTCGCTGTCCAGGATTTCGTCCTCGCTGACGATCTCGTCTTCGCCCACGGTGCTCAGTGGAGCGAACTCTTCCTGTCCTTCGCCGCTGACCGACTCCGCAGCCCATTCGCCGTCCACGCTGCCCGGTACCTTGCTCTCCCTGATCGATTTACGGTCGCCCACGAGCGCTACGGGCTTCGGGGCGTAATCGTGGGCCACCGCGACCAAGGGCAAGATCACCCGGTCCCACAGGTAATCAAGCCCAATATATTCTACTAGGCTGGCGGGCGGAATCGTTCCAAGAAGATCCTCCTCCGAGAACTTGTCGTTGCTCTTCAGGCTTGCTTCGATGATCGAGCCAAGCTTTTCCTTTGGTAGGCTTTGGGCAAGCTTCGACACACTGATGGCGTCTACGACTTCTTCATGTGAAACGAGTAGATTTTCCAATGCTCGTTCGAGAATGTAAGCGATGAAGACCTTGGCCCGCTCGTGGGCAGTTTTTGTGGCAGGTGTCGTCTTCCAGGGCTGACCTTCCACGCCGAACGCCCACAAGGCGTGGCGTTCCAAGTAGCGTTGCTTATCGTCCGGATTAAAGAGCTTCACGATCGCCGCGGCCGTCGTGACCCCTTCCTCAAGGGCAATCTGCAGAGATTCGCCAGACGCGTCCGACGACATTTTGTGCGCGACTTTTTCGTGCACCCCGGTCGACTGACTCACGATCCGGGCTCGTTCCGTAGGCCGCGCGTCGAGTGAGCGCATGATGGCGCGGCACGAGAAGTGGCGCAGAAAATCGTCCGGAGTCCGCTCGCCCGAACGCAACGCAAACTCGGTCACCTCCGCATGGAAGGCCTCGCGTCCCTTGCCCAAGCTCGATACGAAAGGACTCATCGACTCTGCACCGTTCGACTCAGACATGACTCCTCCAACGTGGGCCGCGCGACGCGCCAACAGATGCTCAATTACCGATGGTAGCTCGGCGGCGCCCCGGCCGGGGGGCTCATCGAGCGCGGGCATTACTTGAACCGGAAGCAAGCCGGCCAAACGGGCAGATAATCGCATTCTAGAACGCAGCTGGTACGTTTCCGCCCATGGCTAGCCCCGCCGCAGACGCGATCATCGAAACGCTCTTAACCTCCGGCGCAGGCGTCGCTCCTGTGATTTCACTCGACTCCATCGCGGACGCCATCGGCGCGACCGCGATCACTTTGTTAGACATCGAAGCCATCTTCGACGAGTTGGAGAAAGCCGGCCACCGCGTTGAAGCCGAGCCGAAAAATCCGCCGGCGGCTCTGAAGCGGGTCCTCGCCACCGCGCGTAGCTTCTCGACTCTCAGCGGGAGGCGTCCAACCCTGCTCGAAATCGCCCAGCACTCCGGGCTCGACGTGAGCGAGGTTCGATTTGCAATGCTGTATGCGCGTGTGCTGGTGCGCTAGTGGCCCTCGAATGGCTAAGTCAGTTCGAGAGTCGCGACTCCGCCATTCGAGGCCCTAATGGAGAAAACGAGGTTTATTTGACGCTTTGGCTGCCGCTGCCATTGCCGAGTGCGGGACCGATTGGGGTTGCGTGCACGGGCGCGAGCGACGGCAGGACGAACGGCTTGCGATTTTGCAGCGCGAGATCCCACCACTTGAACGCCATTGCGACCGCGACGTCTAGCTCACGAGTTTCGCGGGTGGGTTCGAGCGTGGGCGGAGGTAAACAGGCAGCGGCGATGGGGCAGCCGGCGAGCATGTGCAGGATGCCTTCCGAGAAACCATTGCCCGCGTAAGCCAGGCACACGGCCATGCCCATCGCGTTCATGTCTTGGATGGCGTAGGGGATTTTTTCATCCACGGTGCCGGCACTGTCTTGAAACTTGCACTCGATGGCCAAGGCGTTGTCCGTCGCCGTATGAAGCACGAAGATGTCCACGTGCCGGTTTTTACCGATGATCGTTTTACCCAACGAGATTTCCCGGTACACCGCGATTCCGCGCGCCGAGAAGTTCTTGACCAAATAGGAGGCGATTAGATCCGCGTACTCATTGCCCGTCATGGCAAGACCAATGAGAGCCGCCGCTGCTCGGCTGGATCAGCATCGGCCGCCGCCAGCACGCGGCCCTCCTGCCCGCCGACCTGGCCAAAGCGGGCTCTTGCGTAAGCGAGTGAGGAATCCGATACGTCATTGCCGGCGAAGCGCCGCGACAACTTGAGTGCCGCTACGCCTACGGAGCCCGAGCCCATGAACGGATCCACGACGACCTCACCCGCGGAGCTGCTCTGTAAGATGAGCGTTTCGCTCAACGCCACCGGCTTCTCCGCCGGGTAACCGCCGCGGACTCGGGGCGCCGTGAGCACGTCCGCGATTCCGAGGTCATTCAGCTTGCGCTTGCCCTTTTCAAAAAAGAGCACGAACTCATAACGAGCCCGGTAGTGGTAGCCCATGCCGATCGTGCACTTGTCCCAGATTAGCGGCTTCCAAAATTTGAACCCTGCACCCTCCGCGATGGGCTTGGCGATGAACGCCGTCTCCTGATCGCACATCAGGTAGAAATGTGAGTTGCGTGCGAGCACGCGGTACACTTCCCTGAAAAGCTCCGCGAAGCGCGTGTTCGGAAAAACCGTGAACCACGGATTACTGGAAGCCGAGCTTACCTTGAGCCGCGTCGTAGTGCCCACCGCCCGGTGCTTTTCCAGAGACTCGTACGGCGGGTCGGTGATGAGAAGGTCTACCGAGGCGCCGGGCAGGCTCTTCAACCACTCAACCGCGTCCAGCTGCGCGAGCTCGAGATTAACCGCTGTCTCCACGTGCGAGATGTATCACCGCGGCCGCGCGAAAATCCATCCGCTTGTTCGTCGGCCCGGACACGTAATGTCAGCGCTTCGGCGCCCGGCGTCGCCGCTAGAGGCTCGCTAGCTCGTCGGCTAAATAAAGTTTGATTCGGCTTCCGGCGCTAGTCAGGAGTATTTAGCCGTGAGCTTTTCCACCAAGGCCACGTACGCCGTCATGGCCTGATCGGCACTCATTCCTTTGCGGGCGCTCCAAGCGTCGAATTTGGCGCGGCCTTTGAAGTCCAGCATGCCGGGGCGGTCGCCGCTGGCGTCGCCCACCGTCGCTTGCTTGTAATATGCGTAGAGCTCGAGCAGCTCATCACTGGCGGGCGTGCGGGGGAGCTGTTTCACGCCCAGCTGCGCTGCGGAGAAGTCGTCGGCCAATGTCATGCATGAGAGCGTAACGGAGCTGTCCGCGAAAGGCGACCGCTCCGGCAAACGACGTGCGGCCGGGCGTGCGCAGGCGGCGGGAAGCCGGCGTGCCGGCGTTGGCGCTTCGCGGCCAGCATTATTTGCTCAGAGCGCTATCGCCCGATCGCCGGCTAACGCCGGGGCTGCTAGTGGTTATGACCGGATGCTAGCGCTCTCCGACAAAGCTGAAGTCTTGCGGTTGCTCGTGGAGCACGTGAGCGCGGATCTGCAGACCATGAGCGCAGCCCAGCGAGCAGTTGTCGATGGCGCGACGCACGAAGAAAACAAGCCCGAAAACGACAAAGACACGCGCGCGCTCGAGCAAAGCTATTTGGCGCGCGGTCAGGCCCAGCGCGTGGTCGAGTTGCAGGGCGCCCTGAATCAGCTCAAAGCGCTCGAGCTGCGCGATTTCTCGGCGGACCGCCCGGTGGCGCTGGGTGCGCTCGTTGCGGTCGAAGGCGAGCAGGAGACCGTGCACTATTTTTTGGCGCCCGCGGGCGGCGGTCTCCGGCTCAGGCTCGAGGGCAAGGAAGTGCTGGTCGTCACTCCGCAATCGCCCGTCGGGAGAGCCCTGGTCGGAAAGCGGCCTGGCGATGCCTTGGACCTCCGCACCCCGCACGGCGTCCGCGAGTGCAGTATTGCCACCGTTATTTAGCAGCAAGCGCGCCAGGGGCCTGGCTGTATAAGAAAAGCCGGCTCGGCGCGCCTTTACAAGACGGCCATCGGGGGCCAGGTTCAAATACATGCAAGCCACGCCGACGCTCGTGCCGAGTGAGCTCACGCGCTACGCGTATCGGGCTCGTCAAGTAGCCATTCGGCTACCGCTGCTGGCCGCGCACTTGGGGCTTCGGCCCTTCGGCGCGCGCCAGGGGGCTCGCCCGAAACCTGAGGAATTGCGCGCCTTACAGGGACAGCTCGAAGCGTTGCTCGATCGAGACTGCGCGAACGCGGAGCGTGGGCTGTACCCGTCTCGGCTTTTGTTCGACATGCCGGTCGCCGAATACGTGCGCCAGCTCCCTGCACTGGCTGCGGAAGTTCTCCGAACCCTGCGCCGTTCGAAGAAAAAGCTGGTTCGTGATCTGCCGGAGGGCGTGGATCTAGCTGCGTACCCTGACTATTTCCGACGTAACTTTCATTGGCAGACCGACGGCTACTTCAGTCAGCGCTCGGCCGCCGTGTACGACGTGGGCGTGGAGTTCCTGTTTTTGGGCACGGCTGACGTCATGCGTCGCCAAATTGTGCCGCCGGTGACGCGGCACTTGCGTTCGCGCGCGGTGGCGGCGGGGCCGGCCCGAATTTTGGACGTCGCTTGTGGCACGGGCAGCGCGCTCAATCAGCTGGCGCTAACTCACCCCAACGAAAATTACTGGGGTTTGGATTTGAGTCCATTTTATCTGCATCACGCCGGGCGTCGTTTGGCGCACGTGCGGAACCTGTCGCTCGTGAGCGAAAATGCCGAGCACATGCCGCTCGCCGATGCCTCGTTCGATGTCGTCACCAGCGTCTTCCTGTTTCACGAATTGCCGGCTCGCGCGCGCCGAAACGTGCTGGCTGAAATGCGCCGAGTGCTGAAGCCCGGCGGCCTGCTGGTCATCGAGGATGCCGCGCAACTCGCTGAAGCGGCCGACCTGCGCATCTTCTTGGATAATTTTGCGGCCACCATGAATGAACCATTCTTCGCGGACTACATCGCCAGTGACTTGAGCGAACCGGTCACCGCCGCCGGCTTCAGGGTGGATTCGGTGGAGCGCTGCTTCTTGTCCAAAGTCATCACCGCCACCGCGATTTAAAGGTAGGCTTCGGAAATGTCGTGCGACGCGCGGGGGGTGCTCTTGGTCACTCGTGAAATGGAAGGCACCGCGACGCATGTGGCGCGCCAACGCATCGAGCTCCAGTGCTCGTTGCCCGCTGGCCACGAAGGCCCACACCGCGACGAGCCAAACGCCGAAGAGTGGCTCGTCGTTCAAGGCCGGCCCACGTTGTTGCTGCGAGATGAGAGCGAAGCGCGCTGAATCCTTGCGCGTCGGGTTTGGGCGAAGCTCAGTCAGTGGTTGAGCGTGCCCACCCCCGCGCCGACGCCGAGCGTGTGCGCGAACGAGACCCCGGCGGCCAGGTGCCCACTCTTGTCGACCACGGCCCACATCCCAAGCTCCGGGGTCACGAATACGTTCGGGTAGAGATTGAGCTTGAGGAAGTAATCCTGCACGTTGGTGATTTGGAGCGCGGCCAGCAGTGAATTATTGCGGTCGACGAACACGCCCGCGCTGCCAGCAAATTCGACCTCATTGTCGGCATTTTTCTTGGAAGTACGCAGCAGGCGGGTGGCCATGGTGCCGACTCCGCCCGAGACCGAGTACTGCGAGTCCACCTGGTACGACAGTCCAAAGAGCGTGCCGAGGCCCATGTACGCGAAGGCGCGTAAGCGCGGGTAGACCGGGATCGGAAATTTGACCGAGAAATAATTGCCCTGATTGTGCAGGTCGAAATTCGGATAAGTGAAGCTCGGCTGCAGCGACCAATCCGCGATGATCAATGTTTTACTAAAAAACTCATTGGGCCAGTCGAAGCTGAACAAGAGGATGCCGCCGATATCGAAAAAGAAGAAATCAGCGACGGCGTCGGTATTGTCGCCAATGACGCCCTTGTTCTCGAGCGTCTCGTTCAAGAACGCCGAAGCCAGTAAAGTGCCCGCCGAAAATAGGCGCGGTGCGGGCACCCGGTGCTGCCTAAACCACTCGGTCAGGCCGGTGTACGTGGTGCCGCCGCCAATCAGATGCAGCGTGTAGTTGGGTACCCAGCGGGCCGAGTTCCGAGTGTAACTGAGCGGAAAGATTTCTTCGCGAAAGAAACGGCCATAGCCGCGGCGTGAAACAGCAGGGAAGGGGTCGAGCAGATTCTTGCCCACGGTCTCGCCATTCTGTCGATACTCCTGCTGCAAAGGGCTGCGGCTACCGGCGCGGTCTTGCAGCACGTCATAGCCGCGATTCAGAAAGACCCACAGGGGGCTGTACAGCGCCTGCGAGCCGTAATCGTAGCCCTTATAAAAATAAGGCTCCGGTGCAGCGTCCGTTTCGCCGCGCGCGCAGGCTACGCGTGCCGTCGCGAGCCCGCTCGAACAAGCAACGCACAAGACAGCGACGAACGTGGCTCGGGGCGAGATCATGGCTGCGTCGTGGCGAGCAAGTGACTATCAGAACGAGAAGAAGTGGCCAACCACGAGCGCCGTCGCGGAGCTAAATCGACGCTGCAGTCGCGACGCCATTCGGGCCCTCGCGGTTACAATTTTGGAGGCCAGACATGCGAGCACTCACCATCGTTCCCGCCGTAGCATTGACCCTCTCGGCGCTGACCGCATGTAGCGCTCAGCCAGAGGGCAGCCCGCCCCCCGCGTCCGAAGCGGGCGGGGCGGCCACTGGCGGCGCCGGCCAAACAGCGAGCGTTGCTGGCACCCCAAGCGTCAGCGGCGGCGGGGCCAGCGCGATCATCAGCTCCGGCGGCGAAGTACCCGCTGGCGGCAGCAGCAGCACGGGCTCCGCCGGCGCGCCGCCCTTGGCTGCAGGCGGGGCAGGCGCGACGGGGGCGCCTCCGGTGACCGGCGGCAGCTGCGCTTCGACCAAGGTTGGGGCCGGCATGGACGGTATCATCGATAACTTCGAGACTCACCCGGCGAGCGCGTTGATCCCGGCGAGTGATAATCGCGTCGGCGGCTGGTGGATCTCGATCAACCAGGCGTCCGGCGCTCTGACTATTCCGGCGATCCCCAAGACCGGTGGCGGCCCATTGCCCGTCGCGGGTGGCATGGGCGGCGGCATGGCCCTGCATTTCGCGGGCACCGACTCGAATCCAACTATGGGCTGGGGAGCGGACGCGTCCGTGGCATTGGCCGCCAAGGGCAATTGTTACGATGCTTCAGCGTACGCGGGCGGTCTCAAGCTGTCGATGATGGGCAAGGGAAGCGTGTACGTGTCGATCATCACGGCCCAGGACCAAGCTGCCAGCGCTACATCGGGCAATCAACGCAAAGAAGTCGCGATCACCTCCACCTGGGCTGATTACACGATTCCGTGGGCCGAGTTGATGACGGGCTGGGGCAATCCAATCCCTCTCGATCTCACCGCCGTGTTTGCGATCGACGTGGCGCCATCGGCGACCTCGGCCGTGGACTTCGACATTTGGATCGATAACGTGCAGTTCGTGAAGTAGTCCGGGCGGATTGCTCCCGAATACAGCCGCTCGCGCTCGGCACGCTGGCCGCGAGCTTCGTGTATAGTCCCTGCCGTGACATTTCCGGTCTTGCCGGGCGCCGAGCCGTGGTCGTCGAGCGGGACGGGCGAACGCTCGCGTATCGGAATCTTGCTGGTACACGGTTTTACCGGTAGCCCCGCATCGCTGCGGCCCCTGTCCGAGATGCTCGCCCGCCGCGGGTTCACGGTCGAGCTCGTGCGCCTGCCCGGTCATGGCACCCATTTCCGCGACCTGATGCGCACGCGCTACCAGGACTGGCGCGGCGAAGTCGAGCGGGCGCTCGCCGAACTCAAAACGCGTACGGAGCGCGTCGTCCCACTCGGCCTATCCATGGGCGGGTCGCTCGTGCTCGATGTCGTGTCTCAGGACCCGAGCCGCGTAGCGGGAGCCGGCACAATCAACGCTCCAGTGCTCGACCGCACGGGCATCGTCATGAAGCTCGCCCCCATTCTGGAATACCTGTTGCCGCTGGTGCCGGGCCGCGCCGCGGGCCTCATTCGCAACGACATCGCCAAGCCTGGCATGGACGAGCTCGCGTACGACTGGGTCCCCGCCAAGGCAGGCAATTCGCTGGTGCGAGAGTTCCCGCGCCTGCGTGGGCAGCTGCCGAAGGTCACGTGTCCCATGTTCGTCAGCTACTCGCGTGCGGATCACAGCGTGCCGCCCGAAAATTCGATGGCCATTTTGCGCTCGCTGGGCAGCACCGACATCACCGAGCTTCCGCTCGAACGCTCGTATCACGTGGCCACGCTCGACTACGACTTGGCGCTGATCGAAGGACGCTTCACCGCCTTCGCGGACCGCGTGGCGACTTAACTCGACGCCTCGGCGCCGATCCGGGTGATCCGCACAGATCCGGGATGCCTTGAGCGTGCCCAGCAGTGCTCACTGAGTGAAAAGCCCGACAACCAACCGGGCACCGACGCAAGTTTTCTTACCTTCACGGCTCGGGACTACACTCGCCGTGCGTGAGGTTCCGAGCGATCGCCATGGCCAGCGAGCGAAGCAACGCGGTGGGAACCGTGGAGCTCGAGTGCGCACCCGCGGGTCTGTCCTTGCTTTACTTGCAGGCGTCGAGTTTCACCCAGGGTTACGTGCCGGCGCATCAGAGCCAAGGCGAGAAGCTCTTCGTTCCATGGGATCAGCTTGGCGAGGCATCCGCGGACGGCGAGCAGGTGTTCATGGCCTTCGATGCCAAATTGACGCCGCTGAACCGCTTGTGCCTGGTCAACTTCTCGACCGGCAATACGGCCCATCATCACAAGCTGTATCGGCGACGCTTTTTGGTGCGCCTAACTACGGTGGGAGCTGCCTCGAGTGGCGCCCTGATTGCGAGCGCCGCAGCGTTTCGTCTGGCGCCGGGCACCAGTGCGGCGAGCGCGCTCGGCATCGCCGTGACGACAGCAATCGCCTTGTGCGCGCTCGGCTTCTTTGCCGACCAGTTGTTGAAGAGTGGCGGGATCGAAGGCTCGATGGCGCGTGAGGCCTTCTTGGCGGAGCTGTCGGGCTTCGTTCCGAGCTTGCTTCGGTCCAAAGGCGCGCCGCCGAGCGTCGCGCCCAAGGCGCCGACCATCGCCGTATTTCAAGGGTTTTTGCCGCGTACTACCGCGGCCATCGTGATCAGCCTAACCGCATTGACGTTGGCCTTCGTGCTCATGGTGCGCTGGCTACTCACGTCCGACCCCGCTCACGAGCTCGCCTCTCACCTTCCGCGCGCGACCGACACCATGCCGGTGGGGACCGGCGAGCGGGGGCGCTCGGGGCCAACGCCGAGCGTGGCGCAGGCACTGCCCCGGCCCACGCCGCATGACCCGCCGCCCGCGCCGGCCCCCGCTCCAGAAGCCGCGGTTTGCCGCTGCGGGCGATCCGATTCTTTACTCTGGCAGGACGCCATCCCCGCCCTCAGCGTGGTCACGCTGTCTCAGCACGTGCGTCGCGGGCGGGAAGAAGACGAGCGCAAAGACAAGAACTACTTGGAGCTCGGCATCGGCATCATCAATAATTCGAATCAAACGTTGAAGGACGTTGCGCTCTTGGTCGAGGCCTTCGAGCGCGATCCGCCGCCTTCTTCGAAGCGTTATTCGACCGCTACGCGTCCGCTCTTTTTCGAGGGTCCGCTCGCGCCCGGCCAAGCCGTCAAGTGGGACGTGGAAGCCCGTGGCTCGGAGTTCGAGGTCCACCATGAGCTGAACGGAAATGTCGGCCGGGACGGTGAGAATGCGGCGCCGACCAACCTACTCGCCGAACTCTTGCACGCCCGCAATCGTCCCGTGCGGATGCACGGCGCGATGCTGCTCACGTATTTTGGCGATCCGCGCGCCAAAGACGCGATTTTGGAGCTACGTGAGGCTTTGCGAGAGGATGAAGCGCCGTATCTGGACCGCTTGCTCCAAGCCGCCTCCGACGTGAAAGTCTGCTCGCTCGAAGTGACGGGATCTGGCGATGTCCGGTCGGCGCGTGCCTGCGTGTTCAATGCCAGCAAAGAGGTCAAAAAGGATCTCGCGCTCCGCATCCGCGGGCTCGACTCCGCTTTGCTCGACGAAAATCCTTCTGGCGCTCCGCCGAACGTGCTCGCTGAAGCGACGCTCTCAATGGCTCCCGACCTCGCCGCCAGCAGCGGCAGAGTCGTCGGCGGCGAGATCAGCGTCGGCGGGACGAGCCCCGTCGCGTTCGAGGCCTTCGCCGACCGGTCCGACTTATTGCCCCGATGACCCGAGGCCTGCGCGGGGCGCCCGGGCGACGCGCGCTCGAGTCGCGAGACAACCGGCGAGTCGACCGTTCGCGACCGCTATAGGTCCGCCTTGGCGGCTGGCATGGCGATGTTCGCGGCCTGATACATCTGGAGTAGGCCCGCCTTGTCATTGGCCTTCGCCAGCGCCTCCTCGGGCGCGACGAGGCCGTCTTTTACCAGCCGAAACAGGCTATCGTTCATCAACGCCATACCCAGCTTGCGCCCGGTTTGCATGATCGAAGGGATCTGAAAAATTTTCTGTTCGCGGATCAGATTCGAGATGGCCGGCACGCCGAACATGATCTCCCATGCGGCCGCGCGCCCCCCACCGATTTTTTTACAGAGCATCTGGGCCATCACGCCCTTCAGGCTGTTGGCGAGCATCACGCGGATTTGATTCTGCTGCTCGGGTGGATACTGATCGATGATGCGGTCGATCGTCGCGGGCGCGGAGGACGTGTGCAGCGTGCCGAATACCAAATGACCCGTCTCGGCGGTCTCCAGGGCGATCGCGATCGTCTCCAAGTCGCGCATCTCGCCCAGCAAGACGATGTCTGGATCCTCACGCAACGCGGCGCGCAGCGCCTTTTTGAATGAATCGGTATGCTCGCCGACTTGACGCTGATTGATCAGGCATTTCTTGTTCGGATGTACGAACTCCACCGGATCTTCGATGGTGATGATGTGATCGCTGCGCGTGCGGTTGATGTAGTCGATCAACGCGGCGAGAGTCGTGCTCTTGCCCGAGCCGGTGGGGCCGGTGACCAGGACTAGACCTTTTGGCAGGTGGCACAGCGAAAGAACCTCTTTCGGTATACCGAGCTCGTCGACCGACAGAATTTTGCTGGGAATGACCCGGAATACCGCGCCAACCCCCTTCAAATCGACGAACAAGTTGGCGCGAAAGCGGCAAATGCCTGGCAGCTCGTAGGCAAAGTCCGTGTCGTGAGTGCGTGCGAACTCCTCGCGGTTTCGGACCGGCACGATCGGCATGACCATGCGCTCCATGCTCTCGGAGGTGAGCACGGTGAGGCCGGGCAGCTGCTGCATCTCCCCGTCCTTGCGGATCATCGGCGGCGCACTGATCGATAGGTGTAGATCAGAGCCTTTGCTTTCGACCAATTTGCTCAGTAGCCGGTCGATCTCAGCCGTGGCCCCGCCGGCGATGGCGGGCATGCTCGGGCGCGACTCCGAAAAGGAGCGGCTAGGGCTGGGCATGGACGGCGCAGGCTCGATATTGGCTTCGATAATATTCGGTGTGCCGATGCCGCCGAAGGGCGTCCCCGGCAGGCCGCGTTGTTTGACGCCGTTGTTGTCGCAAAGGTCGAGGAAGAAGGAAGCCGATAGCTGTCCGCCCTTCATCTCCGCGCGCCCGCGTGCAGGGCCCTTGTCCTCGAGCTGAAACTCCCACTCGGCATAGCCAGAGCTCAGGCTACGGCGCGCTTCCGGTGACATCACCGGATCGATCATTTGCTGGACGCGCTCCGTCGTCTGCACATCACCCCGAACTTCGTTTTCGCCTTGCGAGGTGACCACGACGGTGCGTCGGCCCGGGATCAGCCGGACCTCGCTCCCGCCGACCGAGAGCGTTCGCTTCAGCAAATCGATGATTGGTGACGCCATGACTCAGCTTTGCACGATGCCCGAGACCTCTGCCGCCTGGCAAGACGGCACGGTCGGGTGAAAGTTTAGAGCGTTGGCTGGGTCAGGCGTGAATGTAAACGACCGTGCCGCGATCCTTGTTGACCGCTCCGTGCCAATCCGCAGGGACGGACGGGTCGGTCCACTCGAACAGCCACGCGGCGTCGATCGGCGCCAAATTCACGCAGCCATGGCTCCGTACCTTCCCGAAGTCATCGTGCCAATAGGTGCCGTGAAGCGCGTAGCCTTTGTGAAAGTACTGGACGAACGGCACGTCCCGCAGATTAAAAGAGTCGCTGCGATCGTCGTCGCCGTCCATCGTGCTGCTGACTTCCTTCTGGTAGATCATGAAGGTCCCCCGCACCGTGGCGAGCACCTTCTCCGGGTCACCCATGCCGCCGCGCCCGGTGCTGACCAGGGTCGCGTACACCGGCCTCGTCCCCACGTAGGCAACCAGAGTTTGTTGACGAATCGAGACGTCGAGCCATTTGCGATCTCCGGTTGCGAAGCTCGGATACGAATCCCGCGCTGGCAAAATTCGTAAGCTTGCCTCCGGCGCGAAGGTATCCGCGCGTGTTTCGAGGAGGCCGCCCGCTCGGCGCTTCCCGTCTCGCAGCTTCAAGCCTTCGCGAAAGGCGAACGAGCCAATCCCTACGGGTATTCCCTGCGGGCCTGGGCCGTACTTGGGGACCTGTCGGTCCTTCACGAACGCCACCGGCAACGGTTCACCCGCTAGCAATTCCACGCCATGAAATGCGCTCGGCTCGACCAACTTGACGCGGTCGAGCGCGATCACGTCGAGCTCAGTGGTCAGCCCAAACGCGCGCTCTTGCCAGAGGAACGTCTTGGCGATGGCAAAGCCGCTGTCCACGCTGGCGGGCCCGGCGTGCACCAAGTAGCGTAAGGGCGACTTGACGCCGTACGGCTTGTCGAGCTTCTGACCTTGGGCGAGAAAATCGGGCGGCCCAGCGAGCGATGCAAATTGGCTCCGTGCGCCGGAGGCGCGTAGGCGTTCCCGGAAGTTCGCCGCCCGCCCAGACACGTCATAGCCTTCGCTTTGGTCCATCTGCGCCTTGCTCGGCAGCTTGAAATAGAGGAGTGGCGGCGTCTCGTTCGATAGCGCGTATAGGTACGGCGCGCTCTGTCCGCGGATTGGGCGATTGACGGACGCCAGCGCCACCGGGTCATCGAGCTTCAGCGAAGCGCCCAGACCGATGCAGACGAAACCGCGGGGGTTTACGCGATACCAGCCGCCCTCGCAGCCGTCGTTCACGATGCCGGGCCCGCGCGCGTCTACCACTGCGCCCGCACGCAAGTATCCGTAGCGAGTGCGCTGCTTGCCAGTGTCAGTATAGATCCAGGTCCGCCATGCCACGCTGGCGACGCGCGTGCCGTTCGGCGTGAAGGGCAGATTGTCGTCCATGGAGCCCACGCTTGGACCATCGGCGGGCAGGCCCGGAGCAGGCGCGCCGATCGATGGCACCTGCGACCCGAGCACGCGCGCCAGAGAGACCGCATTCGCGGCGCGTCCCGACGGCACGGACGTCGAAAGCGTCGCACCGGGGGGCTCGAGGTGTTTTCCGCAGCCCAGGCCAAGCAAAGCCAGAAATAGAACGGGCTTTCGCATCATCCGCCGGGCCCGGGCCTAGCACGATTTCGACGCGACACGCACACGGGAAGGAGGCATGCTCGGCCGCGTGCGGATTCCAAGCGGGCTATGGAAGCTGACCAAAGAGGTCGCTCGTCACCTGTTACGGCGCCCGGTGGTCGGCATCGCGGCGCTCGCTCGAACGCCGGACGGCCGCTATGTGCTGATCCGGCGCTCCGACACCGGTCAGTGGGCGCTGCCCGGCGGCACGCTGGAATGGGGAGAGACCCTGCGAACCGCTATTGAACGCGAGCTGCACGAAGAGGTGGGCACCCGCTTGGTCTCGCTCGGGGAGGTCATCGGCGTGTACTCCAAGTCGGAGCGAGATCCGCGCTTTCATGCCGTCACAGTGCTCGTGGAGGCGACCGTCGCGCCTCCGAGCCAAGCGCCGGACAATCCGCTCGAGATCTTGGACGTGCGCGTGTTTGCGGAGAGTGAGCTGCCCAGCGAGCTGTCGCACGGCATGACCGAAATGCTGAGCAACGCGCGCTCGGGGCGGCGCTTCTGGGAGTGAATGACGTGCGGCACATCGTCGAGGTCATCGACGAAGAGCGCATCGTGGATCGCGGCACGGCGCAGGTGAATTGGTTCGTGCGTTTGAACGACGCATGGGTTCACGCGTCGAGAGCGGCTCGACGCGAGCGCGGGCACCGTTTGGCAATCGCGCACTGAGCTCGACTTACCGCGCGGCGCGCGCTTGATGCGCGTCGAGTCCCGTCCGAGCAGCTACGCGCGTGAAAGTCCTCTCGAGTACCTGACGCGTGGCGCGCCTACTAAGCGCCGCAAGGTTCGTCGTCATTACTTCACGGTCGGCCGTTCGGGCCAGCTACTGGTAGCGCAGGACACCGGCGAGGAATAGTCGGGGCCCGGGGCCTTCCCGGTTCTCGAAACGAGACCCCAATGCGCCACGCCTTTGCCGCGCTCTCAGGCCGTGAGCACGGCTTTTTGTCGAGTAATCTAAGTTTAAAGGGGCCTCCGGAAAGCTCCCGCTCCCCCTTTAGCCACTTCTTGGGCGGCCGTTGTATGGGGCATGGTCGTGTCGCTGACGCAAGCCGAGTCGGCGCAGCCCTCGGGAGCCCCACCGAATAGTGCTCTTAGGGACGCGTCTTCTGCGGTCATGCCGGTCAGCTCTTCGGAGCCGGAGTCCGGAGAGCGATCGGACGGAAATGTGAAAGCGTCCGTGCTCGTCGTCGACGATGACCCGGACGTGCTGCGCGGCGTCGTGCGTCTCCTGCGCAGCCACGGCTATAGCGTGACCTCCGCTAGTAACGGTGCCGACGCCGCGCGCTCGCTGAACGGTCGCTCGTTCGACGTCATCGTGAGTGACATCAAGATGCCGGGCATGGACGGTATCCAGTTGCTTCGCGAAGTGCGCGAGCACGACCTGCACGTGCCGGTCGTGCTGGTGACGGGCGAGCCGGCCGTGAGCACCGCCGTGCAAGCGCTGGAATATGGCGCTTTCCAATACTTGACCAAGCCGGTCGAGGGCGACGCCTTGGTGCGCGCGGTGAGTAAAGCGGTGAGCATGCATCGCATGGCTCGGGTCAAGCAGCAGGCCGCCGAGCTTCTGGGACACGCGGGCGCGCTGGGGGCCGATCGCGCGGGCCTGGAGGCCAGCTTCGATCGCTCCATGCAGTCGCTATGGATGGCTTATCAGCCCATCATCGACTTTCGGCGTAAGAAAATTTACGGCTACGAGGCGTTGCTTCGTAGCAACGAGCCGAGCTTGCCCCACCCGGGCGCGGTGCTCGACGCGGCGACACGCTTGGGTCGCTTGGATGCACTCGGACGATCCATCCGCGATTTGGCGGCGGCGCCGATGGTCGGCGCGACCGAGATGCTGTTCGTGAATTTGCACGTGACTGATTTGGTCGACCCTTGGCTGTCTGCGCCAGATTCACCGCTTTCGCAGATTGCGCACCGCGTGGTCCTGGAGGTCACCGAGCGCTCGTCACTCGACGAAGTCAAAGACGTGCGCGCTCGCGTCGCCGCGCTGCGTGAAATGGGCTTTCGCATCGCGGTGGACGACCTTGGTGCAGGCTACGCGGGCCTGACCAGCTTCACCTTGCTCGAGCCCGAGATAGTGAAGCTCGATATGTCGCTGGTGCGCGACGTACACAAAAACTCCACCAAACAAAAAGTCATTCGCTCGATGACCGCGCTGTCGCAGGACATGGGTATGACCGTCGTGGCTGAAGGCGTGGAGACGGTCGAAGAGCGCGACACCCTGATCGAGCTCGACTGCGATCTTCTGCAAGGCTTTCTCTTTGCGAAACCGGGAAGGCCGTTTCCTGAGGTCAAATGGTGAAGTACGCCGGGCTGCCGAGCGAGCAGCCGGCCCCCCCGACGCCCCGCCCGCAAGCCGCAGAGCCGCGCAGCGCGGACGCTCCCCGCATGCGTTTGCACTCCGTCTCGGACGAAGACGGGCCGGGATTCCAAGAAGAGCGAACGATGGACTTGTCGATGCGCAGCACCGACTTTGGCGTGAGCCCGGTCCCGCAGCCCACGCGCCGCGATCGAGCCATGCTGCTGCGCATGGACGGCGTGGGCGCAGGGCAAGTCGTGAGCGTCGCCTCACCGCCCTTTTCGATCGGTCGTCACGCCACGAATCGTTTGCCGGTAGACGATGACAGCATCAGCCGCTTCCACGCCCGCCTCGTGTGCGAAGGTGACGACTACTACGTCGAAGATCTGGGTTCGCGAAATGGCACCTTCATTCAGGGCAAGCGCATCACGCGCTCGATCATCAAAGACGATGATTGGGTGCAGCTCGGCGCGCGCGTCGCATTTCGCTTCGCCCTTACCGACGCGCGTCAAGAAGGCTTACTACGTAAGCTGTACGAGTCGAGCACGCGCGACGCGCTCACGGGTTCGTACAACCGCCGTCACTTCGACGACCGGCTGCGCGCCGAGATCGCCTTTGCGGTGCGACACGCGACCGACTGCGGCCTGATCCTCATGGACCTCGATCATTTCAAAAAGGTCAACGACACGTATGGCCATCCGGCCGGGGATGAAGTGCTCCGCCACTTGGGTGCGATCGCCACGCGCATGCTGCGGACCGAGGACGTGTTCGCGCGCTTTGGCGGCGAGGAGTTCGCGGTAATCCTTCGGGGCGCGTCCACGCGCGGTTCGAGTCAGCTCGCCGAGCGCCTGCGTGATGCGTTGTCGACCCACCACGCCGTCTACGACGGCCAGAAGATCCCGATGACGCTGAGCGCCGGCTGTGCGGCCTTGTCGTGCTGTACCGCTCCCACGTCCGAGGAAGTCATCGCGGTGGCCGACCGTCGCCTGTATGCCGCCAAACAGGCTGGGCGTAACCGAGTAGTCGCGAGCGACTGACTCTGCTACGGACAGCTCCAGTTTCCTGGAGGCACAGCGTGGCGATCGATCTCGAAGTTCTGAAGTCCGAGCGCGACAGGCTCAAAGAAGGCTTGCGTGAGGCCGAGGGTGAGCTGCGCAAGCTCGAGGCCCAGCTGAAGGTGTTGCGTCAGCGCGAAATCCAAACCAAGCGCGAGATTGAAGCGGTCTCGACCTTGATCGACATCAAAGACTCGCGCGAGCCGAAAGCCGAGTAAGTCGCTCGAACGTGGCGTCGCGCTCGCTAGAGCTTGGTGTTGCCGAGCACGAGCACGCGCGCAAACTCTGACGGCGTCGCCGGCACCACCGAGATGCGCGGCTTCTTGACGAGCGCGAAGTCTGCCAGCTGCGGGTCTGACTTGCACTGCGCGAGGGAGACGGGCATCTGCAATGCTTTCTTCGGTGTGATCTCGACGGCGGACCAATCGCCCTCATTGGCCGTTGGGTCGGCGTAGGCCTCCCTGTCGACGCGGGCGATGCCTACGACCTCTTTGCCTTCGTTCGAGTGGTAGAAGAGGACCAGATCGCCCTTCTTCATGACGCGTAGATTGTTGCGGGCTTCGAAGTTTCGAACGCCGTCCCAGACCGCTCTCTTCTCAGTCATGAGCTTCTGCCACGAGTAAGTGGAAGGCTCGCTCTTCACCAGCCAATAGCCGGGCATGGGCTACTCCGCGGCTTCCGCTTTCGGCCTAGGCGCCGCTGGACCGAGCAAGCGCGTGAGTTCGGCTTTATCCACGCTTTCGTGCTCGAGTAAAAATCCGACCAAGGCTTCCAGCTCGCTCCGTCGCTCCCGCACTGCGCTCTCCGCGCCTTGTAACGCGCCGTGCAGAATGCTCCGCGTCTCTTCCTCGATCTGATGCACCGTGGCGTCGCTGGTGCCGCCTTCGGTGGCCAACATCTGTCCGAGGAACGGATGCTCGGTTCGATGCTCGTGGTAGACGGGGCCGATTTTGTCGCTCATGCCCCAATGAGCGACCATCTTAAAGGCCAACTCGGTCGCGCGTTTCAAATCATTCTCGGCGCCAGAGGACACCTCGCCGAGGAGCACGCGCTCGGCGGCGAAACCGCCGAGCATCACGTGCAAGCGGTCCACCGCTTGGGGCCGTGTCAGCAAGTGCTGCTCGCCGCCCGGCGCTGATTGCGTCACACCGAGCGCCATGCCCCGCGGGATGATCGTGACACGTTCCGGCGGCTCGGCGTTGGGGGCAAAGTGCGCAACGACCGTGTGCCCGGCCTCGTGCACGGCGACGCGCTTTTTCTCGAACGGGTCGAGCTTGGTCTCGCGTGGATCGCCGAGCACGATCTTGTCGTAGGCGGCGCGAAAGTCGGAGTCTTCGATCGCCTCGGCGCCGCGCCGGGTGGCGGTAAGCGCGGCCTCATTGACCAAATTGGCCAGATCCGCGCCGGAAAACCCGGGCGTGTTAGCGGCCTGCGACTGCAGATCCACGTCCGTTGCCAGCGGCTTGTCGCGAGTGTGGACGCCCAGAATGGCGCGGCGCGCAGCCAGCTCCGGTCGGTCGATCAAGACCCGGCGATCGAAGCGGCCCGGACGGAGGAGCGCGGCGTCGAGCACGTCTGGGCGATTCGTGGCCGCTAAAATGATGGTGAGATCATTTCTGCTGAAGCCGTCCATCTCGGATAACAATTGGTTGAGTGTCTGTTCACGCTCGTCATTGCCGCCGCCCATGCCCGTGCCACGGGAGCGCCCGACCGCGTCTATCTCGTCGATGAAAATGATCGCGGGTGACACGCGCTTGGCTTCCGCGAACAGCTCTCGCACGCGAGAAGCGCCGACGCCCACGAACAGCTCGATGAACTCCGAGCCGTTGATCGAAAAGAATGGCACGCCCGCTTCGCCGGCGACGGCCCGCGCCAAGAGGGTCTTGCCCGTACCCGGCGGACCCACCAGGAGCACCCCGCGTGGCACCTTGCCACCCAAGCGTCGGAAACGGGTTGGCTCGCGCAAAAAGTCCACGATCTCGCGCAAATCCTGCTTTGCTGACTTCAGGCCGGCGACGTCGTCGAACTTGACGCTGACCTCGGCTTCCTTCTCGAAGCGACGCGAACGGCCCTTCAGCATGTTCCCGAGCGGGCCACCCGGGCCCATCATCGATTGCGCGCGCCGAGAGATCCAAAGCCACACGCCCGCGATCAGGAAGACGGGGAGCAGGCTGCCGACGATTTGCAACAGTACGGGTTGCTCCTCGCTACGCACGTCGACCTTCACTCCTTTATCGCGCAGGAGGGGGAGGAGATCCCGGTCTTCTTGAGCCGGCACCATGCTTCGAAAGGTACTGAGCTTCCGTCCTTCCACGTCGCTGGGCGTCTTGAACTTTCCCGTCACGTCCAGGCCGCGGAGTGTGACAGCAGCAATCTTCCCCTCGCCCAATTGTTGGTAAAAAGTCGTGTACGCAATGGCCGGCTGCGAGTCGTTGTCACTCGCAAAGTGCTTATACAAACCAAAGCCTGCGAGCATCAGACCCAGCAAAATCCAACCGCGATACCCGGGGCGCTCGGGGACTGGCGGAGGTAGGCTCGAGCGCGGCTCGAGCGGCGGAGGCGGACGGCTCGCGTTCTGGTTCGGGTTTGGCATCGCTTGGAAACGGAAGGTACCGATCGCGCTCCCCATTGTCGACGCGATGCCCCGCGGGGCGGCCGCCACTTGCGAGCCTCGGACCACGGGCTTGCGGAGTGCTAGACACTTGCGCAGTGACCGACGCTCGACTCTGAGGCGGAGCCGCGCTAGCCTTCCGCGGCCAAATCGGGATGAAATGACGTCGGTGCCGGCCATCACCGCTGAAGAGCACCTGCTCATCGGCGAGACCTTGCGGGGTACCTACCGCGTGCTTTCGGTCCTGGACCAAGGAGGCATGGGGCTGGTGTTCGAGGCGGAGCACGTCCGCCTGCGGCGCCGCGTGGCGGTCAAGGTCCTGGCTCGCCACCTCGCTTCCGACGCGCAGGCGTTGGCTCGCTTCAATCGCGAGGCGGAAATCATCAGCCAACTCGAGCATCCGAACATCGTTCGGATCCTCGATTTCGATACTACCGAGCAGGGCGAGCCGTACATCGTCATGGAATTGCTGAAGGGCGAGAGCTTGTCCGACCGCCTGGAGCGGGAGGGCTGCCTGCCGATCGTCGATGCCGCGCGCATCGCTCAGCAAGTAGCATCCGGGCTGTTTGCCGCTCACCAAGCCTCCATCGTTCATCGCGATCTGAAGCCTGCCAATATTTTTCTGACCGAAATGTCGGGGCAGGGCCTCTTAGTCAAGTTGTTGGACTTCGGTATCTCAAAGCGCGTGGGCGTGGGCCACGCGTTGACCGGGGAGTTCGACGTTCTGGGCACTCCCGATTACATGGCTCCGGAGCAGGCCTTGGGCAAAACCGCCAGCGTCGACCACCGCGGTGACCAATACGCGCTCGCCGTCATCGCGTTCGAAATGCTGGCGGGCCAGACCCCCTTTCCGGGCACGGACCTGATGGAAGTGCTTCGCCAGGTGGTGTCCGTCGAGGCGCCGCCGGTTGAACGCTTCGCGCCGCACGTGCCCGCGAGCGTTGGTCTCGTCCTGAAGCGCGGCTTGGCCAAGGATTTGAACGCGCGCTACGCGCACGTTTTGGATTTCGCGCTCGCGTTCTCGTCCGCGTGCGAGCTGGCTGAGCCCGATTCGGCGCTGGGCAATGCCCGCACCATGCCGGCTCCACTCTCCGCGCCCGTCCCCAGCGGGCAGCGCATCGTCGGAGAGCCGCGCAGCGAGCGCTTCGAAACGGGCTCGCATCGCCGCGCCGCGGAGAAGCTCGGCAATGCTTCGACTCTGAACGGCCACGCCACACTGAACGACATCCCCGAGGCCCTCGACCACGCTCGCCAGGCGCTCGGCTTGGGGGATCTCAATCTCGCCGTTTCCTATGCCGAATCGGCGCTGCGTGTGGCGGACGGCTTCGACACGGTCGAAGCGCGCCGCTTGGTGGACGCTGAGGAGATGCTGATCGATCACATCTTCGAGACCCGCATTGGTCCGCTGAGCCAGGAGCTCACGGTGCTGGGCGTTCCGTCGAGTCAGGACGCGCGGGTCTCGCCCGAGCAAGCCTTCTTACTTTCCCGTCTGGATGGCGGCATTACCGTGGAAGAAGTGTTGGACTTATCGCCACTTCCGCGGCGCGACACGCTCCGATTGCTGCTCGCCATGTTGCGCGACGGCATGGTGGCCGCTAGCGACCAGCGCCCGAGTGAAAAGTACAAGCTCGACAGGCTCGACTGACGAGCTTCCGGTGCACGGGTTTTCACCGCGCGCATGGTTGACGGCGCGCGTGGTTGACGGCGCGCACAGGAGCGCGATAAACTCCTGTCGTCGTGAGTCACTGCGCCCTCAATAACCTGAAGCGTCATGCGGTTATTTGGGGCGAGGGTGCGCGCGGCTGATCTAAGTTAATCCGTACCACCCTCCCGAGTCAGGCGGAGGGTGCATGGTGAAACGCCCCCGGCGCGTGACCAGGGAGGGTCGAAAGCATCGACCCATGTCCGTCCGCCCCGCCCCGAGCCGGCCGCTCGAGCCCGTTAGCACTAGTCTTGGCGCGCCCGATCCAGAAGAGCTGCTCAGCAAGCCGTTCCTGCTGGCCCTGAGCATTCAATTCTGCTTCGGCTGGTCCTACTCGAGCTTTTTTCTTCTGCCCAAGTACCTGTCGCGCGAATTTCACGCCTCCGCCGACGTGATCGGCGCGGTGGCGGGCACAGCGCTCCTCGCCGGTGTGCTCGCCGTGCCCTTCATTGGGACCGCCATCGATCGCGGCTCGCTACGCGCGATCATCACCGTCGGCTCACTCGTCAACGCGATGAGCGCCGCGGCCTTTTCTTCGTTACACGCCATCACGCCGCTTCTGTATGCGTTGCGCGCCGTGCACGGAATTTCTTACGCGCTCGTCTTCAATGCCGTCGTTACGCTCGCCGCGTCGCTCGCGCCCGCCCAAAAGCTTAGTCAAGCCATCGGCCTATGCGGCGCGGCCGGCATGGTCGCCAATGCACTAGCGCCCGCAGTGGGCGAATACATCGCTGACCACCAGGGCTGGGCGTTCGTGTTTTGGCTCGCGGGTGGAGCCGCGCTGGTCGCTGCGGCGCTCTCGCTTGCAATCCAAGAACCGCGAACCCGCGCCTTTCCGATGCAGGAGAGCTCCGTGTCGAGCGGCGCACTGAGCATCGTTCTCGAACCGCGACGCGCGGGCTCCTTCGTGTGTAGCGCGGCCGCGGGAGCCGCATTCGGTGTGATGTTCACGTTCACATTGCCCTTCGCGCTGTCGCTCGGCGCACGCATCGTGAGCGGCTTTTTCATCGGCTACACGCTGTGCGCGCTCTTCGTGCGCTTGTTTTTGGGCTCGCTCGCCGACACGTTGGGGCGTCGCCCAATTGCCTTCGCCGCGCTCGTGCTGTACGGGCTGGTCGCCTGCATGACGAGCCTACTGCGTCCCAACTTACTCTTCGCAGCGGGGGCTGGTTTCGGTTTGGCGCACGGTCTGCTGTACCCCGCACTCAACGCGCTCGCGATGGAAGGCGTCACAAGCGCGCGCCGCGGGGCCGTAATGACCTACTTCTTGGGCGCCTTCAACGCGGGCTTCGCGCTCTGGGTTATGGGGCTCGGCGTGCTCGCCAAGGCCCACGGCTACCCCATATTATTCGTGGCGACCGGTGTACTGGTTTGGGCCTCGCTGCTGGCCCTGCCCAAGCCGTACCGGGGATCCGCGGCGTGACGCACAAGCGGCAGATTCTGATCAACGTCTTTGTGACGAGCTTCAGTGCCACGTTGTTGCAACGCGGCGCGTACTTTTTCACGCACGACGTGTATGGCTTCAGCCAAGCGCAAAACCTATGGCTGGCGTTGCTCGTGGGCATCACCTACATCGCCGGCGCCACCTCCAGCCACCCCCTCGCTACGCGCTTCGGCGAACGCCGTACCCTCCTGGCCGTGTTGTTAGCCTTGGCTGCGGCGCACGTCATCTTGGCCTGCTTGGGGGGCGCGCTCGTGTTCGTCGTGGCGTTTGCCGTCATCGCCATGATCCAAGGCGCCATGTGGCCCATCTTCGAGAGCTACATGAGCGCGGGAGAGGCGCCGCGCAGCCTGGGACGCGCACTCAGCCGTTACAACATCAGTTGGGCGCTGTCCGTGCCCGCGTCACTCGCCGTCGCTGGGCCGCTCATCGCCTCGGGGACACCGCGGCTGTTATTCGTGGTCGCCGCTGCGTTGTATGCCGTGATTGCGAGGCTCAGTTCCAACTTCCCAGCGCGTCCGGCGCACCTCGCCGAGGGCCACGTCGATCGGCCCGACGCGCTCACCTTACAGCGCTATCGCCCGCTGCTACTCTGCGCGCGCTTCGCGATGCTCGGCAGTTACACCCTGCTCTACGTGCTGGCGCCTCTCATGCCGGAGATCATGAAACGCATCGGCTTCAACACGGCCGCCGCCGCGCGGGCCAGCAGCCTACTCGACGTCGCGCGCCTGACGTGCTTCGTCGCACTCTTCGCCTACAGCGGCTGGCATGGCCGCAAACTCCCGCTGCTGCTCGCCATCGCGGCGCTGCCCTTGGGCTTTGCGCTCGTGCTCTTCGGCCCGAGCGTCGCCTCCGTCATCCCCGGCGAACTCCTCTTCGGCGCCGCCGCCGGCTTCCTCTACACCGCCGCCCTCTACTACGCCCAAGTCGTACAAAATGCCTCCGTCGATGCTGGCGGCGCGCACGAAGCCCTGATCGGCCTAGGCTATGCGCTCGGACCCAGCGCTGGCCTCATCGGCACCGCGCTAGCCCAAAACGCCGCCCAAGGCAGCGCCCCTTACATCCGCGGCATGACCATCGCAACCCTCCCCCTGATCGCCGCCTCCTCCCTCGCCTCCCTCTGGCCACTGATCCGCCGCCCGCGCCCAGCCATCACCGAGCGCAACGCCTAGCCTCCATTCGAACGAACAATATTTCAAAGGGCCGCTCTTTGCTCACCTTGAGCACTGCTCCCGAACGTGACAGCCTCCGCCGAACACGCCGCCCCCGTAGCTCAGTTGGATAGAGCAGGGCTTTCCTAAAGCCAAGGTCGCAAGTTCGATTCTTGCTGGGGGCGCTACACTGTTCCGTACGCTAAACAGGGTGCGAAAGTGGTCGACGTACCGTTGATAAACGCCGGTAACTTGTGGCGGGTCATGGGCGTAGTGCCCCCGCACTGCCCCCGTTCGCGGCGAGCGCGCCGATGGCCGCTGGCGTTGGCAGTAGGTCCTTGACCATCAGGGCAACCGATCGGTAGCAGTTGGAGAGCGCGCACCTTGGAGCCTCTTGTCAAGACGAAAGTCGCGCCGTGGATCGACATTGTTGGATACGCGAGCCGACTAGGTGACACGACGTTTAATCAGCGGCTTCCGTTCCAGCGGTGCGAGGCGATCAAAACCCACATTCGGTCACGTTTGGGACAAGCGGAGTTCAACGTCGAAAGCGCCAAGGGTGAGAGCGAGAGCTTAGGCGGGAACAAGAACGACGACGGATACGGGCGCGCCGTGGAGTTACGTCTTTGGGTTTCAGCCGCCGAAACCCATCGCCAAGCCGCCCGCCACGTTTGGCTCGCAACGGTTCAAGATCAGACTTTGTATAGGCGGGTCGGGCTCGCTCCCTTATCTCACTGGCGCTCAAGCCGACGTCTATTACTTCGAGATTGTGGACATTGCTCGCCGCCTTCGCCATGGGACTCATCGCGGTCGAAGTCATCGGAGCAGTGGTTATGGTGCCCTTCGAGTTAGACCAGACAACGCCGAGTGAGCCTGCGCCCCAGTGCAAGTCGAGTCCGTCGACATCAATTGCGAATTGTGCCGGAGCGACTTCACGGCCGAGCATGACAGGCAATTTCCAGCGACCGATCGCGCCGAGCAGTGTACGCGCGTGCGCTGGCGTGATGCCGGCGAGTCCTTTCGCGAGTGCGCGTTGGGCTTCCTGCACGAGTACACAAGCCGTTGTAGATTTTGGAATTCAGCACGCGTCGGCAAACGCCTCGGCGTCATGATCGATGGCCCGCGGCAAGCCTGCGATTCATGATGCACACTGCCTTCGTCGTCCCCCGTTCGTAGCCGGCGCGGGCGAGTTCGAGCGTCTGCGCAGATCTGCGCATGCTCGCTTCATCGTCCGCCGCCGGCAGCCTCAGATTGGTTTGGGGCGTTCGACGGCGCGTGCAATCAGATGGCGGACACGGTATTCAAGCAGCATGTGGACGTGGGCGCCGCGACGGAGCCAGCCATTCCGATGAGGTGCACTCCGGAGTGCACTTTCACGAATCGAAATGTCGGGCTCATTTGGCCGCGCATACGAGCGACTGAATTGGCTGAAGTAGCCAGCAAGCCACGACTCATTCGCCCGCGAGCTGGGACGGCAGCCCGAACAAGGGAAAGAGCCGTGGTGAACCGAAGCGGGTCATTTCCGAAATACGCTCGCCACGGCTCGCAATCAGCACGATTCCGTTTGGCTCATACAATGCATTCGCAGTGGTCGGCCGACGGTACACGGCGACGGCGGGGCCGCCATTGGCTCTGAGTGGTAGAAGGCGGCGCTGGCCTGGCAGTGTCGCCCAGATGCCGGCGAAGAAGTGACGGATGGCGTGCCGACCCGCAAACCACTCGGGCTGCGGCGGCATCGAGAACAGGGCGTCGTCCGTGAGTAGCGCCGCGAATGCATCGACGTCCCCGCTTTCCCACGCGCTGATGAAGCGTCGGAGCAGGGCTGCCTCGGAGCCCGATACATCCGGCTCCGAAACGTTCGCCCGACGCGCTGGGACGCTCTTTCGCGCTCGTTGAAGGAGAGAATTTACGGAGACGAGCGTCGTTTCGAGGAGCGAGGCGGCAGCGTCGGGCTTCCAGCCCAAGACGTCGACAAGCAGCAGCGCGGCCCGCTGCTTCGGCGGCAACAACTGCAATGCGGAAATGAACGCGAGGCCGATGCTTTCGCGCGCGGAGACCCGCTCATCCGGGCGCGTTGCAGCGTCGTCTTCCACGTCGAGCAATGTGTCGGGCGCGGGCTCGATCCAGAGTTGCTCGCCCGCCGCAGACTTCAGCGCCGCGCTCGGAGGCGAGGCGAGGAGGTGCGGTAACGCGCGACGACGACGCGCCTTCCGCAGGTAGTCGAGGCACGCATTCGTCGCGATAGAGTAGAGCCAGGCCCGCACGCCGCTGCTGGATCGAGCCTCGTCCTGCCGCTGCCAGGCTCTGAGCAGGCTTTCCTGAACCAGCTCTTCCGCATCTTCTAGCGAGCCCAGCATCCTGTAGCAATGCAGGGTGATTGAGCGCCGATGCGGCTCGAATAGGGTCCGAAATGGCTCTTCGCTCGCCGCGCTGATCATGAACAAAACATGCCACAGGAATTTTTTTCGCGGAACGCCGATGATCTTTCGAGGCTCGCGTCGTCCTAGCTGAGTGTTGTGTGTAGCGTGGACAAAGTCGCAGGAGGACTAACAGGATGCTCAAGGACAAAACCGCAGTCATCTACGGAGCCGGCGGGGACATTGGCGGCGCGGTTGCGCGCGCATTCGCTCGCGAGGGCGCGAAGCTCTTTCTAAGTGGACGGAAGCTCGCCGCCGTGAAAGCGCTCGCGGCAGACATCGTGCGCGATGGCGGAGTCGCCGAGGCCGCGCAGGTAGACGCCCTCGATGAACAGGCCGTCGACAGGTACGTCGCCGGCGTCGCGGAACAAGCGGGCGGCATCGACATCTCCTTTTGCGCCATCTCGGTCGCCAAAGCCTTGCCAGACAAGGTGCCACTGTTGGAACTCGCGGCCGAGCAATTTTCGCTTCCTATCACGGCCTATTCACAGGCAAACTTCCTCACCGCTCGGAGTGCGGCGCGGCGCATGGTGGCGAAGCGGTCGGGCGTCATTCTGACGGTCACCGGGACCCCAGGCCGCATGGCATTCGCCAACGTGGGCGGCACGGCGCCGGCATACGCGGCGGTCGTGGCGCTGACGCGCAGCCTCTCGTCCGAACTCGCGCCGCATGGCGTGCGCGCCGTGTGCTTGATGCCGAATGCGATTCCAGAGACCGCGACCATTCGCACAAACTTTGCTCGTTACGCAAAGTCCGCTGGCTGTACCCTGGCGGAGTTTCAGGCGCGTCTCGAGAGCACGACCCACCTCAGGCGTCTGACGACTCTCGCCGAGCTCGCTGAAACCGCGGCCTTCGTGTGCTCCGACCGGGCCAGCGCGATGACCGGTAACGTCGTGAACCTGAGTGGCGGCGGCATTCCCGATTGAGGCATGCGGGAGCGTCACTCCAGCAGGCGGGGCGGGCTCGGCCGCGCTCATTAGCCAGTCCGCGTGTTCCCGCCGAGTAACAACTGGTCTAGCAGACGCTCCGCTTTTGCATCGTTGACCGGCAAGTGCGCGGCGCACGCGGGGCAGGGCTGCGTGCCGGCTTTGCGGCCCTTTCCGGCTTTTACTCGCACTATCTTCAAGTCCATACACACCAAGCAGGTGCGTGCAGTCCGGCGGCGACGGCCCGCTGAGGGAGCGGACGGGCGCGCGCTCTCGAGCTTGGAAGTCATGCGCTAGGGCATACGAAGCGACGAGCCCCCGCGCAAGCGCAAACGATTGCAAACGATTGTGCGAACCGACCGTTTGATTCAAACGTCACTCGCGCGTTTCGCGAGGGTTGCTCGTGTGACGACAGAACGATTCCGCCTCCATGCAATGTGCGCGGTCGCGTAAAAATTTTGCTCGCCCGTCACGGACGTGAATGCAAGGCAATCGGCACGCAACCAACGGAAACGCTCCAACGAGCGCCCCACGGTCGACGCCAGAAGCCGCTGTCTTGATGGTCACACTCGGTGGCTGTCGCCGACTCAGCCTTCGGCGTCGTGCGCCGGCCCCAGACCACTGTTGGAGCGGTCTGGCCGCGCTCAATGTGCCTGGCCGCTGCTCGGGCGCAGCATCACGTTCAAAGTGCAGTCACCGTGAGCTGGTCGAT